>NZ_RPDH01000001.1:607219-1214438 GCF_003813775.1 Chitinophaga lutea | reverse complement strand
GTTCCATCGACGATGCTATCGAAAAAGGCAAGAAACTGCTGGCTTCTGCCAAATAAGGCAGGCGGCCGGATGAACAATCACTAAACCGATTAACATGTTATTGGAAATATTGACACCGGAAAGAAAGCTTTACTCAGGCGACGTTTATGGCGTACAGCTGCCGGGTGTGGACGGTTCCTTCGAGATACTGGACCGCCACGCACCCCTGATCGCCGCCCTGGGCAAAGGCAAGATGAAGGTGCTGAAAGATAAGGCCCATATGGAACACTACACCATCGAAGGTGGTTTCGTGGAGGTGCTGAACAACAAGGCCACCGTGCTGGTAGAAGGCGCAGCCGTTGTTTAAACCGAAAAGGCATATAATACAGAAAGCCGGGCTTGACGCCCGGCTTTTTTTGTTTTATATCGAATCAGGTGGTATCGAATCAGTTGAGGGAAGGGTCGATGGGGAAATTGGCCATCATGGCGAAGTTGGTGCCTTTATCCTGGAGGGACTGCTTCCAGATCTCCTGCTCGTCGCCGGAAAAGAGGACGGGCGGGTTGATGCTGGAAATGATCCAGCTCTTTTCCGTCAGTTCCCCTTCTAGCTGGCCGCTGCTCCAGCCGGAGTAGCCGATGAAGAACTTGATCTTCTGCAGGTCGAGCACGCCGGCGTTGATCAGTTCCACCACGGCCGCGAAATCGCCGCCCCAGTAAATACCCGGGAATACTTCGGAACCGCCCTCGATGAGGTCGGGCAGCTGGTGAATGAAATGTATGGTGTCCATCTGTACGGGACCGCCGAAAAATACGGGGATGTTGGGGGTGAGCACTGCGGGGATGAGCTCGTCCAGTTTCTGTTCAAACTGCCGGTTCACCACGAAACCGAAACTGCCTTCTTCCTGGTGTTCGCACAGCAGGACGACCGTCCGGGCGAAATTCGGATCTTTCAGAAAAGGGTCCGCTATCAGCAATATTCCTGGCGCCAATGTATCCATACCTTTTTTCCTTGAGCTCAAACCAAATTTAACCAAGAAAAGGGAAAACAGGCGTTATTTTTTGGATAATTTGAAGGGGATGGGGACTTGGTCATTTTTATGATAAACGGGGCAGAAACGGCTGTTTAAGGGCTCCGGAGGGTATCCCGGAAAAAGAGGGGGAAAGACATGAGCAAACCCGCCACCAGCCAAACAATCAGAAAAACGCCCCACGCCAGGCGGGCCTTTGCACGGTGTTCAACGAACCTTCAACGAACGTCCAACGAACCTCCAACGAAGGATGAGAATTCCGGTGTTCCTTCGTTGAACACCCGGGGAAGCTTCGTTGATCCTTCGTTGAAAACGGCTCTTTCTGATATCTTCACCTATTCTGATGCTATTTTAACTTTCGGGCGGGCGCCTGCCCGGCGCATGGAATTACGGGTCGGTCAAACTACTTTACAGCCACCGGGTTGGCCGTTACCCGGGGGTAAAGCGCTGCGCTGCGCCCGGAGCGACAGTCAGGATTTCTATCTTATTGAAATACAATCTCATCGGACATATATCGCTTTCCGGTACCGACAACTGGCGCCTGCCTGAATGACGGCAACCACGCCCACGCAATACCGTCACGCATCCCCATGGAAGCGCTCTATCTCATTGAAATACAAATGAATCCGGGATTTACGGTTACGTACCCAGCAGCCGGGGAGTAGGGGAAAAGAAAAAGGGACCTAGACAGATCCCTTACCATTTTATCAACCAAAATCTAAATCGCTTATGGAACGAATCCACGTCGATGTATGTAGAAAGTTTATTCGCTTTTTTGTGTGTTATCTGTGTACTGCAAATTTGGTACCAGATGACAAGGCAAAGTTATGGAAACTGCTAAGAATTACAGCATAAAATCTGCGTTAAAATTACGTTAAAGTGGACGCTTTTTGCGGATCGCCCAATGGATAAGCCTTTTGGCGGTTTAATTTTGTATCATAGTTGCTATAGCAATTAGTTCTTGCGGAGGGGATTTTCCCTATATTTATCGTTTTATACCGGACCGTAACATGTTGCCTTTAAAGAAGATATTTCCTGTCATCATTGCATTGATCACCCTCTCGCTGCTGGGTATCATCTACATTCAATACAGCTGGATCACCAGTGCTGCGCTCATCAAGAAAGAAGAAAAACAGGAACGGATGGTCGAAGCGATCTCCGTTGTTGCGGAAGAAATGGTGGTGAGCAAAAAACAGCTGCGCAACGTGCTGAAAATGGATCAGTACAAACAGGCCGGCGTGGCGGGCTCCATTTTCATTCCCGAAGTAGTGAAGCCCAATGTATCCGTGAGCCAGCGTTTCACCCAACCCGAAGTGCGCGACATGCTGAAGAAAGCGATGAAGGACCGCAAGCTCGATACGGTGTTTGAATTCGGTATCGTCAGCAGCGGCCTCCCGCAACTGGCGTCTCCGCTTTTCGGAGAAAGGCTGCTGGGTGCGGCGGAAGATTCCCTGTTGTATGAGCGTTTCATTTCACCGCTGTTCGAAGACATCAACGAGCCCGCCACCGAGGCCCTCATCGTGTTCGTGCCGAAGAGCAGCTTCGCGGTTTTCAAATGGATGGGCTGGATGATTTTCGGAGGCATCCTGTTTACGATCATCATCGTCACCGCTTTTGCGCTCACTATCCGCACCATGCTGGGGCAGAAAAAGCTCTCCGAAATCAAAAGCGACTTCATCAACAACATGACCCACGAACTGAAAACGCCGCTGGCCACCATTTCGCTGGCCATCGACGCCATCGGCAACGAACGGGTGATGGACAATAAGGAAAAAATCCGTTACTTCTCCGGCATCATCAAGGAAGAGAACCGGCGCATGAACAAACAGGTGGAATCCATCCTGCAATCCGCCCTGATGGAAAAAGAAGAGATCACGCTGAACCTGCAGCCGATCGACGTGCACCAGCTCATTTCCAGCACCGTCGAAAACCTGCAGCTGCAGCTCGCCGGCAAGAACGGCCGGGTAGACCTGCAGCTCAACGCGCATCAGCCCATCATCAAAGCGGATGAAGTGCATTTTTCGAACCTCATTTTCAACCTGCTCGATAACGCGATCAAATACTCGAAAGATAATCTCGAAGTGCGCATCTCCACCAGCAACACCCGCAAGAACCTGGTGATCTCGATTGCGGACAACGGCATCGGCATGAGCCGCGACACGGTGTCGCGCATCTTCGAAAAATTTTACCGCGCGCATACGGGAAACGTGCACAACGTGAAAGGTTTCGGCCTGGGCCTCAGTTATGTGAAAGCCATCGTGGACGCGCACAAGGGCAAAATCAGGGTGGAGAGCATCCTCGGCAAGGGAAGCCGCTTCACCATGGAGTTCCCGCAGGAATAAAAACCGCTTTCTACCTATCTTTGTGGTTCATTCATGAATCAACAGCTACCATACATGCTCTCAGAAAAAGAACTGGAACGATATAAACACCCCATCGCCGTGCCGGGCATGGGCGCCGGCCTGCAGGAAACGCTGAAGAACGCGCGCATCCTCGTGATCGGCGCGGGCGGGCTGGGCAGTCCCCTCATCCAATACCTCAGCGCCGCCGGAGTAGGGGTGATCGGCATCGCGGACTACGGTGTGATACTGGAAGAAGACCTCCACCGCCAGCCGCTTTTCAACATGCAGGACCTGCGCAAGCATAAAGCCAAAATGGCCGCCAGCCGGCTGTTTTCCCTCAATCCGTGGAACAAGCATTACCCGTTCCTGTTACAGGTACGGCCCGATAATGCGGTGCAGGTCATCAGCGGGTTCGACCTCGTGATAGACTGCTCGCAGCACCGCGCCACGCACCTGGTGGTGAGCGATGCCTGCCTGCTGCAGGACAAACCTTTCATCACCGGTGAAGTGCATAACTGGGTAGCCTGGTGGGGCGGTTTCAACATGCTGCTCGACAATGGCAGCCGCTCCGGTTCGTACCGCTGCAACGAATTGCAGGTGGACGAGTTCCGGAACTTCGACGCCGGCGCCATGGGCGCCACGCATGGCGCTACGGCCCTGCTGATGGTGAACGAAGTGATCAAATACCTGGCCGGTGTGCCGGGCCTCGCGGGAAAAATGCACTCGTTCAACTACCTGCACCAGCAGTTCGAAAAAACGGAACTGGCGCTGGATGCCACGGGCGTGGCGGCCGTAAAGGAACGCGGCCTGCTCACGGCAGACGAGTACGGGCTTGAAGTGGTGCCCGACGTGGAAGACTAAACATGTCCCCAACGATCATATACATCATTGCCGGTTACCTCTTGCTGCTGCTCCTGGTGTATTTTATCCAGGAACGGTTCATTTTCAAGCCGGAGAAGCTGCGGGCGGATTTTGTGTTCCGGTACGACCAGCCTTTCAGCGAACTGTTCTTCGAACCGGCGCCGGGCGTGCGCATCAACGGCCTTCATTTTACGGTGGCGGAGCCCAAGGGCATTTTGCTGTATTTCCACGGCAATACCCGCAGCATCAAGGGCTGGGGCAAGTTCGCCAGGGACTTTACCCGCTACGGCTACGAGGTGGTGATGATCGACTACCGCGGTTTCGGGAAAAGCACGGGCAAACGCAGCGAGTCGCAGCTCATGCACGACGCGCAGTTCGTGTACGACTCCCTCACCGCCGTGCACCCGGAAAACCATATACTCGTGTACGGCCGCAGCATCGGCAGCGGGTTCGCCGCCAAACTGGCCAGCGACAATCATCCCCGCTACCTGATACTGGACGCGCCGTATTACAGTTTTGCCCGCGTGGTGAAACGTTTTTTGCCTATTTTACCGCTGCGCTGGGTGCTGCGCTATCACCTGCGGACGGATTTGTGGATCAGGAAAGTGCAATGCCATACGTACATCCTGCACGGCACCAAAGACCGGCTTATCCCCATCCGGCACAGCGAACATTTGCAGGCGCTCAATCCGCGGAGGATCACACTCATCCGCATCACGGGCGGCAGGCATAACAACCTGCCATCCTTTCCGGAATATCATGCATTCATCAGGGACATCCTGCAGGAATAAAACAGTCATATGGAACCGAAAAGCAAGACGCTGAAATATGTGAAGAAAATCGCCATCTGGGCCATCGCGCTGTATTTTACCGCGGGTATCGTGCTGTATTTCGTGCAGGATAAACTGATTTTCCACCCGGAGGTGCTGCCGGCCAACTACCAGTACAAATTCGACATCCCTTTCCAGGAGCTGCTCATTCCCGTCAATAAAAAAGTAAAACTGAGCGCCGTGCTGTTCAAGGCCGAGCGCCCGCGCGGCATGGTGCTGTACTTTCACGGCAACTCCAGCAATATCAACCGATACGCCAAAGTGGCGCCTGATTTTACCAGGCACGGCTACGATGTGCTGATGATGGATTACCGGGAGTTCGGCAAAAGCACCGGGCGGCTCACGGAAGCCGCCATGTACGAAGATGCGCTGCTGATGTACAAAGTGGCGCGCACGCGGTTCGCGCCATGGCAGATCGTGATTTACGGGAAGTCGCTCGGAACGGGCATCGCCGCCCAACTGGCCTCCGTGCGGGATTGCAAGCGCCTGCTGCTGGAAACGCCCTACTACAGCCTGAGCGACGTGGCCTCCGAAGCCGCGCCCATCTACCCGTACAGCCTGCTGCTCGAGTTCAATCTGCCCACCAACGAATACCTTCCCAAAGTTTCCGCCCCGGTCACGATTTTTCACGGCACCAAAGACGAAACGGTGCCCTATGCATCCGGGAAAAAACTGGATACGCTGCTCAAAAAAGGCGATGAGTTTGTGACCATCAAGGGCGGGAAGCACAATAACCTCCGCGAATACCCGCATTACCGGGAAAAGCTCGATTCCCTGCTGGCGCAATGAGGTGCGTCACACAAAGGCGGGAAAACACAATAACCTCCGCGGATACCCGCATATCGGGGGAAGCCGCATTAATTGCCGGCGCAATAAGGTGTGTCACACAAAGGCGGAAAAACATAATGACCTCCACGAATACCCGCATTACTGGGATTCGGTCCGGTAAAGGAATCCGGATAATCTCCTGAAATAATGTGCGACAAAAGACTGCCGGTGCAGCCAATCCCGGATTTGCACCCGGCAGGCCAAAGAAAAAGGCCGGATGGCCGGCCTTTGTGTTTATTCCAATTCGTTTGTGCTGTGATTATTTCAATTCTATCAGGCTCACACCCTTATCGCTCACCTTCAGTTCGTGCGGCATGCCCAGTTTGAGGGCGTAGTTCTGCTCCTGGTGCCCCACGGGGAAACCATAGGTGACCGGGTAATCGTATTCCTGCACGAGGTTGCGGATGATCTCATATTCGTTCTGGCCGAAGGGCGTGTCGGTTTCGCGCTCATCCGTGAACGAGCCTACAATGAGGCCCGCCAGATCGTCAAGCCAGCCGGCGCGTTTGAGGTTGTACATCATCCGGTCCACATTGTACCGGTACTCCCCGATATCTTCCAGCACGAGGATTTTGCCCTTCGTATTGATCTGCGAGCGGGAGCCCGATATGTTGGCCAGCAGGGAGAGGTTGCCGCCTACCAGGGCGCCTTTCGTTTTGCCGTTGCGGTTCATGGGATGGGTGTTACAGCTATAGCTGCTGCGTTTGCCCAGCAGTGCGTCGCGGAGGCTGCCCACATACACGTTTTCCGCCGTGGCTTTGGTGATGCCGCTGCACATGGTGGAGTGGATGCTGGCGATTTTATGCCGCTGCTGCAGATGGGCGTGCAGTGCGGTGATGTCGCTGTAGCCGCACAGCCATTTGGGGTGCTTGCGGAAACGGCTGAAATCGATACGGTCGAGGATACAGATCATCCCGTAGCCCCCGCGGCCGAAAATGATGGCCTTGATGTCCGGGTGGTCCATCATATCCTGCAATTCCTCCAGCCGCAGCTCGTCCGGGGCGGAAAAGTTGTGAAAACTGGTACCCACCGTAATGCCCAGGTGCACCCGGAAACCCCACGATTCGATTACACCGGCCGCATACTCGGCCGCGCTGAGTTCCATTTTACTGCTGGGGCAGGTGATGCCTATCAGGTCGCCTTTTTTCAGGTACGGCGGAATTTTGATCATTCTACAGAGCTTTAGTTTACCTTTGCTGATTAATATCAAATATAGAACGGGTACTTTACCCGGCGCACAAAATAAATGATATTGCCACAATTTTAATTTTTTAATAGGCCGGCGGCGTCATGAGCCGCCGGGAACCAAAAAGACGAATCAAAACTGATGAAGCAATTTAACAGATATCTGGTAACCGCGGCGCTTCCCTATGCAAACGGTCCCGTGCACATCGGCCACCTGGCCGGGTGCTACCTGCCTTCGGATATTTACGTACGGTATCTGAGAGCCCGGAAAACAGATGTAAAATTTGTATGCGGTACGGACGAACACGGCGTTCCCATCACCATCAAGGCGATGCAGGAAGGCGTGAACCCGCAGGACGTGGTAGACAAATATTACAAGATCATCAAAGAGAGCTTCGATACCATGGGCATCTCTTTCGACATATTTTCACGCACCTCGCGCCAGATCCATCATCAGACGGCTGCCGACTTCTTTAAAAAACTCTACGACGACGGGGTTTTCGAAGAGAAGGAGTCCGAACAATATTTCGATGAAGTGAAACAGGTGTTCCTGGCCGACCGCTACATCATCGGTACCTGCCCCAAATGCGGGAACGATAAAGCTTATGGCGACCAGTGCGAACGCTGCGGCAGCTCCCTCAGCCCTGACGAGCTCATCAACCCCCGTTCCGCCCTCAGCGACGCGGTGCCCGTGAAACGTACCACCAAACACTGGTACATGCCGCTCCAAAATTATGAGCCCTGGCTGAAACAATACATCATTGAAGACCACAAAGAGTGGAAAAATAACGTGTACGGCCAGTGCAAAAGCTGGCTCGACAACGGGCTGCAAAGCCGCGCCATGACCCGCGACAGCAACTGGGGCATCAAGGTGCCGCTGAAAGACGCGGAAGGCAAGGTGCTCTACGTGTGGTTCGACGCCCCCATCGGGTACATTTCCGCCACCAAGGAACTGACCGACCAATGGGCCGATTACTGGTGCAAGGACGATACGCGCCTGATCCATTTCATCGGGAAAGACAACATCGTGTTCCACTGCATCATTTTCCCGGCCATGCTCAAGGCGCACGGCGGGTTTGTGGTGCCAGACAATGTGCCGGCCAACGAATTTCTCAACATCGAAGGCGAAAAAGTGTCCACCTCCCGCAACTGGGCCGTGTGGGTGCACGACTACGTGAAGGATTTCCCCGACCAGCAGGACGTGCTGCGGTACGTGCTCTGCTCCACCGCACCGGAAACGAAAGACAACGACTTCACCTGGAAGGATTTCCAGGACCGCAATAACAACGAGCTGGTGGCTATTTTCGGCAACTTCGTGAACCGCACCATGGTGCTGATGCACAAGCTCTGCGGTGGGAAGGTGCCGCCCATGCACGCCGCCGCCAAAGATGCGGCCGACGACGCCATTTTCGCCATGCTGCAGGAAGCGAAGGTGAAAATCGCCGAGTCCATCGAAAACTTCCGCTTCCGCGACGCCCTGTCAGAAGTGATGAACGTGGCCCGCGAAGGCAACCGTTATTTACAGGAAAAACAGCCCTGGATACTGGCCAAAACACCCGAACTGCAGGCGCAGAACCAGCAGGTGATCGACAACTGCCTGCACGTGTGCCTGCAGCTCACCGCCAACCTCGCCATCTTCATCAATCCCTTCCTGCCGTTCACGGCGCAGAAGATCTGCCACATGCTGAAGGTGGTAGACCGGATGCTGGAGTGGGAGAACGCCGGCAGCATGAAACTCGTGAGCGTGGGGTATTCCCTGCGTGCGCCCGAACTGCTGTTCAAAAAGGTGGAAGACGAGCAGGTGAAAGCCCAGGTAGATAAGTTGCATGCCGGCCTTAAACAGTCGGCCGCCGCACAGCAGGCCGCTGCCACACCGGCCGCGCCCGTGAAAGAAAAGAAAGCCGAGATCCAGTACGACGATTTCGCCAAACTGGAACTGCGCGTAGGCACCATCACACAGGCCGAAAAAGTAGAGAAGGCGGACAAACTGCTGAAACTGACGGTAGACCTCGGCGACGAGCAGCGCACCGTGGTGAGCGGCATCGCCATGCACTATGCGCCTGATGTCATTGTAGGCAAACAGGTCACACTGGTGGCCAACCTCGCCCCGCGTAAAATGCGCGGCATCGAAAGCCAGGGCATGATACTGATGGCGGAAGATAAAGACGGGCGCCTCGTCTTCGTCAATCCTTCCGAAGCCGTAGCCCCCGGCAGCGGCGTCAGCTGATCATCAATTTAACATATCGTTATACGGCATCAACCCTGCGATTCTCCGGATATCGCAGGGTTTTTTATTTGCCCCCGGCTTTCCAACGACAAAAAATGCTAAATTCATTACTCAAAAGCTGGAAAAACTATGCAAAGAAGGATCAACAAGGTTGCCGTGCTCGGTTCCGGTGTAATGGGCTCAAGAATAGCCTGTCATTTCGCCGGCGTAGGCGTCAAGGTGTTATTGCTCGATATTGTGCCGAAAGAGCCCAACGATGCGGAAAAAGCCAAAGGATTAACGACAGACCATCCGGCCGTGCGCAACAGGATCGTGAACGAAGCGCTGCAGGCGGCGATCAAATCCAATCCCTCGCCCCTGTACACCAAATCCGCCGCCAAACATATCACCACCGGGAACTTTACCGACAACATGAAAGGTATAGCCGACTGCGACTGGGTGATAGAAGTAGTGGTGGAAAACCTCGATATCAAAAAGAAAGTGTTCGAACAGGTGGAGCAGTTCCGCAAACCCGGTACGCTCATCACTTCCAATACGTCCGGCATTCCCATCCACCTGATGACGGAGGGCCGGAGCGACGATTTCAAAAAACATTTCTGCGGCACCCACTTCTTCAACCCGCCGCGTTACCTGCGCCTGCTGGAGATCATTCCCACCCCGCACACCGATCAAGCGGTGGTGGACTTCCTCATGCACTACGGCGACCTCATCCTCGGCAAAACCACCGTGCTCTGTAAAGACACGCCGGCTTTCATCGCCAACCGCGTGGGTGTGTTTTCCATCATGGCCATCTTTCACATCATGCAGCAGATGGAGCTGGGGATAGATGAGGTGGATGCGCTCACCGGCCCTGTCATCGGCCGCCCGAAATCCGCCACCTTCCGCACGGCGGACGTGGTGGGCATCGATACGCTGGTGAAAGTGGCGAAAGGTGTGGAGGAGAATTGTCCGGAGGATGAAGCGCGCGACATCATGAAGATCCCGCCCTTCCTGCAGAAAGTAGTCGACAACAACTGGCTCGGCGATAAGACCGGGCAGGGTTTCTATAAAAAAACAAAAGGCGAGGGCGGCAAGGAAATCCTGACGCTCGACCTGAAAACCATGGAGTACGGCCCCAAACAGAAAGCGAAGTTCGCCAGCGTGGAAGCTGCCAAACCCGTCGAAGACCTGAAGCAGCGCATCAAAATGCTGGCTGCTTCCGGCGATAAAGCGGGGCAGTTCTACCAGCATTTCCATGCCCGCCTGTTTTCGTATATCTCTCACCGTATCCCCGAGATCGCGGACGACCTGTACAAGGTGGACGACGCCATGAAAGCAGGCTTCGGCTGGGAAATCGGCGCGTTCGAAACCTGGGATTTGCTGGGTGTGGAAGCCGGCATCAAGAACATCACCGATAAAGGCCTCACCGTGGCCCCGTGGGTGAACGAAATGCTGGCCGCAGGGGTCAAACAGTTCTACAAGGTGGAGAACGGGAAGAAGTTTTATTACGACCTGGCCACGAAGGCCTACAAGCCCGTGCCCGGCGCGGACAGCTTCATCATCCTCGAAAACTACAGCAGCAATATTATCTGGAAAAACAGCGCCGCCAACGTATATGATCTCGGCGACGGCATTCTCGGCCTCGACTGGAAAACGAAAATGAATTCCATCGGCGGCGAGGTGCTCGAAGGGCTGCACAAAGCCATCGACCTGGCGGAGAAAGACTTCCGCGGGCTGGTGATCGGCAACGACGGGGCCAACTTTTCCGCCGGCGCCAACGTGGCCATGATCTTCATGCTGGCGGCCGAGCAGGAATACGACGAGCTGGACATGGCCATCCGGCTGTTCCAGCGCAGCACCATGCGCATCCGTTATTCCTCCATTCCCGTGATCGTGGCGCCACACGCGCTGACGCTGGGCGGCGGTTGCGAAATGAGCCTGCATGCAGACAAGGTGCAGGCCGCGGCCGAAACCTATATCGGCCTGGTGGAGCTCGGCGTGGGCCTCATCCCCGGCGGGGGCGGCACCAAGGAACTGACGCTGCGCGCTTCCGACGAATACGAAGAAGGCCGCATCGAAATGCCCATCCTCCAGGAAAAATACCTCACCATCGCACAGGCCAAAGTATCCACTTCCGCGCAGGAAGGGTTCGAGCTGGGCATCCTGCGGCCGGGTGTGGACGATATCAGCTATAACCAGAGCCGCGTGATCGCCGACGCCAAGGAAAAAGCCATCGAGCTGGCCAACGAAGGGTATACCCGCCCCATCGAACGGACAGACATCAAGGTGATGGGCCGTTCCGCCCTCGGGGCCATGCTGGCCGGCGTGAACGGGATGAAATTCGGGAACTACATCTCCGAGCACGACGCCAAAATAGCCCAGAAGCTGGCCTACGTAATGTGTGGCGGCGACCTGAGCGAACCTACCCTGGTGAGTGAACAATACCTGCTCGACCTCGAAAGGGAGGCTTTCCTCAGCCTTTGCGGAGAGCGTAAAACGCTGGAAAGGCTGCAAAGCGTCATAAAAACAGGTAAACCGCTGCGTAATTAGTTATATATTGCATTAATTTTAATATCATTTCATTGGAACAGCAGCAACAAATTCTATCCCTGCACCAGATCTCGAAGCGCTACGGGGCCATCCAGGCTTTGAACGATGTGTCATTTTCCGTGCCCCAGGGCAGCGTATTCGGGGTACTGGGACCTAACGGCAGCGGCAAAACCACGCTCCTCGGCATTATCATGGACGTGCTGAAGGCCAATGCCGGCACTTACAGCTGGTTCGGGCTGCCCCCGCACGAAGACCAGCGCAAGCGCATCGGTTCCCTGCTCGAAACCCCCAACTTCTACCACTACTATTCCGCTGCGCGCAACCTGCAGATCACCGCAGCCATCAAAGGCCGCGGGGCCGACGATATCGAGCGCGTACTGAAACTGACGGAACTGTGGGAGCGAAGAGATTCCAAATTCAGCACGTTTTCGCTTGGCATGAAACAACGCCTCGCCATCGCGAACGCCCTGCTGGGCGGCCCCGAAGTGCTGCTGCTCGACGAGCCCACCAACGGCCTCGACCCGGCCGGCATCGCCGAAATACGCGAGCTTATCCGCAAGCTCGGCCAGGAAGGCACCACCGTGATCATGGCGAGCCATCTGCTCGATGAGGTGGAGAAAGTATGTACCCACGTGGCCATTCTCAAAAAAGGCGTATTGCTCACTTCCGGCCATGTAGACGAAGTGCTGGCCGCTGAGGATATGATCGAAATGGGCGCGAACGACCTCGCCAGGCTGGAAGACGTGCTCAGGAACCTGCCCGGCCTCAAGTCGATCCGCCGGCACAACGGCAGCTTCCAGGTCGTGCTCGAAGACAGCCGCTCCGCCGAACAGATGAACCGCTACTGTTTCGAGAACGGCATCACGCTGAGTTACCTCGCCGTTAAACGCAAAAGCCTCGAAGCCCGTTTCATCGAGCTCACCAACTGATCTTTCACCCACCTTAATTTTTTTTTCGCATGATACAGTTATTAAAAATAGAGTGGTTGAAAGTGAAGGCCTACCGCACTTTCTGGATACTCATCTCCATATTCACCGCTGCCGCCCCGTTGCTTTGCTCCGCTTACCTGAGCATCAACAAACAGGTGCTGGCGAAATTGCCGTTCGGGGGAACGCCGTTCGCATTTCCCCAGGTATGGGAAACCGTAGCCTGGCTGACCAGCTTTATGACGCCGGTGATGGGCATCCTGCTGCTCATCCTGCTGACGAACGAAAACAACTTCCGGACCATCCGGCAGAACATCATCGACGGCTGGAGCAGAGACCAGTTCATTGCCGCCAAGTTCGGCGTGATGATCGGGATGGTGCTGTACATCACCCTGCTGGTGGTGCTCACCGCGCTGGTATTCGGCATGCAGCATGGCGGCGACGCATCGCAGAACCTGCACATCATCCTATGGTCCGCTTTGCAGAGCCTCACGTACCTGTCCGCCGCATTTTTCCTGGGCACCTTCATGAAACGCTCCGGCATCGCCATCGCCATTTATGTGTTCTACTGTTACGTGGGTGAGTTCATGGCCGCCGGGCTGCTCGATTTCAAAGTGAAGTTCCACCTGGGCGGCTTCCTGCCCATGGAAAGCACGGACAGGCTGTTACCCGGAGAAGGAAAGATTTTCAGGAAGCTGATGGAGCAGGCCCCACCGCCCGACGTAAGCGTGTACATCCTGACGGCGTGCGCATATATAGCGCTGTTCTGCTTTCTCAGCTGGCGTAAAATGAAGAAGGCCGACCTTTAACGGTTGTTTATATAAATGTTAATGCGAGGAATTGTAAATCGCAGCATGTAAATTTGTTGATAAAAGTAAAATGGTGAAGCAACAGAAGCTGATACTGGTAACGAACGACGATGGCATCACCTCGCCGGGCATACGAACGCTGATCGAAGCGGTGAAGATGCTGGGCAGGGTAGTGGTAGTGGCGCCCGACAGTCCGCAGTCGGGAAAAGGCCACGCGATCACGCTGGGTTTTCCGCTGCGCCTGAGTGAAGTGAACATTTTTGAGGGCATCGAAGCCTGGACCTGTTCCGGTACGCCGGTAGACTGTGTGAAGCTGGCCCGCGACAAAATACTCGACCGCGTGCCCGACATCTGTGTGAGCGGCATCAACCACGGGGCCAACCATTCCATCAACATTATCTATTCCGGCACCATGTCGGCCGCCATGGAAGCGGCGATAGAGGGTATTCCCTCCGTAGGCTTCTCCTATCTCAACTATTCTTACGAGGCCGACCTCAGCATCTGCCGGCAGGTAGCGCACGACGTCACCAAAAAGATGATCGAGACGCCGTTGCCGCCGCATACGCTGTTCAATGTCAATATTCCCGACGTGGAAGCATCGCAGTACAGGGGCATCCGCCTCTCCCGCCAGGCCAACGCCAAATGGGTGGAGGAGTTCGACGAGCGCCGCGACCCGACGGGCAAAAAATACTACTGGCTCACCGGTGAATTTAAAAACCTCGATGCCGGTGAAGATACAGACGTGTGGGCGCTCGACAACGGGTACACCTCGCTGGTGCCCGTACAGTTCGACCTCACCGATTTCCGATTGAAGAAAAAGCTGGAAGATGAATGGAGCTTCCAGGCCTAATCCTATTGCCATGTTGAAACAAGACAAATTATCGCTGGGCATCCTGCTGGGTTTTCTGACCCCCGGCATTGCTTTTTTTATTTATTACCTCGGTGTTTTTCTTCCCCGTGATCTGAGTCTTGCCGATTTTTTCGTAATGCTGAAAAACAACAAACAGCTCATCCCGAAGATCATCAGCATCTGCCTGCTGGCCAACGGCCTGGTGTTTTACCTCTACACCCGCAAACGCCGCGATCTCACTGCGCGCGGCATTTTCCTCATCACATTATTGTACGCAATCGTTATCTTGCTGCTTAAAATTATCTGAGCGGAAGGAATGAAGCCGGCATGGCGCCGTCCGGACGCTGAAAGATCAACTGATAACGGATGAAATACTACATCATAGCCGGCGAAGCCTCCGGAGACCTGCACGGCAGCAACCTCATCAAACAGATCAGGCAGCTCGACGCTGCGGCCGATATCCGTTGCTGGGGCGGCGACCTCATGGAGCAGGCCGGCGCCACCGTAGTAAAACATTACCGCGACCTGGCGTTTATGGGCTTCATCGAAGTGGTGATGAACCTGCGCACGATCTTCAAAAACATCGACGCCTGCAAGGCAGACATACAGTCCTGGAAACCCGATGTGCTCGTGCTGATCGACTACCCCGGCTTCAACATGCGCATCGCCGAATGGGCGAAGCAGCAGGGGCTCAAAGTGGTGTATTACATCAGCCCGCAGGTGTGGGCCTGGAAAGAAGGCCGCGTGAAAAAGATCAGGGAGTACGTCGATAAAATGCTGGTGATACTGCCGTTTGAAAAAGACTTTTACCGCAAGTGGGACTATGAAGTGGAATACGTGGGCCATCCGCTGATCGAGGCCGTGAAGGTCGCACAGCCCGCGCCGCCTTTTTCCGATAAACCCATTATCGCCCTGCTGCCCGGCAGCCGCAAGCAGGAAGTCAAGGAAAAACTGCCCGTGATGCTGTCGATGGCGAAATATTTTCCCGAATACCAGTTCATCATGGCCCAGGCGCCCAGCCTCGACGATAGTTTCATCCGCCCTTTCACCGAAGCGTACCCCAACGTATCGGTCGTGAAGAACCAGACGTACCAGCTGCTGCTGCAGGCTTCCGCCGCGCTGGTCACCTCCGGCACCGCCACGCTCGAAACCGCGCTGTTCGGCGTTCCCGAAGTGGTGTGTTACAAGGGAAGCCCCGTTTCTTATTTCTTCGCCAAATACCTGATCAAGGTGAAATACATTTCGCTGGTGAACCTCATCATGGACAAACCCGTGGTGAAGGAACTGATCCAGCATGACTTTACCGAAGAAAACCTCCTTAAGGAGCTGACCCTTCTGCTCAAAGACGAAGCCCGCCGCGGGCAGATGCAGGCCGATTACGCCGTGCTGTGGACCCTGCTGGGCGACGGCACCGCATCGCGCAAGGCCGCCGAAGCCATCGTGGGCGCGGTTAGCGCCTGATCAGCTTGATAATCAGAATAATGATAGCGATGAGGAAAAGGATGATCGAGATCCGGTTCATCCCGTGCATCAGTTTGATGTTGGTGTTGACGGGATCGTTCGGGTCCCTTTTTTTGATGTAGAGATATTGCAATATCTGGCGCCAGATGCTTTTCATGGTGGGGTAAACTTAATGAATTTGGGGGGAATGCCACTGATTACAATGTAAATGGTTTGCAAGGTTATTGTCCGTATTTTTACGGACTATGAGGAATTTATTGAAAAGCTTGCTGCTCGCCGCCCTGGCGACGCCTGCTTTTGCACAGACAAACAGTGAACTGAAGGGGAACTGGGAGTTCCGCCGTACCGACGAAAACATCTGGAGAACCGCTACTGTGCCAGGCACGGTGCATACCGACCTGCTGGCCCACCGCCTCATTCCCGACCCGTTCCAGGGCGCGAATGAAAAAGGGCTGCAATGGATCGATAAAAAAGACTGGGAATACCGCTGCTCTTTTGATGTAACGGGGGCCCAGCTGCAGCATGATGCATTGTCGCTCGACTTCACCGGCCTCGATACCTATGCCGATGTGTACCTGAACGACGCGCTCATCCTGAAAGCGGTGAACATGTTCGCGGGGAAAGAAGTGGCCGTGAAACCGCTGCTGAAGGCGGGAAAAAACCAGCTGCGCATTCTCTTTCACAGTCCCGTCGCGTATGATATGCCGAAGTTCCTGGAGAGCCGGCTCGTATATCCAGCGGGCAACGACGCCAGCGACATTCCCCTGAGCATCTTCGCGCGCAAAGCGCCTTACCATTATGGCTGGGACTGGGGCCCGCGCTACGTTACCAGCGGCATCTGGCGCCCGGTATACCTGAAGGCGTGGAACAAGGTGCAGCTCGCCGACAGCTGGCTGCGCCAGGAATCGCTGAACAGCGAACAGGCGAACCTCAATGCCGCGCTCACGCTGAACGTGCAGGAGGCAGGCACTTACCGCCTGCTCGTCGTACACGAAAAAGGCACTGCCGCCATCAACCATACGCTGACCGCCGGCACACAAACCGTCAACATTCCTTTCACCATCCGGAAACCGGAGCTCTGGTGGCCCAACGGGCTGGGAGCGCAGCGGCTGTACAATGTTACCGTGGCCGTGATGCAGGGGAAAGACACGCTGCAAAAACAAGAGCAGCGCATCGGGCTGAGAACGGTGACGGTGAAGAACGAAAAAGACGCGCAGGGCACCAGTTTCACGGTGATGGTGAACGGCCACCCCGTGTTTATGAAAGGCACCAACTACATCCCATCGGATAATTTTTTACCCCGTGTTACGCCGGAGCGTTACCGCAAGATGTTCGCCGACATGCAGGAATCGAACTTCAACATGGTGCGTGTGTGGGGCGGCGGCATTTATGAAAACGACCAGTTCTACGACCTCGCCGATGAAAAAGGCATCCTCGTATGGCAGGATTTTATGTTTGCCTGCACGCTGTATCCTTCAGACACCGCTTTTTTGCGGCAGGTGAAAGAGGAAGCGGCCTACAACATCCGGCGGCTGCGCAACCATGCGTCGCTGGCGCTGTGGTGCGGCAATAACGAAGTGGCCGTGGCCATCAAAAACTGGGGCTGGAAAGACGGTTACGCCTATTCCGACGCACAATGGGCATCGATGCTGAAAGGATACGAAACATTGTTTGGGGAACTGCTGCGGGATGAGGTGAAGACCCACGACCCCGGCCGCTTTTATTTCCCTTCGTCGCCGATCAGCAACTGGGGCAGGAAAGAAGACTTTTCGCACGGCGACAACCACTATTGGGGCGTATGGCACGGCATGGAATGGTTCGAAGCCTTCGCCACGCATGTGCCGCGGTTCATGAGCGAATACGGTTTCCAGTCGTTTCCCGACATCCATACCGTTCGCCGCTATGCGGACAGCAGCCAGTGGGACATTCACTCCTTCGTGATGCAGGCCCATCAGAAGAGCTTCACGCGGGGCAATGCGGCGATCAAAACTTACATGGACCATTATCATCACCAGCCGAAAGACTTTCCGGCGTTCCTCTATCTCAGCCAGGTATTGCAGGCCGAAGGCATGAAAACGGGGATGGAAGCGCACCGCAGGGCCATGCCGTTCTGCATGGGCTCGCTGTACTGGCAGTTCAACGACTGCTGGCCCGGCGCATCGTGGAGCGGCATCGATTATTTCGGGCGCTGGAAGGCGATGCAGTACTTCGTGAAAAAAGCCTACAACCCGCTGCTGGTAAGCACCGTGCAGGACGGTGGGAGCGTATCCACCTACATCGTGAACGACCATCTCCGCAACGAATCGCTGCTGCTCGACATGCAGTTGACAGACCTCGACGGCCGCGTGCTATGGGAAAAACAAACGCCCGTGACCGCCAAAGCGAACACCAGCGCCGTGCAGCACAGCATCCGCCGCGATGCGCTGCTCAAAGGCGCAGACAGCACAAGGGTAATATTGTACACCAAACTGCTAAAGAACAACAAGGTATTGAGCGATAATGTGTTTTATTTTGCTGCATCCCGCCAGATGCCGCTTCCCGCAACGGAAGTAGGCGTAACGGTGGAGGACAATAAAGGGGCCGTTACGCTGAAACTGAAAAGCAGCCAGCTGGCGCGAAACGTTTACCTGCTGCTGGATGGCGATGCAGACAGCCACTTCTCCGACAATTATTTCGACCTGCTGCCCGGCCGCGAAACGACGGTGACGGTGCAAACGAAACTGACGGCGGAAGAAGTGAAAAAACAGTTACAGGTGCAGCACCTGGCCCTTGCTTACAAAGTTGAAAAACAGTGACAATATGAAAAAACTAACGCTGGCAGGCTGCCTGTTGATGGCCGGCCTTGCCCTCAAGGCGCAGCACGAGCCTTACGTGAAAGAAACCGACCCGCAGGTGCTGCAGAAGCTGGAAGAATGGCAGAACTGGAAATTCGGCCTGATGATGCACTGGGGTACTTACTCCCAGTGGGGCATCGTGGAATCGTGGAGCCTCTGCCCGGAAGACGAAGGCTGGACCCAGCGCAAACCCGCCGGCATCCCCTATTACGAGTACGTGCAGAAGTACGAAGCCCTCGCCAACACGTTCAACCCGGTGAAGTTCGACCCGGCCAGATGGGCCGCCGCCGCCAAAAAAGCGGGCATGAAGTACATGGTGTTCACCACCAAACACCACGACGGTTTCAACATGTTCGATACCAGGCAATCGAATTACAAGATCACCGCCCCGAACGTACCCTTCAGTAAAGACCCGCGCGCCGACGTGACGAAAGCCACCTTCGAGGCATTCCGGAAAGAAGGCATCCGTATCGGCGCTTATTTCTCCAAACCCGACTGGAACGTGGATTCTTACTGGTGGCGTTATTTTCCGCCGAAAGACCGCAATCCCAGCTACGACCTGGCCAAATATCCCGAGCGCTGGAAACAGTTCCAGCAGTTCACCTACAACCAGATCGAAGAGCTGATGACCGGCTACGGGAAAGTGGACATCCTGTGGCTCGACGGCGGATGGGTGCGGCCGCTGAGCATGCAAACCAAAGAATCGCTCTCCTGGAGCAAAACACCGCCGCAGGACCAGGACATCAACATGCCCGCCATCGCCTCGATGGCCCGCAAACACCAGCCCGGCCTGATCGTGGTGGACAGGAGCGTGCACGGCCCGTATGAAAACTACCGCACACCGGAGCAGCAGATCCCCGAAAAGCCGCTCGACTATCCCTGGGAAACCTGTATGACCATGGGCGGCTCCTGGTCGTACGTGCCGGACGATCAATACAAACCCGTGAACACCATCATCCACAACCTGGTAGACATCATCGCCAAAGGCGGCAACTACCTGCTCAACATCGGTCCCGGCCCCGACGGCACCTGGCACGATGAAGCGTACCGCAAGCTCGACAGCATCGGCGCGTGGATGCAGGTAAACGGCGAGGCGATTTACGACACCCGTTCCGTGGCTCCGTACAAAAGCGGTAAAGTATGTTTTTCGCAAAAGAAAGACGGTACCGTATATGCGATCTACCTGCTGGAACAGGGAGAAGCCGTGCCCGCCGAAATCCGCTTCAGCGGCTTCGCACCGCGCAAAGGCGCGGCGATGAACGTGGTAGGGGACAAGAAGAAGTTAAGCTGGAAAAAAGTGCAGAACGAAATAGTGGTGCAACTGCCTGCGGCGCTCGCTCAAAGCGGCCGCCAGCATGCGGTGGCGATCCGGATCAAATAAGAAGACACAACACATAACAAAGCGGGCTGACTTTTCAAAGGTCAGCCCGCTTTGTTTTTATCTTCTTCCCGCATCTTTCACCCACTGCCCGAAGTTGAGCGTAACGCCCATGGTGACGGACACCGGCTGGAAATAATCGTTCACGTTGTAGTTGTTGTACTGCTCGTCGTTCAGCGGAACGGAGAACAGCAGCTGGCCGTACCATTTGATATACCGGTAGCCCGCGCGCACGGTAAAGGTGGGCTCGAAGAAAGGCACCGCCCTGTCGCCGAGGCGCATGAAGTTGGCGCGGCGGTCCGGGTCGTTTTCGAATGCTTTCGGGCCCATGGTCTGGCTGTTGAATTTCACCAGGGAGAAGCGCGAGGTGAAGGCCGCTTCCACTACTTTATGCGCCAGGCCGAAGCTGGGCTGCACGAAGAATTTGGTGAAGCGGGTGCGCAGCTGGTACTCCGTGGCCGCCGTGCCTTCCGGGGCTTCATTATACGCCCCGTCGAGCGTTTTGAAGGCGCCCTGCCCGAAGCCGGCATATACGTCGAATACGGCCCTCTTTTTGGAGTCTACGGGTTTGAAGAAACCCACGCCGCCTTCCAGTACGCCGCCGCGGGTGTTGCGGTCCACGAACAGGTCGTCGTTATCCGTATTGTTGCTGTTATCGCTGTAGAACCAGTTGCGGTATACATACTGGCCGTTCACCATTACGGCGATGTTGTCTGTAATGGCATAGGCGGCCTGCCAGTTGGAAAGGGACAGGTTGGCTTTGAATTCGTTCTTTTCTTTCAGTAACGGCACGTTGACCTGGTTGGGCACGTAAATGTCCCGGCTGCAGGAAACCAGCGCAAGCACAGGCAGGGCCATCAGAAAAAGGTGGACTTTTTTCATAGTAAAGTTGTTGTAGGTTTTGTGATGCTTACCGCGCAGAAGATTCGCGTGGAATAAGCTCTACTTCAAATACGAAATTTTTGGTGACTTTGATTTTTTCGTCCTTGTTGATCAGCTGCACGAGTGTTTCCACCGCCTTTTCGCCCATCCGGTAGCCCGATTGTTCGATCGTGGTCAGGGAGGGGCTGATGATGCGGGAGGAGAGGTCGTTGGAATAACCGACCACTTTCACCTGTTCCGGCACTTTTACGCCTTTCTTTTTGGCTTCCTGGATAAATGCCACGGCGGAGGAGTCGTTGGCCGCAAAAAGCCCGTCCGGGATGTTGCCGCCGGCAAAGATCTGCCGGGCCGCTTCCGCGCCTGCGTCGAGGGTGAGGTTGTGCACGTACACCAGCGATTCGTCGAAGGGGATCTTGTATTTGGCCAAAGCCGCTTTGTAACCCGCCAGGCGTTGCTGGTAGAGGTTGCAGGTGAGTACGCCGGCATAGTGCGCAATCCTTTTACAGCCCTGCTGGATCAGGTGTTCGGTGGCCAGGAAACCGCCTTTGAAATCGTCGCCCGTAATGGTGTAGCCGGGGAAGTCGAGCGGAACGCGGTCGTAAAAAACAAGGGGGATATTATTCCTGATAAATGGAGAGAAATGGTCGAAGTTGGTGGTAAACATGGAGGATACCGCCAGGAGGCCGTCTACGCGCAGGGAAAAGAAGGTATGCACCAGTTCTTTTTCCATGGCCACGGTTTCGTCGGACTGGCCGATCACGATGCTGAACCCGTACTTGTGCGCTTCGTGCTGGATACCGCTGATGGCGGTGCTCTGGAAGTACATGCTGGTGCGGGGCACGATGAGGCCGATGATGTTGGAGCGTTTTTTCCGCAGGCTGGACGCTATCCAGTTGGGCACATAATTCATTTCCGCGGCCAGTTCCTGCACCTTGCTGCGGGTTTCCTCGTTGATGAGCGGATTGTTCTGCAAAGCCCTTGATACCGTGGAGGCGCTCAGGCCGAGCGCTTGCGCTATATCGTAGATGGTGATCTTATTGGTGTTCTGTCGATCTTTCACGTTAGAGGATGAATAATGTAGGGCGATATTAAGAAAATTTATTGATAGGTGTATTTTTGCGCCCGGCGAAACATCCGGCCGGTATTTTCCACCCGGCCGGTCAAAAGCCGGCTTATCACGAATGAAACACCGCATCAAACGAACGTATCGCATCGCCCGCTATGTGATTTACCGGGAAACGCTGGTAGACCAACGCGACATGGCCTGGTCGTTTACCGGGGCCTTCCTCGGCGTGGGCCTCATCGGGCTGCTCAATCATTTTTACCTGCCCGCGAAGGATAATCTTTTCGTGCTCGGCTCTTTCGGCGCCTCCGCGGTGCTGATCTACGGGCATACCCAAAGCCCGCTGGCGCAGCCCCGCAACGTGATCGGCGGGCATGTGCTGAGCGCTGCCGTAGGCGTTACCATATGTACCCTCATCCCCTGGGCCGACTGGGAATGGCTGGCCGGCGCGCTGGCGGTGGCCAGCTCCATCGTGGTGATGCAGCTCACCAAAACGATACACCCGCCGGGCGGCGCTACGGCACTGCTGGCGGTGGCCGGCAGCGCCAAGATCAGGGCGCTCGGGTTCTGGTATGTGCTCTCGCCCGTGGCGACCGGCGTGTTCCTGCTGCTGCTGGTAGCTTTTATCGTGAATAATATTCCCGGCAACAGGAGTTACCCGGCGAGAGGGAAGTGGTGGTGATGCCTTGCCGGTGACGGCGGATGTGATGCGAAAATAATATTACCCGGAGATCGTGCGCATGGCGGAAGCCGGCGGTTCGAGGGCGATGAAGTGGCTTTTAGGCCGTTGATAAACAATGCTTTACGGGAGCCTCTCCAAAGCCTCCCCGCACCAAAAGCGTAGCAAGAGCATAGCTGAAGCATAGATGAAGCGTAGATACCTGCGTATGCAATTGTGTTGCAATTTCAGGAAAATGGGGTACGGAGATGTACTATTTAAACCAGAGGCATGTAACGCCGGGGATCGCTGGATCAGAAGGTCTCCGGATAAAAAGACGAAGAATTAGCCCCGGGAGGAAGTATCAAAAATAAAAGTGGGCCTGAGCATCGCATAAAAGATACCCGGATAAAAAAGGGGCTGTATCGCATTGATACAGCCCCTTTTGTTTTTATGATACGGAAACCGGATTTATTTCTTCGGTTCCAGCTGTTCGGTGATTCTTTCTGCAAGGTCTTGCAGGTGGTAACGGCTCATGGCGTCAGCCGCACCGGCGGCAGCTGCGCGCACCTCGCTCCGCAGCGACACCAGGTAGGCGCGGCCTACGCTGGACACGTCGGATTTGGTGGGGTTCGGGAACATGCTTGCAAAAGCAGGCGGCAAACCGGCCGGCAGCTCGGGCGCTTTCATCAGGTTGCCGAGGGCCGTTACGTAAGCCTTTTGCAGGTTACGGCGGTAGATGTCGATCGGTTTGCGGGTCGACAGTTCGCTGAACACTCCTTTCTTCAGGTCGCTCATATACTCGGTTACCGTGTAGGTATTGCTGTTGAGGGCTTCCGCGTTCACCAGTTTGTTCAGCGTGCCTACGCTCAGCAGGCGGCCGAGCACGGCTTCCTGGCGGCTGAGGATGATGGTGGCGGCATTGCCGTTGATGCGGGTGAGGATGTCTTTATCGATCAGCCAGGTAGGCGTCGTAAAGAGCTGCGCCTGCAGGAACTGCACCGCTTCCTTCTGGGTGGCTTTCGGTACGGTTTCGTACACCGCGCCGGATTGCTCAACGGTTTTCGGCGTTTCGTAGATGCCGGCTACGTTTTTGGCCACGTGGCCCATGTAGCGGGAATACTGGCCGATCACTTCGCTGTAGAGCTCGCTCAGGGTACTGTAGCCTTCATTGTCCTGGCGGGTCCAGGCCATGAGGTTGGGCATGATGCGCTGGAGGTTCTTAACGCCGTAAGCGCTGGCCTTCATGGCGTTGTCGCCAAGGTCTTCGTTCTGTGAACGGGGATCGTCCGGATTGGTTTCCGTACCGAACCAGAATTTTTTATCCTGCAGGCGGTTGATGGTCCACTGGTTGAGGGTAGCCCTTTCGCTGTCCGCATCTTTGCCGGGAATGGCTTTGTAACCCCATTCGATGGCCCATTTGTCGTAGTAGTTGATGCGGGGGTAAAGGTCCGCGCCGGTGATGCCGTCTCCCGGCTGCGCCACGTAGTTGAAGCGGGCGTAGTCCATGATGGAAGCGGCGTGGCCGTTCTTTTTCACCCATTCCCTGTCGCGCAGTTTCTCAACCGGGTAGGTGGAGCTGGAACCGAAGTTATGGCGCAGGCCGAGGGTGTGGCCTACTTCGTGTGACGATACGAAGCGGATGAGCTCGCCCATCAGTTCGTCGTCGAACTGCATTTTACGGGCGCGTTCGTCGTTCGGGGACGCCTGGATGAAGTACCAGTTGCGCAGCAGGCGCATTACGTTATGATACCAGTTGATGTGGCTTTCGAGGATCTCGCCGGAGCGCGGGTCGTGCACGTGCGGGCCGGAGGCGTTGGGCACTTCGGAGGGTTTGTACACGATGGCCGAGAAGCGAGCGTCTTCCAGGCTCCAGGTGGAGTCTTCCGCAGGGGTGGGGGCCATCTTGGCGTAGATGGCGTTTTTGAAGCCCGCCTGTTCGAAGGCCGATTGCCAGTCGTTCACACCCTGGATGAGGTATTTACGCCATTTCGCCGGGGTAGCCGGGTCGATGTAGAAGACGATCGGTTTTTTGGGTTCCACCAGTTCGCCTTTGCGGAATTTCTCCATGTCTTCCGGCTTCGGCTCCAGGCGCCAGCGGGTGATCATGGTGAGGCGTTTCACGCTTTGTGGGTCAGCATCGAAGTCGGTGAGGCTGGTGGCGAAGAAACCCACACGCGGGTCGAAGTAGCGCGGCTGCATGGGCACCAGGGGCAGCAGCACCAGGGAGCTGTTCAGTTCCACGGTAGCGAAGCCGCCGCCGGTGGGGGGCATGCCCGGCATCGGGGAAGAGCCGCTTTTGGTGTAGGTTTTCACCGTTTTGATCTCGATGTTTTCCGGGTACGACTTCACGTCCTGGATGTAAGATTTATCCGCCTGCGGCATGCCCAGTTTGATCTGCGATTTGAGGCTTGCGTCGAAGAACAGGATGTCGTTATCGCCGCTGATATAATCCGTGAAATCCAGTACCGAACCGTTGTTCCCTTTGGAGAACGCTTTAACGTCGAACGACGCCACGATCGGCTGGATGTTGGAGTTCATCACGGAAACATACATCGGCTGGGTGGAGTCTTTCGATCTTTCCGCGAAGGAGATGTTTTTGAGGAAGATGCGGTTGTTCGGGCCTTTCTCGAAGCGGATCACGTTTTCGTTGATCTGGTCGCCGCCGAATCCGAACATGCCCACGCGCATGCCTGCGGCGGCTTTGGACATACGGCTCACCACGAGGATGTCTCGGCCGAGGAGGTTATCCGGTATTTCCACGAAAAATTTATCGTCCTGTTTGTAGACGTTGAACATCCCCGAGTCCGCTTTCGCTTTGGGGGTGATGATCTCAGCAAACTTTTTCGGAGCTGCTTTCGGAGGGCCGCCGGGGCCGGCCATGGGCGGGCGGGCGGTGGTATCTTTGGCAGGGGCGGCGGCAGGTACGGGATTCTTATCCTTTTTCTTACGCTGGGCAGTGGCTGCAGCGGTTGTGAGCAAACAGGTTGCACATAACACACCCGCAACAGCATGGGTAAATTTGCGCTGTAAATGCATGGGAATAGTGTTGGTTTATTTGATTTTGACAGATTTTAGTTGCGGCAAAGAAAGGGGAAAGGTTGATAAAAAATCGTTAAAATCCATAAATGCGCCAAAAGATGTTAAGAGCGGAAATAAAAAGCCGTAAATTGCTCAAATGAGCTGGTAGCAGGAGGGAAACTGAATTTTAAAAATTTAGTTGGAACATTTGAAAATTTTCTTAAATTGTGCGTCCAACTTTGAAAAAAAATCAATCGATTTCGGTTGCCACGGACTACAAAGTTGGAGAGGACAGTTAGAACAATATTATTCTTTTTGTTTATTTAAGTGTTTGCTCAACAAAATGTGAAGATGGAAAAGCCCCACAGGTGGGGCTTTTGAAGGGTTGGTTAAATTTTTTGGGTGACACTTGTTTTTTTGAGTTAGGCTTATAACTTTGCGAATCACTGGTTATGAGCCGCTAAGGGCGTGAATTTGGAACAGACAATCGATCTAAATCTTATTACTAACAAACAAACAGTTTAATTTTTAACACTAAAATTCAATCAACATGGCTGAGACTAAAACAACTGTGACTGCAGCTGCTGCCAAAACCTCTTCACATCAGGCAAAAAAGTCGTCCAACTTGTTTGCTTTGCTGGCTGTGCCCATTTGCATCGCCATTGCTTATGTATTTTTCTATCTCGTATTGGGTAATCCTGACAACTTCCAGGGCGGCAATCCTGACAATCACCCTGTTGAGGAAGGTATCGGCAAATGGTTCGGTACTGTTTACAAAGGAGGTCTCATCGTACCGATTCTGATCTCAGTATTGTTGATCTGTCTGACTTTCGTAATCGAGCGTTTCCTGTATCTGGCAAAAGCCAAAGGTAAGTTCAGCGGCGCTGAGCTGGTACGTAAAGTACAGTACCACCTGGCTAACAAGAATGTTGACGCGGCCCTGGCTGAGTGCGACAAACAGAAAGGCTCCGTAGGTAACGTAATCAAAGCCGGCCTGAAAAAATACAAGGAAATGATCGGTAACACCGAGCTGGATACCGACCAGAAAATCCTGTCCATCAAAAACGAAATCGAAGAAACCACTGCGCTGGAACTGCCGATGATGGAGAAAAACCTCGTGTTCCTGTCTACCATTGCTTCCGTAGCTACCCTGCTGGGTCTGTTCGGTACGGTACTGGGTATGATCAAGGCGTTCGCGGCGATGTCTTCCGGTGGTGCACCCGATTCTGCCCAGCTGGCTCTTGGTATCTCCGAGGCGCTGATCAACACGGCACTGGGTATCGGTACTTCCGCTGTGGCAATCATCATGTATAACTACTTCACTACCAATATCGACAGCATCACTTACGCGATCGACGAGTCTGGTTTTACTTTAACGCAGAGCTTCGCTGCAAATCACAAATAATTTTCGTAAATTATCTGTGGAATTAGTGCAGAATTGAATCTTATAAGTGAACCAAATTAAAAAGGAGTAAGTATGCCAAAAGTAAAAATGCCCAGGAAAAGCACGAACATCGACATGACGGCGATGTGCGACGTGGCGTTCCTGTTGCTGACTTTCTTCATGCTGGCGACCAAGTTCAAACCGGACGAGCCGGTAGCGGTGGTTACTCCGTCTTCTATCAATACCCAGTTATTGCCTGATTCCGATGTTATTCTGCTGACGGTAGCAAAGGACGGCAGGGTGTTTTTTAGCATGGACGGTCAGCCTAAAAGAAGGCAGCTCATAGAAGATCTCAACACCAACTTCAAACTGGGGCTGGAGAAAAAAGAGATCAATAACTTCATAGTTGGTTCCAGCGTTGGTACGGACTTCAAGAACCTGAAACAGGTATTGAACATGAGTGCCGACCAGCGTAAATCTTCCAATATCGAAAAAGGCATTCCGATGGACTCTGCCAATAACGAACTGGGGATCTGGATCGAATACGCCCGCGCAGCACAAGGTGCCGCAGGCGGTGGGATGAGCAAACTGAAGTATTGCATCCAGGCGGACAACGACGTTCCTTATCCGGTGATCAAAAAGGTTCTGGACACTTTCAAGGACAAGAAGATCCAGAAACTGAACCTGGTAACGAACCTGGAAGCAAAACCGGCAGGCTCTGCCGCTGCGATTTACGAAGAACAGCAGCAGTCCCAGTCTAAGAAAAAGTAGTAACGGGGGGACCGTTAGTACAATTGTTTCAACAAAAAAAGAAATGCTACCATGGCTGAAATGGATACCAGCAGTAGTGGCGGTGGTAAGAAACACCAGGGAACGAAATCCAAAAAGCTTTCGACCCGTGTTGACATGACCCCGATGGTGGATTTGGGTTTTCTCCT
Source organism: Chitinophaga lutea (assembly GCF_003813775.1). Taxonomy (NCBI): domain Bacteria; kingdom Pseudomonadati; phylum Bacteroidota; class Chitinophagia; order Chitinophagales; family Chitinophagaceae; genus Chitinophaga; species Chitinophaga lutea. The sequence continues at coordinate 1,186,425 of NZ_RPDH01000001.1, read as the reverse complement.
GATTACCTTCTTCATGCTCACCACCACTATGTCTAAGCCCAAGACGATGGATCTGGTGATGCCCAAGGATACTGAGAAAGAGGAAGAGCAGAACAAAGTGAAGGAAAGCACCGCTCTCACTATCCTGTTAGGCAAGAAAGACCAGGTTTATTACTACGAGGGATTGGCGCAAGACCCCAATGCCTCCAGTAATCCGGACTTCTTCAAAGCGACAACTTTTGCCAACACGAACGGCATCCGTGACGTGATTATCAAAAAACGCGATGAAGTGTCCAAATTCAGGAACTCAAAAGGAGAGCCCGAAGATGTGGTGGTGATCATCAAAGCTGATGACGGCTCCACATACAAGAACTTTGTAGATTTATTGGATGAAATGGCAATCAACCGTATCCAGCGCTATGCAACGGTGGATATCAGCGACCAGGACAAGCAATGGATCAAAACTACTGAGACCTCCAACGGGATCCAGTAGTATGGAAAAACTAATTTTTTTGCATCCATCTATAAACAATTAACAATGGATTCAGCTAAAATCCTTAAGTCCGATTTTCTTGACATCCTGTTTGAAGACAGGAACAAGAGCTACGGTGCTTATGAACTTCGCAAGAAGTACGACAAACGCGTGCGGAATTCCATTCTGGCCACAGCGGGCCTGGCCCTGCTGATCGTTGGCGGCTACCTTCTGTATTTAAATGCGAAGGGCGACAACTCAGATATGGTAAAGAAGCCGATCGTGGAGGATATCAAACTGGAGGACGTGAAGTTGCCGGATGATCCGAAAACGCCGCCTCCGCCGCCTCCGCCGCCCGCTCCGCCGCCCCCGGTAAAACCGTCCGTGCAGTTTACGCCGCCGGTAATCAAGAAAGACGAAGAAGTAAAAGCCGAAGAGGAACTGGTGAAGATCGAAGAGATCAAAGATAAAGCCGTGAGCACCAAAACTGTGGAAGGCGATCCCAACGGTATTGACCCGGGATTGATCAACGACAGTAAAGGTACCGGTGTAATCGACGCACCCGCACCTCCCCCGAAAGACGAGATCTTCACGTTCGTGGAGCAACCTCCGACCTTCCCTGGTGGTGAAGAGGCGCTGGCCAAGTACCTCAATAACAACATCCGCTACCCACCCATGGCAACGGAAAACGGCATCTCCGGTACAGTGTTCGTATCATTCGTGGTGGACTCTGAAGGTACCATCAAGGATGTGAAAACCGTAGGCGCCCCGAAAGGCGGTGGCCTCGAAGAGGAAGCCATCCGCGTGGTGAAAAAAATGCCGAAGTGGAAACCCGGTAAGCAGAACGGACGCCAGGTATCTGTGCAGTTCAACCTGCCGATCCGCTTTACACTGCAAGAGTAGTAATAAGTCTCACGCTAGTAAGAATACATGTTCCCCCGTCTGTAAAGGCGGGGGAATTTTTTTTGGGGGGGATTGTATGGTGGGCCCCATTCTTCAGTGCGGCGTATTTTATTTAATTTCGGCCTATGATTGGAAAAACAGGCGGTCACGACGATACGATAGTAGCCATTGCCACCGCGCCCGGCGTAGGCGCCATTGCGGTGATACGGCTGAGCGGCCCACAGGCCATCGGCATTACAGACAAACTGTTCCCCGCCAAAAAACTGGCGGAGCAACCCGGGCATACCTTGCATTTCGGGAGCCTGCAGCTGCACGGCCGTGTGATAGACGAAGTGGTGGTGAGCCTGTACCGCGCCCCGAAATCATACACCGGCGAAGAAGTGGTGGAAATCTCCTGCCATGGTTCGCCTTACATCCAGCAACAGATACTCGAAGCCTGCATCGCCATGGGCGCCCGCCTCGCCCGGCCGGGAGAATTCACGCAGCGCGCTTTCCTGAACGGCAAGCTCGACCTCACACAGGCCGAGTCTGTCGCCGACCTGATTGCCAGCAATACCGCCGCTTCCCATCAAACCGCGATGCAACAGATGCGCGGCGGCTTTTCCAAAGAGCTGTTCGCCCTGCGGGAGCAGCTGATCAAATTCTCCGCGCTGATAGAACTGGAACTGGACTTCAGCCAGGAAGACGTGGAGTTTGCCGACCGTACGGCGCTGTATACACTGGTGGACGACTCGCTTAACGAAGTGGAACGCCTCGTGCATTCCTTCAAAGTAGGCAACGTGATCAAAAACGGCGTCAACACCGCCATCATCGGGCGTCCCAACGCCGGTAAATCCACTTTGCTGAATACGCTGCTCAATGAAAACCGCGCCATCGTCAGCGATATCGCCGGCACCACGCGCGATACCATTGAGGAAGTGCTCAACATCGGCGGAATCCTCTTCCGCCTGATCGATACCGCCGGCATCCGTGAAAGCACGGATACCATCGAAAGCATCGGCGTCGCTAAATCACTGGAGAAAATGAGAGAGGCCGGCATTGTGGTGTATCTCTTCGACGTGTCCGAACTCTCAGTGGACGATCTGCTCGCGCAGGTGCGGGAGTTCGACCGTGAAGGCATTCAGTTTTTGCTGGTGGGGAATAAGGCGGATACCCTCGGGTTTGAGGAGGCGCGTGCGAAATTCGGGATGGTGCCGGATGTGATTTTCATCTCCGCCAAACAACACGGGCATATCGATGACCTGAAAGACAAACTCGTTTCCCACGTGATGGGCGGCGCGGTCAATACCGAAAACACCATCATCACCAACGTACGCCACTACGCCGCATTACAGGAAGTATATGCCGCCCTGATGGACGTGAAGAAGGGCATGGATAACCGGCTGCCGGGGGATTTGCTGGCGCTGGACATCCGGCGCTGCCTGTTCTTCCTGGCTGATATTGCGGGGGAGGTGACGAACGAGGACCGGTTGGATTTTATCTTTTCGAAGTTTTGTATCGGGAAGTAGAACGACTTAATATCAGAACACTCTGATAGGTGAGGGGACACGAGTCTGGCAATTTAGTGTAGTCCTGCCCGGTAGGCTTACGGGTGTAAAGATAGGAGGATGTAGACAAATTGTAGACGCTAGTTTAATAAACTGTAGACTGTTGAATTTGTGGGTTATTTTTATAAACTGTAGCTTTATCAGAGCAATAATCCGCTTTCAACTTTGACAGAATAATGGAGAAGAAATACGACTTTACAACAGAGAACTTCACTAGGATCATCAATTCTGACACTGTTCCCGCTCATGATCACAATGGACTTGACCTTGAATTTGGCGATACGGAAATTACCATAAAAAAGCCCTACATCGATGCTGATGGGGAGGAAATGGGCAACAGTATCTTTATTCTGCACGACAATACGCTGTGTATCTCCATGCGGAGTGAAGGCGGCTTTTTGTTTACTTTTTACCGGGAAAACGAAAATGAAAGTTTTAAAAACCTCGAAGCCGGTAGCCCGGATAGCATCAAAGAATTTACCTGGCAGATCTGGACTAAAATTGTAAACTATATAGATGATATGAATGCTGGGAAAACCCCTTTCCATGCCTTCCGAGAACAATTCGGTATATATAGCGTTCCTTACGATCTGGAAAAACTTTTTGAATTTGAGAAGGAGTATGGTGGAGGCAGCTATGCGGATGGCTTTTACCTGAACGCGATTGATAAGACCGGACTAAAGACCTATTCAGAGGAAGAAGGTTTTTTGAATTCTTTTATAGAGTTCGCGACAGCAACAGGCGGAGGAAGCATCTATGCCATTTGGGTGATTAATGAAAACCTGGACAAATGCCCTATTGTGGTTTTTGGAGATGAGGGCGGAATACATCTGGTGGCTAAAAACACAACGGATTTGATCCACCTGCTCGGTTATGATGTGGAAATTTTCGTAGACTGGAGTTCAGCTTATTTTTATAAAGGCGGGGAAAACGATAACAGAAGCGAACACCGGGACGCTTTTTTGGCCTGGTCCAAAACAAACTTCGGGCTGGAACCGGTACGAACAGATGAAGAAGCGGCGGCCATTGTGCAGGTCGCCAGTGATCAGTATGCCGATAGTCTGTATGATTTTTTAATAAAATACGATATTGATGTGGAAGAGGGGTATGAAACAGTACAGAAACACAGGAGCTTTGAAGCATTTGAAAAGAATTTTCAGGGAAGAGAAACCCCTCAGGAATTGGTTTCGCTTTACGCTTTTCAGCAAAGCCATGCTAATTATTCACAATATTTCCTGCTTAGAGGATACGATTCTTCTATTTTGAAAACATGGAGCCAGAGCGATGCGTTTATAAGCGCCGTTATACCTTTTGCAAGGGCCACGAGCTTCGGGGCATGCTACGCTTTGTGGGATGAGAGGCTGGGTAAAGAAACTAAAGATATGCCCGTAATTGTACTGGATAGGGAAAACGGAATAGATGTCGTCGCTGAAAACGTATTGCAACTCCTGCGTTTACTCACTTACGATATTGAACCTGTGCTGGATGGCGAATGCTTTAAGCTCAGTAATGATAAGGACAGTTATTCTTTGAGCAATAATATAGACGCTTACAGATCCTGGCTAACCGATAATTTTAAAATAGCGCCTGTAGAAGAACCTTATGAGGAAATTATAGATCCTGCTCAGGCAAAATTTTCTGATGCATTTTGGCACTGGGAAAATCTTCACCGGCCCGATAAGTAATGCAGCTATCCTAACTAAGCATATTTTGTACTATGAAACCGCTAAAAGCACATGTTTGAAGTGTATTTTTAGCTCAAAAAAGTATTTGCTGAGGCGGTTCGTTTCTTATGTTTTAGTTTGTCTTGTTTAGCTTATTATTGTCCCTCATTTGCCCCTCGTAATTAGTATCTAACTGTAAATCAGCATTGACTAAGTTCTGTATCGGGGGAAGTAATATCTCGAAAACACCATATCAAACCGCCCTCATTTACCGGGTCTAAAATCACATAACACACATAACAAAAGCAAGGCGGATAAAAAATCCCTGGAGATGATTGATATTACCAACGGTTGCCTGCAGCTTTCCGGATAGATGAAGCTGTTACCCTGGATGAAAAAAACGCCTCGCCCGTACACTGTTGGCGAGGCGTTTTGCCGTTGTGTTGGCACGAGCCTGAAATATTGCTAAATTCACTCTCATGGAAGCCATCACATTTTTACAACAGTACCCCGACCAGGTTTCCAGCCTGGCCACTCAGCTACGTGAGGTACTACTGGAAAATTTACCCGGCGTTACCGAACAGGTTGACTTGCCTGCTAAAATGGTCGCTTACGTTTACGGGGAAAAATATGCTGACATGATCTGCACGATCATCCCTTCAAAAAAAGGATTAAAACTGGGCTTTTATAAAGGAAGTGAACTTCATGATCCGGGTCATTTGCTGGAGGGAAGCGGCAAAATTTCCCGCTACGTGGTGATCGGAAATCAGGAAGATATTTACAGCGGCGCTTTAAAAAAGTTACTTGGTAATGCGCTGGAAGCCTATCAGCAAAGAACCCGGCGTTAACCCGCTGAAGTCTCACCCGGGTAAACCGGGGCTTTTTCGGAGCCTTCAGGTCTTTACCCCATCCTCCATTATTGCAGATGCGTGATCAACAACGCTTCCCCTGTTATCGTGGGCAAGGTTACCATAGCCCCGCTACTTTTTACCGTCGCTTTTTTATTGCTTTTAACGATCAGGGTTTTCCCCGGCCAGGGATTCTGTAATATACAATCGCGGCCTTTTTCGCTGACGACTTTTACATATTGCACCACGCCGTTTTTTAATGCCGCAGAAACGAGGAAGGCCCCTTCACTCCGGATATTCGTAAAGGAGCAATCTTTTTCACGGGGCCACACTGCAAATACCCGCAACACATGCTGGTTGGACATGCATAGCATTTCGTTGATGGTATTGGGGACAGTGCTGCAATTTTCAATACCGTGAGGGTTATTCAGTTGGAAGCCGTTCGGGTATGTGTGTAATGTGTAGTCACGCAACTTCTGCAGGATGGTATCGGCATTATATCCTACCCTGACGGCGGCGGGGAAAAAACTATTCGAACCGTTCATGTCGAGCCAGCGGTTCATTTCGCGGATGGTATGTTGCGAAATTTCCAATAGCCTGGGGCTGCTGCTCAGGCCAATCTGACCGGCAGGATAAATATGCTGAATGCCGAGCGTATTATCTCCCCACCAGGCGGTTCCCTGTTCGCTGTAACGGAAAACAGTTCTGCCATTGCGTTGTTGTACGGGATAATCTGCCAGGAGATCCGCTTTCTCCTGCCAGACATTTCGTAATTCCGCGTCTTCGCCCAACAGCGCGCTCATGTCAATGGCGGTTTTCAATACCATCGGCAGGAGGCCTAACGTCAGAATGGGATTCCTGGTGCCTATTGTTCCTTCATGAATGGCATCATTCTCGATAACGTAGCGGGCGCCTTCCCTTTTGAGATAGTGCTGCCAAAAGACAGCCACTGATCGGACAAAGGGATACACCCTTCTAGTAAACGCCGTGTCGTACGTGCGGTAGAACTGCGTGGAAAGATTGGTGACGCAATAAGCCGCGTTGCTTTTTTGCCCGAAAAACAATCCTTCATCTTCCGTCTGCCCGCCAGTGATGTATCCACCAAAGCTTTTGCGCATGATGTCATTCTTCCTGGTGCTTTCGATGCCCAATGGGCCAATGCCAACAGGATACAAGACGCCGTCGGCGATGCCGGTAATTTTTTCCGCATAATATTTGCCCCTGGATATAAAATCGATCAGCGGCGTTTCGTAGGGCGATGCCTGTTGTAAATGATTGGATGAATAGAGGGCGTAGAACGGCGCGGAGTAATTATAGTTGAGATGATAATCGCCATTCCATGCCGGCAGTTCCCGCGTCACCCAACTTCCGAAAATACCGGGAGGGAACTTTGGATCGCGGCTGCAGGAGGCCATGGTGTATTGCGACTTGTAATATTGTTGTTCGATCAAGGAATCGCCGATATCTACAAAACTTTCATTCCAGAAGTGGCTCCACCAGGCGGCATGTTCCCTGCGGATTTTTGCAACTGCGGCATTGCCGGCCTGCTGCGCCTGTTGCCGGGCGGCCTGCAGGCAGTCATTTGCTTGCATATTACTGGTAAATACACAAACGAGTGTAATGGTTTTTCCCGGAGAGATAGTAAACCCGTTCGATGACTTCCCCAATATTCTTACTGCGGCTGCCGCGTTGGAAGGTATATCCACACCTTGCCGGAACCCTCGTAATATCCATTGTGTACCCTGTCCATTATCGCCCGACGAAACGGTATCCACGAATTTATTCACGGCGGGATGGGCTATGTGAAACTGGTCGGCTCCAGGCAGGCTTAATGATACCTTCCCCTTCAGGAGAACATGGCCGCTGTTCGTTATGTCGATAACAAGCCAATCATTTTTGGCCGCCATCATGGATGTTATTCGTATGGAAGTGTCCTGTTTTTTGAAATCGGCGATAGTGACAGCCCGGAACAAATCCTGCTCCACGCGGTAGGACGCGCCTTTCAGTTCGGGGATTAAAATTTCCAGTTTACCCAGTACGGCGGGATAGGATTCGTTGAACCCTGATTTCAGGCGCCAGAAATCGTTCCTGGAAAGATAATAGGTTTGTTGTTCGGGGCGCCCTGCCATGGCCGCGGCGGCAAAGCCATTCCCCAGCAGCGGCCCGTCAACGGCAACGCTAGCAGGCGTTCTGGCGGGCGGGGCTGTAAACACGTTTTTGTATTTGCCCACCACCTGTCCGGCGCCTGTTTGCGCCCTGGTTTTGAATGGAGAGGATAAGAGCGCGCAAATGCCCGCAATGTATATTCCGCTGTTTGTAAATTTCATCGTGGCGCGGCTGCCGGTTTTGTAGACGGCAGTCTGCTTCGTTCCAAAATCTGTTCTTTTGAGGTCTCAAACAACCACTATTTTGCTCGCTTGTTGTTCATAATTTGCAATTTCCCGGCTGCCGGTAAAAACGAGGCATCATGGAATAAGCAGGTGAAGAATATCTCTTCGGTTCCCCGTTTCCTGTCTTTTGCAGAAAAATTTGAAGAATGGAAAAATAAAGTATCTTGGCAGCCAAAATTGATCAGTTGCCGCAAAGTGACCCTGGAAAGAAATTGACAAGTGCAGGGACTGATCATGCCTGTTATGAATGCAGGTCGCAATTAGAACGGCCAACCTCTTTCACCTGTGTTCGGTAAATGTTATGAAAAAAGGGTGTTTGAAGTGATGCTCGCCGCGGTATGCATATGCTCCGCCTGTATCTGTAAATACCTTAACGGGCAGCTTGAAGTGCCCATCCGTGCTACTTTTAAGAAATCGCTGATTACCGATGAGCAGTGTGCAACCAACACCATCCCACGAACAATTGAATGCCGGCGCCGGTATGCAGGAAGGGGCCGCTGACGTGCAACTTTGGAATCGTGTGCGCCTGCATGAGCAGGAAGCTCTGGTAACGCTTTACGAACGGCTGTATTTTTATCTGTTGAATTATGGAGCCCGCACCTGCGGTGACGTGGAGCGTACGCGCGATGCGATCAACGATGTATTCCTGGAGCTGTGGGACCGCCGGCTCAAGCTCCCGGACGTTTCCAATGTAAAATCATATCTCCTCACTTACCTGCGCCGTAAAATCTTCGCCAATATGAAGGAAGAACAGATGAGCAGCGAAGCTGCCGGCCGCCTGTCGGAAACATCGGATGCCTATGAATTTTCCTACGAAGATTGCATTGTCGCCCTTCAGGCTTCCGATGAGGTAAAGGCGAAAATAAAGCGCGCCATGGCCCTGCTGACCCCCCGTCAGAAGGAGCTTGTGCAGCTGCGTTTTTTTGACGGCCTCAGTATGGAAGATACCGGCAAAAGGGCCGGGATCTCTACCAAAACGGCTTACAACACACTGGCAGCCGCCCTGAAAACCCTGTCTGCCGGACTAATGGCGGCTTTATTTTATTACTGGCTGATGCGCTGAGCCCGCGGCGACCCGCGGCCGGGCCGTTATGAGCACTGGGGAAAAGAAAATCCGAAAATAGTTCTGTTTTTTTTGGGAATAATCGCCCGTTTCTTACACAATACATTACAATGGAGCATCAATATCACAATGCAGAGGACTTCCTGTTGGATGATTCTTTTCTGCGCTACCGTATGGGAGTAGATAAAGAGGCGGTGCAATACTGGGAGGGATGGCTGGCCGCTCACCCGGAAAAACAGCCGGCTTTTGAGGAGGCCTGCCGGATATTCGAGGTGCTGAACGGCCGTCAGGGTCGGCTGGATATTGAAGTAAGCCGTTTCAGGGGGTTGCTGCAGGAACATGTTGAACAACAAACTGCTGCGGCGGCAAAAATAACGCGTATCCGCTGGTGGCGTGTGGCTGCAGCGGCGGTGCTGCTGCTGTCGGCATCCGTTGCGGGGTGGAAGCTGCTGTATAAAGCGGAGGAGCCGGGGCAGGATGCAGTGGTGGCCGCCGCCGGGAATGACGTATTACCGGGCAGGTCAAGAGCGCAACTGGTGATGGGAGACGGTAAGGCGGTGGAGTTGGACGAAATGAGCGAACAGGCGTTGCACGAAAAGGATGGCACACGCATCGGTAAAAAGAAAGGCCATGTGGTGTATGATGCCGCTGACGGAACGGACGGGGAGATTATTTACAACACGCTCACCACCCCCCGGGGCGGAGAATACAAAGTAACGTTGCCGGACGGTTCGCAGGTATGGATGAATGCAGGTTCTTCCCTTCGTTTCCCGACAAGGTTCACAGGCAAAGAGAGGACCGTTTACCTCACGGGGGAAGCTTATTTTGAGGTGGCGCAAAACGCTGCTCAGCCCTTCCAGGTCCGGATGGCGAACGGGCTGAAAGTTGCCGTATTGGGAACCGGCTTCAATATCATGGCTTATGAAGATGAGAACGCCGTCAACACTACACTGGTGACCGGCAAGGTAAAAGTAATATCGCCGGACGGCAAGGATGTGGTGCTTTCTCCCTCGCAGCAGGCCATCCTGTCCAGGGAAAATGGGCAGTTGAAGGTAGAAGAGGCGAATGTAGACAAGGTGATTGCCTGGAAAGGAGGGATGTTTGAGTTTGATGATGATGACATATCAGCCGTTATGCGGCAACTGTCACGCTGGTACGACGTGGAGGTGAAATTCTCCGGCCCTGTGCCCAATAAACATTACACGGGCTCCATCCGTAAGTTGTCCACGTTATCGCAGGCTTTGCGCATTTTAAAAACTGCGGGAATCAGGTTTAGCATTGAAGGCAGGCAGATCATAGTAGAAGCGCAGCAGTAAACGATATCAACAGAAAAATATATAACAACCAGGATCTTCACGTAATGTGACTTTGGCAAAACAAAACCGGGAACGAGGCAACGTTCCCGGCAGAATTTGTCTGGCTGGCACATTCGCGTGTATTTGACGTAAACAGCTCAATGCTCACCCTAAACTATTCAAATCTATGCAATTTCGAGAAGCTGGCAAACACCGGATTAGTCCGGCGCTTGCAAAAACGCTGAAAGTTATGAAACTGACCGCCTTTCTGCTACTGGTTTTGGTGCTGCAGGGAAGGGCTTCCACGGCCTACTCGCAGAAACTGACCTTTAGCATGCGCAATGCTCCGCTGTCCAAGGTGTTTAAAGAGATCCGGAAACAAACCGGTTATATCTTCTTTTACAACACCGAAATGCTGGAAGAGACCAGCAGGGTTTCCCTGACGGTGGTGCAGGCGGACCTGGAGGATGTACTGAACAAATGCCTGCAGAATAAAAGGCTTAATTACAGCATTGTCGACAATACGATCGTCCTTTCCGCAAAAACGAAAGACGAGGCGGAGAAAACTCCTGAAGCCGTTGTGAACATATCGGTATTCGGGCGGGTAACGGACGCCGTAACGAATGAGCCGCTGGCGGGCGCTTCCGTGAAACTGAAGGGTACCTCGCAAGGCACCAGTACAGATGCGAAAGGCAATTACACCCTGCAGGTGCCGGAAAAAGGCGGCGTGCTGATCATCTCCTATATCGGCTATGAAATAGAAGAAAAAAACGTTTCAGCGGCGGGTGCCCTGAACGTGGCGCTGAAACCGAAAGCGGTGCTGACGGACGAGCTGGTGGTAGTGGGGTACGGCACGCAGAAACGGAAGGACATTACAGGCGCGGTATCCTCGGTAAGAGTGAGCGAAATCAGTCCCAATGTTTCCAAAAACATCAGCTCGGCCATCCAGGGCCGCGTGCCGGGCGTATCTGTGGAGTCTGCCAGCGGCGCTCCCGGAGCTGGCCTGATCATCACCATCCGCGGCATGAGCACGCTCGGCAACAATGCGCCGTTGTTCGTTGTGGATGGAGTGTTTGTTGGCGGCATCGACGGGGTAAGCCCCAACGATGTGGAATCCATCGAAATACTTAAAGATGCGGCAACCGCCAGTATCTATGGCTCCAGGGCTGCCAACGGGGTGGTGATCGTTACCACCAAGAGGGGCCGGAAGGAATCGGCCCCCCGGCTGGAAATCGACAGCTGGATAGGCACGCAGTCCATCCCTAAAAGAATGAGCATGCTGAACGGCGAACAGTGGACGACCCTGTTCAAGAAATATGTACCGGGGATTCCGGATTACAATGGCGTCAATACCAACTGGCAGGACGAAATTTTCAGGACGGCCATGGTGGCCCGTACGAACCTGAACTTCAGCGGCGGTTCCAAAAACTTTACCTATAACCTGTCTGGCGGCTACCTGAAAGAAGAAGGGACCATCCTGAACACCAACTATTCCGCAGCCAATTTCAGGGTGAAAACAGAGTATGAGAAAGGCCGGATACGGGTCGGAGAAACCGTTATCATCAAACGGGGAATAACCAGGAACAACCCCGGCGGCGGTGACCAGTCGCACAGTATTGTCGGAAGCTCCCTGATGATGCCTTCCACCGTACCGGTGTATGACCCTGCGCAGGACATGGGCGGTTTTGGCAGAAGGCCGACATACATGAAGAACCTTTCCAACCCCGTGGCCAGACTGGAAACAATCGAGAACGGTGCGAAAGACCTCTCCTTGCTGCTGAATGCCTTTGTGGAAGTGAAGCTGATCGAAGGCCTGAAATATAAATTCAATGTCGGGCTTACCGAAGGGCATAGCAGCTCAAGGGTTTACACCGGTATATATCACGACGGCAACAATGGCAATGCGATGCCGGACCTGAGTGAAAGCACCGGTACCAGTAACTCCTGGCTGCTGGAAAACACCTTGGCGTATACCAAAAAAATTGGCCGTCATAATTTTGACGCGCTGCTGGGGTACACGGCACAGAAGAACTCGTACAGCGGTTTCAATGCACAGCGCGATGACCTGCCTGACGGCACTACGGTACTCGGAGCTGGCACGGCGTCGTCACAGAAGAACGGCGGCAGCGCCAATGTGAGTACCATCGTTTCCCGCTTTGCCCGGCTCATGTATTCCTACGACTCCCGGTACCTGTTTTCCGCGTCCGTGCGCAGGGATGGCTCTTCCCGCTTCGCTACGGATTATCAATACGGCTCTTTCCCTTCTTTCTCGTTTGGCTGGAACGCGCATAACGAAGCCTTCTTTGCCGGTATCCGGCACATTGTAAGCTCCCTGAAACTGCGGGGCAGCTGGGGCGTGCTGGGTAACCAGGAAATCGGTAACTACCTTACGCAAAACAGCATCAACAGCGGGCTTAACTATGTACAGGGCGGGGTGTTATGGCCGGGTGCCACCGCCAGCGGATATGCTTCGCCAACGGACCTATCCTGGGAAGAAACAAAAATCACGAACATTGGGGCAGACTTCGGGTTCCTGAATAATAAACTGCTGGTGATCATAGATGTTTTCAACAAGAAAACGGAAGGCGTGCTGCTCAATGTACCGTTCCCGCCTTCCGTCGGTAAAACGGGCTCGCCCACACTGAATGCCGGTATCATTGATAACAAAGGTTATGAAGCCACGATAGAGTACACCGATAAAAGCGGCAACCTGAGCTACCGGCTGGGGTTGAACTTCTCGCATGTTTCGAATAAAATGAGGGCGATCACCATCGGCTCGGGCAGGCAGGAATTCGGTTCCATTTCCCGGGCGGTAGTCGGCCACCCCATCGGCGGTTTCTGGCTGATCGCCACGGACGGCATCTTCAATTCAAAAGAAGAAGTGCAGGCGCATAACAAAGGCGGTGTCGCCATTCAGCCGAATGCCCAGCCAGGTGATATCCGGTTCGTAGACTTCAACAACGACGGGATCATCGACAACAAGGATGAACAGTACATGGGCAGCCCGTTCCCCAATATGACCATGGGGCTTTCTGCCAACCTGGCCTGGAAGGGATTTGACCTGAACCTGTTCCTGGAAGGCCTGACAGGGAATAAAATCTACAACGCCAGGAGAAAGTGGATGGAGAAGATGAACGAAGTCACCAATTTGTCCACCGACGTGCTCAATGCCTGGACGCCGGAGAACCACAGCGATTTCCCGCGTTTTATTCTTGCCGACCCCAATAATAACAACCGCAGTAACATCAACAGGTGGCTGGAAGACGGCTCGTACATGCGTCTGAAAAGGGTAGAACTGGGTTATGCCCTGCCAACACGGCTCCTTGCAAAACACGGGATTGAAAAATTGAGGGTATTTGCTTCCGGCGAAAATCTTTTCACCATCACGAAGTACAAGGGCTACAACCCGGATATCGGTGGCGGTGCGCTGGTGCGGGGTGTAGACGATTCGTGGGATGCCTATCCTCTTGCCCGCACCGTATTGTTTGGCCTGAACCTCACCTTTTAACCGACAAACTGTTTAGTACCATGAAAAGAAAATATCGATATATAGCGACCTTCACACTGCTGCTGGCCGCCGCCGGTTGCAACGAAAAAGAATTTCTTACCCAGAATGATCCCAACAAGGTAACCGACGCCAGGTTCTGGAAAGATGAAAGCAGCGTTCTGTCCGCGCTGGCTGCAACATACAGCCCGCTTCGCCCGTCACTGTACGGTTACTGGGGCTCGTTTACGGGCATACAGGATATCAATTCACTGGGCGACGACGTGTTTACCATCCCGGGAGGAGAGCCTGCCACCTGGGGCGTGGCCAGTTTCACCAATGACGAGAACAACAGCGACCTCAACGATGTTTTTAACAACCTGTACAAAGGCATTCACCGGGCCAACCTGCTGCTGTCGAAAATAGAGGAGGTGAAGCTGGATGCGGCGAAAAAAGCACAGTATATCGCGGAAACGAAGTTCCTGCGCGGGCTGGCATACTTCATCCTGGCTTCCAACTGGGGGCCCGTGCCGATCAGAACCGCGCCGGTGGAAACAACGGACGGGTATGCCGTGCCTTGCGGTACGAAGGAAGAAGTGTGGAAACTGGTGATCAGCGACTTCACGGAAGCCGCGGCTGGTTTGCCGCCGGCGCGGGATGCAAAGGAGAAAGGCAGGGCCACCAGCGGCGCTGCATTAGCTTACCTGGGGAAATCGTACATGTTCCTGGAAGACTACGGGAAAGCGGAAACCACACTCGACCTGTTGAGCAAACCGCCCTATGCGTATGATCTGGTGAGTAACTTTGAGGATAATTTCACGGATAAAAACGAGTACAATGCAGAGTCTGTGTTTGAATGGACCTTTGCGCCGCTGGGCGACCAATATGGCGCCTGGAGCGTGGAATCGCCCAATTCCCCGATGTACAACTACCTGCCCCAGTTTATCGGCCCCCCTTCTGCCGGCGGCTGGTTCAAATATGTGCCGTCCAATTACATGGTGCGCGAATTCGTAAAAGAACAACGCCCGGCAGGTTCCGATACTAAATTCGATAAACGGATGTACGCCTCCCTGATGTGGAAATACTCCGTTCTCGGTGAGGCAGATGCCACGTTTTACGATAATCAAACATTCGAGCGGATGTGGACGTCCGCCATCTCCACCATTGTACGGCTTCACCCGGGCACACAGCTGGATACCGTTACATACGGAAGGTTCCTGATCAGGAAAGGCACCAATGCATGGCGGAATGTAAAGGACGCCGATAATTACTGGGGCGCTACGCCTTCTACAGCCAACTTCCGGGTATTCCGTTTCGCCGAAGTTTTACTGCTGCGTGCAGAGGCGGCAGCGCAGAACGGAAAGAACGGCAAGGCGCTGGACGATATCAACCGCATCCGGAGAAGAGCCGGCCTCGCAGACAAAACCGGCGCGGACCTGCCAGGGAAAACGGACCTGCTCAAAGAAATCGACCACCAGAAATTGCTGGAGTTGTTTTTTGAACAGAATCGTGTGTACGACCTCAGGAGGTGGCACAAAACCGCGGCGGAGCTGTCGCAGGTGCTGAAAGCCCGCGAGAAGCAGGGTGCGAACGTATTTCAAGCGAAACACTATGTATTCCCTATTCCGGCCAGTGAGTTGAAGTCGAATCCCAAGGCCAGGCAGAACAGCCTGTGGCAGTAAAGTGGATCAACGCCGGATTAACTGAAAAGCGGGCTGCGGCCTACCCGGTGAAAAAGCACCGGATGTGCTGCAGCCTGCCGGTTAAGCTGCGGAATTAATCATTGCATCTATGAAATTATTTTCCTGCCTTTTATTGGCGGTTTTATGCCTGGCTTGCCGGCAACAGAAAAGAAGCCCGGTGCCTTACTGGGCACAGGAAGGTTTTCAACTGGACAGTCCGCAGATGGACCGGGTGCCTGCCGTGTTCAGAAACGGTTATATCCTGCTCAGCCGGCGCGACGAGCCGGGGGCGCTCTACCTGCTGAATGCGCAGGGTAAAGTGGTGTGGCATCACCAGGTAAAAGGAGCCGGTTTCAAAACGGCGCATTTTACCGGACATAAAACCATCCTCTGTATCCTGGGCAGCCGGGAGTACGCCACCAGCTATGGCAACCAGGTGCTGGAGCTCTCGCTGGAAGGAGATACGCTCCTGCATCTGCAGAAAGGCCAGGGTGATTTTACGACCAACGCACATCACGACGTACTGCCGGGCCCCGGCGGCAATATCGTGATGCTGAATACGGTTGAAAAACAATACGACCTGCGCGCGAAAGGAGGGGGCGTTGCGGATACGGTGAAAGGCGACGGCATCCTGGTGTTGGACCGTAAAGGGCGCAAAGTGTGGGAATGGACGGTATTCGGCGCACTGAACCCGCTGGACGATGACGATATCGTAAACACGCGGAAAGACTGGATGCATGCCAACAGCCTGAGCTTCGACAAAGACGGCAACTACCTCGTTTCGTTTTATAACAATGGCCAGGTCTGGAAGCTGGATGCCCGGACAGGGGCGGTCATCTGGAAGTTCGGCCGGCTGGGTGATTTCAGTTTTCCCGATTCAGCCGCTTTTGACATGGGGCATGCGGTACACCTGAATGATGAAGGCGACCTGATGTTGTTTGATAATGGCGTATCGCGCAAACAATCACAAACGCTTGCATTCCGGCTGAATGAAAAGGCGCGGACCGCGATACCTGTCATCCGCACTCCCATTCCCGCGTACCTGTTTAACGACCGGATGGGAAGCGCTTACCAGGCAGGCCCGGAGCATATCCTGCAATGCTGCTCGAAAAAGAACACCGTATTGCTGACAGACAGGCAGGGGACCATCTGCTGGCGCCTGCGCTGTGACTTTATCCCTTACCGTGCCGAGTTCATCCGGAAAGAAGCATTACCTGATTTTATTACAGATTGATCACCGGCGTTAACAAACAATTGTACACATGAAAATGAATGCATCCCGGATTGTATGGAGCTGCTTCCTGGCAGCTACCGCTGTAACCGTTGTCTATTCCTGCCAAACGAACGTAAAAGGAAAGAATGTTGAGCCGGAAGAAACGGCGCCCGCCGCTGTTTTGCTGAAGGCAGACAGTGCGGCGATTCCTGATGATAAATATGGAGCGGCCGTAAAATACGGGCAGGAACTGATGTACAGGACCGCCTACTACATCGGCCCCGACGGCGTCAACGGCCGCTACCTCGGCAACAGGATGAACTGTACCAACTGCCATCAGAACGGAGGTACAAAGCCTTATTCGTTCAACCTGATGCTCTCGCACGAGCAATACCCGCAGTACCGTGCGAGGGAAGGGAAGGTGCTCACGCTCGCGGAACGGGTAAACAATTGCATTAACCGGCCCCACAACGGCAAATCCCTGCCGCTGGACAGTAAAGAAATGGTGGCATTCCTGGCCTACTTCAGATGGATCAATAGTTTTGTGCCTAAAGGGAAACCTCACAAAGGCGGCAAAAACCTGGATATCGTACTGCCCGATGTAGCGGCCAGCCCGGAACGCGGGGAACTGTTGTATGCACAGCATTGTTCAAGATGCCATGGCGCTGACGGAGAGGGGATACTGATCGAAGATAAAAAAGGATACGCCTACCCGCCCCTATGGGGCCCGGAAGGTTACCAGCCCGGGTCCAGCATGCACCGCATCATTAAGCAGGCTCAATGGCTGAAGGCCAATATGCCGTTCGATAAAGCCACCTGGGAGAAACCATTCCTCTCGGATCTGGAAGCCCTCGACATTGCCGCTTTTGTAAACGATGACAGCCGGCACCGCCGGCAAACTCCTGCAACTTTCGACTATCCGCACATCGCGGAAAAAGCACTGGACTACGACAAGGGCCCTTTTGCGGATACGTTTTCCGCAGTAGCGCATAAATATGGCCCTTACAAGCCAATGATCGATTACTGGAAAAGCAAAGGGCAGAAAGTTACCTATTGATTGTTAACACGCAGGGGTTGTTTCAATGGGTGCCCTTTTATCCGGGTACTGTTGAAGCGGCCCCATTGCTTTTTATGTACATTGATGTTCCCGGTTTTGCAATGGCCTGCCCGGCGGATGTTTATATTGCCGGGAAGCCCGGGTCACGAAATATTCTCCAGGTACTTCATCACCTCCTCCTTCTTGCGGCTCGACACCGGCACCTGTTCGCCGTTCTGCATCTGCAGAATGCCTTCCCTGTAGTATTTTTTTACGTACTGGAAATTGACGAGGTAGGATTGATGGCAGCGCAGAAAGCCGCTGGGAACGAGGATGCTTTCATATTCTATCAGGCCTTTTGAAACGAGCAGTTCCCGTTTATCGTTGAGGAAAAAGGTGGTATATCCTTTATCGCTTTTGCAGTACATGATGTCTTCGATGGATATGATCTCCATGTATTCCACCCGCTTCAGCGCAAGCCGTTTGGCGGCCGTGGCGCCCTGGGCGGCATAGTGCTGCCGGGCTATTTCCAGCTGCTGCCGGTCGAACTGCTCCTGCTGGCGGTGATGGTAACATTTGTCCAGGGCGGCGGCCAGGGCCGCTTCATCGATCGGCTTCAGCAGGTAGCCGAATGCGCCCATGTTGAGGGCCTGAATGGCGTACTGATCGTAAGCGGTGAGGAAAATAACCTGGAAGCCGGTATCGCCGATTTCATCGAACAGCCGGAAGCTGTCGCCGTCTTTCAGGCGGATGTCGGCCAGGATGATGTCCGGTTGCAGGCGGGGAACTTCTTCGGCGGCCTGTGCAATTTCAGGGGAGTGCCCCACCAGCTGCACGTAGGGAATGTTTTCAACCACCTGCAACAGGTGCTGCAGGATACGTTTTTCATCTTCCAGGATATAGAGTTTCATGCGCATATCGTGGTCCGTTTAGTCTTTAATGGCGGGGATAACGATGTGTACCGTTACACCGTGCCGCCCGTTTTCCTTTTTGTTTTCGATCTCGAATTTCGCTTCCTGGCCCCGGGAATTGAACAGTACGTCGAGGCGTTCTTTCAGGATGGTGCCGGCCAGGGATTGTTTTTTCTGGCCGTTGACCACTTTGGCGCCCAGCCCGGTGCCGTTATCGTCTACGGTGATGAGCATCCGGCCGTTTTCAGAGCGGAAGGATACCGACAAAAGCCCCTTGTAGCCGATGTTCCGGAAGCCGTGCTCGATTGCGTTCTCGACGAAGGGCTGTACCAGCATGGGCGGGATCAGCAGATCGTCCTGGTGGAGTTGTTCCGCCACGCTGATGCGGTAGTCGAACAGGCCCGCGAAGCGCATCTGCTGCAGCTGCAGGTAATGTTCGAGGGAAACGATTTCTTCCTCCAGGCTGATAAAATCGCGGCGGCTTTGTTCCAGTACGTTGCGCAACAGGCCGGAGAAAGCGGAGAGGTAACGCACCGATTCCTTCGTGTCACCGGTGGCGATGAGGCTTTGCAGGTTGGCTACCGAGTTGAAGATAAAATGCGGGTTCAGCTGCGCCTGCAGCAGCTTGTGCTCCATGTTCAGACGGCGGTTTTCAGACTGCAGGAGTTTGTTCTTTTCGGTGAGGCGGTATTGCTGGTGCATGAAGTAGAAGAAAGACAGCACGCCCACAAACACGAGGAATGCCAGCACCAGCGTCCAGCGCTGCTGCCGGATGATCTTTTCATTCAGGGTATTGCGGCTGTTCAATTCGGCGATGCTCTGGTCTTTTTTCTCCGCTTCGTATTTTTTCTCGATGTCCGCAATTCTGACCGCCTCAATTTCCCGGATGCGCTTGATCTCCACGCCATAAGCGGAATCGATCATCTCCAGGGCGAATTCGTAATCTTTTTTCTTTTTATACGATTCCACCAGCCCTTTGAGGTACGAAGGATGCATCAGACCACCGCTATTTTTTTGGGAAAGTGCGATGGCTTCCCTGAAATAGGGTATGGCCGAGTCTGGCAGGTTATTTTTCAAAAGGCTGTTCCCCAGGTTGTTCGGGGCGGTTTCGTTCATGTTGTTCGTGCGCTTCAGGTATTCATAATACAGCCTGCTGCTGGCAAGCGTTTTGTCGAACTGTCCCCGTTTTGCGTAGATCTGGGCGTCGTTGTCGAAAGTACGGGCGATCGCCAGGCTGTCCCCGATATGTTCCGCCAGGCGGCGGGCCTTGCTATTGAAATCCGCCATTTTATCCGCGTCGCCCATTCTGGCGGACAACAGGAAAGAAATATCATAGTACCGCTGCTGGATGACCGGGTGGGATTGATACGGATGGTGTTTGAAGTAACGGGCGGAATAATCGAGGGATTCCTTTTCATTCTCGTTCTGGTAGTAGGATCTGGCCACCAGGTCGTAAAATTTGTAGGTGAGTTTGCTGTGGAGCCGTTCCGCCGTTTTGACGGAGGACAGCAGCCTGTCCATGACGACGCCGTCCACGACCCTGCCGCTCCGGGTGTCCAGTGCCAGCAGGCCGTAGCGCTTGAGTTGCGCTATT
Organism: Chitinophaga lutea; assembly: GCF_003813775.1. Lineage (NCBI taxonomy): Bacteria > Pseudomonadati > Bacteroidota > Chitinophagia > Chitinophagales > Chitinophagaceae > Chitinophaga > Chitinophaga lutea. Next base: position 1,166,344 of record NZ_RPDH01000001.1, on the reverse strand, counting down.
TCGCCGGTGCTGTCGCCCGCCATTTTTTCGTATTCCATCCGGGCGCTGTCGAACTGATTTTCCAGGACGTACCGGCGCGCGCGGAAAAAATGCGCATATGGGTTGGCGCTGTCGGCCTGGTGCCGCAGCAGGCTGTCTTCCCGGTAAATCGCTTTCCGGTAGTCGGCAAAGGACAAGGTGTCCATGGCCAGGATCACCGGGAGGTAGTCCCTGTTCTGCAGCGTAGCCGCCCGGCGTTGTTCCTGGTCCGGCGTTTTCGTTCTTTCCCCGCAGGAAACGGCCAGCACCGATATTAAAAGTCCCCATACAGCGGAAGCAAATCTTCCATTCATGCGCGTATCGAATTAATCCAGCGAAAAAACGGAAAAAAAGCTATAAAAAGTCAATGGGGGCCAAAACTAATCAACCGGGCAAATATCCGGCGGGTTCCAGTCCATATCCGTAACGGGGTTTCCTCAGCCGACGGCTGCATCCAGGGAGGGGACACCAATCATACGAATAAGGTTGTTCCGGCGCGGGAACAGTGAGGCAAATCCTGATTCGGATGCTCCGATAGGGGCTTGCGGAAGCAGGGCGTTTTACTGAAGATGGCGTTCGCGTTCAAACCTCCTTAATCCCACAATGTTCCGTCGAGCCCCAGCACCGTTCCCATCCAGAGGCCGATGATATAGATCACCACGCTTACAATGACGATGAGTGCTTTCCTTCGCCCGCCTTCGCCGAACAGGTATTCGAGGAAATAAGAACATGCGCCGCCTGCCGCACCCGCTAAAGGAACGATGATGAGCGGCCGCACCTTCCAGAAGTTCCCCCACTCAGGTTTGCCTTCGACCGGCAGCACGAAAAGCGCGATCAGCACCAGTGCGATCGCTGCGCCGATCAGCATGCGTTTCACCAGTGAAGCGGTACGGATCGATTTTGTTGTTGAACTGTTTTGAGTTGACATCTTGCGATATATTTGACGTGAGTTAATTTTCTTTGTTGAATACACGCTGACCACCGCCGCGCTTTACGATCATCTGTTTTTTAGCGGGGTCGAATTCAAAAACTATCCCGGGGCCTTCGAGCCGGAATTTGTCCACAGCGGTGGGTTCCAGCGGGAAGGGGGATGTTTGCCCCGGCGGCTGTGCGTACAGCGTGGCGCCGTTGCGGGTGATGGTAAACTTGACGGGCGCCTCGGATGTGCCATATACGCCTACGTATTTATCCAGCACGTCTATGCTCACGGCGAAGGGCTCAAAAGAGGGGATTGTAAAAGGCCTGTTGCCGTAGATATCCGTGATGCCGTTCATGATGTTGCCGACCGGGTACACCTTGCCGTTCGTCGCATAAGCCAAAGCCAGTTTTTCCTCCGGAAGGTAGGCCAGCCAGGCGCCGAAACCATCTACCCCGCCGGTGTGGCCATAATAGGTTTTCCCCGCGAACTGGAAAGTGTCGATGCCCGATCTTTCCTGTATCATCCGGTTAAGATCGCTCCGGGAGATGAGTTGGCCGTCGAAGAGGGCCCGGATGAATTTTGCAAGGTCCGGCGGGGTAGACACCAGGAAGCCGGCGCCGAAGAGGATGCTGGGGTGCGTTTCCGGCCCGTTTTGCCATTCGGAGATATAGTGGAAGGATGCGCTTTCGCGGTTATCTGCGGTGGTACCGGCGGGGTAGGTGTCGTGCAGCCCGATCTTTCCAGTGATCTGTTCCTGCAGTGTTTTCTCATACGGCTCGCCGGTCAGTTTTTCGATCAGGCAGCCCAGCAGGAAATACCCGGCGTTGCTGTAAGCATACCTCGCACCCGGCTCAAATTCCGGTGTTCCCTTCGCCATCGATGCCAGCATCTCTTCTTTCGTTCGGGGGACCGTTTTCGGCAGCCTGGACTCCCTGTCAGCGTAGATGGGAGGAAGGCCGCTCCGGTGCCCCAGGATGTGAGCAATGGTGATCTTCCCGGCATTCGGCATCTGCGGGAAATACTTCCCCAGCGTGTCGCTCAGTTTCAACCGGTTCTTTTCAGCCAGCTGGAAGATCATCGTGGCGGTGAACATTTTCGTGACCGACCCGATGCGGTACCTCGTGGTGGCCGAGGCGGGTATCTTTCCATCTGCGGAGATACGGCTGTAACCGATGGAACGGCTGTACTGTACTTTCCCGTCTTTGACGATACAAAGGGTGCCCATGGCCTTGTTCTTCTCTGCCAGCCGGTCAAAGAAACGGTTGAGTTTGGCCGTGTCCGGCGCCTGGGTGTAGCCCGGGATGCAGTATGCCAGTATCAATAAGCCGAGGCATAATGTTTTAATACTCATTATTGTAGAGATTGAAGGTGCAGTGTATGAGGTGTCCGGCCTGAAGGAATAATTCCGCTCTTAAAGTGCTTTGTAGTTCAAAGGTAATGAAAAGTACTTTGTATTTCAAAGTATTTAATTGAGAATATTATATCACATCCATCACCCTGGGAACCTTCCCGTAAAAAGGGAATGTTCCCAACGCAATTGCAGGCAGGGGCGCAGACCATCTATGGACGCACGCCTTAAATTTGAGGATGCACGTTAAATTCCACTTCATGGCGCAGTTCCTCGTGGCGCAGCTCATCGCGTTTCAGGTACAGGCGCAGCAAACACTTCAATTCCACGATCCTTCCGGAAAGATATCCGCACAATTATCGGTGCAAAATGGCCGGTTAACCTGGTCGGCGGCAGCGGGCAACAAAACGCTCGTCGGGCCGTCTGCCGCCGGGGTGGTGTTGCACGACGCAGAGCTGGGCAGCAGCGTGAGCGGCATCTCCCTCATCCGCCAATCCGCCACCAGCAACAGCCGTATATACGAGGTAGCCGTAAAAGGCGCGACGTATTCGTTCGGGATCGAGTTCCGCCTGTTCAAAGACGGTTGCGCATTCCGGTACAGGCTGCCGGGCGAAGGGCCAAAAAGAATCAGGAAAGAACGCACGGTATTTACGATACCCGCCTCCTCCCGCGTATGGTTCTTCGAACGGAACAGCGCCTGGAAATTAAAGTCGTACGCCGGGTGGTGGACGCATACGGCTGTCGACAGCCTGCCCGTTATTTCGTCCTCCGGCCCGGTGCAGGGCAAGCCGCTGGTGATGCAGCTGTCCGATAAAAGTTACATGGTCATCACCGAAGCCGCGCTCTACGATTACAGCGGCATGCGGCTGGAAGCTACCGGCCACCGCACCGTACAGGTGAATTTCACGGAAGGCGAACAGGGATTCGAGGTGCAGGGCGGCAGTTTTTCGCCGTGGAGGGTCGTGATGTATGCGGAAGACCTGAACAGCCTGGTGAATAACGGGATGATAGCGGCATTGAATCCCCGCCCCGATAAATCCCTGTACGGCGACGTGTCTTATATTCAGCCGGGAAAGGCCGTCTGGAGCTGGATCACAAGAAAAAACAACTACATGCAGCCGGATGAAGAAAAACGCTTCATCGATGCCGCCGCCACACTGAAATTCAATTATACCCTGCTCGACGAAGGCTGGGAAACGGTGTGGCCCGATAAATGGACGCAGCTGAAGGATATCTGTGCATACGCGGCGAAAAAACAGGTGAAGGTGTGGGTGTGGCGCGATTCCAAATGGCTGCGCGAACCCCGACAAAGGGATGGTTTCCTCGACAGCCTCGTGCTGTGCGGGGTTGCTGGCGTCAAAACGGATTTTATGAACAGCGAGGCGAAAGAACTGGTGGATTTCGAGATCGGTTTTCTGAAGGCCACGGCCATCCGGAAGCTGATGGTGAATTTCCACGGATGCCACGCTCCGACGGGCGAAAGTATTACCTATCCGAATGAGATGACGAGGGAAGGCATCAGGGGCCTGGAGCTGAATAACATGAACGAACCGGTACCGGCCTGGCACAACGCCGCGCTGCCGTTCACCAGGTTGCTATGCGGCCATGGCGATTATACACCGGGCTTCTTCACCAACAAAGGCCCCACCACTTATACGCATCAGCTGGCGTTGATGTATCTCTTCAATTCCCCGTTCCAATGTATGGCTGAAAGCCCCGTCACGATTGTGAATGATCCGTTGTACGCGCCGGTCATTCCGCTGCTGCAAACCCTGCCGGTTACCTGGGATGAAACCCGGGTGCTGGAAGGAAGCGAGATCGGAAAGCTGGCGGCCCTTGCAAAGCGGAAAGGGAAAGAGTGGTATGTGTCTGTGATCAACGGAACGGATCAGCCGCAGGCGTTTACCTTACGCCCGGATTTTCTGCCGCGTAAAAATCATAAGGCCCTGATAGTAAGCGACGGCGATGGTTTTGTAGTGCAGGAAAGAAATATCGGTAACGGGGAAACGGTAAGGTTTACCATACCGCCCACGGGCGGCCTGGTGATCCGGCTGACGCGGTAAGTGGTTCATTGATTCTTGCAAAGGATATGGCGGTGCCGGTTGAATGAGACATAAAGTCTACAAAGTGTGGAACCTTAACAGGCATCCATATGGCGGCAGCATGTCATTCCAGACCCGGCAGAAACAGCAGCGGCACGTTGGAGTTGTACGCCAGTTTTTTAGAAATGCTTTTATGGAAAAGGGCGGAAAAACCACCGTGTTTTTTCGGAACGGAAATGATCATCGAAGCCTGCCGTTCTTTCGCGTAGCTCAGTATCCCATCCACCACATCATCCCGGCTGATATACCCGAAAGTCGGATTGTATTTTTCCAGCAGGCGGTGCAGGTCGGTGATGGCTTCGAAGGTTTCCGGCCTGTATTTTTCGTCCGTTTCCCCGCCTACATTCACGATATACAATTGGGCCTTGAAAGCACCTAGAAAATCATCCAGCCGGGCGGCCGACAGGTGATTCACATCTTTCAGATCGGTGGCAAAAACCACGGTTTTAACAGGCCTGCCCACCAGCGCGTCTCCCGGTACCACCAGCACGGGTACGGTGCTTGTTTTCAGTATCTCCGCCGTGACGCTGCCCAGGAGCAACGCCTCCAGGCCGGACTTTCCTGACACGCCCATTACAATGGCGGCAATGTTTTCCTGCTCCGCGTAGGCGGCAATCGTATCGGTGAGTAAGCCTTCCCTGGCCATCATTTCGATCTTTACGCCAGGGCCGGCCAGGGTGCTGAGCCGGTCGTGCTGCAGGCCCAGGGACTCCATGCTGGCCAGGTACACCTCGTGGCTGTCTTCGATAATGGGTATTTCCGTTCCACCCACGTAGGTCTGGTAGGCGTGGTAAAGAATGAACCGGTCCACCTGCAGCAATGGTGCTATTCCGCAGGCATATTCCGCCGCACGGAAGGCGGCTTCGGAAAAATCGGTCAGTATCAGCAGTGATTTCATGATCCGTTTTAGGGAAATAGCCGAAATAATTATGCCATCATCGTACATCCGGGCCGGTTTTTTGAAGCGGCAACAGAACAATTCCCGATAGTACGAATGGACGGGCCGCTCACACCGGGCGTCAGATCTGGCAACGGCCTTTTCCTGAAAAGCCACCGCGCTAAATTCACTATCTTGTCATAGCTTTTCAACAAGATGGCTTTTATGCAAAGAAGGGATTTCCTGAAGAATACACTGATCACTGCAACGGGTATGTTGGTATGGCCGGCGTTGAGCCGTGGGGGTAATGCAGCGGAAGTACTGAACGAGGCGGGGTTTTTACGCCCACCCGCCCACTGCCGCCCGCAGGTGCTGTGGATCTGGCTCAACGGGCACGTGACGGAAGAAGGCATCCGCAAAGACCTGGAGGCGATGCGGCAAATGGGCCTCGGCGGCGCGTTGCTCTTCAATACGGAAGGCGCCGTGCCGCGTGGCCCGGTAGATATGGGCGGCACGCAATGGCGCAGCCTGATGCTGTATACGATGCAGGAAGCGCAGCGGTTGCAGCTGCAGATCATGATACACAATTCAGCGGGTTTCTCCGGTACGGGCGGTTCGTTCGTTCAGCCGCAGCAGAGCATGCAGCAGCTGGTTTGGCGTACCGTGAAAGCGGCGCCGGGCCAAAAGGAATATTCCATCCCCCCGCCTTTCACCAAGCTGGGTTATTATCGCGATATCGCCGTGGTGGCCTTTCCTGAACTACCTGTGCCGGCATTGCGGAAACTGATGCTGAACGGGAAGGAAGAACAACCGGATGCCTGCTTCGACCAGGATCCTGAAACGGCCCTGCGGCTGGAGAAAACGGGTGATATCGTTTTTGAGTTTGCGGAAGAGGGCGCCTTTCAGTCCGTCACGATCTGGCGCAAGCCGGAAGTGCCGCGGGATGTGTACGACGGCCCGCCCGACAGTCCGCCTACCTTCCAGCTGGAAAGCGCTCCGGACGGGATAAATTATTCCACGGTATGCACCATCGTGATGCCGCAGCTGCGTAAAATGAATGCGCCCGGCGCGGCGGTTTTTCCCGCAGTGAAAACAAAATTCTTCCGCCTGCGCACCAACATCAGCACCTGGTTATCCGAAGTGCAATGGCATGCACATGCGGCGGTAACCAACTGGCCGGGCAAAGCCAATTTTTACCAGCATGTGGCGGAAAGCGTAACCACGGCAACGGCGGATGAGGGCATCGATAAAAAACAGGTGCTGGATCTGACGAATCTTTTGCAACCCAACGGCACACTGCAGTGGGAGCCACCTTCCGGCCACTGGACCATCCTGCGCATCGGCCATACCGCCACCGGTCAGCTTGGCGCCTCGCAACCCGATGCGGCGGTAGGGCTGGAGCTGGACAAATTCAGTCGTGATGCGGTAGACGGTTGGTTCCGGCATATGGACGAATACCTCTTCAACGCGTTACAACGCTATCCATCCTGCCGGGGCCTGCTGATCGACAGCTGGGAAGTGGGCGTGCAAAACTGGACGCAGCGCATGCCGGAAGCTTTTCTTCAACAGCATGACTACGCCATCTCCCAATGGCTGCCTGCCCTGACCGGCCGCATCGTCGGCAATGCGGAGGCTACCAACGCCTTCCTGTTCGACTTCAGGCGCACGCAGGCAACCCTGGTGGCTAAAGAATACTACGCGGGTTTTAAGACCCATTGCAACGCCAAAGGCTGGCAGTTGTGGGGCGAGCCGTATGGCGACGGGATGTTTGACAGCCTGCAGATTTCGCAGTCGATGGATTTGCCGATGGGCGAATTCTGGACGCGTTACGCGCCCGGCACCATGAATAGCATCGGCGTGGCGCTCTCCGCGGGCCATACCGCCGGCAAACGCGTGATCGGCGCGGAAGCGTTCACCGGCCTGCCGGAAACATCGCGGTGGACGGAATACCCCTACGCCCTCAAAGTGCAGGGCGATCATTTTTATTCGCTCGGCATCAACCAGCTGATGTTGTCCGTGATGGTGCATCAGCCATATGCGCACGGCCTGCCCGGCTTTTGTATGGGCCCTTTCGGATCGCACTTCGACAGGACCAATACCTGGGCCGCTTTCACCCATGGCTGGACCAGCTACCTAACCCGCACGCAGTACATGTTGCAGCAGGGGCATTACGCGGCGGACTTTGTATTCTTCAAAGGAGAAGAATCCGCCGCATCTATCCCGGACATAGATCACGTAATGCCGAACAGCCCCACCGGCTATGGCGCCGATGTAATCGGGCCGGATGCGCTGTTCCAGGATATTCAAATCCGCGACCACCGGATCGTTTTCCCAGATGGCATGACGTACAATGTAATGGTGATGATCCAGCTGCGGAAGGTATCGCTGCCCGTGCTGCAAAGACTGAAAGAGCTGGTGGAAGCCGGCATGCTGCTGGCCGTCAATGAAAAACCCGAATCCCCGCCGGGCCTTAGCGGCGACGCAGCCGCCCTGCGCGCGCTGGCCGATGAGATCTGGGGAGACCTGGACGGCATCAAAGTGAAGGAACGCAAATTGGGCAAAGGGACCCTATACAGGAATAAGTTGTTGGCCGACATCGTACAGCTGCCGCCGGATTTCAGATACACGTCGGTAAGGCGAGATGCGGCCATCCGTTTCACGCACCGCCGCACGGCGGATGCCGATATTTATTTTGTGAGTAACCGCCTGCGCCGCCATGAGCGCGTCATCGCTGAATTCAGGATAAAAGGCATGTTGCCCGAGCTGTGGAACGCGGAAGACGGCAGCATCACGGAAGCGGCGATGTACCAGCCTACCGACAACGGCATCCGTGTGCCGCTGGAGTTTACACCTACCGGCTCGTGGCTGGTGGTATTCCGGAAGCCATTGCCGGGTAAAGGCATCGAAGCGTTGACCCAAAACGGCGAACTGCTTTGTTCCGCGCTGCCCGCTGCTGTACCGGCTGCGGATTACTGGGCGCAGGTGCAGCAGACATTTTCGATAGAAGTATGGATCAAACCGGATACTTATGCCATGCCGGGCAAAGGATACGTGGTGTATCCGCCCGAAGGGGAGCAGGTCTACGGCAAGGGATATGCCTGCGCGGGTATCGCCGCGGGCCAGAACGTTATCCGCATCTGCGAGCGTACGAAAGGCGCCGCCTATTTCTCGAAAGACGTGGTGGCCGTGTATCAGCCCGTTTCCGGCTGGACGCACGTGGTGGCGGTATATCACGATGGAATACCCGCCCTGTACATCAACGGTAAACTGGCAGGCCGCGGCGTTGCGGGTGAATACAAAGTGATTCCGGGCCTTGGCACCAAACCCACCGGTGAATTGCATTCCAGCGTTTTTGAAGGGAATGCCACCGAACCGGCGCTGCACCGCGAAGCGCTTGGTCCTGAGAAGATAGCGGCGCTGTATGCCGCTAAACTGCCGGCTCCTGCATTGCCGGATGGCCTTCTGCTGCGCCGGCAGGGCAAGCGTGTCAAAGCACTGGCCTGGCAGAACGGGAATTACCATGTAGACGGATATGAAATCAACGTAAAAGATAAATGCGCCGTGCAAACGCTGAAAGGCGCATGGCAATTGCAATTCGAGCCGGGGCGGGGCGCTCCGGCAAGCATGCGGCTGCCGGAACTGATATCGCTGCACCGCCATACCGATTTTAACGTGCGTCACTTTGCGGGAGTGGTAACCTATAAAAAGCAGTTCCACATCACACCCGTCGCTCTACAGAAAGGCAAGCGGGTGTTTCTCGACCTGGGCAGGGTGGAGGTACTCGCCGATGTCAGCATCAATGGGAAAAAAGCAGGCATGTGCTGGAAAGAGCCTTATCGCATCGATATTACGTCCTTCATCAGAGCGGGCGACAACAGCATGAGCATACAGGTAGCCACGCTCTGGCCCAACCGCCAGATCGGCGATGAGCAGCTGCCGGCAGAGAATGCTTACACGCCGTCTCATTACATTGCAACAATGCCGGAATGGTTCGTGCAGAACAAAAGTAACCCCGGCCGGCGCGTTACGTTCGCTACCTGGAATAATTATAAACCGGAAGACCCTTTACTGGAAGCCGGCTTGCTCGGGCCGGTGCGATTGATCACCGCATGGGAACTGCAGCTTCCGGCAACCGCGCAATAAGCCCGTTTGTATTATGACAAATAAGATCAATGAAATGCTGGCCATGTATGGCCTGCGCGAAGAGGGGAACCTCGGCGCCATGCTGGATGAATCCTGGGACGACGATGCCGTCAGGAAATATTGCCGGGATGTGCTGGCAACGTATCCCGATCTGAAAAAAGAAACCTGGATCGTCGGGATAGAAGGAGGGGATTATATCTACAGCTTTGGCGGCAACTTCGTTTTTATCACGGATGACATCTGGAGTTTTAACGTGGTGGCCACACAACCGGTATTGGCGTTGCTGGCGGAAAGCATGGTGGCGCTGAGAGAGCGGCAGAGGAATGATACGCAGCAATAATTACGTTCAAAATTATTCGTTAAATTCCGGGTGTTTGAACGCTGTCATGTCGTAACGAAAAACCTAAAAGAAATGAACGAACAGGAATTCTGGAAAATAATCGACCGTTCGGCTGTTGAATCGAAGCTGGACACCTCCTTACAAAGCAATATCATCACGGAAATGCTGGACAGTTACACGATCGAACAGATGATTGAGTTCGAGATTATTTTCCGGCAGCTGGTGATAGCAGCAGACGACTTCAAGATCCTGGGCGCCCAGAAAATAATCGACGGCTATGTATCGGACGATTCCTACCTGTACTTTCGCTGCTGGCTCATCGGGCTGGGTGAAAGCACATTCCGGGAAGCCTTGCAAAACCCCGATATTCTTGCCGATGTGGTGCATGAAGGAACGGTGGCGGACTTCGAGGAACTGATGTATGTGACAACCACGGCCTTCTTGAAAAAGACAGGTAAAGAAGAGGAGGATGATAGCTGCCCGAGAGCCATTGCTTTGTACAAGGGATATGATTATGATTTTAATACCCCGCCTACAAAAGGAACGGACTGGACGGAAGACCAGTTGCCTGTCTTATATCCAAGATTGTGGGCTAAGTTTCATTGAGGGTATTGAAGCGGCAGCTGCCGGAACCGGTTGGATTTTCAGGAAGATCGCCCCGCAGCCGGTTATTGTTTCACTTCAAAAGCGCCAATCGCTCTGTTGGATTTGAATCGCGTGCCCGCATGATCCTTTTCCGGATGCTGCACAGCAAAACCCGCACCCGCAGCAGGACTGCCGGCTTTAATGGAAAAATCTTCCTTCGCCGTATCCCTGAACAGCGGATCCTTCCCTGTCAATGTGCTTTTTTCATGCGCCGGTAATTGTGGCCCCGGCCATGCACTGTCGCCGGTATGGAACCAGAGGTTGTTGGAAAACGTAAAACTTTCCGCTGCGGTACCCGGGCCTGTGCTGCAGGCCGTGCGCACCTGCTCGTCGAAACAGATGATATTGTTGCGGAAGGTATTGTTGCCGCATTTCCCGAAACGGGCCGTATCCTTGTTTTCCTGCAAGATGCGGATCACCCACCTGCCGGGTTTATAGATGGTGTTGTTGACCACTTCCGAACGGGTGCATCCTACAAAAGCAACCGGCACCTCCGACCCGATGAATACATTGCTGTGAACTTTCAGGCCTTCCGCTTCCCAGGCGGCATTGGCCGGCCTGAAAAACGCGGTGCCCGTGCTGCCGCCCAGGTTGATGGCCCTGCTGCCTGCATTTTTAAACACACATGCCTCTACGAAGATATTGCTGCTGCCGCCTTTCATCTGCACCGCATTGGCGCCCATGTTTTCAAACCGGCACCGGCGGATGAGGCTGTTGTGGCAGCCCACCATATCGATGCCGCTGCCGCCCGGTGAGCCGTTCAGGAAGGTGCATTCTTCGATGGTGAGATCGTTCGCGCCGGATAATTTCAGCAGGTCGTTGTTGCCGGTAGCGGCCATGTCGCGGAAAATACAATGCCGGAACACGATGTGATGCGAGGGGGAGGCGTAAGTGCCGCCATCGTCGAGGTTGAGGCCGTTGCCCGTTTGCCCTGTGAATACCATGCCTTCGATGTGCAGGTAGGCGATATCGCTGCCCCGCCACGCCGAGGTTCCTCCCTTGAACAACACATCGCCGTTTTTTTCTGCGAGTAGGTATATCCAGCGATCGGGTTTGCCTTGCAGGCCCTGTAACGATTGGTCGCCGGCATGAGTGCCGTTGTGCAGCAGAATGGTGTCGCCGGGAACGGCGGCCTTCGCCGCGACGGTCAGATCAGGATATGGCTGCCCGTGACCGGTGTGCAGCACGTTGGCTGACGAAAAAACATGCAGACAGAGAAGCGGCAACAGGATGCAAAGCAGGCGCATAAGGGCAGGCATTTGCTTAAAAGTAATGCAAAAAAACGTTTCTTCTGCCGGTAGGGCAGCCTTGCCGGTGGAAAGAGCACAGGCAGGGCGTGGCATTGGAGGTGATAGATATTCACGACCTCAATGAAGAACAACGCCGGCATCTCGTGAAATTGAAATAATACCCAGCTTGGGGCAGTTCGTTCTGGCGGATCTGTGCCGGGGAGTACAACCGGTAGGCAACGATACCTCCTACCCGGTAATCACCGCTTTGCGGTGATGTTTCACCAGGTGGCTGATCAGGTCGGGAATGATGACGCGGGTGCGCATGTTGAAGCCGGCGGCAATTTCGGTGATGATGTCGCGGAAGTGATAACCGACGGAGCCTACGCAGTTAAATGAGTATCCGTCGTAACCGGGATAACAGCTGACGAGGTTGGTGAAGAACTCCGTAAAAGCGGTATGCAGCACGGCGTGCGCGTAGTCGCTGTCCGTGCCGGGCTGGTTGAGGAACCTGGTGAAGCCAGCACAGAAGCGGTTCGGCATAGGTTCTTTGTACACTTTGTGCATCACGACTTCCTCACTCAGCCCATACGTCTCCACAAACAAACGCCGCACTGCGGCCGGCATTTTATGCCGCAGGAAATCCGAGAGTATTTTTTTGCCGATGGCGGCGCCGCTGCCTTCGTCGCCGAGCATGAAGCCCAGCGAGTCGATGTTGTGGGTAATGGCATGGCCGTCGTAAAGACAGGTGTTCGTACCGGTGCCCAGTATGGCGGCAAAACCCGGCTCGTCGCTCAGCAGGCCGCGGGCGGCGGCCAGCAGGTCTACTTCCGCGGACACATGCGTGGCCCGGTCAAAGAGTTTGCGCAGCATCTGTTCCATTTCACCGGCCTTGTCGTCCTGGCAGCCCGCGCCGTAAAAATGCAGCCGGCTGATGAGAGCCGGGGCAGCATAGGCAGGGAAGCTGCTTTGGATGGAGTGGGCAATGTATTCCCCCGACATAAAATAGGGGTTGTACCCTTCGGTGCTGAAATAGGTTTCCGTGCCTTCGTTGTTCACCAGGCACCAGTCTGTTTTTGTGGAGCCGCTATCTGCTATCAGTAACATGTTTTTCTTTTAGAAAGTGGACAGATCTTTTTTGCGCCCGATGAGGTGCCCTTTTACGGCAAAGAATCCGATCACGGCATAACAGGGAATGACCAGCCAATACGCCTGTTGTTCGTTAAAACGGTCCGCCAGCCTGCCGTATAGCAGCGGCAACACGGCTCCGCCGCTGATGGCCATTACCAGCAAGGATGCGCCGGCGTTGGTGAACCGGCCCAGGCCATGGATGGAAAGCGGCCAGATGGCCGGGTACATCAGTGAATTGGCCAGTCCCAGCAGCGCAATGAACAATACCGAGGTATAACCGCTGGTAAAGATGGCCCCTAGCGCAAACACGATGCCCATCAGCGCCGAATACTTCAATGCCGCCTGCTGGCTGAGGTAACGCGGTATCAGGATGATGCCGGCCAGGTAACCCACCAGCATGGCGAGCAATGTGAACGACGTGAAAAAACGCGCCGTCGACATTTTAATGCCCTGGTAAGCGCCATAACTGATAATGGTGTTGCCTGCGATCACTTCCACGCCAACGTACAAAAAAAGCGTGAACACACCCAGCAGGAGATAGGGAAAACGGAAAACACCGCCACGTTCAGCCGGCGCGTCTTCTTCTTCCGGCGAAATTTCCGGCAGCGGCGAACGGTAAATGAGTACCGCCAGTATCACCAGCAATGCGGTGATCACCATGTACGGCATCATCACTTTCTCCGCCAGTGCATCCAGCGCCATTGTTTTTTGCGCGGCAGTCATCAGCTGCAGATCGGCCGTCAGCGTATCCACATCGTTCAGGATGATGGCGCCCAGTATCAGGGGCGCCACAATGCCGGCTATGCCATTACAGATGCCCATGATGCTCATTCTCCGGGCCGCGCTTTCCACGGGTCCGAGGATGGTCACATACGGATTGGAAGCGGTTTGCAATACCGCCAGCCCCGCACCCTGCACAAACAGGCCCGTCAGGAAAACGATGTATTGCCGGTACATGGCGGCAGGCAGGAAGAGCAGGGAGCCGGCAGCTACCAGTAACAGCCCGGCCGACATCCCGTTTTTATACCCGGTTATTTTCAATAACCACGCGGAAGGTGTCGCCATCACGAAATACGAAATGTAAAACGCAAACGCCACCAGGTACGATTGAAAGCTGGTGAGCTCGCAGGCTATTTGCAGGTAGGGGATCAGCACGGAGCTCAGCCAGGTCACAAACCCGAAAATGAAAAACAGCGCGCCGATGATGATCAGCGGATGCAGGCGGGCAGGTGCGGCGCCCGTGATGGAAACGGAAGATTGCGGCATGTCGGTTAGCGGTTTTTACGGCGGATGTTATCCAGCACGGTTTCATAAACGTCAACGGGAAACTGGGAGGGTTGCCCATACCAGAAAAAGGAATCAAGTCCTTCGTAAGTACCTTCCTTCATATGGCGCGAGGTGGGCAGGTAACTGGCCACGTCATTACAGTACCCGGCCACGCTCACAAGGCTGCCGGGGTACAGCGCTTTGATACCGCTGCCGTACTCCGTTACAACCTCACGGGAAAGCCCTACCAGTTTCCAGTTGCCGATGTTGATGGTTTGCACGTATACCGGCATCGTGGCCGGCATCGTGTTGGTGTTGTAATAATGCTGCATCATCCGGGCCCAGCGCACATTGCGGTCGGGGATCATCTGCCCGGCATTTTTTGCATTGTCGTTGTACATGGTTTGCACCGCTGCTTTTGCCATGGGCCGGGTAGGGAAGGAAATGCTGTCTGTATAACAGGTGATGGGGCCGGTGATGGGCGTCATGCTGCCTGCCATGGCCTGCCGTACGTCCGCGGCCAGTGCGTTGCCGGTGTTGGTGTGGTTGGCGTCCTGCGGGTTGATGTCGCCCGCGCAGCCCTGTACGAATACGGCATGACGGATGTTGTCCTTCCCTTCCAGCGCGGTGCGTGCCACCGCAGGGTAATTGGCGCTGAGGGTAACGCCTTCGCGCCCGGAGGCATTAAATACGGGATGGCAGCCGGTGAGGAACAGCACGGTCTTTTCCTGGTTGTCCGACCGCACGGCGGTGATCACATCCACATCGTTGTCGTACGGCAAGGGAGCGGTGCTCAGGCAGCGGTTGCGGCCAATGGCGGTTTTGCTCCGGCTGAAGTACAGGCTGGATGGGGCGAGGTTGCGGATGGCGTTGCTCACGGCGCGCACCACCGCCGGCCTCACCACGGCATGGAGGTAACTGCTGTCCGGTTGCTGACAGGGCGGATGCCAGGTGATATAAGGCTGCGCCACGGGCGCAAAATGTGTATGCGAAGCATTGAGCATAACGGCCTGCGGAGGAATGCGCAGCTTTTTGCTGATCTCCTGCTTCACTTCGCCGGCAAAGGCATGATCGAACCCGCAGACATCCAGGCCCACGATCACGACACGCTGTTTGCCTGCTGCAATAGCGAGTGCGGAGGCGCTCATGTTACCGTCGCTGTTGTGCTTCGCGATGAACAGGTTGCCACCTGCGTCGCAGCCGTAGAGTGTGTTGCCCGCTACTGCAATGTGCCGCAGTCTGACGTTGTAGGTAAGCCCGTTGTGCCGCGCCATGCGCAACCAGTTACTGTCTTTGGCGGGATTGCGCCGGTAAATATTGTCATCGGCGGTAAGGACGTACAGTTCGTTGTTGTATGCGGCAAGACTGATGACATTCCCGGGCGCCGGCATGTTTTTCCATTGGAGGTTTCCGCCGCGCACATCCGTGTATTGCAGCCCCGCCGGGGTAGCGATGTACAGCTTGCGATGCAATACGGCGATCGCGGTGGCGTTGCCTGCGCTGCCTTTGGATGCCCACACCGGGCGTTTCTGTTTTTGCAGCGGCAAACGCGTTTCCAGTAACGCGCCGCCGGCATCGATGGCGTACAGGGTATTCCCTGCCGCCGCCAGCAGCCGTACGTTGGCGGCAGCGCCGGCTTCCTGCCAGGCGGGATT
This sequence comes from Chitinophaga lutea, assembly GCF_003813775.1. NCBI lineage: Bacteria > Pseudomonadati > Bacteroidota > Chitinophagia > Chitinophagales > Chitinophagaceae > Chitinophaga > Chitinophaga lutea. The sequence goes on along the minus strand of NZ_RPDH01000001.1, from coordinate 1,150,671 downwards.
ATTATGGCCTGCCGGTGCAGTGAACAGGGAGTGGCCGTCCGTGGCAAAGAGCGCGCTGCCCCCGCCCGTGAGTGCAACGCCACCTCCGGCGATCTCGCCTGTTTTGATCCACTCCAGGCTGAAGCGGCCTTCCGTTGGAGCGCCGTATCCGGCCAGTGTCAGGGAAAACGGCCAGGCGGCCGGTTCAGTGCTTTCCCTGGCAAACCCTGCCCTGTACTGCTGCCCCTTGCCGGGCAGGTAACAGTACAGAAACAGGAAAGTGCAGAGTAGGTATCTGGAAAATTGCATGTTCATGATGTTTGAAACAGATCAGAGTTTGGCGAGCGCTTTCGCGTTTTTCTGGATTTTGCGGATAGCGGCCGCAATTTGATCCATATCGGTACGACTGCCCAGCAGCATGGTCTGGAAAAACCAGATGGCCTGTTCGCCGCAGAGTTTGTCGTTTTGCGGGCACTGGCTTCTTTCCAGCCACTGGCGCATGGTTTTTTCACCGTAGATTTTCAGGTAGTGTTTGTTTTTGGCCAGACCCGTTACATATTCGTTGCGGTTCATCATGCCGTATCCTTCCGAGCAGGGCACGCCTTCCGCTTCCAGCGCTTTCAGGAAAGTGGCGCGGCTGAGACCGTCGAAGTGGTTGCGGTCGTAGCGGAACATGTACAGATGGAATGCGCTGAGCGTGGTGCCTTCGTACAGTTTGGCGGGATAGATGCCTTTGATGTCTTTCAGCAGCGAAGTGAGATAGGCGGCGTTTTCCGCACGGCGCTTTGCCTGCGCCTGTAACCTCGTCATCTGCGCCAGCAGCAGGTTACCCTGGAACTCGGTGAGGCGGAGATTGGTGGCTCTTGTGCCGGTACCGGTGCCGTAAGAGGTGGTGTGCCCGCCCTGACCCTGGTTGTGGAAGGTGTAACAGGTCTGCGCGAAATCACCGTCGTTGGTGGTGATGGCGCCGCCTTCCGCGCAGTTCAGGTTTTTGGATGCCTGGAAGCTGAATGCGCCGGCCAGGCCAAAGCCGCCTACCTTCTTGCCTTTCCATTCCGCCAGGTGCGCCTGGCAGGCATCTTCTATCAGCGGGATGCCGGTTTTCTGTGCGATGGCCATCAGCTTGTCGAGGTTGGCGGGTGAACCGCCGATGTGCACCGGCATAATGAGCCGGGTCTGCGGCGTGATGGCGGCTTCCACTTTACTGGCGTCGATCTGGAAACTTTCGATATCGGTATCCACGAATACCGGCAGTGCATAGTTCAGTACCACTACGTTGTAGGTGGCGATGAACGTGTAAACGGGAATGATCACCTCATCGCCCGGACCAATATCTTTTGCACCGAGGATCGTATACAACGCGCTGGTGCCGCTGGACACGCCGAGGCTGTGTTTGACGCCCAGCATTTTAGCGTATTCTTTTTCGAAAGAAGACACCACATTGCCGCCCAGCCGGCCCCAGGTGCCGCTTTTTAATACGTCTGTAACGGCCTTTTCTTCCGTTTTGTCGAACAGCGGCCATCCGGAGAAGCCGCCGGGGTGGGCTTTGGGACCGCCGAGTATGGCCGGTTTTCCGTTGTCTGCTGCGTTGGCGATGTGGGGGAGGCCCAGTACCATGCCTGCGCCGGCTATGGCCATGTTGCTGATGAATGTCCTGCGTGGCAAATTATTTTTTGTCATAGTAAGGTTTTTATGAGTAGACGGAATGTTTGATTATGCTTTGTGCGTACCGTTGAGTGCCGTCATGGCTTTTTTAACGCTGCCGTGTTCCAGCAGGATGGCCTTGGCCTGGTCGTATGCGGCGATGCCGGATTTCTGCATGAGCATTTTCACGGCGCGGTCGGTGATCTTGTCGTTGATGAGTTTGACGTTCACCATACTGTTCCCTTCCACGCGGCCCAGTTGTATCATGACGGTCGTCGATATCATGTCGAACAGCATTTTCTGCGCGGTGCCGCATTTCATGCGCGTGCTGCCGGTGATGAACTCGGGCCCGGTGATTACTTCCACAGGCAAATCGGCCGCTGCCGCAATGGGGGACTCCGGGTTGCTCACGATGCAACCCGTGATAACGCCCAGCCGCCGGCATTCCTGCAATCCCGCCAGTACAAACGGGGTGGAGCCGCTCGCGGAAATGCCGATCACGATATCGTTGGGGGTGAGCTGCTCCCGGCTTAGCCGCTCGAGCGCTTCGTTCACATCGTCTTCTTTCTCTTCCGGCGCCTCGGCGAGGTTTTCCACACCACCCGCCAGGATGACGTTGACGATGCCTTTGGGAATGCCGTAGGTGGTGGGCAGTTCCAGCGCGTCCAGTACCGACAGCCTGCCTCCGCTGCCGGCGCCCATGTAGTACATGCGCCCGCCGCTGCGGAGCTTTTCCACGATTGCTTTTATCAGCGTGCTCACCTGCGGCAGCGCTTTTTTGATGGCCACGGCAACGGATGCGTCTTCGTTATTGATCAATTCGACCAGTTCCTCAACCGGTTTGTTTTCCAGGTTGTCGTGCCTGGAGGGTTGTTCAGTAATGCGCGTCATATAGATAATTGATTTTTTCTGCTCAGTTAAGTTTTTTTCAATGCCCACAGCCCGGCGGGGTTAAACTTGTAGCGCCACAGGTCGCCGTTGCCGTCGAGGGCCAGCAGGTCGGTGCCTGCGGTGATGATATGCACGTACATGTCCCAGCCCGTGCCCACCAGTCTTCGGCTGCCGAATACGCCACTGTCGGAGAGCGGGAACTGCCACATGTTGCCGTTTGCTTCAATGGCCATCAGCGAATGCTCATAGGCGAAAATGTGGACGAACCCGCCCCATCCGCTGCCGATGCCTTTGATGTTGGCGAAATCGAAATTACCGTCTGCATCCAGCGGGTATTTGGTCATATTGCCGTCTGCGCTGATGCCCAGCAGCAAGCCTTTGAACGGAACGATTTTCTTCAGTCCGCCCCAGCCCCAGCCAACGGTCCTGCCGGCGCCGATCTGGCCCTGTGCGGTAACGGGATACTGGGCGAGGTCGCCGCCGCCCGCGGCATACCGGCCGATCAGGCGGTTGCCGCCGTAAAAGAAGATGATGTTGAAGATGTTCCAGCCCTGCCCGATGGTGACGGGCGCCGCCGTGAACAGGCCGCTTTGGGCATCGGGCGTGTACAGCAGCAGGTTGCCGCTCACAGGATCTTTCCGGATGAATTTTTCACCGAAACTGATGAGGTTCGTGCCGGCGGCGGCGCCGAACGAAATCGCTTTTTCCCGCGGCACTTCACCCGGCATGTACCCGCCCGTCACTACAAAATAAGTAGTGCTCAGCGCGGGATTTACCGTGCCGGTTTTGCCGGGCTGCGAGAGTGTAACGGGCAGCAGGTAACTGACGAACGGCGATAAAAAGCCTTTGGTCCGCAGCACCAGCGGCTGCGGGCCGGTAGTAAGCTGCCCTGCGGGAATGTGAACGGAAGGAGTGGTGATGCTGTAGCTGCCCTCCGGCATGGCCGGGTAATTCGTGCCGTTAGCCTGGTTAAAAGCCGCCACGGCGGCGGGCGTAACGGCAAACGTTACGGGAACGTCCGCGCCGGGCCGTGCAATGCCGCCCATGTAGGCGTTGATCGCAATGGTGTCCGGTTTGTCCGCGATCGTTACGGAAGTGGTGACCGGGCCGTTGATGGCCTGGGGCATATACAGCAGCGAATATTTTTCCATGCCGGGAAAGTCTTTTTTTACCGGCACTTCCTTTGAACAGGCCAGCAGCAACAAGGTGCAGCCAAGTGGTATGATGGATTTGTGCATCGTGTTAAATTTTTTACACCGTGATTTACCAACCGGGATTTTGAATCAGGGCCGGTGCCTTGTCTATTTCGGATTGCGGAATGGGGAAGAGGTAGTGTTTCGGCGACTGGAACACCCTTGTTTCCACCAGCGTGCGTTTGTAAAAAGCGTTATCCTGCAAGCTGCTCCCTGCGCTGATGTTCATGCCGTACACCGGCCCACCGTCGGTTTGCGCCGCAATTTTCCAGCGGTGGCAATCGAAGTAGCGGTGCGATTCGTACGCCAGCTCTACCCGTCTTTCCTGCCATATCCTGGCGCGCATGCCGGCTTTGTCGAGCCCCTGCGGCAGTTTGGGCATACCCGCGCGGGTGCGGATGGCGTCTACATACTGGTACACTTCCGCTACGGGCCCTTTGGCTTCATTGAGCGCTTCGGCATAATCGAGATACACGCCGCCGAGGCGGAAAAATATCCAGGTGCCCAGCAGGAAACGGCCTTGCGGAATATTAGCCGCGGGGTTGACGAATTTTCTCAGCAGGTAACCCGTGGTGTTATAGTCGCGCCCCGCGTTGCCCCTTCCGTCAGCCCCGCTTTGCCAGAATTGCATGCGGCGGTCCACGAAATAGGCGCCGTTGAAATTCACGGTGGCATAAAAACGGGGATCGCGGCGTACGTACATATTGCTTACACCGGCGAGCCATCTTTTGTTGGGATCGTCTGCGGCGGCATAACCGTCTTCCCGGTACCCGGAGGCCGGGTCGATGACCGGCGCACCGCCTGCTTGGTAGCCGGTAATGGGCGCGATGCCGTTATCCATTTCATATGCGTCCACCTGCGCCTGTGTGGGATTGTAGCCGTTCCATCCGCCCAGGCTGCCGGGGAATGCGCATTTTTCCATCCAGCCGCTTACGCCTGCGTTGTAGGCGAACAATACCTCGTCGTTATGATTGTCGAGGAACAGTTGCTGGTAGTTCACGACGGGGTCTGCATGTTTTTTATACAGCGTGTAGCCGGCTCCTTCGCAGATGTCTATACAGGCTTTCGATGCGGCGGCGGCTTGTTCCCAGCGCGCGGCATCGAATTGCTGCGGGAAAAGTTTGTTGCCGTCTTTGTCCGCAACATTCACATAGTCCGGATTGCCGTTAAACAACGGACTGGCGCGGTACAGGAGGATGCGCGCTTTCAGTGCGAGCGCCGCCGCAGCGGTGGCGCGGCCGTAGTCGCGGGCGGACGACAGTTTGACAGGAAGTTTCGGAATGGCCAGGTCGCATTCGCGTACGATGAAATCGATACAGCTGTCCAGCGAAGCCCTGCGCAGTTTCGAAAAATCGTCCGCCACGCCGGAAGGCGCGTCCATCAACGGCACGCCGCCGTAAATACGCACCAGCCTGAAGTGGTAGTAGGCGCGGAGAAACGTCGCCTCACCTATCCACCGCTGTTTATCGGCTTCGGAAAATACGGCGTCCAGCGGTGTTTTGGGAATGTTCACGAGAAAGATGTTGGCTTTCCGGATGCCTTCGTACATGTTTTTCCAGAGCTGGGCATCCACGTTATAAGGGTTCCAGGAGCCTTTGTTCATCAGCTTCTCGAACTTCTCGGGCCACGGGATGTTCATTTCGTCGGAGGCAATGACATACGGGTTGGGCGAGGTGCCGAGGTAGTCGGTAAAATAATATTCGTTGCCCATGGAAGCGTACGCGTCCGTCAGGAATGCTTCCGCGTATGCCCGCTTCTGAAAAGCCTGCTCGATGGTAATGGATTCGTCCGGCTGCTTGTCCAGAAAGTTTTTCTGGCAGGCAGTACCTGCAAGCAGCAATATGGCGATGTAGTATTGGATACGTTTCATAATGCCGGTTTAATGCTATTTAAAATCGATTTGCAAACCTGCGTTCAGCGAGCGCTGCAGCGGGTAGCTGCCGGTGCCGTCGTTGGATTCGGGATCCATGATTTTGATATGGTCCCAGGTGTAAAGGTTGACGGCGTTGACAAAGAAACGGAGGCCGCGTATGCCGGTGCGGGTATTGAACCGTTCCGGCATGTTATAGCCGATTTCGGCATTGCGGAGGCGCAGGTAGTTGCCGTTGCGCATCCAGAAATCGGAAGTGGTGTAGTTGTTCGGGTTGTTGCCCACATCGATGGCCGGGTATTTGGCGTTGCGGTTGCCCGGCGTCCAGCGGTTGTCGTAATACTCCCGCATCACATTGTTCACGCCGAGGCCATCTGCAAAGGCATACATGGAGGTGCCGGTGATCAGGATGCTGGTATTGGCCGCGCCGGTGAAATAGATGCTCAGGTCGAACCCTTTGTAGGCCAGCGTACCCCCGAAACCGAACGTCATTTCCGGCAGGCGCGGGTGGCCGATGGGCAGGCGGTCGTAAGAATCGATCACGCCGTCGCTGTTGATATCACGGTATTTGATATCGCCGGGGCGCGGTGTGGCGAAGGTCTGTTTGGGACTGTGATTGATTTCCGCCTGGTCTTTAAACAGCCCGTCGGATACGAGCGATACGATCTGCCCCAGCCGAAGGCCGCGTGTTTGCAGGTAAGCGTACGGCGGTGTGGGCGTGGCGTCCTCTATCACTTTGTTGCGGGCATACGTGTAGTTGCCGCGGAAGGTATAGAACAGGCCGCTTTCCGTGGTGTGTTTGATCTCAAGTAACGCATCGATGCCTTTGTTTTCCACTACACCGAGGTTGCCGTAGGGAATAGACCAGGGATAGAAGCCGGTGATGGAGGGCACTGTTTTCTGCTGTAGCAGGATGCCGCGGCGGTTTTCCCTGAAGGCGTCCACCTGTAGCGTAATGCGGTCGTTAAGAAAACCGAGGTCCAGGCCGATGTTGGCCTTCCGGGCTTTTTCCCAGGTAACGTCGGGATTGCCGATCTGGTTTTCTTCCATGCCGCGATACGTTTGCTGGTCGAGCCCGAAACGGTATTGCTGGCCGTTCAGCAGGGTAGTGGTGAGGAACAGGAAACGCGCGCCGCCGATCTGGTCGTTGCCGACCAGGCCGTAAGAGCCGCGCAGTTTGAGGTTGCTGACAACATCCAGGCCCCAGAATTTTTCATTGCTGACGATCCATCCGGCGGAGAAGGCCGGGAAGAAACCGAACCGCTTGCCTTTCGGGAAGTTCTCGGAACCGTTGTAGCCCATGTTTACTTCGGCGAGGTAACGGTTGTCGTACGCATAGGTGATCCTGCCGGCGAGACCCTGGCGGCGGTATGGCAGGTTGGTGAGCGATGAGCCTGCCGTTAGCGCCACATAGTCGCGCTGGTTGTACAGGAACATGCCGGTCAGCATATGGCCGCCGAACGTTCGTTCGTAATTCACCTGCGCTTCCATGTAAATGGCGCGGTCGCTGGACGAACCGGCGCTGTAAGCGAGCGGCTGCTCTTCGCGGTATGGTGTGCTGTAGAGATCGTTGCCGTCGGTGTCTTTACCGAGATATCTTTTTACGAGGAAGGCCTTGTGGCGGACGTTGCTGACGGAGGCGTTCCGGTCGTACGAAAACAGGCCGCGTACAGACAGGCCTTCGGTAACGAGCGACGACAGGTTCCACCGCGCGCCGAAAGTGCCTTGCAGCGTACTGTTGTCTTGCGTGGTATAACCGCTCTGCGTGGCCCTGGCCCAGGGGTTCCAGCCTACGTAGGTGGAGGAGCCGCCCGGCGTGCCGTCCGGATTGCGGATGGGGTAGGCGATGGGCGCGATCACTTTCATGGCGCTGAAAATATCGCCGGAAGCGAAGCCAGGGTAGTTGCCGTTCTGGATGATGCCGCCCAGGCCGAGCTGCATCAGAAGGTTTTTGGACAGATTGATGTCTACGTTGCTGCGGAAGTTGTATCGTTTGATCGTTGCGTTGGTACTGTATTCATAGGCAGGATCCTGTTTATACAATCCATCCTGCAGGGTAAAACCGACATTGGTGTAATATTTTATCACGTCGGTGCCGCCGGTTACGCTGAGGTTGTTGATGGTTTGCCAGGTGTTCTTTTTCAGTACGGCATTTGTCCAGTCGGAATTAGGATAGAGATACGGGTCTGAGCCGCTGCGGTATTTTTCCAGTTCTTCTTCGCTCCAGCGAGGCTGCTGGCCGTTATGCACCAGCGCTTCGTTCATCAGTCCTGCATATTCGCCGGCGTTGATGTATTGCGGTAGCCGCAGGGCTTGCAGGGAAGCGGTTTCCGTACGGAAGCTCACCTGCGGTTTGCCGGTGGCGCCGCGGCGGGTATTGATGAGGATAACCCCGTTGGCGCCCCGTACGCCATACACGGCGGTGGCGGATGCGTCTTTCAGGATGGTGAAACTTTCCACTTCCTGCGCGTTGATCTGGTTCATGTTGCGTTCCACACCATCTATCAGTACCAGCGGAGCATTGTTGCCGAAGGTGGCCAATCCGCGGATAACCACCTGCGCCGCGTCGTAACCGGGCTCGCCGGAACTTTGGCGGGTAATGATGCCGGGCAGTTTACCCGCAATGGCGTTGGAAAGCGCCGGGGTCGATACTTTCGAGATCTCGCGGGTGGAAATGCTGGTGACCGCACCGGTTACGGAGATTTTCTTCTGCCTGCCGAAACCCACCACCACTACTTCATTCAGTTTGTCGGCGGTGGACGCCATATCGATGATCACGATCTTGTTGCCGGCCACGGGGAATTCCCGGGTGGTGTAACCGACATAAGATAATACCAGCGTGGCCCGCGGCGGCACGCGGAGCTGGAATACCCCTTCCTTGTCTGTTACCGCACGGGCGCTGCCGTCTTTTTCGGTAACGGATACGCCGGCGAGCCGTACGCCGGACTCATTCAACACAGTGCCTGCCACCAGTATCCGCGCGGTGTCTGCCTGCGCGCGGGCCCTGCTGTGAAACGAAGTACAAAGCAGAAGGGCCAGGAAGTACAGGGCATAGCAGGTCCTGCCGGTTTCCGCATAAGTTTGAATTTTCTTCATAATTCATCTTGGTTGAGAACTGGTCAATAAAATGCGTGTCCACGATGCGTGAATGCGCAGAGTTACATGGTTGAATAGTGATTTATCTGCATGTCAAAGGCGTTTGTACGTGAAATATTGCTCTCTACAAGGTAAAACAATTATGCGCATATATGCAAATTAAAACCGCAAAAAAACTTATATGCGCATATTTTGCGTGATTTAAGTTACTTTGGGGCATCATTGCAGTTAATTTAACAGTATGTTGAAAGAGGAACGACATAAACTCATCATGCGGGAGGTAAACCTGCACAACAAGGTGCTGTCTGCAGACCTGAGCCGGCTGCTCGACGTATCTGAAGACACTATCCGCCGCGATTTTAAAGAACTGATAGATGCAGGTAAAATACTGAAGGTGCACGGCGGCGCCGTGAGCCCGTCATTTCACTTTCCGCACAACATGCAAAGCGACGTGTACGCCAGGGAAGCGAAACAGGTCATTGCGGAGAAAACGAAAAAACTGCTGAAGAAAGACAGTACGGTATTGATCGAAGGAGGCACCACCATCATAGAGCTGGCGAAAGCCATTTCAAACGACCTGCGCGCCACTTTTTTCGTGCTGAGCCCGCAGGTGGCCATCGCCCTGTCTGACCGCGAAAAGCTGGAGGTGATCAGCATCGGCGGCAAACTCTCTAAAAACGCCAACGTGCATACCGGCGCCAGCGTGATCAACCAGTTGGCCGACATCAAGACGGATCTGTGCATCATCGGCGCTAACGGCCTCTCTGTAACGGACGGGTTGACGGACAGCGACTGGGAAATCGTGCAGATCATCAAAGCCATGATGCGTTCTTCCCAGAAGGTGGCCGTACTGAGCATCTCTGAAAAACTCAATACCACCCAGCGCCTTAAGGTGTGCGACCTCCAGGCCATCGATTACCTGATCACCGAATTGCCGCCGGATGATGCGTTCCTGGCGCAATACAAAGGCAGTGTGGAGTTGTTGTAACATGCGGGCCGTTAAAAATCCCGGTAAACGCCCATCAGTTCCATAATGATTTAACCTGTCCGTCACCGGAGGAAGCTCTTGTTTGCGTGCGGGTTTCGCGTACCGGAAAGTCTGTGGCAAGTGTTGAAAAAAGTAATCAGGCATGAATCCCTGCAAATAAAAATCAATCCCCCGCGAATCTGAATTGCCTGCACGCAGTCCGGAAATATTGTCGCAAATTCGCCCCAGTGAAAAATAACCACACCTCATGAAAAAGTATTTCCTCCTGGCATGCGGCCTCATCCTGGCAACCATGCACGCTGCGGCGCAAAAAGCGGGCGTTCCCCGTTTGTTTACCGGTACCATCGACGGCAAGATCGGCATCACCCTGTACCTGCAGGAAGAAGAGCATCACTGCGAGCCGCGGATGCTGTACAGCGCGATCTATAAATACGACAAGGTGCCCGGGAACGATAGCTGGCTGTGGCTGGATGTGGATTATAACGAAGCCAACCAGTTCATCATGACGGAAGAAAGGTTCTCCGGCGTGATGATCCTGCGCAAGGAAAAAGACGGCTTCTCCGGCATCTGGATCCACCCTGACGGTGTGACGCAGCGGAAGGTGGTGCTGAAGCAGAAACAGGTGTCGAAGGAAGTGCTGGAAAAACACGCGGAGTATTTCGAAGAAACCAATCACCGGTATCACGACTGCTAACCGGTTCCGTTGAAGGTATGCAAACAAGGCATCAGGGGCCGTTATCACGATTGTGATCCATTCACCTGGAACATGCCATCCGCTTTATAACGATGCGGTCAATTCCGCAGGAATCTGTATAGGGGGAATTGCCCCGCCGTACAGGCGTCCATCACTTCCGTTTAAAATGAATGTCCGCAAACCGGATAAAATGCCGCCAGTCGGTTTCCGTCATGTCGTGTTCGCCTTCGCGGTTATGATAACCGAGGATGGAATTTTCCACGGCTACATTGACGGCCGGCGGTGTAGCCGGCAACGCGGAACGCAGGCCGTACAAGGCAAATACCTTCTCCGCGTTCTTCAGGGCAAGAAAGGTGCCGGTAGGGTCGGCCCAGAGGTCTTTCGTGGCATTGGTGGCGTACACCGGCCGCGGCGCGATCAGGGCGATGAGCATATGCTGGTCTACCGGCAGATCGTTTTCCCGGTCGTTATACTTTTTATAATTGTTATTGAACCAGTGGGGGAAAGTGGTGTTGATGCGGGTGATGCGCTCACCGAACTGCCGCCGCGCCAGTGCCGCGCCGGTATTGCCGGAGCAGTTGGTTACGCAAAGTGCGAACCGCTGGTCCTGCGCGGCTGCCCAAAGGGAAGTTTTCCCTCCCCTCGAATGCCCTGCCAATGCTATGCGGGAGGCATCCACAAGGGACTCTTTTTCGAAGTAGTCCATCACCCTGGAAGCGCCCCAGGCCCAGGCGCCGATGGCTTTCATGCCGTTGTCTGCGGTCAGTTGCTCCGGGTATAAACGCAGGAGCCCGTTCACATAATCCGTTTTATCGTCGGGCGCCAGGTCGCTGACATGGAAGGCGGCGATGGCATATCCGCTTTCTGTCACCAGCTCCGCCGGCCAGAAAGGGCTTTTGACTTTCCTGTCCGGGTCTGTGTTGTTTTTGCCGCGGTTGTTGATCAGTAAAAACACCGGCGCAGGCCGGGAAACGTTTTTCGGAACGAACAGCACCAGGTGGATAGACACCTGCCGGCCGGAGCGGTACACGTCGATGCGGGTTTCTTTCAGCAGGGCTTTCCCTTCCATCGCACCCGGATCTTCCCGCTCCACCGTAAAGCGGATGCTGTCGAAATCCTTCGGCATCTGCCCGTAGACATTATCTTCAAACAACCGGCGTATTTCCGGCCGTCTTACGGTTTCCCATGTACGAATATTTTTAACTGCCTGGCCCTGGAGTGTCGTGAGCGGGTCGGGGAGGGTATAGGCGGGTACTTTGGACTCGTCGTATTGTTGCGCCTGCGCGTGCAGAATGAAGGAGAGCAGTGCAAAAATGAAACCGGCTGTTTTCATGCGGAGTTTTTATGCGGGTGAGGTGGCGGCGCATAAATTTAATATCTCCCCGCAAAAATCCGGGGATTTTTTACCGGGAGGGTGTGCGGCCCCGCAGTAAACATTGCATCCTGGGGCTCATTGCCTTCCGCCACTGTGGCCTTTACGAGCTTAAAATACTTCCTCACCGGCGATGTATTTCCTTTTGAAGTGGGTGCTACTTCGTTGCCTGCTATACTTTTTCTCCAGCGCGCGTATCCTTATGAGGCAGGCATTACCTCGTTGCCTGCATGACTTTACAATACTTCTCATTGGTAACACATATCCTTAGGGCGCAGGTGTTTCGTCATTGCCTGCTGCCCGCGCCGCTTTAAAATATTCCCTCACCAGCGAAGTGTACAATTTGTTGCTGGTCACATTCAGCCGCACCTGTGCTGCATGCCGCAGCTCCTCGTCCGCCATGATGCGCTTGGCCTCGTAGTTGGCTTCTTCCATGATCTCGTTATTCCGCACCTGCTTCGGGCTGAGCGTGCGGTTGCTCATATCCGGGTATTTGCTCACCACGGTCTTGTCGCCGTATTGTTTGAAAACCACCTCCCGGCCTACGTGCCCGGACAGTTTCTTCAATAAAAGGTGTTTGCTGATCGCCATAATAGACAGATTTTAGTGACTGTTTATCCATCCTAACAGATTTTAAGGGAAAAAGTTGGGTATTCCTGGGGTTTTCTTAGGCTTTTTTCATAGAATTACCTATGATAACCCAAGAATAACCCTAAGAATACCCTAAGATGAAATCATTTTGATCGGGGACTCGCACCCGGACGCATCGTCCGAAGAAAGGTTACATGCGGTGGCGGGCCCTCCCCGACGCTTTACTTCGCACCAAAAAATCCTTCTCAGGTTTTACCCTATTCCTGCTCCAATACCACCTTCCCGCTGTCCTTTTCAAAACGGATCTGCTCACCGGTTGCGCCTGCACCAGGCGTCAGCCGTATCTGGTGGCCGTTGATGGAAATGCTGATGGTCGACGCGCTGTCTGTTCCATTAGCCTGCGCATTCTTCTCCTGGTACATCTGCAGCGCTTTGGCGAGCAGAATGGAGTCTTTCGCGGAGAGAAGCGGGATATCGGTGGTAATGCTGATGCTCGTGCTGGTGGTCGTGATGGAGTGATGGTCGGAGTAGGAAACTGCCTCTTCCTGTGGGGATTGGGGGCTGCGGGGAATGATGGTGTCCCTGGGGTGAAAAGTATCTTCCACTGTCCTGGAAATCTGCCGGCAGGCTCCCAGCAGTATGGTGCAGATCAATATGGGAATTATTTTTTTCATGGAGTGTGTTATCTGGATTACTGCCGAAGCCCACCCGCTGCGGGTTTCATTCGGTATTAAATATTTCGTTTCACCGGGCATTGTCTGGAACACTCGAAGTTCACCGGCCGTGGTTTCATTCGGCATTAAATACTTTTTCTTTCACCGGATGTTTTCTGAATCACTCATTGAATCCACCAACCGAAAATTCATTAGATATCATCCAGATCACTGGCGAACGCTGCCCGTTGCGGATTTCATTCGTTATTAAATATTCTTCTTTCACTGCATGTTTTCTGAATCACTCATTGAATCCACCAACCGAAAATTCATTAGATATCATCCAGATCACTGGCGAACGCTGCCCGTTGCGGATTTCATTCGGGATTAAGTATTTTTCTTTCACCGGATGTTTTTCTGAATCACTCATTGAATCCACCAGCTGAAAACTCACTGGACGTCATCCAGATCACTGGCAAACGCCACCCGCTGCGGGTTTTCCTTCAGGTAAAATATCTCCGCCGTTTCCTGGCGGGCAACGTCGAGGTGCAACAGGTCCACTACTTTTTTCAGGCTCACCTTGTGCTGTTGATGCCGCTCATCCGTGAACTCCAGGTCGAAGCGCACCATGGGCTGCTCATTGATATACATCCCGGTCTGGCTGGCATTGACGAGCCGCGCTGTGGTCGAAAGCCCCTTGAATTTGATGAATGCCGCATCTTTCGGGTTGGCGCCGACCCTGAGGATAAGTTTTCCGATGAGGCGATAGAACAGCAAAACGACCGGGCAAATAAACAATGGATGAACGAAACTCATGAAACGCCACCCCATCCCGAAACTTTCAAACTCATAGGAAAATACATAGTACCAGCCGATGAGAGCGACCAGCGCACACCAGCCGAGAACGATCGCAGCTACGATGGATTTGTGGATGGTGGCTTCAGTGCTGGCAAAAATGAAATACGGGATCGACCGCATGTCGCGGTCGATCAGGATGTCGATCTTTTTCCCGGGCACAAAACGATGCTCATGCGGTTTGCCGTCGTTCACCGCGGCTTTCTGGATAATGGGCGTGCCGGCCAGGTTGTTGAACGAAAGACTGAGCTGATAACTGTTGAACGCGGCGCCGTTTTTCGAAATCCTCTCGGCGGATAAAATCTCCGCACTCCGGCGCACGCCGTGCTCTTTCAGCCGCTCTATATTCCGCTTCGCGGTAAAGGTGGACAGTACCCATTTGCGGAAGTACCCCGCCAGCACAATGCACCATAGTATGACCGAAAGGGCCACAATGCCCATCGCGAGCCATGGATTTTTGCCGGGCAGTCCGTTTACATCAAACCGGTCGTTGATGTTGTAATACAGCAGCATAGGGAAACCGGTGGCGAAAAAAAGTCCGTAAAGGGCGCCGAAGATGAGAAAGGCTCGTGTCATGATGGGCTGGTTTACCGGTTAAAAGTGGGCATTTCCGCTAGCTTGATGCCATGGTCTTTGGCGTACCGGGTGCCGATGCCATGGAGCTTTTCGTATTTGGCGAGGAAGGTTTCGTACGACTTCCTGTCCAGCGCCTCCATGGCCCGGGCGATCGTTTCCGCCGGCGCTTTCTGGTCGATCATCCGGGCGATTGGCAGATGATCAGTGCGGTAGCTGTCCAGCGTAAACCGGAACAGATCCCTGGACGCATCCAGCAAAGCTTCCGTGTCGTTGGTGGCCATCAGGCCGTCCACATTTTTCAGGTAGCCTTCCACCCGCTGTATGGCGAAGCCGATCTGCTCCTCATAACTGTACGGGCCGGCGCCGGCAGATATGGGCCGTTTCCCGTATCCCAGTGCGGTGATGAAATAGTCGCTGCCGAAATGCGACACGGCATTGGCGTTCAGGGCCGCCGTATCGAAATACTTTTCGGGCGAGGCGGGCAGTTTGCAGGCCGCCAGGAAGCAGCAGCAAAAGAGGATGGTCCGGATGTAAGATCGTGTAAGCATGGTATCCGTTTAATGATGAATGAATGTCAGAATAGGCTGAAGGATGTGCTCGCGGTATTCTGCTTCCCTGTCCCGGCTCTTCCGGCTATTCCCGAAAGGCGCGCTGATCGGGTAGTTTTTGAGGAACTGGTTCTTTTTGCGGCCCATGGAATATTCCCTGTCCCCATACTCGGATGTGGTGAGTATCGTCATGTCTTCAAAGCTCATCAGCCGCTTTTTGAAGAAGATGCCATTGATCCTGTAAATCGAGCGTGTCCTTTTATCGAACAAAAACTTTGCGCTCGCGTGGAACAGGTAGTCGTAGAGGGCATACAAAAGCAGGATGCCGCCGGCGGCACAGATCACCCTGGTCACATCGGGTGTTAACTGCCGCTGGAGGAAAGGCAGGCTGGTGAATAGAGCGACGGCCAGGCAGGCCAATACCCTTATTTTCGGCAGGTAGCCGAAGTATGGCCGGATGGTCAGTTCGCAGGGCGTGATGGTCAGTTGGTACTTGTGCATGGCGTGAATTTTTCAGGCGGCTTCGAAGCCCATGATGGCGCTCATCTCGTTCACGGCGTTTTGCGCCGGCCGGGCACTGAAGAGGCCGACCACCACCGGTACCTGTTTTTCCCGGCCCTCCTGCCCGAACACCAGGAAGGCGGTGCAGTCGAGCATGATGAACCTGAACAGGTAGCTGTGGCGGAGCACGTAAAACTGCACGAACTCATCAAAACGGTAAGTCGCCTCCGCAGTCAGGGCGTTGTTTTTATGAACGACGGTTTTGGCGGCGACGTCGATCGTCAGTTTTTTGGTAGACCGGAGCAGGTTGATGAGGGCGAAGAATACGAACAAACCCGCACCCCAGAGGCCGATCTTTTTTTCCGGGGGGATCAGGAAATAGATGCCGGCGGCCATCGCCAGGCAAAGCACCGACCGGACGATGGCGGCGGATGTGTTTGACCGGAGGTGGAATTTGTCGCCCTCCTGTGTGAAATACCGATAGTGCGTCATAGCATGAATTTGATACTGCAAATGTCCCCGCCGGCGTTCCCTGTTCCAAATCCCGCTATCCTACACGGCATCTACTATCTACAAAAATCCCGTCTACAATATATCTACAGGTTTGCTTAATGATCTATAGAATTGATAATTACAGATTATTTATTTAATCAATGCAAAATGCGGGCATGGCTGATTGCAGCCTATTTATTGTAATTTGGACGCATGAAATCCTGCTTCCATATCCTGATGATGTGCATCTTCATAGCGGTGTCGTCCGGCAGCGCTGCCCAGAATTCCCTGCCGGACAGTTTGCGGTCGGCCATTAGCGGCGCCGGGCAGGAGGAAGAAAGAAAGCCTGCGTTGCTGAACCAGCTGGCCGAGATCTACCGGATAAACAAGGATTATGCGTCGGCGGAATCCCGGGCGCGGCAAAGCGCCGTCATCGCCCTGCGGCTGCGGCGGTATACCGATGCCGTTAAGGCATACACCCTTCTTACCAATATCCGCATCAACAGCCAGCAGTACCCCAACCTGAAGCAGGTGAGCGATTCCGCCCTGGCGCTGGCGCAGCAGGCGAAAGACCCGGTGGCCATGGCGTATGGGTATTATGCCCAGGTGCTGCTGTACAAAATGCTCGACAACGGGGAAGAGGTGGTGCGCTTTTGCAACCAGGGACTCAAAGAACTGGAGCGCGCAGACGACCCGTACATCGCCGGCAAAATCTATTACCAGCTGTATGCCGTGTACGCCGGCTGGAACAACGAAGCCCGGATCAACATCTATGCGCGGAAAGCCACCGAAAACGCCCTGCTCACCAAAGACTATAACCTGCTGAGCAATTGCCTGATGGCGATGTCTACCGCCCATGAGTATAATTACAACGCCACCAAAAGCGCCCCTCAACTTGACAGTACCCTGTTGTACCTCAACCGGGCCGGGTCGCTTTACCAGCAATACCCCGGGCGGGTGGCCAACTACACTTACGCCATCGCCTGCGTCAACCTGGCCAACTATTACCTGCGATATTTTCCTGAAACCGACAAAGCGGCCGAAGCCCAAGGCATTCATTATGCCAACACGGCCCGGGCCGTATTAAGAGGTGTGCCCAACTGCGAGGAAGTAGTGGGCAGCAGCCTGGGCATCCTCAGTGAATACGCCTCCCGCGCCGGCAACAAGGCGCAGGCCGGGGAGCATTTGCTGGAAGCCTGGCGTGTGATGAAAGCCACGCCGTCGCCTTATTATTATACGCTGATCAATGTGGTGCAGGCGCTTTCGCAGTATTATGCGGCACAGGGGGATTATAAAAAAGCCCTGGAGTTCCAGCAGGCGGTAACGGAGTACAGCAACAAGAACTTCAACCAGAAGCAGGCGCTCAATGCCCAGAAGCTCGACATCCAGTACGAAACCGAGAAGAAAAATAACGAAATGCAGATGCTGAAGGAGCAGGAGCGGAGCCGCCGGCTGCAGAACTATTTGTATGGCTCCATCGCCGCTGCCGCTGTGCTGGGGCTGATATTCATGTTCCGCGCGTATCATTTCAGCGTACGGTATGCCGCCCAGCGCGAAAAGCAGCTGCAGCTCGAAAAACTGGAATCCGAGCTCCAGGTAAAACTCGAAAAGGAAGAGCAGGCGCGGCTGAAAGCGGAGCAGCAACTGTTGGAAACGCAGCAGCAGCAGTTGAAAAAAGAAGTGATGGCGAACGTGCTGCAACTGGAACACAAAAACCAGACGCTGCTGAATATCAAAGACAAGCTGGCCGGTGGCGACCCCGTCAACATGCAGAAAATCCTGAAAGAGGAAATGATGCTCGACGGTAATTTCGAACAGGCCAAAATTCAGATACAACAGGTGCACCCCGATTTTTTTTTCCTGCTCAGCGAAAGGGCCCAGAAAAAACTCACCCTGCTCGATCTCAAACTCTGCGCCTACTTTTATCTCCAGATGGATACCCGGCAGATTGCGCAACTGATGCACATAGAGGCCAAAAGCGTCAGGATGAGCCGCTACCGCATCAAACAGAAGCTGGGCCTCGACCGGGAAGACGACCTGAATAGCTTCCTGCAGGGGCTCGGGGCCTGATGAACAATAATGTGCCGTACTGTTATTTTGGTAAACCCGGTAGACAGTTGAATCCCGCCTTCATCTCCTTCATGATCGAATGACACAAGCTCCCTGCTATATCGCCTCCATTGTCATATTACTTTCAGAATTTGTATAACCAATATGTTTGTGTGGATAGAAAAGAATATTTTCAAGGTATCTATTCCCGTGATGAAGCGAACCCTTGACTAGTTTGTTGTTGTATGATATATTGTAGCCTTTCGAGCAGAGCACCGAGATCCTCTTTTTACACTCATCAAGGAAATAAATAGTTATTGTTTCGCATGTGCGTAGGGGAACACCCTTGTCTTTAATTATCGATATAAAACCAAAATCCAATGAGACACACACTATGCACGTTCCTGTTAGGGGCATGTCTGCTGGCGGCAGCCTGCAGCGCCTCGCGCAAAGCCCGTACGGCCGGGATGGCTCCACCCGGCAATAATACCGCCTGGATCCAGATGATGGACGACCCTAAAGTCAATTACTTCGCAGCAGTCAAAGTATTTGAGGAATACTGGAAAGACAAGCCCCGCCCGACGACCGAGCATGAGCTGTTCTCCGCAGAGGATAAAGATGCGGCACTCCGCAGCAGCAGCTACAGCACCAGCCGTAACCCGGAAGACCCGGCCGTGAAATACCGCTTCGAGTACAAAAAATTCCTGCATTGGAAAGAAGAAGTGGCGCCCTATGTGCAACCCGACGGCCGCATCCTTACGCCGGAAGAACGCATCAACATATGGCAGCAACAGAAGGCGCAACGCCAGTAACCATCAGGCTTTTCATCTTTTAAACACATTTTATGCAAAAGATCACTACTCTTTTGGCAGGTTTCCTGCTGCTGACGGCGTATGCCCTGAAAGCCCAGACCAGTCAGCCCTGGACCGAAATCGGCCCCATCAAATTCCCCACTAATAAAGTTGGCCAGATCAATGGTATCGGCCGCATCGTGCAGATCAAGTTCCATCCCACCACCGCAGCGAAAATGTACGCCGTGAGCGCGCACGCGTTGTGGAAAACCACGGATACCGGCAGAACCTGGGCCATCGTACCGGGCACCGACGATATGCCTACCATGGCCTGCGCATCGGTGTGCGTAGACCGTACCGACGAAAACATCATGTACCTCGGCACCGGCGATCCGAATTATTACAGCCAGTCGCTTGGTGTGTGGAAGTCGACCGACGGCGGCGTGCTGTTCAACCGCATCGGCGAAAGCACCATCGGCTCGAGGATGGCGGTGGAAATACTGCAGTCGCCTTCCGCTACCAACACGCTGCTGGCGGCCACGAACGACGGTATCTGGAAAAGCACCGACGCCGGTGTGACCTGGACCAAAACGCAGGCCGACGTCAATTTTTGCGACATGCGGGTGAATGCGGCTTCGGGCAGCAATACCGTGTACGCGATTACGCGGCAGGCGGAGTTTTATAAATCCACCGATTTCGGCGACACCTGGACGCTCATCACTTCCGTTGCGCCCGCCGTGCCCGGCAGCGGCAGCCGCATCGCGGTAACACCCGCCAATACTTCCGTGGTGTATGTCAGCTGCATCGGCAGCAACAACGACAAAGGCGGCATCATTTATAAATCCACCGACAGCGGCAATACCTTCACGCAAATCCGCGGCGACATCACGCCCAACCTCGCCGGCTACTCCGGTACATCCGGCGGGCAGGGCAACTACAACTTCGACATTACCGCCGGCTGGAGCGATGCGAACACGCTGTTCCTCGTATCGCACCTCGTTTGGCGCAGCCTCGACGGGGGCGTTACCTGGAGCCAGATGCAGACGAACTGGGCCACGGAGATCCATACGGACATGCACTGCATCCGTTATCATCCGCTTATCCCTACACAGATATACAATTGCAACGACGGCGGCATCTGGATCAGTACCGATGGCGGCAGCCTCTGGACGCCGAAGTCGGACGGCCTTGCCTCTACGGAATTTTATCACATGGGCAACAGCCACAAAACCATCGGCGTGATGGGCGGCGGAACGCAGGACAACGGGGAGGTGTATTACAACATCAACACCTGGTACACCAACCGGGGTGGTGACTACACGCCCTTTTACCAGTTCGACCGCACGCTCACCAACAGCGCCTATTACGGTGCCACCCAGCGCCGCGAGCTGCTGGCGAACACCACCCAGAATCTTGGTTTGCCCGCCGCCGCCACCGGCGCCACGCGCATCGCTTTTTCCCGCGATGCCAATATCGCTTTTGTAGGGAACGACACAATTTTCCGCACATCGAACATGCAGACCAATCCGCCGACGTGGACGGCCATTTACAATACCGCCAAGTCGCTGAAAGCCATCGAGCCGTCGGCCGCCAACACCAGCTACCTGTACCTTGTATTGAACACGGAATTTTACATCAGCCAGAACGCCACAGCCGGTACGCCGGTATTCACCAAACAAAGCGACGTGCCTGCCAGCATCACCGGCGGCGTGCAGATCGCCACGGTGGCCAACGATCAGAACGTGGTGTATCTTTCCTGCGGCAGCCGCATGTACCGCTCTACCGATGCGGGCGTTACCTGGACCAATATCAGCGGCTCGCTGCCCACGGTGAACATCCGCGAGATCATCACCGATACCACGAGCACCGACGAAAGCACTTACCTGATCAACAACGTGGTGTATTACAAGAACAGGAACATGACGGACTGGATCGTCTATTCTCATGGCATGCCTTCCAGCAGCCAGTTCCGCGACATCGATATTTATTATTCCGGCGCCACCAAACTGCTGCGCGTAGGCACTTACGGGCGCGGCATCTGGGAAGTGCCGCTGGCAACGGCTGCTTCGGTGCTGGTGCCGGGCGGTGTGTATGAAATCAAATCCGCGGCCGCACTCACCCGCAACGTCGACGTGCCGGGCAGCGCCACCACCAATGGCACCGACCTGATCATTTATTCAGACGGAAATACCAACAACCAGCGCTGGCAGATCGCGCACCTCGGCGGCGGGTATTACAAACTGATCCCGCAGCATGCCACCGGCAAGGTGATGGACGTAGAAGGCGCCGCTACCGCGAATGGTACGCCGGTGCAGATTTACGACAGCGCCAGCGTGCCCCAGCAGCAATGGCGCATTGAAGGCGCGGGAGGCGGTTATTATCGCCTGGTGCCCAAACATGCGCCGGGTAAGTCGCTCGACCTCAACGGCGGCACCGATGCGAACATGACCAAAGTACAGATCTGGGACAGCAACAATACCAACGCGCAGAAATGGCGCTTCGACCTGATCAGCAGTCCGCCGGCGCCGTTGCTTATCGCCGCCAGCGGCAAACAGGAACCGGTGCAGGAAATTGCGGCCACCATGCCGGTGCGGTTGTATCCCAACCCTGCCAGCCAGTCGGCCGTGATCGAATTCTCCAACACCAAAGACGCTACCGCATTGCTGACCGTATCTACCAGCGACGGGCGTGTGGTGATGTGGCGCAAGCAGCAGCTGGTGAAAGGTGTAAACAAGGTAACGCTGCAGGTGAGCGAGCTGGCGAAGGGTATTTATTTTATCAAAGTGGATACCGGCAGCCAGTCTGTAACGGAGAAGCTCGTGGTACAATAATTTTTCGGAATCTACTACGGACAATGATATGTTGAAACACAAACTGATTTTTTGCTCCCTGTTGTGGAGCGGGCCGGTACTGGCGCAGAAAGCTGCGCCGGATACGGCCCGCCCCCTCCGGGAGGTGATCGTGACGGCCAATAAATTCGAAGAGAACCGCCGGCACGTGGCGGCCAAGGTGGAAGTGCTGCAGCCCGACGATATCGCGCGCTCGTTGTCGAACAACACCGGCGGGCTGCTGGAGCAGAGCGGGAAAGTATTCGTACAGCGCAGCCAGCTGGGCGGCGGCAGCCCTGTGCTGCGGGGATTCGAGGCCAGCCGCATTCTGCTGGTGGTAGACGGGGTGCGGATGAACAATGCGATTTACCGAACGGGCCATCTGCAAAACGTGATCACCATCGACGATGATATCGTAGACAAGGTGGAAATCCTCTTCGGTCCCGCTTCCACGATATACGGCTCCGACGCGCTCGGCGGCATTATCCATTTCCAGACCCGCAAGCCGGCGTTCTCGGAAACCGGGCGCGTCTATACGAAAACGAACATCGCCGCGCGTTACAGCAGCGCGTACGGGGAGTACACCGGGCATGTGGATGTGATGGCGGGAGGGAAGCGCCTCGCTTCGCTGACTTCTTTCAGCTACAGCAATTTCGGCGACCTCCGCGCGGGCAGCAACCACCGCGATGCGTATGGCGACTTCGGGAAGCGGCCTGCCTGCATTACGCAGGTAAACGGCATCGATTCCGTGATGCGGAATGCGGACGACCGCGTGCAGCGCTTCAGCGCCTACAAACAGTACGACCTGCTGCAGAAATTGCGCTGGCAGCCCAAGGCCGGTCATATTCATGAGCTCAACCTGCAATATTCCACCAGCAGCGACATCCCGCGGTACGATAGGTTGACCGACCGCCGCAATGGCCAGCTGCGCTGGGCGGAATGGTACTACGGCCCACAGGACCGGCTGCTGGCATCTTACACCTATAATGCCCAACGGCAGGGCCGTTTCTTCGACCGGCTGATGGCCGGGGCCAGTTACCAGCAGATCGAGGAAAGCCGTATGCAGCGCGCGTACCGGAACGACACGCGGGAGCATCGTATCGAGAATATCGGCGTAGCCGCCTTTCATGTCGACCTGCGCAAAAGCAGCGGCCGGCATGAGCTGAGCACCGGTGTGGACGGGCAGTTCAACTTTCTGCAATCCACCGCCTTCCGCATGAATGTAAAAAGCGGCGCGAAAGGGTACGGTCTCGGCACGCGGTATCCCGATGGCCGGAATAACATGTATTACACCGGTGCCTACGCGCAGCATTTGTGGAAGATCGTTCCCGGCAAACTGATTCTTAACGACGGCCTGCGGGTGAACTACGTGAGCCTTGAAAGCAGTTTCCGCGACACGGCGATTCTGCATCTTCCCTTCACCGAAGCCTCGCAGCGGAATGTAACGTTCAGCGCCAATGCCGGCCTGATCTATCTGCCCGATGATGCTACAAAACTGACGTTTAACACCAGCACCGGCTTCCGCGCCCCCAACATCGACGACCTCGCCAAGGTATTCGAATCCGCCGGCGGTACGCAGCTGGTGGTGCCCAATCCCTCGCTGCGCCCGGAGCAGACGCTGAACTTCGACCTCGGCGTGAGCCGGCATTTCGGCGGATGGGCTACCGTGGATGCGACGGCGTTTTACAGCCTGTTCCGCAACGCCATTGTGCTGGACCGTTTTACGCTCAACGGCGAGAGTGAAATTCTCTACGACGGGAAGATGACCCCGGTAGTCGCCAACCAGAACAAAGCCAGCGCCAGCATCCGTGGTTTGCAGGCCGGTGTGGAGCTGGAGCCTGTTGAAGGGCTGGCGCTGAACAGCACCATCACGTATACGCATGGCCGTTATAAAGGGAAAGACGGGAAACAGGTGCCGATGGACCACATCCCCCCGCTGTTCGGCAAAACCGGCGTGCAATACCGATACCGCTTCATGGAGCTGGAAGCGTACGCACTCTATAACGGCTGGAAACGTCTCAAAGACTACAACCCTTACGGGGAGGACAACCAGCAGTACGCCCCCGCGGAAGGTATGCCGGCCTGGTATACGCTGAACTTTTCTTCCGTATGGAAATTAGGTTCGCGCTTCCGGGTGCAGGCCGCCGTGGAAAATATCCTCGACAGGCATTACCGCCTGTTTTCGTCCGGCATCAGCAGCGCCGGGCGGAACGTGGTGCTGAAAGTGAATGTGCGGATATAGTATAAAAAAGCGCCCCGATCACTATCGGGGCGCTTTTTTATACGCTGTTCTTAGGCAAACTACCGGTACCGGGTGACGGCCGGCAGGATGAACGCCTGCAAAAGCGGGGTAACTTATCACGTCGCGCGGAAAGGAGGAAGGTTAAACGCATGTGGGGAACACCTCCAACTTTTCGAAATAAAAAAGTGCGCACCCGCCCCGCTCGAGGATGTAAAAATTTATTACTTTTCCTGCATGATGAGATGGCTACTCCTTTTTGCAGTGTGTTTGTACATCGGCGTGCCGGCCAGGGCGCAGCTGAATATGGATAGCCTGGGCCGGGTGCTCACAGATAAAAGCCTTCACGCGCCTGAAAGGATCAGGATCCTGAACCAGCTGGCGGCCTATTATAATAAGGACTCTACCAACCACGCCCTCGTGCTGGCCAACGAGGCCTACCTGCTGTCGCTGAAGGAAGAAAACACCGCCCTGCAGGCCGCGTCCCTGCTGAACCTCTCGGAAGGATACCTGTATAACGACCAGTACGACCAGGCGCTGAACTATGGCTATACCGCGCTGGACCTGTGCCTCGCCGCCAAAAACGACAGCGCCATCGCCCGTTGCGTGACCAACCTGGGCTGGATATTTTACGATACCGAGAACACCCAGTTTGCCCTCCAATACCATCAGCAGGCGCACGACATCTATCGGAAAGCCGGCAATACCCGCCGGCTGGCCGTGTCGATGAACGCGCTGGGGCTGGTGTACCTGCTGAAAGATGATTTCGAGACGGCCCGCCGGTACTTCGACAGTACCTTCGCCATCGCCCGGCAGCACGGCATGGACAACATGATGGCCGCCGCCCTCAGCAACCGCGGCATCTGCGAAAATGAATTCGGGCAGTACCGGGAAGCCATCGCGGATTTTGACCAGTCCCTCGCCGTTTACAGCCGCACGGAAGTATTGTCGCACGCCGAGGTGCTGAACCAGATGGCCTATTCCCGTATCATGCTCAAGGAATACCCCGAAGCGGAACGGCTCCTCCGTGACGCCAGGGCCCTCATCGCCCGGTCGAATTCCAATACGAAAAAAGAAAAACTGCTCGATAACCTGACCAACTCCGTTTTGCTGTACCAGGAACTGGGGGAATACAAAAAGGCCTTCGAAGAGCTGCAGGAATACACCAAAGTCCGGAACCAGATTCTTTCCAAAAGCAAAAGCGAAGCGATTTCGGCCCTCAAGCTCAAAAGGGAAGCCCAGGAAAACGAAACCCGGATCATCACCCTCGTGGCCCAGAAGGAGCTGCGCGCCTTCCAGCGGAACGCGCTGGCTGTGGGGGTAGTCCTTATTATTATAATAGGACTGCTCTTTTACAGCAAGCTGAGGCAAAAGCAGAAAAAAGAACAGGAGCTGGAGGCGGTGCGGCGCGCCCTGATCAAACAGGAACTTGACGGCGCCCTCATGGAAAAGGCGGCCCTGAACGACAAGCTGGAGTTCCGGGACAACGACCTCAAAAATTACGCGCTCTACATCTCCCAGCGCAACGAAATGATCCGGCACTTCATAGACGAACTGACCAGTCTCGATATCCACAACGAGGCCAAAAAGGAAAACATCGCCCGCTTTAACCGGATGGTTCATAAATTCCAGCACGACCTCGACATCAATAAAGACGCGCAGGATTTCAACCTTTCCGTAAACGAGATACATAAAGATTTTTTCTATAACCTCCTGCAACAATTCCCCGGCCTCACCGAAAATGAGCGCCGCCTTTGCGCGCAGATCCGCCTGAACTTATCTATTAAAGACATCGCATCCCTCAATAATATCTCCGTAAAGTCCGTGGAAATGGCGCGCTACCGTCTGCGGAAAGTATTCAACCTCGAACACAAAGACAGCCTGTCTGACTTCCTGAAAAATTTCTAATTACTTATTTATCAGCTTGTTAACTCCCCTGTAGAGGTCATGTAGAGGTGCCTGTAAGGCCTGGATAGAGGCGTCGGATGCCGCTGCGCCTGTTTTTCTGCTCTATTTTACTTTCCTGTTTCAGTACTGCCTTTTCACGTCCATTTTCAGATAACCTATGCGTGCAGTAGCTGGATAAGTCCATGTTATTTTTTTCAAAAAAACCAAAAACCAAAATGCGTATGTGGAAACTATTACGGGGGAACGGAATATTATTATTCCTTTTTTTAACCGGGTTAACGGTCATCGCTCAGGCCGCTCCCGCCAGCTGGACCCTCAAAGGTAAAGTGACGGACACGAATGGCAAGCCCATCCCGGGCGCCAGCGTGGGGGTTAAAAACACATCTGCCGGAACGCTCACCGGAGAAACCGGCGCCTTTACCCTGACGGTCCCCGAAAATGCCACTCTGGTCATTTCCTCGATCGGGTTTCAGACCCGGGAAATTGTGCTCACCAGTAATAAAGACCTGGTGGTAGTGCTGGAAGAAAACGTAAAAGGCCTCGATGAGGTATTGGTGATCGGGTATGGCACCCAGAAGAAAGGCGACGTAACGGCTGCGATTTCTTCCGTGAACACCAAGAACCTGTCGAAGCAGCCCTCCGGCAACATCGGCACCATGCTCCAGGGGCAGGCGGCCGGCGTGATCGTGAGCGCCGGTACGGGCAACCCGGCCGCCAACCCGGTGGTGCTGGTGCGCGGGCTCAACAGTATCAATAACTCCAACCCGCTGTATGTGGTGGACGGGATACCCCTGGGCTATGCGTACGACATCAACCCGAACGACATCGAATCCGTGAGCATCCTCAAAGACGCCTCCGCCGCCACCATTTATGGTGCCCGTGCCGCGGGCGGGGTGATCATCATCACCACCAAAAAAGGAAAAACCGGCGAGCCGCGGATTACCTTCAACTCTTACGTATCCCTGCATCGCCTGAACAACAACATAGACCTGCTGGGGAAAGCGCCCATGAACAAGGTGGTGAAGGAAGCCTACGCCAACGACGGTGAAACGCCGCCCATCTATGTGCAGGACGACAGCAAATATGCGAACTCGGACTGGCTCGGGGCTTTCACCAAACAGGGCGTGGAGCAGAAATATGACGTGGATGTAGCCGGCGCGTCGGAAAAAATATCCTACCGCCTGTCGCTGGGCCACTGGGAACATTCCGGCTCCATCATCAATTCCGGTTCCAAAAGAGACAACGTGCGCCTGAACACGGAGATCAAACTGCTGAACAACCGTCTTAAAATAAGCCCCATTCTCGCTTACACCCGGTTCAACAATAAAAACTTCGGGGATGTGAATGGTGACGGGAACGCCGGTTTTTCCCCGATCATGAACGTGTACAACACCCTTCCCCACAAACGCATTTACGATGCGGCGTCGGTGAACGGGTTCGCCAAACCTGAAACAGAGCTCGGCTCCGGCAACCCGGTGGGTGAAAGAATGCTGAACAACGGCAGTACGATCGACGATCACCTGCAGTTCAACATCGCCGCCGATCTGAAACTGTGGAAAGGATTTTCGTACAACTTCACGTTGGGCCGCAACATTGTGAACACCTTCGATTATACGCAAACCGACCCGTACGACTTCGGCGCGCAGGCGCTGGTGGAAAACCCGAGCCGCTCCGAAAGCCGTGGAAGGAATGAGTTTACCGTGTTCACTCACCTGCTCAACTATGAAAAACAACTGGGCGACCACAATTTCAAAGCCATGTACGGTTTCTCCCGTGAGAAATCCGTGAGCCAGGGTACTTCCGGCGCAGGCAATCACCTCAGCAGTCCGCTGATCGAGTCGCTCTCTGGCCTGATCATCGACGGTACGGGCGACTTTATCCGCGCCGGCGGCTGGAACTTCTCCAGCACCCTGCAATCATACTTCGGCCGCGCGAGTTATAATTATGACGATAAGTACTTCCTGCAGGCGAGCCTTCGCCGCGACGGCTCTTCCCGGTTCGGGTCGCTGAACCGTTACGGTAATTTCTATTCTTTCTCCGCCGGCTGGAACCTCCACAAGGAAAACTTCTTCAACATTCCCTGGATTTCCGAGCTGAAGCCCCGCGTGAGCTACGGCACCGTGGGCAACCAGAACGTGAGCAACTTCCAGTACCTGGCCAAGATCTTCCTGGCAGGCTCCGACCCGTACCTGAACTATCCCTTCGGCAGCTCGCTGAGCCAGCAGGTATACGTGGGCGCAATTGCGGCCACCCTCGCCAACAACAACATCAAATGGGAGCAGACGGCCACGCTCAATGCCGGTGTGAATTTCGGTTTCCTGAAAGGCGCCATCACCGGCAGCTTCGACTATTTCAGCTCGAAAACGTCCGACATGCTGGCCGAAACGCCTATCCCCACTTCATCCGGCATCACGGCCCTGCCGCTGACCAATATCGCCGACATGGAGAATAAAGGATGGGAGCTGACCGCCACGTACCGCCCCGCTCCAAGGGCTTTCAACTGGGATGTGACCGTGAACGTATCGCACAGCCGCAACAAGATCATCCGCCTGGGTTACGACGAAGGCGTGATCGCCGACGGGTATGTGGACTTTAACAACCGCGGCACCACGCTCACCAAAAAAGGCGAAGCCCTCGCATCTTTCTATCTCTACAAAACCGCCGGTATTTTCCGTTCGCAGGCCGAGGTGGATGCGCATGTGGGCAAAACCGGTGATCCGCTGCAGCCCAATGCCAAACCCGGTGACCTCCGTTTTGTGGACACCAACGGCGACGGCGCGCTCGACGATAACGACAAACAACTGATGGGCAACGGCCTGCCTAATCTCGATTACGGCCTCACCTTCAACGCGAGCTATAAAAACTTCGACCTGATGGTGTTCTTCAACGGCAAACAGGGTCAGAAGATGTACAACGGCGCGAAGATGTTCCTGTACCGTTTTTATCGTTCCGCCGACCTGCTGAACGCCTGGAGCCCTTCCAACCCGAACGGCTCCGTGTACCGCCTGTCCAACGCCGACGAAAACGAGAACCTCCGCGTGTCCGATTATTTCCTGGAAGATGCGTCGTTCCTGCGTTTGCGTAACCTGCAGATCGGTTACACCCTCCCGCAACAGCTCAGCTCCAGGATGCACCTCGACCGTTTGCGGATTTATGCGGGCGCTTACAACCTGCTCACGTTTACGAAATACACCGGTTTTGATCCGGACCTGTCCAACACCGGCATTTTCAGCCGCGGGATAGACCGTGGATATTACCCGCTGAGCCGCTCTTTTGTGTTCGGCCTCAACGTTGGATTCTAATCTAAATTTTAAACCGACAATTATGCGATTAAAAATAGCCGTCCTCTTTTTGCTTTCCGCCACGCTACTGACCGCGTGCTCCGATAAATTCCTGGAACTGGACGATAAACAGAACCTCACCGAGAACACCTTCTGGACCACCCGCCAGCATGCGTTGCAGGGCATTACCGCCACCTACGCGGCATTGCAGGGCCACGACGGGTCGAAGTGGACGTTCTTTGAAGAAGTGTATATCACCATGGCGTTCAAAGCCGACGATGTGGACAATAACAAAAACGAGCCGTACGGCAAGAACCTGGCGGCGTTTGTGAACAGTCCCGATGAAAGCGGCCCCTGGAATCTGTGGGCCACCTGTTACGCCGGCATCGGCCGCGCCAACCAGGTGATCGAAAAAGTGCCGGGCATTACCGTGATGACGGAACAGGAACGGAATGAAATTGTAGCCGAAGCCAAGTTCCTGCGGGCGTACAATTATTTCGTGCTCGTGAATGGTTTTGAAAATGTACCGCTGGTGCTGAAGTTCGAAAAAGATCTCACCAAACTCCAGGTAGCCCAGGCGGCTGCGGCCGACGTGTGGACGCAGATCGAAAAAGACCTTACCGAAGCCGAAGGTGTATTACCGGCGGCGTACCCGGACACCTATAAAGGCCGCGCTACCAAAGGCGCCGCCAAAGCATTGCTGGGCAAGGTTTACCTGTTCCGCGAAAAATGGGCGCTGGCCGAAGCGAAATTCATGGAGATCTATGGTCAGTATACGCTCAACGCCAACTACATCGACAACTTCAACGGCACGAAAGAAAACGGCCCCGAGTCGGTGTTTGAAGTGCAGTTCAGCGGCGACCGTGCCGTGTCTGACGAAAGGCATCCTTTCAATTTCGAAGTAAGGCCTTATGCGCTCGACGGCTGGGAGATCTATTACCCCTCCGACTGGCTGGTGACAACGATGAAGAACGACAAAACCGCCGGTGGCGGCTACAGCGACCGGGTGTACGGCAGCATCTTCTTCAACGACCCCGCTTCGAAAATGTGGGACCTGAACATTCCCGCTACGCTGGTGCCTTATGCGGATGTGGCGTCCAAACTGTCGCGGCCCGCATTCTTCAATAAATACGCTTACCCGAACGACCGCGGCGGCGCTTATGTGGGCACCAATATTTCCGTGATCCGATATGCGGACGTGCTGCTGATGCTGGCGGAAGCCGCCAACGAAAACGGCAAAACGGTGGAAGCCACCGGCTTTGTGAACGAAGTGCGCAACCGCAGTCATGCCAAACCCATCGCCGGCCTCAACAAAGACCAGCTGCGCGAACAGATCCGCAACCATGAAAGGCCGGTAGAGCTGGCCATGGAGTGGGGCATCCGCTGGTTCGACCTGGTGCGCTGGGGCCGTGGCGCCACTGCCAAACAACCGGTGAAAGCCCTGCTGACGGCGCATGGTAAACCTTCTGCGAACAATTATGTGGAAGACAAACACATCAGATTCCCTATACCATTGAAAGAAATCAACGTAAACCCGTTGTTGAAACAGAACAATTTGTACTAAGCGATCGCGCCGGCGTGCAGCCGCATGCCGGCGCGATAATTTTTTCACGACAAGCACGGACCTGAATGAGATACACCGGATTGATGATTGGCCTGTTGGTATGGCTGAATGTTTTGACCGCCCGTTCGCAACAAACCCAACCCCCGTGGCAGCACCCCGGCATTCAAACGGAAAACGCCCTGGCGCCGCACGCGTCTTTTGTACCCGCCGTGTCGGAAGCCGCGGCGCTCGCGCAATCGCCTTCGCCTTACGCTTTGCTGCTCGACGGCATGTGGAAATTCAGGCTCTCCCCTTCGCCGGCCGCACGGCCCGTTGATTTTTACCTCGACCGGTACGACGTGAGCCAATGGAACGATATCAAAGTGCCCGCCCACTGGCAAACAGAAGGATTCGACCGGTTCATATTCACGGATGTGGAATACCCCATCCCGGTGAATCCTCCTTTCCCGCCGCAGGATGATAATCCGGTCGGTTCCTACCGCCGCAGTTTTACGGTGCCGGCGGGATGGGACGGCAGGGAGGTGCGGTTGCGCTTCGGTGCGGTGAATTCATTTTTTTACTGCTGGGTCAACGGGCAGTACGTGGGCCTGAGCAAAGACAGCAAAACCGCCGTGGAGTTCGATGTTACCCGCTACCTCCGGAAAGGGGAGAACACGGTTTCCGTGCAGGTATTCCGGTTTAGTGATGCCACCTACCTCGAGGGGCAGGACATGTGGAAACTCAGCGGCATCGAACGCAGCGTGCAATTGATCGCCCGGCCCAAAGTGGCCGTGCACGACTTTTTTGTGAAAGCCGGTTTGGACAGCACCTATGCCAACGGTGTTTTCAGCCTCGATGTATGGATGAGTGCCCCCGCCAAAAACGGCCGCCTCCAGATCAAACTACTCGATGCAAAAGGAAATACCGTGATGCAGCAGCAGCGGGCATTCGACGGGACGGACAGTTACCGCTTTTCCGCAACATTGAGCCATGTAAAAAGCTGGAATGCGGAAAGCCCCCATCTTTATACACTGCTCATCTCACAGTTCGATAAAAGCGGGAAACTGGTGGAATGTATCGCTCACAAAACCGGCTTCCGTACGGTGGAAATCCGGAACGGATTGCTGCTGGTGAACGGGGTGGCGGTGAAGATCAAAGGCGTGAACCGCCATGAGCACAATATGCACACCGGCAAGGTGATCACCGTGGAGAGCATGGTGGAAGACATCCGGCTGATGAAACAATACAATATCAACGCCGCTCGCGCGAGCCATTATCCCAACAGTCCCGACTGGTACCGGCTTTGCGACGAATACGGCATTTACGTGGTGGATGAGGCCAACATCGAGTGCGACGGCATGTCGTTTCACCCGTTGAAAACCTTGTCCGACAAACCCGAGTGGAAAGAAGCTTACCTGCACCGCACCCGGCGAATGTTTGAAGCAAACAAGAACCACTGCTCCGTGATCACCTGGAGCCTGGGGAATGAAAGCGGGTTCGGCGAAAACTTCATCGCCACTTACCGCTATCTCAAATCAAAAGACGACACCCGCCCGGTGCAGTATGAAGCGGCGGGCAGGAATGAATTTACGGATATCGTTTGCCCGATGTACAAATCCACCAGCGTGCTGCTGGAGTATGTGCGGGATTGGCGCGACCGGCCGTTCATCCTCTGCGAGTACGCTCACATGATGGGCAACGGCGGCGGCAACCTGAAGGCTTACTGGGATTTGATGTACCGTCACCCGCAGTTGCAGGGCGGTTTCATCTGGGACTTTTCCGATCAGACGTTTAAGAAGAAAGATAAAGCGGGCAGGGATATCTGGGCTTACGGCCGCGATATGGGGAACGTAGGGCTTACCAGTGATACCAGTTATTGCGCGGACGGATTGTTTGCGGCTGACCGCACCCCGCACCCGCAGGCGTTTGAATTCAAAAAAGTGATACAACCGGTGGATTTCGAAGCGGTGACATTTTCATCGAACAGCGTCCGCCTCATTAACCGGATGGATTTTACCGATCTTGATCAGTATTCGTTCAGCTGGTTCATCCGGGCTGACGGGAAAAATATCGCGTCGGGGGAATTGCAGGCCGGTGCCCTTGCGCCGCATGCCAGCAAAATCATTGCATTGCCGCTGCCCCGGTTCGAAGCGGTTCCGGGTGCGGAATATTTCCTGACGCTCGAAGCCAGGACACGTTACGCTACACCTGCCATACCGGCGCAACACCTCGTGGCGTGGGAACAG
The DNA here is from genome assembly GCF_003813775.1 of Chitinophaga lutea. Taxonomy (NCBI): domain Bacteria; kingdom Pseudomonadati; phylum Bacteroidota; class Chitinophagia; order Chitinophagales; family Chitinophagaceae; genus Chitinophaga; species Chitinophaga lutea. The sequence continues at coordinate 1,117,843 of NZ_RPDH01000001.1, read as the reverse complement.
TTTCCGCTGCCGGTTGCTCAGGCAACCCTGCCTGCAGTGACTGGGACCAATCAATTAACGGTACAGGAAGACCGGCAGCAGGTAAAGATTTCCGACGGCGATGCCGATATCGTTTTCAGCAAACAGACCGGCTGGCTGAGCGCATATGCCTGGAAAGGGACGCCTGTTATGAAATCCGCGCTGGAACCGCATTTCTGGCGCGCCGCGACCGACAACGATATCGGCAACAGCCAGCAGATGCGGTGCGCCGTATGGAAAGATGTAGTGAAAACCGCGCGGCTGGATTCCATACAGGTACACAAAGACGCCAAGGGACAGGTGACGGTCCGCACCCGGCATGTGCTGCCGGCTGTGAAGGCTGTTTACATGGCAACCTATACGATCACATCCGGGGGAATCATCAACGTGACCGTAGCGATGAAAACCGGCAGCGGGCGTTTGCCCGAATTGCCGCGTTTCGGGATGCGCATGCTGCTGCATGGCGCGTTCGACCAGGTGACCTGGCTGGGCCGCGGGCCCTTTGACAATTATGCAGACAGGAATACGGCTGCTGCTGTGGATGTGTACAGCATGAAGGCGGACCGGTTGTTCCATCCTTACCCCCGTGCGCAGGAAAGCGGCTACAGAACGGACGTACGGTGGATGACACTGGCGAATGCAAATGGCATCGGCCTGACGGCTGCCGGCAGTCCATTGATCTGTACCGGTGTGCTGCACTTTGACATGGACCGCCTCGAATTCGACCGGCACGCCAAAGAAAACAATCACGGCGGCTCCATGACGAATGAAGACCTGGTATGGTGGAACATCGATGATAAACAGATGGGCGTAGGCGGCGACAACAGCTGGGGCGCCACGCCGCATGCGGAATACATCCTGCCTTACACGGATTACAGTTATTCGTTCACCCTTCGCCCGGCTGTAAAATGAAGCAGATGAGAACGTGGATATTATTACTCCTGGTGGTGCAATCCGCCAGCGCACAGCGCAGTCGTTATCCGGATGTGCTGGAACTGCGCACCGAACCTCCGGCAGGCAAAAGCATCACGGGGAACGTGTTCAGCGACAAAGGCGCCTGGCATGCTTATGCACTGCCTTTGCGGAAAGAAGACAACGGCGCATTTATCGGGCCGCTGCTGATGGATATGAGCGGGAAGTGGCTGTCGGGCTCGTTTTCACGGCTATCCCTCTTCGAAAATGACCAGAATATCGACCTGGCGGCAGCGAAAGCAACCGCCACTTATTACCCCGGGCTGTTGCAGCAGGATTTGGAAGTAGCCGGGCTGGTTATCCGCCAGCAGCTGATTTTCGTCTCCAACAGGGAGGCTTTGCTCTATACGGGAGTCGTCAATAAAACAGGCCGCGCGCGGCACCTGGAATTACGGTACAGCGGGCAGAGCCAGGGTATTACGGCTGTCCGGAATGCAATACAGGTACAGGGTTTCGCGATCACATTCCCGGAAAAAACAATGCTGATGGCTGATAGTCTGCAATATGTGGCGAAGTGGGATGTTGCCATTCCCGCAGGCGGAAAATATGAACAGACGCAGGTGCAGGCGTATTTCCCGGATGGGGTGCGGCCTGCGCGGCGGTATGATTTTGCTGACGAATTGAAAAAGAATGAAACCCGCTGGAACGGCTATCTCGCCCGTTATTTCCCACCCGCGTCCAAACTGACGGCCCCGGAAAAAAGACTGGCGGTAAAATGCATGGTCACACTCATGACCAACTGGCGCAGCGCGTCCAAAGACATTCTGCACGATGGCGTTTTCCCGTCCGTCAACTATCAGGGTTTTTACGGCGTGTGGAGCTGGGACAGCTGGAAGCAAGCCGCCGGGCTGGCGACGTTCTTTCCGCAACTCGCCAAAGACAACATGCGTTGCATGTTCGATTACCAGGACGAGCACGGCATGATTGCCGATTGCATCTACGCCGATAAAAAGGAAAACAACTGGCGCGACACGAAACCGCCGCTGGCCGCATGGGCCGTTTGGGAAATCTACCGCCACACGAAAGACGCCGCTTTCGTCCGCGAGATGTGGCCGAAACTGGTGCGCTACCACGAATGGTGGTACCAGCACCGCGATCACGACCGTAACGGCCTTTGTGAATACGGCGCCACCGACGGCACCCGCGTTGCCGCCGCCTGGGAAAGCGGGATGGATAACGCCGTCCGATTCGACAGCGCCGTGATGCTGCAAAACGGCAAAGGCGCCTGGTCGCTTAACCAGGAAAGCGTGGATCTGAACGCCTACCTCTATGCGGAGAAGCTGTACCTGTCGAAACTTGCGGCGGTAGCCGGGAGCAGGGGCGATGTTTATCGTAGCGAGGCGGAAAAGCTCCGGCAGCGGATCAGCGCACAGTTTTACGATGAGCGCAGGGGGTATTTCTACGACCGATTGCTGGGCGCGCCCGGGCATGTTGCGGTGGATGGGCCCGAAGGATGGATTCCTTTATGGGCGGGCGTTGCCACACCACAACAGGCCGCCGCGGTAAAAGAGAAAATGGCCAGCCCGGAAAAATTCAGCACAAAAATACCCTTGCCCACGCTGGCGGCAGACCACCCTGCATTCGACCCGATGAAGGGATATTGGAGAGGGCCGGTGTGGCTCGACCAGTTTGCTTTCGGAACAGAAGGGCTACGCAAATATGGTTATAGCACTCTTGCCGCAAAACTCGAAGCGCAATTGCTGGAGCAGGCGGAAGGTATGCTGACGGACGGCCCTGTATATGAAAACTATCACCCGCTCAGCGGGAAAGGTTTGAACGCGAGGAATTTCAGCTGGTCGGCAGCGCATCTCTTAATGATATTGAAAAACAAATAACGTCATGGAATTTACAGCACACGAAGTAAAGGAGCTGGTTCAGAAAAATTACCTGCTCGCTGTGGAGGTGGATACACTCCAGGGCTACGATGAATTCAACTATAAAATAACCGATGCCTCCGGCCGGAAGTTCATCCTCAAAATTACGGGCGAGGAAAAACGGTATTCCTTCCTTGATGCGCAGCTCCGCATCCTGGATCATCTCACCGTAAGCCCGGTGGCCTGGAAATTCCAGCAGATACTCCGGAACAAGAACCGGCAGGAACTGACGCCCGTGTTCAAAAACGGCAAACAATATTACCTGCGCATTCTCACCTGGCTCGACGGCGAATGCTGGGCGCAGGTGCGGCAGAAAACGAAAGAACTGTACACCGGCCTCGGCAGCTTTCTCGGCAAAACGGATGAATCGATGCAGGACTTTGAGCACGACGCCCTTCACCGCCATTACGTTTGGGACATCAGCACCGCCATGGATGCCAACCGCTTCCTGCATTGCATCCCCGATCACGAAAAACGCCGGCTCGCCGGCTATTTCCTGCTGGCTTTCGAAACGGAAGTAGTGCCCGTGCTGGCTACGCTCCGGCACGCCTGCATTCATAACGACGCCAACGATTATAACGTGCTGGTGAAAGACGGTGAAGTGAGCGGTCTGATCGATCTCGGCGATATGGTGTACACGGCCCTTGTCAACAACGTGGCCATCGCCTGTACTTACGCCATGCTGAACACGCCGGACCCGCTGCAGGCCGCCACCTGGGTGATACAGGGATACCATGCGGCCTTCCCGCTCACGGAACAGGAAACCGATCTGATCTACTATCTCATCGCGGCAAGGCTTTGTATCAGCGTTACACAATCCGCCTGGCAGGCTTCGCTGGGCTCCGACAATGGCCATCATTTTGTAACAGAACAGCATGCCTGGCAACTGCTGGACCAGCTTATCAAAATCAACCCCATCAAGGCGGCCGATACTTTCCGGAAAGCCTGCGGCATGACGCCCCTGATCAATGCCAATGAAGATTATGCCCCGCTATTGCAGGAACGCAAAACCTTCGTCGGCAAAAACCTCAGCATCAGCTACCGCCAGCCGCTGAAGATCGTGAAAGGCGCATTGCAGTACCTCTACGACGACAAGGGCGGCACCTTCATCGACTGTGTGAACAACGTGAGCCATGTGGGCCACTGCCACCCGGTAGTGGTGAAAGCCATGCAGCGGCAGATCGCCACGCTTAATACCAATACCCGTTACCTCAACGATCACCTGGTGGAGTTTGCGAAGGCGCTGCACCGTACGTTGCCTTCCCGGTTGTCGGTTTGTTATTTCACGAACTCGGGCAGCGAGGCCAACGACCTGGCCATCCGGATGAGCCGGCACTTCACGGGCAGGAAGGACGTGATCGTACTGGATCATGCCTACCACGGCACTTCCACCGTGGCCATAGAAATGAGCCCCTACAAGTTCGACGGGAAAGGCGGTTTCGGGCAGATGCCTTACGTGCATAAAGCCGATTCTCCCGATTTATACCGAGGTCCGTTTGGCTACAACGATCCGCGGGCCGGCGAGAAATATGCGGAGAGCGTGCAATCCATTCTCACGCAAAACAAAGGCAAGGTAGCCGCATTCATCTGTGAAACGCTGCTGGGTGTGGGCGGGCAAATCCCCCTCCCCGACAACTACCTCAAAGCGGTGTACAGCCACGTGCGGGAAGCCGGCGGCGTATGTATTGCGGACGAAGTGCAGGTAGGTTTCGGCAGAGTGGGTGAAAAGTTCTGGGGCTTCGAGCTGCAGGGCGTGGAGCCGGACATCGTGGTGCTGGGCAAACCTATCGGTAACGGGCATCCCCTGGCCGCCGTGGTGGTCACGCAGGAAATCGCGGACGCCTTCAACAACGGGATGGAATATTTCAACACCTTCGGCGGCAACCCCGTTTCCATGGCTACGGGCAGGGTGGTGCTGGACGTGATACAGTCGGAAGGCATGCAGCAGCATGCGCTGGAGACAGGCAACTTCCTGATGGAAGGGCTGCGCGGTTTGATGGACAAACATCCCGTTATCAGCGACGTACGCGGGCATGGTCTTTTTGTAGGCGCGGAAATGGTGAAAGACAGAACCACGAAGGAACCGGCGGTGGATGAGATCAACCGGGTGGTGGAAAAGATGAAAGAGAGAGGGTTTCTGCTCAGTACTGACGGGCCACTGTACAATGTGCTGAAAATTAAACCGCCGCTGGTGTTCAGTCGAGATAACGCCGCCGAGATGGTGCGTTGCCTGGATGAAGTATTGTCTACTCTTTAACAAAATATAACAGCATGAACAAGCTGCAATTGATACTCGACGGCCTGATGCGCCGTTACAAAGAAAGGGTGCCGGATGTGGAAAAAGTGATATCCGCCATGATCGCGGAAGGCCTCATCCGGCGCGCGGACGACATCGAAAACGACCACATCGCTTTCCGGACAATGGGCGTTCCGCATCTCGGGATCCAGTCGCTCGAAAAGATTTTCCTGCACCACGGGTACATTAAAAAGGACTACTACTATTTTGCGGAAAAGCGGCTGGACGCTTACTGGTATGCACCGCCCGAGCCGTCGCTGCCGCGTATTTTCATCAGCGAGCTGCGGGTAAAAGACCTGCCGGCCGCCACGCGCGACATGATCCACAATTACACCAGCGAAGTGACCGCCGACCCCGTGCTGCAACTCGACCTCGATGATGTGGCGGCCGTGGATGCGTTCCTGCACAGTGGCCTCTGGCGTACGCCTTCCTACCGTGATTATACAGTACTGGCCGGTGTAAGCGAATACGCATCATGGGCCATCTACAACAGTTATTATCTCAATCACTTCACCATCAGTGTACACAACCTGCCGGCCGGTTACAACGAGATCGGCCGGTTCAACGATTTCCTCGAAAAGCAGGGCCTGCAGCTGAACGATGCCGGCGGGAAATTCAAGAAGAGTCCGGATGGGCTGTTGCTGCAGAGCTCTACGGTGGCCGGTATGATCGAAGCGGAATTTGCCGGCGGTGAAAAACACGCTATTGCAGGCTCGTATGTGGAGTTTGCGGAGCGTAGAGTATTGCCGGAATTCAGTCACCTGGATCCTGCCGCCATCAAACGGGTACACCGGAGAGAAGGTTTTGAGGCCGCGAATGCCGACAAAATATTTGAAAGCACCTATTCATCACAAACCAACAAAAGATAATGGATTTTTTAAAGGAGTTGGGCATTTTGCCACAGAACCCCGGCGTCAGCACCGGCGCAGCATGGCTGCCGGGCGGCGGGGAGATCGTTTCGTTTTCACCTGTCGACGGGCAACAGATCGCGACCGTCACCGCTACGGACGCGCCCGCTTATGAAGCCGTGATCCTGACGGCTGCCAAAGCGTTTGAGCATTGGCGCACCGTACCTGCGCCGCAGCGGGGAGAAGTGGTTAGGCAGATCGGGGAAGCGCTGCGCGAAAAAAAACAGGCGCTGGGCCGGCTCGTGAGCTTTGAAATGGGCAAAAGCCTGCAGGAAGGTTTGGGTGAAGTACAGGAGATGATCGACATCTGTGATTTTGCCGTGGGCCTGAGCCGCCAGTTGTACGGGCTCACGATGCATAGCGAACGCCCGCAGCACCGCATGTACGAGCAATGGCATCCGCTGGGGATTGTGGGCATCATTTCCGCATTTAACTTCCCCGTGGCGGTATGGAGCTGGAATGCGATGCTGGCGATGGTTTGCGGGAACGTGTGCGTGTGGAAGCCCAGTGAAAAAACGCCGTTGTCCGCCGTCGCCTGCCAGCACATTATCGCCGGCGTGCTGCAACGGAACAACGTGCCGGAAGGCGTCAGCTGCCTGATCAACGGGGGCGCGGAAACAGGGAGATTATTAGCTGCGGATGAGAGAGTGCCGCTCGTGTCGGCCACCGGCTCCACCGTGATGGGCAGGGCCGTGGGCATTACCGTGGCGGGGAGGTTCGGTCGCAGCCTGCTGGAACTGGGCGGCAACAACGCGATCATTGTTTCCAAAAACGCCGACCTCGATATGGCGCTGATCGGCAGTGTATTCGGCGCAGCCGGAACGGCCGGGCAACGTTGCACCACCACACGCCGCCTCATCATTCACGAAGATGTTTACGACCGCTTTCGCGATAAGCTGGTACATGCGTATGGCCAGCTCCGGATCGGCAATCCGCTCGATGAGGCGAACCACGTGGGACCGCTGATCGATAAAGCGGCGGTGGATACTTACCTGCGGGCCATTGCCGCCTGCCGTGAACAGGGCGGCCGCTTCCTCGTGGAAGGCGGCGTACTGGAAGGGCAGGGGTACGAAAGCGGTTGTTATGTAAAACCCTGCATCGCGGAAGTACAGCCGCAGTTCCCGGTAGTGCAGACGGAAACCTTCGCCCCCATCCTGTACCTGATGAAGTACAGTACGCTGGAAGAAGCGGTGGCGATGCAGAACGACGTGCCGCAGGGTCTTTCTTCCGCCATCATGACGATGGACCTGCGCGAAGCGGAATATTTCCTGTCGGCCGCCGGCAGCGACTGCGGTATCGCCAATGTGAACATCGGCACCTCCGGGGCCGAGATCGGCGGAGCCTTCGGCGGGGAAAAAGAAACCGGCGGCGGCCGAGAAAGCGGCAGCGATGCCTGGAAAGCTTACATGAGACGACAAACCAACACGATTAACTATGGAACCCGACTGCCACTGGCACAGGGGATTCAGTTCAACCTCTGATACACCGGTGTACGGCCGGCAGACAAAAGGCTATCCCGGAAGGGGTAGCTTTTTTTGTTGCCGGCGTACACCGTGATTTCACTGTTTCTGAACCGTCGCTGCAGGTTATTGTTTCTCTATTTTCCCGTTTTTATAGATGGTGTAGTTCTCGCCGTCGGTTTTCTGCACAGACGCCTGCCCGTTTTCAAAACGGCCCGGCGCCGTGAATTCCGGCTGGAACACGATCTCGTTTTTCAGGTTGACATAACCCCATCGCTGTGGAACGGCCATCACGGCAACCATCCCGTCGCCGGCAGCCTGGGCGTCCTGGTATTCCAGGGGGATGACGATGTCCCCTTTCAGGTTCATCATGCCGTACCGGTCGTTTTTCCCGACCCGGAGCAATCCGTCTTCCGCGTATTGGGCAATGTATTCATACGACGGCGGAACGATTTCGCGGCCGGTGGTGTCCACCAGTCCACGCAGGTCTCCTTTCACAACCTGGCATACGCCGTCATTGAACCCCATGTCGATGCCTTCGTACACAATGGGCACCACAATTTCTCCCCGCCGGTTGATCAGGCCTATTCCTTTGCTGTTACCGCTTTCATCTACATGCGAAACGGTGGCGTACGCGCCTGCGTTGCCTGAAAATTCATCCGGGATATAGTGTGCATCCGCGGATACCCAGATATTTTCTTTTTCATCGAGGTAGCCGCTCAGCGTCGCCAGCGCAACAGGCTGCTGCCGGGTTTGGGTCTGTGATTGGGGGTGACATGCCGCCATCAGCAGCGGGATCATACAATAAACATATCTCATTCGTATGTTTTTAAATGAATAAATGAATGCCGGCGGCTGCAAACATACACCTGCGCGAAGCCGGAAAACGGGCCGATTTATATCCGCATGACCCATCAGGGCATTCGTGGTATCCGGGCATAAATTGCAGAGCAGGGCGTGTTAAAAAAAAGACCGTATGGCAGCAGTATGATTATTTATCCTAATTTCGGCCGCCGCTTCATCCAAACGGCCTAATACTTTGCAGTATGCATCGTTTCAAAACACTGATCATAGAAGATGAGCCTGCCATCCGGAAAGAACTGGAATGGATGGTGACGCAAAAAGAAGAACTGGCGCTGACGGCCGTGGCCGATTCCGTGGCGAAGGCCCTCGACCTGCTGGCGCAAACCACGCCGGACCTGGTGCTGATGGACATTCAGCTGGAAGACGGCACCGCCTTCGACATCCTGCACCATCATCCTTCTCCCGCGTTCCGCATTATTTTTATCACGGCATACGATCATTATGCCATCAGGGCCATCCGTTACGGTGCATTGGACTACCTGCTGAAGCCCATCGATCAGCAGGATTTCAACGGCGCCATCGAAAGGCTGAAAAAGCAGGAGGTCGCCGGTTTGCCGGGGCGCCTGGATATTGCCAGGCAGATGGCCATACCGGAAAAGGCGGTGGACATGAACGCGCAGATCTGTATCGCGGCCACCGATTGCCTGCAGATGATCCGCCTGGCAGACGTGATGCATCTCTCCGGAGAAGGCGCCTATACCAAAATTTTCCTGCAGCAGGGGAAACGCATCACCGCCTCGAAGCCGCTGAAATACTATGAGGAACTGTTGCCGGGAGAAAATTTTATCCGTCCCCATCAGTCGTATATCGTTAACCGGCAGTACATCGACAAATACCTGAAAAGCGGCATCCTGGTGATGCGCGACCAGACGGAAATTCCTGTGGCTACCCGCAGGAAGGAATTCATCATCAACTGCCTGACCACGCTCAAATAATGAAAAATAGCCTATCCCTGTGCCTGTTGCTGTGGTTCTGCGCCTGCCGCTCACAGCCCGGTGCATCTCCCGCCGCCGGGCGGAACCTCCTGCCGGAACTGGAACAGTTGTCTGACAGCCTGGACAAACAAAAACAGGGCGACCGTCTCGCCTTCTGGCGAAGCCGGCTCGATGCGCCTGCTTACCGGCACAGCAGCGAGGCGTTGGCGTACCTCCACTACCAGGTGGCGAAGTACCTGGTAAAGGCGAATGCAGACAGTGCGGCATACCATATCGGCAGGGCGCTGGAACTGGCGGACGCTGGTGAGCCGGTGCCCCGCCTGAAATTTGCCATCTGCAACGGGGCCGGCATCATCGCGGAAGCGCAGGCAAAATTTTACCTGGCCGGGTATTATTACAATGAATCGGCCGCCATTATCACCAGCACCGACTCCCTCGATGCGAAGCCCCTGTCGAAAGCAGTATGTCTCCTCAGTGCGGCGCAATACAATAACAAGGTCAGCCAAAGCGGCAAGGCGGCGGCGCAAAACCGCATGGCGCTGCAATTACTGCAACAGATGCCGGTGCCCAGTCCCCGGCATATTTTCCGTGCTTATTCACAACTGTTTGCAGCCGGCTCTGACGGCGGGCTGTTCACCACGGATTCGCTTTTTGTGTGCCTGAGTGCGATGGAGCGCTGGGCGGCGGCTTCGGAAGATTCCCTGCAGCGGCGATTCTTACAGGAGCATACCGCATATTATTATACCAAAACCCAACGGTTCGATTCCGCTGTTCACTTTTACGAACAGGTGAAAGCGTTTGATGAAAACAGCCTGCACAACAAAGCACCGAACGCCATCAGGAACCTGTACATCACTTTATCCAATCTCGCGGATTTATATATCCGTTCCGGTCAATTGCAACAGGCCGCCGCGGCGATACGGCGCGCGGATGAACTGGATAATCAATATCCCGGAAAGCTGGCCGGTGACGAAAAAGTGCTGGGGGCGAAGGCTGTCATGCATCTTCGTTTCGCGGCCGGTGATCGTGCGGGCGCAACCAAAGCGGCCGGTGACCTGTATGACCTTCAACAGGGCGTTATCCGCAACGCGGGTGTACTGGCGAACGAAGAAATGGAATCGGTATACCAGCTGCGCGCCAAAGACCGGTCGATTGCCTCGCTCAACCGGCAGGTCGACTTTGCCGCGCAACGGATCGAGAACAACCGGTTGCTGTTACTGGTCATTGCATTGCTCGCGCTGCTCGCGGTTTCCTGGGCGCTGATGATCTATTTCGCGCAAAAACAGAAAAGAGCGCTGCAGGAAAGGGAAAACGTACTGTTGCAGCAGCAATTGCTGCGCGCGCAGATGGAACCTCATTTTATCTTCAATACCCTGTCTGCCCTGCAGAGTTTTATCCGGTTCGACGAAAAAGAAAAGTCGATCCATTACCTCAGCCAGTTCAGCAAGCTGCTGCGCAGCAACCTGGAACTGAGCCGTCAGCAATACGTGCCCCTCAGCGATGAGCTGGAGGCGATCGGGCATTACCTCAGCCTGCAGCAAATGCGCTACGAAGAGGCATTCCATTACAACATCATTGCACCGGAGGCCGACACCGACATGCTGCTGATTCCCCCGATGCTGATACAGCCGTTCGTGGAAAACGCCATCCTGCACGGCATCAGCAGCACCGCCGCCAACGGCGTCGTGACGGTGGAGGTATTGGCCTGCGAAAAACAGGTCGTTGTAAATATTACAGACAATGGTAAAGGGATGGCCGCCGGCCGGAACGGCAAAAGCGCCCACAAGTCGCTTTCAGGTGCCATTGCCAGGGAACGCCTGGAGATCCTCGCCAAAGAAAAAGGTATGCAGGCCGGTCTGGATATCGTATCCGGCGACGGCGGCACGACGGTGCGGCTGACCCTGCCGGTGAAATCTGCCCTGTAGTGCGGTTTTAAACCAAACCGGCGCAACTCCCCTGATAAATCCCGCGGATTTAAATCGTCCCGCGCAGGAAATAGCCGTTATGCGAATTTCGCAGCCGGAAGGCCCGCAATAAAAGGCCGCCGGTAATTTATGCAGAGATATTTGCTATGGATCATTTTGACATGCCTGCTGGCCAGCCTGCAGGCCCATGCGCAGGAAGGCGGTACGCCATATTTGTACAAGGGGACGGTAGACGGGAAACTGCCAGTGACCATGTTCCTCCACGCCGTTCCCAGCGAATGTTCGGGAGAGATGATATACCAGGGTATTTACCGGTACGACAAAACAGCGGAGCCGGACAACTGGCTGCTGCTGAATATTGACCATAACGGGAAGAACCAGTTCGTGATGGTCGAAACAGGTTTTTCGGGCGTGCTGGTCCTCCGGAAAGTCGGGGATACCCTGACCGGGATCTGGCTGCACCCGGATGGCCAGAAGCAGATGAAAGTAGAGCTGAAAAAGAAACCCGTCACGGAGGGGCAGGCGGAGAAATACATGAATGAGTTGGATGCCGCTAATGAGCGCGACCATGACTGTTAAAATTAGGATCCTATGAAAATTCCCGGTAAATGGATGTTCACGTCCGCATTACTTGTTTGCCATACCCTCATCTGTTCCGCCCAGGACGCGCGGAAGGAAGTGAATTACATCCGCGGTCTGCGGGAGGAAGAAAACAAAACAATCGTGGAACTGGGGAAGATACCGCGTATCTGTTTTCTGTCCGCGGAGGACAAACAGCAGTACATAAAACTGCTCGCCACGCTGCGGACTGTGAAAAAAGGAGAAACGATCAACTCTGACCGCTTGTTCGAATTGGGCATTTACCCTGACGGCCGCATTTCATACGCGCGCGCCCTGACGAAGCAGGAGCAGGAAAAACACCACAACCTGCTTCCGAAGCAGGACGTGGCGGTAGCTGCTGTTGACAACGGTCAGCCTGCCGCGTTTTACAAAAAAGCGGAAGCACTGTTCGAGGAGGAAAAGTTCGAACAGGCCGTTATTACGCTGAACAAGGCCATTTCCATCAATACGCAGAATCCCGATTTTCACCGGCTGAAGGCGCTCAGCCTGAGCCGGCTGGAGCGGTATGAGGAAGCCATCCGCGAAGCGGCGTTCGCGCTCCGGATGGACCAGGCCAACAGCCAGCTGTACGGCATCATTGCCAACGGCTATTATTTTATGGGCGAACTGGAAAAGGCCGTGGAGCAATACGAAATCGCTGTGCAATATGACAGGGGATATAGTTCCCTTGTTTTTCATAACTACATCAGGTGCCTGATCGAAATGCCGCGGCCGGAAAGAGCGCTGGAGGTGTACCGTGTGTATTTATTCCGTACCGGACGGGATTGGGAGGAGGATTTGCTGTCTGACAGTTATTCCGCCGATCTGGCCTTTTATGCGGGCCAGGCATTTCAGCAACTCCGCCAATGGAGCAAGGCGCTGGATATTTACAACGCGCTGATTGTCGTAAAGCCGGAGTTTTACGGGTATATGGCACAGCGCGCCCGTCTGTACCTGGCGCAGGGCGCATGTGTAAAAGCCCAGGCGGATTTCAGGACGGCCATGCAGCTGGCGCCTGCGCCCGAACAGGCGCGGCTCTGCGAGGAAGCAGCTGCTGCGTATGATGCCTGCCTGCAACAGTCACCTCAATCCGCAGACTCGCTTGGGCTCCGGTGCGGCTCCGGTCAGTGAATAGTTTGTACGGCGCTGCGTCAGCGTCCATGGATGGCTGCCGCTGCGGGTATCACCAGACCGCAGCAGCACGCCGGTTATTTGCGGGAGACAATTTGAAAGCCGGATGAACCCTTATCTTTGCAAAAAAAAGATGGAACTCCGGGAATACACGCCAGGCGCTCATCTCTCTTCATTTATCGAAGCCTACTGGGAGGCATTTGCCAGCCCCGGCCAATGCCGGATGGATAAGATCGTTCCCGACGGCTGTGTGGATGTCATCTTTAACGCCGCCGGCGATTTTTACATCGATTCGCTGGGCCTTACCCTCAAAAGCGAAGGCATATACCTCGGCGGCGCCATCACACAATTCATGGAAGCCCGTATGCCGGAGCATACGCGTCTGATCGGCGCACGCTTCAAACCTGCCGCCTTTTCCTGTTTTTATTCATTCGCTTCCTTGCATGAAGTGACCAATACTTTCGTTGAACTGCCATCGGCATTCCTTCCGGCTGTAAAACCCTTGCTGCACCAACCCGCGGTGGCGTTCGACCGGTTTTTTGCCGGCCGTTATGCTGCACCAGGCCACCGCCTGCTGCCTGTGGTGAACGACATCTTACAATCGCGCGGAAAGGTATCGGTGCAGGATTTGACAAAGACCCATTTTATCACGGAACGGCAGCTGGAAAGATATTTCCGGTATCATACCGGTTTAGGCCCCAAAACATTCATCAGCATTATCCGTTACAAATCCGCCAGCCGGCTGATTCTCGAAGAGCATCCCGCCAGAAGCCTCTCTGACATCGCCCTGGAAAGCGGGTACTACGATCAGGCGCACCTGAGCCGGGAAATAAAGAAGTACGGCGGGCTAGCGCCTACCGCGCTGCGATAGGTGTCTGATTCCTTTTCATTTTGTCGGGTTTTTACAAGTGCGGGATTTCCTGCGGGGATAACTTTGCAGTATAAAATATTCGTGTTATGCTGAGAACCGGCGGGTATATCAATCTGCTCATTGCACTGGCGCATGTGGTAGGGCTTATCTGGGCGCAGCCATTTTTCGAAGTGACCGGCGTAGGCCGGGAAATGCAGGAAATGTCGCAGGTGCATCCCTCCCTGCCTTACCTCATTACCCTGTTCGTGACGGTAATCTTTACCATTTTCGGATTGTACGGACTGTCTGCCGCCAACCGCTTCAGGCCCATGCCTTTCACCAAAGCAGCGATCTTTATTATCGCCTTTATCTATATCGCGCGCGGTACGGCGCAGGTATTCACCGATTTTATCATCGAAGGAGAAGGCATCATCCTGGGCACCATTTATTCGTTGATCGCGCTGGGGATCGGCGTGCTGTACCTGGTGGGCGGGTTGAAAAAATGGGTGTTCAGAACCGCTTAGATGCCTTGCTGTATACCGGCTTCGGCATACAGGTCACCGATGATTTTCCGGAATGCGGTGGCGGCATGATGTACCTGTACCTGCCAGTCTTCCGCCGCATTACCGTCGGCCCCATCTGAAATATATTTCAGGCAGAGAAAAGGGATTTGCGCCTTCATGGCGATCAGCCCGAGGGGATAGGCTTCCATGTCGATCACGTTATAATCGTCGGTGGTATGTTCCATTTCAAAGCTGTCGCCCGTACCGCAAATGCCTTCCGGGAGGCCCGGCAGGGAAAGGCCGTAGTGGAGCACGGGATCCTGGCCGGAAAGGGGTGTTTCGTATTTTTTGAATCCCAGTCCCCGTACATCCATATCCCGCTGGATGAACCGGGTGCAGCAAACCACTTCGCCCCGTTTGAACCGGTGACTGCCGGCGGAGCCCAGGTTGATGATGATGCCGGGTTTGTCTTCCGCGATGCGTTTGGTGAGATGATAGGCGGCATTCACCTTTCCGATGCCCACAAACAGGGGATTGTAGGATTCAAATTCCCCGGCGGCTTCAGATTCCAAAGCAAAAACAAAAAGCGGGCGCTGGTGCAAAAGTCCCGTGATGGCTGCGTTGTTATTCATGTAAAAAAAATAATATCGGCAAATTTAACGGATAACCTTGCCAGTTCAAAATCGGCGGGAAGGGAGCGGTTCTAGAGCCCGCAGCCGGACTGTTCCACCAGTTTTTTCACGTCGTGAATGAAAATCTTCCTGCCTTTTGTTTCCAGGATACCCGACAGTTTGAATTCCTTCAATATCCGCACTACGTTTTCATTGCCGGTACCTGCCATGTTGGCCAGGTCGTGCCGGGAAATATCCACTACGATCTCTTCGCCGGGTTTGGCCTCCGCTTTAAATTTTTCCCGCAAAACAATCAGCGCAATGGCCAGTCTTTCTTTTACCGGACGGGTGGCTATAATGGAAATGCTGTTGGCCAGCACCGAAAATTCGTGGCTCAGCGTTTTCAGCAACCGCCGGGGCAGAACGGTCGATTTTTCGAGAACACTTACAAAGTCTTCTTTGGGAATAAACGCGATGAGGCTTTTCTCCAGGGTGGAGGCGGTGTCCGGATAACGCTCCCCGGCCAGTATGGCGTGATAGCCGATCATTTCGCCGGAATTGGCCACATAGATGATCTGTTCTTTCCCGTCACGCCCGGTTTTGTATTTCTTTACCTTTCCCTGCCTGACAAAGAATATTCCCTGTGGCACGGCCCCTTCGCGGAAAAGTGTTTCGCCTTTATGATATTCCTGCTCGGTCATGTGCCGGCTCAATTCGTCGTACTCCTCCGCAGGCAGATCGTTGAGGATGGAATGTGATTTGAAATTCCATTTGTCGATGGGAAACAGGCCGGTCAAACTCATGGTCGATAGTTTAGAAAATTGATTTTTTTCAATTTTTCGATGGGGTAAAATGCAACGGATGGAACCTGCTGTGAAGGTAAATTTGTATGATGAGAATATCAACAATTTCCCGCCCGCGCATGCAGTTTACCGATAGCCATGCCTGGATAGATCTGAACGGTTCGGTGGGATTTGTAGGAGTGTCGGCTCACCGCCTGCAGGGTATAGAGAAAATTTTGCATGTGAAATGGTGCTGCCGCAAAGGAACGATTGAACAGGGAGTGTTAGTTGCCGAGGTTACAACCAGCAATGCCGTTATTCCCGTATATGCGCCGGTAGCCTGCCGGTTCCTGGGCGCCAACCACCAGGTGGAGAATAATCCCGACCTGATGTTGCAGAGCCCGCATGATAAGGGCTGGCTGTTTTTTGTGAGCCCGCTGAAAGCGCCGGGGCAGGTCAAACTACTTTCACCCGGCGACTACCAGAAGCTGGTACAGGAAAAAAGCAGAGGGTAATGATGGAGCATATTATCACGAACGGCGGTTTGCACACGAGCAATGTGATGTTTGACAACCTGTACCCAGAAACGATCAGGCGCCTGTCGAAGCATCACTGGACGCCGGTTGCCATTGCCCGGCAGGCAGCGCATTTCCTGGCCGACGCACCCGGCAGGCGGGTACTGGACATCGGCAGCGGTGTGGGCAAATTTTGTTTGATAGGCGCATATTTCTACCCGGAGGCCCATTTCTACGGGGTGGAACAGCGGAAGGAACTGTATGCGCATGCAGAGTCAGCCAGGACGCTGACGCAGCAGGCCAACGTACATTTTATTCACGGCAACTTTACGGCATTGGATTTCGAGGATTACGACAACTTTTATTTTTACAATGCCTTCTTCGAGAACCTCGATGAAGGGAATCGCATCGATCATCAGATCGAATTTTCCGAAAGCCTGTTCGTGTATTATTCGCAATACCTGTACACCGTGCTCGACCACAAGCCGGCAGGCACCCGGCTGGTGACCTTTCACAGCCTGGAAAACGAAGTGCCGCCCCGCTATGAGGTGCGGGGAGCGTCGGCCGACCGGTTACTGAAAATGTGGGAGAAAGTATAGCGGCGTACAAAACAAAGACGCACATGTTTCAGCCGGAATTATTTCATACGTTGAAGGGATATACCCGGGCGCAGTTTTTCCGCGACCTGCTTGCAGGCATTATAGTGGGGATTGTGGCATTGCCGCTGGCCATCGCGTTTGCGATTGCTTCGGGCGTGCCGCCGGAGAAAGGGCTGTATACGGCCATCATCGGCGGTTTCATTATCTCCGCTTTTGGCGGCAGCAGGGTGCAGATCGGCGGCCCGACCGGAGCTTTCATCGTGATTGTATACGGCATCGTGCAGGAGAGCGGGGTCAACGGATTGATCATCGCCACCTTCATTGCGGGTATATTGCTGGTGGCGATGGGTGTTGCAAAACTGGGCAGCGTGATAAAATACATTCCGCATCCGCTGATAGTCGGTTTTACGACGGGCATCGCCGTCATTATATTCTCGTCCCAGGTAAAAGACCTGCTGGGATTGCAGATGGCAGCCGTGCCGGCTGATTTTGCGGGCAAGTGGATCGCCTATTACCAGCACATAGGCACTATCAGCATACCGGCCACCGCAATTGCCTTGTCGACCGTCGCCATCATCGTGATTTTTCCACGCTTCACCCGTACAGTGCCCGGTTCCCTGGTTGCGATCATCCTGGCGACCCTGGCCGTTCAGCTGTTCGACCTGGAGGTGGCAACCATCGGCAGCCGTTTTGGTAACATATCCTCTTCTTTCCCTATACCTGTGTTTCCCCAACTGAGTTGGGCATCCATCAAAAGTGCCATTCAGCCCGCGGTGGCCATTGCGCTGCTGGGCGGGATAGAATCCCTCCTGTCCGCCGTTGTGGCGGACGGGATGACGGGCGGGCAACATAAAAGCAATACCGAACTGGTGGCGCAGGGCGGGGCGAACATCGCGTCTGCGATATTCGGCGGCATACCCGCCACAGGCGCCATCGCCCGTACCGCGACCAATGTGAAAAGCGGCGGGCGTACGCCCGTTGCCGGCATTGTGCATGCCATCGTGCTGTTGATATTGGTGCTTGCAGTCGGCCAATGGGCCTCGCTGATACCGATGAGCTGCCTGGCTGGCATACTGGTAGTGGTGGCCTATAACATGAGCGAACTGCGTACATTCATCGACATCTCGCGGGGGCTTCGCAGTGACGCCGCTGTTTTACTGACGACATTTTTACTGACCGTTATTTTCGACCTCACCATCGCCATAGAAGTAGGCATGGTGCTGGCAAGTTTTCTGTTCATGCGGAGCATGATCCGGATCAGCGATGTCAGTATTCTGCTGAAGGAAAACGGTGAAAACGATGATCCCGCTGCTGTCGGCAGTTTCAGCATCCCGGAAGGGGTAGAGGTATTTGAACTGAATGGCCCGTTGTTTTTCGGGGCCGCTTATAAATTCAGGGATTCCATCCGCCTGATAGAGAAAAAGCCCGTGATATTGATTGTGCGGATGCGGAAAGTGCCCGTGATTGACAGCACGGGATTGCAGACGATCAGGGATGTGCTTCGGGCATGCGAGCACGATAAAATCCGGCTTGTAATATCGGGAGTGCAGCCCGGGGTGTACGATGCAATAAAAAAAAGCCGGCTGCTTTTCCGGATTGGGAAACGGTTTGTGGTCCCCAATTTTGGCAGTGCCGTGGCGCTTTCGCGGCAACTATTGCAGAAAAATCCGATACCATAACTGCTTCATAAAAGTGGCGGCGTATCCTTTTTTGGAATATGCCGCCGCTCATTTTGCTGAAGTCGCCCGCAGGCTTTTCGGGATGCGCTGATACAAAGTGTCTATCCGTATTTGTTTTCGTTCCGGTATCGAATACGAGGGACTGAAGAGCGCTGGAGGAAAATACCCGCACGCCCTTCCCTTCGCTGTTTATTGTTGCGGCGGCGCGTATTTCACGAGGTCGATCCCGATGCCGTTCGGGTCCTGGATGGCGAAGTGACGGTCGCCCCAGGGTTCATCGCGGATGTCGATTTTAATAGGAATGCCCTTCTTTTTGAAATCTTCGTACAGTTTGTCCACATCCTCCACTTCAATGGTCAGGTACATGCCCTGGCCCTGGAAGGGTTGCCGGAAAAGAGGCTGCTGCGAAGGATGGCCGGGCAGCAGGAAGCTGATTTCCGCCTCGTGGCCGGGCGTATGCAGCAGGAGGTAAAATTCGTTTTCAAAAGTGACGCCGAAGCCCAGCACCGTGGTGTAGAATTCTTTGCTTTCGGCCAGTTTAGCGGTGATCACACCTGCGTTCAGTTTCATTTTATCCGTTTTTTGTTTGTTGGATGCGGTTTGCGCACCGGCATTGACTGCCAGGCATACAAAGGTTAGAATGGCGAGTAAGGATTTCATGGGTTGCAATGATTTAACAGCACAAAGTTGGAGCAATAGTATCACCCGGTATTGTAAAAAACGGACAAACATGACGGGTGGGTGCGGAACACACATCGCCTCCCAATACCTGGGGATAACACGCAACACCGGCTGTCAATTTGCAGTGCGGTAATCGGGCTTATTTCATCAGCTCATTGAACCGCGCATACGCCATGGCATCGGTCGCTAAAGTGAAGCGGCCGTTGTTCCGTATTTCTTCGGCGGCCTGGAAGAACCCGCCATATGCCGCGCGTGCAAGGGAAGAGCCAAGGCTTACCCGTTTTACGCCCATTTCTGCCAGCTCGCCGAGCGTGAATGCCAGCTTGCCTAATCCCATCACTACGTTCACGGGTTTCGGCGCTACCGCTTTCACCACGCTTTCGATTTCTTCCCGTGTTTTTAAGCCGGGCGCGAACAATACATCGGCGCCTGCTTCCGCGTAGGCCACCAGCCGCCGGATGGTGTCTTTCAGATCCGGCCGGCCGTAAATGAGGTTTTCCGCCCGCGCGGTGAAGGTGAAGGGCGTATCGAGGCTGTGCGCCGCATGTGCGGCCGCACGCACGCGCTCAACGGCGAGCTCGAACGGATAGATGGGATCGCCGGGCCGCCCTGTGGCGTCTTCGATGGAGCCGCCTGCCAGTCCCGCCTGGGCTGCCTGCACGATTGTGTCGGCACAGGTTTCCGGTGCATCGCCGTACCCGTTTTCAAGGTCCGCTGCTACGGGGAGCGGCGTGGCGGCAACGATGTCGTGTACATTTTTCAGTGTTTCTTCGCGCGTTACGCGGCCTGCCCCATCCGGTTTGCCGAGCGAGAAAGCGAGGCCGGCGCTGGTGGTGGCGAGCGCTTCAAAACCAAGACTGGCCAGCAGTTTGGCGGAGCCCGCATCCCAGGGGTTGGGAATTACAAAAATACCGGAACGTTCGTGGAGCGCTTTAAATGTGAGGGCTTTTTCGGAATGAGGAGTTGCCATGACGGGTAATTGAGTTACAACAATAAAAGCTAAAATTACGGAAACTGCGGCGATGTGCTGCTCCGGATAGAGCCGGGCTGTTTAAATGGCAGCTGTTGTTCCGCCTGGCAAAGGGCCCTTTTATGGCAAGGTTGGGGCGCAAGCTACGGCTGCACAGGTTTTTCCCGATTGCGTAAATAATTTTCCCGATTGGATGAGGCGCCAGTTTCCACCGTAATAACTTTGCCGCAAATCTCAGGAAGCAAAAAATGATAAAATCCGCCAAATCTATTCTGCTGGCTGTTGTATGCTGTTTTACAGCCCTCATCGCATCCGCCCAGCAAACCATTATCAAAGGAATCATTCAATCGAAACAAGGTCCGCTCCGGTACGGTACCGTTCGTATTAAAGGCACCGCCGATGCGGCTTACGCTGATAAAAACGGTCAATACAGCATTTCCACCAGCCGCCAGGGAGCGGTGACGCTCGAAGCCTCCCTGATGGGCTACGGCACCCAGACCCAAACGGCGACACTGGCTCCGGGGCAGGATGTTACGGTAGATTGGCAGCTGGAGCCCGCTTCCCGCGAACTGGGAGAAGTGATCGTGTCCGCCAGCCGGAAGCCGGAAGTGCTCGATAACGTGCCTTCGTCGGTAACGGTGCTCAGCCGCAAAACGATTGAAGACAACATGGCCGTTACCACCGATATCACCCAGATACTGGCCAATGAAGTGCCTGGCCTGGCGCCATCCGCGCAAACGAACAGCAACGTGGGGCAGTCGCTCCGCGGCCGCTCCGTGCTGATCATGATCGACGGCATTCCGCAATCCACCCCGCTGCGCAACGGCGAAGTGGACCTCCGTTCCATCGACCCGGCCGTGCTGCAACGCATCGATGTGCTCAAGGGCGCCACGGCGATTTACGGCAACGGCGCCACGGGTGGCCTCATCAACTATATCACGTTCACGCCGCAGGACGATGCCGTGATCGCAGGCAAAACCACCCTCAACCTCACCGGTTCGCTCGCCGGCCTGAAAAACAGTGCAGGCGGCAGGGTAGGGCAGCTGCTGCACGGGAAGTACAAAAAATTCGACTACGCCGTGAGTGGCGTGTACGAGCGCACCGGCGAATGGAAGGACGCAAAGGGCAAACTGCTCGGCCCGAATTACAGTCTCGGCGAAACCGACAGCTACAACGCTTTTGTGAAGCTGGGCTTCGCGCCCAACCGGCGCCAGCGCATCCAGCTGATGTACAACTATTACAACAGCCAGCAAAACTCCAACTATACTTTGGTGAACGGCGATTACCTGACCGGCAAACCCGCTACGGGCGTGCTGGGCAAACAGGCCGGTAAACCCACGGGCATCAACGGCAACCAGAACCTGCAACTGTCGTATTCGGCGGACAGCCTTATCGGCGGTACCTCGCTGCAGGCGGACGTTTATTATGAGTCCCGCGACGACGTGTTTTACGTATCGTTCGGCCGCTTTGAAGGCGGCGACGGGCAATCGCACACACTGGCGAAGAAAAAAGGATTCCGTTTCATGTTCAGTTCTCCGCTGGGGAAAACGGGGTCGTTGTCGTACGGCGCCGACCTGGTGAATGATGTAACCTCCCAGCCGCTGGTAGACGGCCGGGTATGGGTGCCGGAAATGAAAATGTTCAACATGGCGCCTTTCGCGGAAACGCAGTGGACGGTGCTTGATCACCTTATCCTGAAAGGCGGCGTGCGCGTGGAGCGGGTGAATATCGGGGTGGAGGATTATACCACATTGCGTATCACCAACGCGGCAGGGCAAACGGTTACGCCGAGTTTTGCGGTGAAGGGGGGCGATCTCAATTATACCGCCACCCTGTTTAACGCCGGTATCCGGTACAACCGCCTGCTTGCCTTTACACCGTACTTCAGTTTCTCGCAGGGTTTCTCCGTGGCCGACATCGGCCTGGCGCTCCGCGACGCGAAGGTGGACAATATCAGCAAAATCAACACCGAAGCGGTGCTGGTCAATAATTACGAGCTCGGTTTTGTGAGCAGGATACAAAAGCTGCGTTTTGAGCTGACCGGTTTTATGAGCACTTCCAAACTCGGCGCCGAAATGGTGTACGATGCCGCTACCGACCTGTTTAACGTAGCCCGTATGCCCGAGCGCATTTATGGCGTGGAAGCAGCCGTGCAATACAGCCCGCTGACCAATCTTGACCTGGGTGCGTCTTTCAGTTATGTGGAAGGCAAGGCGGATACCGGCCGCAACGGCAATTACAGGATGTATCTCAACGGCCGCCGTATTGCCGCGCCCAAACTCGGGGGCAGTATTCATTTCCGTCCGGTGAACACGCTGGAGTTGCAATTGCAGTATACCGGCATCATGAACCGGAACCGTTTCAGCAAACTGCCGAGCGGGCTCTACAAAGGGAACGAGGGAGAAGTGAAAGCCTACAACCTCTTCAACCTGAACGCCAGCTACCGCGTGACCCGCAGCACCATGCTTACGCTCGGGATTGAGAACCTCTTCAACGCCGACTATTTCCCTGCGAGGTCGCAGTGGTTTATGATACCCGGCTTTTATTCCAAAGGCAAGGGTGCATCATTTAATATTGGGGTAGCCGTGCGCTACTGATAAATAACCTGCGAAAATGTGATACCCCCGAAAAGCCCCGCGCTTTTCGGGGGGTGTTTTTTAGGAAAATATCCGGCGGTAGCGTGTAGCCGGCCGCCGGCGGTTGCGGAAATTGCCAGTCGCCGCGTGAAGGCCGGTTGAAAGTAAATACCGCCTTCTCCGGGGGGTACAAGCGGCCGGTCGGGCTATGCACATCGACCGATAACTTATCCCCATACAGCCGGATTGCTAAAAATATTAGTTTATATTTGCCCGTATGACGAGTCAATTTGCTGGTTCACCCAATGATAGTCAGGCAGTTGCGGCGGCATCGGGCGGGGATAAACCTTTTGGTTCAACCCTGTCGGCGATTGCCCGGAAACCGTTTTTGAAATGGGCCGGGGGAAAAACCCAGCTGATCGCCGAGTTGTCGAAATATATTCCCTCCCGGTTCAATACCTATATTGAGCCGTTTATGGGAGGCGGCGCCCTGTTTTTCCACATGGCGCCGGAAAAGGCGGTGATCGCGGATCTGAATGAAGAACTGGTGGTGACTTATCGCTGCGTCAAAGAACGGCCGGATGAGGTGATCAAACTGCTGAAAACGTACCGGAACGAAGAGGATTTTTATTACCGGGTGCGTGCCCTGAAGCCTGCGGCGTTAAGTGAAGTGGAACGGGCCGCACGGCTCATTTATCTGAATAAGACCTGTTTTAACGGCTTGTACCGGGTCAACAAAAACGGTGAGTTTAACGTACCGTACGGCAAACGTACATCCGATTTTCTGCAGGAAAGCACCCTGCGGAACGCTGGGCGGTTTTTGAAAGGCACTACCATTCTGCACTCGGATTATAAACAGACTGTGGCGGCGCATGCCAAAAAAGGCGACTTCGTTTTTCTCGATCCGCCTTATTACCCCGTGGGGAAAAATGCCGACTTTAAACGGTATACGAAAGAATTTTTTTACCACGACGACCAGGTGGCCCTGAAAGCGGAGTTTGACGCGCTGGTGGCCAGGGGCTGCCATGTGTTGCTGACCAATTCGGACCATCCCGTGGTGCTGGAGCTGTACAGCGAATACCGGATCGAGATCGTGGAAACCAAACGCCTGATCAGCAGTAATCCGAATACCCGCACCGGAAAAGACATCATAGTAATTGGAGGTTAACATCGTATGGAATTATCTGTCAACAAGGTCGATGAACAATTCAGCTTATTTCCCGGTACCCGGTACATGGGGAGCAAGAACAAAATTGTATCCAAAATAGGGAGCATTCTGCTGCCCTATCAGCGCGATTCTTTTTTTGACGCCTTTGCCGGCAGCAATGTGATTGCCTATTACATGAAAACGGCCGGGAAAAGAGTGGAGACGAACGATTTTATGGCCATCAGCTACATCGTGTCCAAGGCCATTATCGAAAACTCCACCGAACGTCTCTCGCCGAAAGAGGTGGCGTTTATCGTCGATAACAAAAACGACAATACCTTCATCGCGGAAAAATTCTACGACTTATATTTTGAAAGGGAAGAGAATGAGTTTTTAGACCGGGCCCGGGCCAATATCGAAAGCCTGAAAAACCCGTATAAAAAAGCCATTGCCCTCGCCGCCCTCGTGCGGGCCTGCATGAAAAAGCGGCCCCGCGGCATTTTTACATTCGTCGGGCACCGGTATGACGATGGCCGGGCAGACATCCGCAAAACGCTCAAAGAGCATTTTACGGAAAGCGTAACCCTCTTCAACGACGCCGTATTCGACAACGGGCAGGCATGTACCGCCCGCAACGAAAAAACGGAAACCACCCAAACAGACTGCGGCATGGTGTACCTCGACCCCCCGTACTTCACGCCCAATTCCGACAACGACTACGTGCGGCGTTATCATTTCGTGGAAGGGCTGGTCAGAAACTGGGAATCGCTGGAGATACAGGAGCACACGCTTACCAAAAAGTTCAAAAGTTTCCCGTCTCCTTTCTCCAACAGGCAGCAAGCACACAAAGCGTTTGAAGACCTGATCGATAATTTCAAAAAATCGGTGATCGCCATTTCCTATTCTTCCAATTCGTTGCCTACCCGCGATGAGTTGCAGGCCATGCTAAAACGGCATAAGAAAAAAGTGGTGGTGCATGAAATAGATCACCTGTATTCATTCGGCAACCAGAACCATAAAATAGGAAACCCATCCAACCGCGTAAAGGAATATCTTTTCGTGGGGAGTTAATATGTAGCTTATGCCCAAAGTCTGGAACATCGGCAATACGACAGTCAGGAATCCTAATCGGATTGAAAGTGCGTTGCGGGTATTTGAGGAAGAAGGGTTTTCAGGCCATGTAAAAGGCTCCGAAGCGGAAGCCCGCCTGCATCTGATGCTGCGGGAAAAACAGGTGCTCGAGTTCGATGGCGAGCCTTCGGACTGGAACGGCCGTAAATGGCGCGCCGCCTTTTACCAGTTAGGTTTTATCAGTTTTGAAAGATATGCTATCGGTGCGCTGCGGTATGAGCCGGATGCGTTCTTCCGGCAGATCCGGACGCCGGGTGTTACCCTGCCCTTCCAGCTTACGCCGGCGGGTGAAAAACTCGTGGCGGACATTTCCGTTCCTGAAATCGAAGATATTTATACACGGCAGCTGGTTTGTTACGAGCTGCCGAATGCACTGGAAGGAAGGTTTCCTCCCGGTGCGAAAATGAAACCCTTCATTTTGTTCCTGCAGGTGCTGAAGCGATTGCAGGACAACGGCAAGGCTGGACTGAGCAAATACGAGACAGGCCTGTTCCTGCAGCCATTCCGTAACCATACCGCTACTTTGCCCGACGAGATTTATGGGGAAATTCTGCATTTTCGTAAGGAGGCAGCCGCCTGCCGCAATTCGCAGGACAGAGAGGCGCTGGAAACGCGTTACGAAGCACAGCTGCAGCAACGGGTAGGCATCAAACCGCAGTCGGTGCTCAGCGACTACTCGGATACCACTTTCCGGTACTTCAGTTTGTCGGGCCTGCTGATGCGCATCGGCAGCACTATCGTGATCAGAACCAACAAGCGCAATTTTGTGGACACGCTGTTGCAAACCGAGCCGCACTTCCAGTTCCAGGCCGATCCCCTGCAATACTTCCGGCATTTTTACAACAACACCTATCCCATTCCCACGGACGACACGGCGGTTGCGCTGCATGAAATCAGCGAGCTGCGGCGGGGCGTGCGTAACCCGGACAGTCCGGTGCTGCAACAGGCCGCCGTATTAACGGCAACAACGCCCGCGGAGCAAATCCAGGCTACGCGGTATGCGTTGATAGAATATCACAACCGCGAAAGGGAGGCCGATTATGCACTCGAACAGCAAAGCGAAACATCCATCCACGAGATCATTGCCTATTTAAGAAAGCTCAATGGAGAGCGGTTCCCGGGCGCACCGGAAATCGACGATAAACCCGCTTATTTCGAATGGGCTGTGTGGCGGAGTTTTCTGGCCATCAACGACATCAGATGCGCGGTGCATGAAACCCGGCGCTTTCCTGTCGATCATGATTTCAAGCCCCGCAACACCGCTCCGGGCGGTGGCGCTGATGTGATATTTGAATTCGAAGAATATGTATTGATGATCGAAGTGACCCTGACAGCCAACAGCCGCCAGATGGCGACGGAAAGCGAGCCTGTCAGACGGCATGCCGTACAGTGCCAGCAGCAATACGGTGAAAAACCCGTGTACGGCCTCTTCATCGCACCGCAGGTCGACAATAATGTGGTCGAAACTTTCCGGTCCGGTACCTGGTATAGCGGAGACGTGGAATATGTGTCCAACGTGGTGCCCATGAACCTGCCGGATTTCACCGGCGTGATCGCGCGGCTCCTCACCGGCCGGTTTACCAATGCACAGTTTAAACGCCTGCTGGATAGCTGCTTGACCGGCAGAACGGAACGGGCGCCGGTGTGGCAACAGCACATCCGCGCTGAAATCGCACAATGGACGAGTGCTCCGCCAAACGCCTGATCTACATCCCGGCCCGCATCTCCTCTTCATTTTTATTGCCCTGTCTGCTTTTGTGGGTAGACCTGCCAAAGCTCCAGGTCAGCGAAACGGCCAGCCTGCGGCTACCGAACCAGTGTTCCAGCTGGTTATTGATGAGATGTTTTTCCCGGAACTCCAGTTTTGTACGTTGTGTATCGAACAGGTCGTAAAAATTCACGCGCGAATTGAGCTTCCCTTTCGCCCAGCTTTTCTGCAAGCCCAGATCTACATTGCCCGTTGGCCTGAAATAATACAGGCCGTTACCGCTTGGCGACCGGTGGTAATATGAAATATCGAACGTGGTGCCGTACGGCAGTGAAAACAGCTGGCTGCCCGAAATGCTCACGTCCGTGATCGGGATGGCGTAGGTTTTATCGTGGTAAGGCGTTTGCTCTTTTTTGTAATTCCCCCGTACGGTATGCTGCATCTTCCACCATTTCGTGACCCGTAACGGAAAACTCAGCTCCACGGCTGCGAAGTCGTTGTACGGCAGGTTTCTGCCGAGGTATTGCAGGATGTTGGTGGCGCTGTCGTATTCCGGGTAGCGCGTCATGGGATCTTTTTCACGCCCCAGCTGAACGATGATATTGAAGGCGGT
The DNA here is from genome assembly GCF_003813775.1 of Chitinophaga lutea. Taxonomy (NCBI): domain Bacteria; kingdom Pseudomonadati; phylum Bacteroidota; class Chitinophagia; order Chitinophagales; family Chitinophagaceae; genus Chitinophaga; species Chitinophaga lutea. The sequence goes on along the minus strand of NZ_RPDH01000001.1, from coordinate 1,090,495 downwards.
ATGTGTATAGGTGATGTTCAGCATTTTGGTGGTGGAGGCCTGCAGGTTGGGGTTGCCCACCCAGTAGTTCAGCGGGCTGAAATAAAAGCGGAAGGGGTTGAGTTGCGCAAAAACAGGTCGTGTGATTCGGTGGCTGTACGAGAGGTTGACCTGTTGTCCGCCGCCGATCGCGTAGGTTACGTTGAAGGCCGGCAGCCAGGTGAGGTAACTCCTTTTGGTCACTTCCCCAATGGTCACTGCATTGGCCGTGCTGCGCGTATGTTCCGCGCGCAGGCTGGCCTGGTAGCTCCATTTATTTTTACTGCCGCTATAGGTGAGATAGCCGGCGGTGATGTATTCTTTGTACAGGAATTTGTTGCTCCGGCTGCTGTCGTACACAAATTCCGATGCCTGCGCCAGGGTGTCGTACCGCAGGTCGTTTTCGGTGGTGGTGAATGCGAACTTCGCGCCAGCGCCGAACTTCCCTTTCCCGGCATCGCGCTGGAAGTCCGCCTGCGCCGCCCGGATGAGGATATCGTTTTTCATATCCGTTTTCCAGTAGGTCAGCAGTTTTTCCGTGGCCAGTACCCGGTTCTGAATGTCTTCCTGTTGTTTGTTGCTGATTTTCACCAGCGAGGCCAGTACATCGAGCCGGTTTTTCCCCAGCTGCGCATTGTAGTTGAGATGGGCGGAATAGTTCTGCTGCTTCGGTTCGGCGCGGTTGTCGCTGTTGGTGGCCGAGAGCAGCTGAGTTTCCGTGGAGTCGCGGGTGTGGAGGGTGTTGTAGGCGTGCCTCGATAAATTGGAATGGTAAGTGCCCAGCTGCAGGCCCAGCCGGTGGTTTTTGCGCAGGCTGTAATCCGCGCCCAGCTGCAGACCGGGGTTGTTGTTGCCCGTCAGGGTTTGGGTGCGCGTGGTCAGCACATTGGTATTGGCCAGGTGCTGATAAGCCCCGTAACGACGGATGCCGGTACCGCCGGTATAAGTGGCCCGCGCCGTGTAGGCGATCTTTTTTGTTTTGTACGAAAGATTGAGGCTGTTGTCTGCCAGCGTGTAGGTGTTCCGCTGGATGTTGGTGGTAATGGAGCCGTTCCAGCCAAGGGTTTCATCGCGCTTCAGCCGGATGTCGATAATGCCCTTGTATTCGCCGTCGTATTGTCCCGAAGGGTTGCTGATGATTTCGATGGACGCGATCATGCCGGGCGTGAGGCTGTTCAGGAAGTTCTGCAGCGCTTCCGGGCTCATGGGTACGGGCCGGCCGTCGATGAACACACCGGGCGCAATGCGCCCCGACATCTGGATGGTGCCGTCGCCGGCCACCTCGAGCCCCGGCACCTTCCTTAGAATGTCGTACACGTTGGCCGACGCGGCAAACAGCTGGTTACCGGCAATGTTCAATATCAGCTTATCGGCGAGGCGCTGGAAGGGGGGCTTCGCGCCGGCCACCGTCACTGTGCCCAGTTGGTTGGGAAGAGCGTTCATCGGGAGTGTGCCCAGCTGAATGGTGCGGCCACTTCCTGCGCCGATGGGTTGGTATAATTTGTCGTAGCCCATCGAGAGCAACAGCAGCACATAATTGCCGGGCGGGATGCCGGAGAGGTGGAATGCGCCGGTGGAATCAGCCACCTGCCCGGTGATCAGCGCAGAATCTTTTTCCGCGAGCAGGCGCACTGTGGTAAAACCGAGCGCGGCGCCGGTTTGTGCGTCTACCGTTTTACCGTGAATGGTCAGGGAAGGCATTTCTTTTTTAACTGCCGTTTGCGCCTGCACGATGGCGCCTGTCAGTGTCAGCAGCGCGACGATCAGGGAATGTTTCATCATGCCGCAAACGTAACAACAGGGCGTACGGCAGCGGTCTTACTTCCGGAAATCAGGCGTACGGAATTATAAAACCGGACGGTTGGAACGTATCAACCATTTGACAATCAGCTGGTTATTTTTTCGAGCTGTTCTTTGTAGAGGGCTGGCGTGGTGCCTTTGATTTTGCGGAAGGCGGCATAAAAAGTGGACTTCGAGTTATAGCCCACATCGTACCCGATGGCTTCAAAAGTGAGGTGCCGGCTGGATTCGATCAGTTTGCAGGCCTCATTAATCCGGTATTCGTTGATAAAAGTCGAAAAACTTTTACCCAGGTTATCGTTCAGCAGCTGGGAGAGCTGGTGCCCGGAAATATTGATCTGCTGTGCCAGATCGTTGAGCTTGAGGTTGGGGTTTTTATACAGGTCATTTTCCTGCACCGCCTTTTCCAGTTTTTCAGTCCACAGCTGCGCGCTGCCTTCCGCGATTCTTTTCCGTTCGGGTTTGTCCTGCGGGGTTTCATTTTCAAACGAGGTGCCGTACATGATGAATCCCATCGTGATATACAGCATGAAGGAAAACGAAATAGGCCCGGTCATATAAATCACATTGACAATCCCAATCCACGACACGAGGTAGCCGAGGAAAATCACACAATTGCCGAGGTATACCAGCAGCCAGAGCTTTTCGGTATTGTTCAGTGCGGATGCGTCCGTGAAAAGTGCTTTCAGATAGTTTCTTATTAAAAAGCCCGAAGCCACTACATAAGCGGCCCATTGGCCGTAAACGATGAACACAAACACCTTGTTCCAGATCCAGGGGTTGACCTTGTAAGGGGCAATGAATCCGGCAACCAGTATGATTCCCAGCTGTGCGCCCCATACCCATTTCCACATAGCCGGTATCTTTACCGGTTTGGTGATGGCCGATTTCAGGAAATAATACAGCGAGGGGCCAATCAGGAAACATGCCGTCAGCCCGATCTGCAGAATGATCCGGGACAATTGCGGATTAAAAAACAGGAGAACGGACTTGCCGACCCGGATACTGAGCGCCAACAGCAGAATGCCCAGCAGTACCGCTGCTACCGACCGTTGCTTTTTTGTCCGGAAAAGATAAATGCCGAGCAAAATGCCGTTGCAGGCGCCCAAAGCGCTGACCAGAAATAATATTTGCTGCCCGAGGTTCATGGTTAACCGGTAAATTAGCAGGTTTATAAATGAAATATAAGCGAAATCCGATGAACGCCAAACTTTCCGGTACGGATGGTAGCTGGTTACGGCTGCCGTATTGCGGCGGAGTTTTAAGAAAGCTCGGTTTTGAACAGGCCGTTTGTGTTGTTAAATGTCGTTAATTTGGTGATAAATATCCCTGCGTGAAAGTCCCTCCCTGCTATACAACATCCTGTCGAAAGACCAGGCGGCTGGCGGGCAAATACAGGCTGCGCAAAGGGAAGATGTGTCTGAAGGGGACAGGGCCGTTGGCGCCCGCGGGAACGAATGATGGAGAAGGAGGCAAGAACAAAAACAGACGGGTGGAAATTGTATTGAAATAGTATGTGCTATATGAAAAAGAATGTCCTTTTAATCGTACTCTTCCTGCCGCTGTGCGCACAGGCGCAAAGCACGGGGTTGTCGTGGCTGGGCCGCTGGTTCAACGCATGGGAGCTGGTCAGTAAAGAACTGCTGGCTTTACCTGTCGGGCAGCCGCCGGAGATGGTGTTTTATGATACGGCGCGGGTATATACAACGTCCGGCATCACAGCGCCAACCGGCACACCGGTAAAGGGGCCTGCGCTATACGGACGGCAGCTGTCGTGGAAAGTGGCGCCGCATGGCGATTCATTGACGCTGCCCGATGCCCAGCGGGTGCCGGTAGGCCTCATGAGTTTTGCTGCAGCTGATAAAAGGGGGAACAGCTTTTTCGTGATGGCGGCCCCTTCGTTCTGGAAAAATGCGGGGATAGAAAGCAGGGAGCTGTCGCTCGACAAAATGCTGACCGGCGTGTTCCTCCACGAATTCACGCATACCCGGCAGTACAATAGTTTTGGAGTACAGGTGGATGCGATCGAACGCGAACATCCTTTCACCGAAGTGCAACTGAACGATGACATCGTGCAGGGGTATTTTAAAAGTGATAGCGAATATGTGCGTGCCTTCCGGGCGGAAACCGATGCGTTTTACGCCGCCGCCGGCGCCCGCTCCGTAAGGGAAGCGAAAGTGCTCGCCAAAAAGGCGTTGGGCATGCTCAAAGCGCGGCAGGCCAGGTATTTCACCGGCAATAAAACCGTGCTCAAAAAACTCGACGATATCTTCCTCTCGATGGAAGGGCTGGGACAATATGTGGCAGTTTACTGGCTGGTGCATCCCAGGGGTGGTAACCTGCCGCCGGATGTGGCGGTGAACGGGTTCAGGAGAAAACGCAACCAATGGTCGCAGGAAGAAGGCCTGGCCATGTTCCTGGCGCTCGTGCGGCTGGCGAAGCCCGATTGGGAAAGGGAACAGTTCAGCGCACAGCCCGTTACCATCGTGGAATTGCTGGAAAAAGCCCTTTAAGTGTCCGGTTTTGAGAATCGCTGTCCAGTTTCGCAAAACGGGTTTCCGGCAAAACCGGTTAACCCTGGTGCCCGATAACGGACAGGTGCAGCCGAAAGCCTGAAAAAAGGTCTCGCTGATACAGGTAAATGCTTTACTGTGGCTTGTTTGCGCCTTAAATCGACGGGTGTCCATTTTGTGCGGAAGCGGACGTTCCGGAAATATTGGCTTGCCGTTCATCCGCTGATAACTATTCGTTTTAACAGGTTTTGTGCCGTTCATACCTTTGATTCATCAAACGAACAAAACGTATTAACACATAAAATCTTATTACAATGAAAACACTCATCGCTCTCTTCGCCTTCGCCCTGGTGGCTGTAAATGCACAGGCCGGTAATAACAAGCCCGTTCCCGCTTTTGCGGAAAACGTAGTGTCTAGCAAGATGACCGTTCATGCAGACGAAAAAGGCAACGTATTCGCCATATCCCGTTTCATTTCCGACGTACAGCTGCCCCTGCCGGTATTGAAAAAACTGATGAAGAAATGTCCCGATGAAACCATCGTCTCTATCCGTGAGTTTGATGCCGGCGGCGCGATCACCTATATCATGGCACTGGAAAATGAAAAAGGTTATAAAGTAGTGCGGATAGCCGGGAGCAGCCTCACCACCCTGGATAAAGTCAATAAGTCGTTATAAAAATTGTAACAGCCGGAAATAGCACCTGGGCTCCGAAAGGGGCCCTTGTTGTTGGTGGGTGACGGCCGAGGGGAAAAGGCCCCCTATAGTATAATGTGGATTAAATTAATACATTGCGGGCGCTATGAATGGAAGCGCTAACAGATATTGGTACTTCGCGGCAGTGTTACTGGTTGTTTCCTGCAATTGGCTCGGCAGTGCACCGCCACGGCAGTGTTATGGACAGGCCGGGCTCAACGTACTGGTGAACGACGAGCTGCATGTGCTGAAAAACGGACAGAAAATATACAGCCATTCCCTGTTACCGCACATGGCGGTCGTAACGGGCATCAGGAAGGACACCATTTTCCTGACATATTTCCGGGAGAAGGATGGCGCTCCGGAAGAAGGCCGTGCGCAGGCGGGCGACAGTGTCTGGCTAAAATGGAAGATACTGCCGCAGCAGGAGCTGATCACCGGCCATCCCATCACTGCGACCGCATTCAGTTTCGTGAACGGCCGCCTGATGGTGCAACCCGCAGGTTCCGCTGTCAAGCTTTCATTTGCGCTTGATAATATTGTATATGACAACAAACGCGTATTGGCGTTTTCTCACAAACCGGGCAGAACCAGCTGCCGGGAAATAAAACTTCCGAAAGAGCTGCAGCGCGATTTCGAGGATGCTTTCAGCGAGTATAGTGCGGCGTGGGGAGGGAAGGAATAACATGAGCCTCCGGTGGCCGGTTCGCCGCGCGACTTTCATGCCCATCGCTGGACAAAACCACCCGGCCGCTTTTATCACCACCAAATCATTCTGTACCTTCGGCATCAAACCGGCCGGCATAGCAGGCAGCCGGATAATATCAGGGTCTATGCCCGGAAAGCTGGCTATTTTTTCTGCGACAAGTACTGGCTGGGGCTCATACCGAACTGTTTGGTGAAATTTTTGCCGAAATGGGTTTGCGATTTATACCCCACCATCATCGCCACTTCATACATCTTGTATTACTGTGTGCTCAGTAATTCGGCGGCCTTTTGAAATTTCACAGGGAAACTTTTTCCTGAGCAGCCGCGCTGCGTTTCGCCAACGCCCGTCCCAGCGCAATGACGCCTGCGGACGCAGCGAGAAATAATAATACGACGCCCGCCGCATTCCGCATGGCCACGGGATATCCCAGTACCGCCACGTCGACGAAAGGGTAGGGGTAATAGTTGGTGATTGCGCCGTGAACGATGGTGTACAGCATATATGCCGCCGGGTAGATCAGCCACGAGGGCAGCTGCTTCCAGGCGAGGTCTTTTTTCGGGGCATACAGCAGCCAGTAAAGGATGAACAGCACCGGTATGACGAGATGCAGCAGTTCGTCCACACCCCGTTGCAATCCCTGCGGCGCCCACAAAAAACGCAGGATGGTATTGTACACCAGCCCTACGATGCCGATGTACACGGTCAGTGCCGCCTGTACGGATGCCCGGGAAAAGAAACGTCCCCATTTACCCGCCGGCAGCCATACCAATACCGTGCAGCACAATGCCACCAGGATATTGGTCTGAATCGTAAAAAAGCTGAAATACCGGATGAGCGTTTCCGGTATGGATACGGTGCGGGCAGCAAGGATCAGGTATAGCTGGCCGATGAGCGCGAACCAGCCAAGGCCGGCCAGCACTGTCAGGTAAAGGTGTTGGGTTCGTTGCATGGTATAATTTACATTTTTTTGCAGTTACTGCAAGGGCGCCCCGTTCCGATTTTCTGAAATGAAAGATTAGGGTTAGTTTTGGGCGCACAAAAAATGTTTGATTATGACCGCAAAGATCCTGAAAGATGAGATATACGAACAGGTGGAACTGATTTCAGAAGAAGGAAACGAGTTTGCCGACGACGAGGAGTATGCTGCCGCCGCCGAAAAGTTTAAAGAAGCGCTGCAACTGGTGCCCGATCCTAAAACCGACTGGGAGGCCTCTACCTGGCTGTATTCCAGCATCGGGAACATGTATTTTATGCAGGACGACTTCCAGCAGGCCGCCGAATATTTTCAGCAGGCCATTAATTGCCCCGACGGGAAAATCAATTCATTTATACAAATGAGGCTGGGCCAGGTTTCGCTCGAAATGAAGCAGGAAGACAAAGCGCTGGAGCACCTCCTGAAAGCCTACCGGCTCGGCGGGAAAAGCCTTTTTTCAGAAGAAGATACCAAGTACCTAGGTTTCCTGTCCAAAAGGGTGAAACTGTAAAACAGACAAACCTGTCTGATTTTCGTATCTTTACGGCATGAAACAGAAAGCAGAGCCTAAACAACGTTTGCTGGACGCAGCTACCGAACTGTTTTTTAAACAGGGTTACCATGCAACGGGCATTAACCAGGTGATTGAAGAAGCAGGTGTGGCGAAGGCAAGCCTGTATATGCACTATCCCTCGAAAGAGGCGCTGTTGCTCGCTTTTCTGCAACACCGGCACGAAACCTGGTTTGCCGGGTTGCATGCGGCTACGGCCAAAGCGAAAAGCCCTGGAAAAAAAGTGCTCGCTGCCTTTGATTATCTCCAGCAGAAAAACGTGGAAGAGGATTTCCGGGGATGCGCTTTTCTGAACATGCTGTCAGAAGTGTCGGATAAAGAAAAAGAAGCGCTGGCCATCATCCGCAGCCACAAAAACGAATTGCGGTCCTTTTTCACGCAACTGTTGCACGAAGCATCGCCGGCGGTGCAGACGCATGTGTATTTATTGTTTGAATCCGCCATCGTGGAAAGCCAGCTATACCGCGACCAGTGGCCTGTTCAGGAGGCGAGGAAAATGGTAGAGCGTTTGTTGGGACAGAAATAATAACATTTTACGACTTTATAGCGGGGCATACCGGAAGGATGCCCCTTTTGCATTGATAATGAACCGAAATCGGGTGAGCGAAAAATAAATATTAATATAAACAGACCGGTCTGTCTATTTATGGACATTTCTCCCTTACCTTTGTAATGTCATTTCTTCCGATGGCCATCGATCAGAAATACGCAGTTATCACACTTAAAAACAATGATCATGGAACAAAAGCCTCCTTTTCCTCCCTTTACGAGGGAAACCGCATTACAGAAAGTACAGCTGGCAGAAGACGCATGGAACAGCCGCGATCCCCAACGTGTGGCGCTCGCCTATACCATTGATACCGAATGGCGCAACCGCGATCAGTTTTTGAACGGCCGCGAAGAAGTGGTAAGCTTCCTTACCGCGAAGTGGGAGAAAGAACAGCACTACCGGCTGAAAAAAGAGCTGTGGGCTTTCACGGACAACCGCATCAGCGTACGGTTCGAATACGAATACCAGGCCAGGGACGGCAAATGGTTCAGGGCGTATGGCAACGAACAATGGGAGTTTAACGACCAGGGCCTTATGCAGCGGCGCTTTGCGTCTATTAACGACGTGGAGATCACTGCAGGGGAACGCCGGATTTTGTGAGAATATCGGCGGATGTGAACCGGACCGGGGGATTATATGTTATTGATGAATACATTATAGACATTTTACGGGCAATCCCCTTTTTTCACCACTAAAAAATATCAGATGAAACCCATCGATTACGCTTCTGATCCGAACCTTACGCCGGAAGTAAAGAAATTCCTGGCACCCCTGAACGCCGGCGGCGCCCCCGTGGAGAGCCTACCCGTACCGGACGCCCGCAATGTGCTCGTTACCGTACAAAAATCCGTGCAGGTGGATGAATCGGGGATCGACGTCACGGAGAAAGAAATCACGGCCGACGGCCGCGCCATCAAACTGCACATCGTACGCCCCGAAGGCGCGAAAGGCAAGTTGCCTGTTTTTATATTCATTCATGGCGGCGGTTGGGTGCTGGGTGATTTTCCCACGCACAAACGCCTGGTGCGCGACCTGGTGGTGGAAACCGGCTATGCCGCCGTGTTCGTGAATTACACCCCGTCGCCGGACGCGCGGTACCCGCAGGCCATCCACGAAATCTATGATGCCACCAAATGGGTGGCGGAGCATGGGGATGAAATCGACGTGGACGGGAAACGGCTCGCCGTTGTGGGCAACAGTGTGGGCGGCAATATGACGGCTGTGACGGCGCTACTTGCTAAAGAAAGAGGAGGCCCGCTCATCCGGTTGCAGGTGATGTTCTGGCCGATTGTGGATGCCGGCTTCGATACGGGGTCATACCGGCAGTTCGGAGAGCAACGCTTCCTCACCACTTCGCTCATGAAATGGATGTATGATCAATACACTACAGACCCGGCGCAGCGCAAGGAAATTTATGCTTCGCCGTTGCAGGCTACCGTTGAACAATTGAAAAGCCTTCCGCCCGCTTTAATCCAGGTAGCGGAGAATGATATCCTCCGTGATGAAGGGGAAGCTTATGGCCGCAAATTGTCCGAGGCCGGCGTACAGGTCACAACGGTGCGGTACAACGGCGTCATTCACGATTTCGGTATGCTCAACGGCATGGCGCATCTGCCTGAAACCCGCTCCCTGATCCTGCATGCAGCTGCGGAGCTGAAAAAATACCTGGGGGAATAATCGCCGGTATCTTTGTTCGTCGCGGGTTGGGGAATAAAATAGCCCCGGCATGTTGTTAGAGAGATTGAATCAATAAGACGGTATGATCCGGGAAAGGCATCTACCCGGCATTCATCAAAAAAAAGAGGGCGTATCTGATTCAGATACGCCCTCTTTTTTTTGATGAAGCTTAGTTATCCCAGAGTTCATTCTGTGGATATTTGGGACCTGTGGTCACCGCATCGATCTGCGATTGTGGTATGGGCCGCAGCACATGTTTGGCAGAGATGTTGGCCCGGCCATCGGCGCTGTGCAGCCTTACGCGGTTCAGCAACTGGCCGGTGCGTACCAGGTCGAGCCAGCGGGTGAGTTCGCCGCACAATTCGCGGGTGCGTTCGTCGAGGATGAAATCGAGCGTTACATTGGCCGCGGTAATGTCGAGCGCCTGCGGGGTGGCGGAAGGATATGTGGCCCTGCGGCGGATGGCGTTGATGTATTCCACGGCATCACCGGGGCGGCCGTCCATCAGCAGCGCTTCTGCGGCAATCAGGTAAGTTTCCGCCAGGCGCCATACAATCACGGGCCGGATGGAAGGATAGTTCATATCCGCCCGTTTGGTATCGAAGTATTTGGTGAGGGCGGGCGACAAGGAGGTGCTGTATTTGTTTGGCGGTACCAGCAGGTAGCGCGAAGCGGCAATTTGAGCATCGGTGGCGGCGCGAAGCGGCATGAAAATGGCCGTATCGCCCACCTGGAACTTGGGCTTGCCGGGCTGTGCGCCAGCGGGAGCCCCGGGAGGCAGCGGGTTGGGCCACAAAGGAAGCTTGTTCGGGTTATTAGACAGCCACATCGTCTGGAACGATTTGCGGAAACGGGTGTCGATCGACTGGTTATTGAACACCGTGTCGGTTATCCAGCGGGTAGGGATGGCCCGGATGTAAGGACGGCCGTATTTGACATCGCGTTGCATACCGGCTATGTCTTCATACTTCGGTACCCACATGTGATTCAGCACATTGTCCTGGCCGCTGCTGTTATTGGGCCCGTTGTACGGCAGGTTGGCCGTATGCTGTACCGTCCACAGCACTTCGATGTTCTCTTCGTTGCCTTCTGCAAACACTTTCCCGAAATCTTCCAGCAGCGCCAGGCCGCCTGAGGGCGCCACGGTTTTGATCAGTTCTGTGGCGAGGGTGTGCGCTTTGGTATAATCGTCCGCTTTTTTGGCTTTGGAGCCCGCACGCGCCATGTGAACTTTGGCCAGCAGGTGCATTGCTGCAGCCCGAGTGGCTTTGCCCGGAAGCACGCCGTCTGTTTTCGGGCTCAGCGGCAACAGGGGAATGGCAGCGTTGAGGTCTTCAACGATCAGATCGTACACTTCGGCCAGTGGCTGCCTGGTTGCCGATGTGGTGGCCGTTGTCTGGAAGTGTTTGTTGAGCGTCACATCGCCCCAGAACTGCACCAGTACAAAATAATAATTGGCGCGGAGGAACTTCACTTCCGCCACCATTCTGTTTTTGAGGGTCTCATCCACTCCCGTGATCTTCGGCGCGTTGTTGATCACGCCGTTGCAGGTGTTGATAAACGTGTAACACGACTTCCAGACGTTAGCCAGCAGGCCGAGCGTGGGATTATAGTTGCTGCTGTATTTGTTGATGTCGTTATTGCCATCGATGCCGGTAATAAATTCGTCGGTTCCCAGCACCGTCATGGTAAAATAATCCTGTGTGCCCCACAGGTTGCGGGTGCCTGCGTAACAGGCATCGTAAGCCATCTGCCAGCCCTGTCTGGTTTCGATGAAACCCGGTGTGAGAATGGATTTGGGCTGTTCTACGAGTTTCTCCTGACAGCCGGTGGCCACCATTGCCAGCGCCGCGCTGAAATAGAGGAATATTCTTTTCATACAATAATGTTTTTCCGGTTTAGAATGTCACGTTCAGGCCAAAGATCATAGACCAGGTGGGTGGCGTATCCACTGCCAGCGCACCTGCGGATTCGGGATCGAGCCCGTCGTATTTGTTCACATAAGGTGAGAACAGGATGAACGGATCCCGCACCGTTGAATACAACCGTACCGACGAAACGCCCAGCTTGCGGGTGAGATTTTGCGCCAGGTTGTAACCCAGCGCGATGCTCCTGATCTTCAGGTAAGAGCCGTCGTAAAAACTGAGCAGGTTGGCGTTGGGCGAGTTGGTGGTGCCGGCGTTAGGCTTCGGGTAGAAGTTTTCGCCGTTGGTGGGCGTCCAGTACCGGGCCCGCAGGTTGTTGTAGTTGGCCTGGTAAGTGTTGGTGAACGAACCACCGCTCCGGTGCATGTTGCTGATCAATGTACTGCCCATTCTCGCGAAAGCCGCCACGGTCAGATCGAAACCGGCATAAGTGAAGCGGTTGGTCATACCCCCTTCCCAGTCGGGCTGGCCGGAACCTATAAAGATGCGGTCGCTTGAATTCAGTTTTTTATCGCCGTTCACATCGGCTACCTTGATGTTACCGATCACGGAGTTGTTGCCGGTGCCGATGGTCTGGCCCAAAGAGCGCGCCAGCGCGGTATCGGCGGCGGTATTCTGCCAGATGCCGATTTTTTTCAGGTCGTAAATGGTGCCGATGGGCTGTCCCACGAACCAGTTGTTGGCAACGTCCATCGTAACGCCGTTGGCCAGTTGCGTAATTTTGCCGCGATTGAGATAGATGTTGAAATCGGTCGTCCACCCGAAATCATTCCGGCCTTTGGCCAGGATGTTGTTGGAACTGAGCTGCAGCTCAATCCCGAAGTTTTCCGTTTTACCGACGTTGGTCAGGATGGAGTTCGGGATGCCGCTGGTTGCGGGCAACGTTTGTGGCAGCAGCAGGGAATTGGTGAACTGTTTGTACACATCGAGCGTACCGCTGATGCGGTTGTTGAGGATACCGAAATCGATACCGGCGTTGATGGTATTGGTGTATTCCCAGGTGAGGGAAGGATTGGCGATGTTGGCGAGGTAGGCGCCCACCACCATGTTATTCTGACCATAGTTGTACCGGATGTCTGCAAGGCTGCCCAGCGTCTGGTACGGGTCGATGGCTGTATTGCCCGTTTTACCGTAGGTGGCGCGCAGTTTCAGTTGCGACAGGGTGCTGTTGCCTTTCAGGAAACCTTCCTGGCTGATGTTCCAGGCCAGGGCGACGGATGGGAATGCCTCGTATTTGTTGCCCGGCGCAAGGCGGGAAGAACCATCGGCGCGCATGGTCAGCGTCAGCATATAACGGTCGTCGAAACCATAGTTCAGACGGGCCATGTAGGAGAGGATGTCCCAGCGGTCGAGGCGGCCGGTACCTGTCGGGTTGGCCCCGAACTGAGGCGTGTAGTATTCAAGGTAATCCGCCGGCAGTGTGTTATTGCCGAAGCTGTTTTCCTGGAAATACGATTGCTGCCAGCTGTACATGCCGGTAAAGTTGATGCGGTGTTTGTTGGCGATCACCCGGTCGTATGTGAGCAGGTTTTCCAGCGTGAAATTGGTGGAATACCGCGTGGCATTGGCGGAGCGGGAAGGTGCGCCCAACTGGTTGGTGGTGGCGCTGGCGTAGAAGTTGCCGTATACGTCGCTCCGGATTTCGGCCCCTGCATTGAATTTATATTTAAGCCCCTTGAACAGCTCTGCTTCAAAAAACAAGGTGGTGAAGGTGCTGAACCGTTTGCGGTTTTCCACGGAAGCGCCTTTCACGAAGTTGGCGAGCGGGTTCCATACCTGGTTGGCGTTGCCTTCCACATAACCCACGAGATTGCCGGCGCTGTCGTAGGGAACAGACAGTGGGTTGGCTCTCAGTGCCTGCCCCATCGGGTTGGCGTTTTCTCCGTTGGTAGTGGTGAGGGTGTTGAGGGAACTAACGCCGGCGCGCACACGTTTCGAGAATTGCTGGTCTACGCTGAGTTTGAGGGAAAAGCGCTCGAACGACTGCCCGGGATAGATGCCGGTTTCTTTGTAATAGCCTGCGGAGGCGGCGTATTGAGTGTTTTCCGTACCGCCGGTAACGCCCAGCTGATGGTCGGTCATCATGCCGGTCCTGTATATGAGGTCCTGCCAGTCTGTACTGCGCCCGGTTTTCATCGATTCGATTTCCATGGGGGTGAATTCTTCACCTGGATTGTTCAACCGCGGATCATCGAGGCCGGAATATTTACCGGGTGTGCCGTTGATTTTCGCCCATTTTTTAAAAGTGGCGAATTCAGCGCCGTTCATGATGGGAAACTTGCCCCTGTTTTTCACGAAGCCGCCATAACCGCTGTAGGTCACTACCGGTGCGCCCGGTTTGCCGCGACGCGTGCTGATGAGGATAACGCCGTTGGCGCCCCTGGAACCGTAAATGGCGGTGGCGGAAGCGTCTTTGAGAATTTCCACGGAGGTCACATCGTTCTGGTTCAGATCGTTGATGTTGCCGTTGTAGGGAATGCCGTCCACCACAAAAAGCGGGTCGTTGGAAGCATTCACCGACCTGGCGCCGCGGATGAGAATTTTAGGCGTGGCGCCGGGTTTGTTGTTGCCGCCGGATTTCTGCACGTCGATGCCCGCGGCCTGCGCCTGGAGCGCCTGGCTGATATTGGCCACCGGCACATCGCGGAGGGCGCGTTCGTTGATGGACACGATGGAACCGGTGATATCGGATTTTTTCTGTTTGCCGTAACCCACTACAATAACTTCGTTCAGGTCGCTTTTGTCCGGACTGAGCTGGATGCGCAGGTTATCCGGCGCGGTGGCGCCTATTTTGATCTCACGCATGAGATAGCCGATGAAAGTGATACGCAGGGTGGTGTTGGCGGGTACCTGCATCTGGAATGAACCGTCGGAACCGGAGGCTACGCCCTGTGTGCTGCCTTTGATGGCGATGGCGGCACCGGGCAGCGGGTCGCCGGTTTCGGAGGTGACTACTCCTTTTACAACAATGTTTTGTGCTTGTGCGTATAAGGATGGCACGGTGAAAATGGTGCCCAGGAGGAGCAGGGCCTTCAGCCATAGGCCGCGCCGCTGCCGTTGCCACGAAGGCATGACGGGAAGAATGAAAAATTTCATAACGGAATTTTTAAATGAAAGTCTGCGTTTGGTTTCTGCTGATGTGTTACCGGGACGGGTCCCGGCACCGGATAGATGAATTGCTGATCATGGAAATTTTTATGCGGTCGTTGACCGGCAAGCTCAATAAATAAATGGAACGGGATTAAAAGGACTGTCGTAATGCTGCACGTTTATGGAAACGTTTGCAGTATCTATTACATGGAATTTTATTCATAACTGTGGACCATATGGCGTCACACCTGTAATCGGGTTAGAAGTTAAAAAATAGTGTTTACTGAAGTTTACCCCAACGCTGCGAATAAGTGCAATCGTTTGCATCACCTGTGAAAAAATAAAGCGCTCTCACGCTCCCTGTTTGTGGGTACTAATTTCGGGAATTCCGGGCGGCATTTTTGTGCTTTTTTTATAAAAAATGATGCTATTTGATCCATTTGGACTGCTGTGTTTCTGCAGCGGGTAACAGGCCGCCCAGATGCCGCGAGCTGCTACCTGCCCAAGCAAAAGGAGCATATTGCCGGAATTTGCCCTTATATTAGGCGTTGCTCTTTTTAATAAACCATGTTTACATCACCACCTGATTCACTATGAAAAGGAGAAATTTTTTGGAAATAATGGCCATGGGCAGCGGAGCCGTGCTAACCGGCCCGTTGACCGGCTTTTCGGCCGCACCGGTTGCCCCGGTCGTTGCTGAAGAAACAAACCTGTTGAAGGCTGACCTCGTCATCGCCGGCGCGGGTCTCGGAGGCTGCGCTGCAGCATTGGCCGCACTGCGCAACAACCGCACCGTGATCATGACGGAGGAAACCGACTGGATAGGTGGACAGCTCACCCAACAGGGTGTTCCGCCGGATGAGCACAGCCACATCGAAACACATGGCGCTACTCAACTGTACCGCCGGCTGAGAACGGCCATCCGTGAATATTATGTCCGCAATTATCCCCTCACCGAAGCCGCCAAAGCACGTCCTCGTCTCAACCCGGGAAACGGCGCCGTGTCGCGCCTTTGCCACGAGCCTAGAGTGGCGGTGGCCGTGCTGGAAGAGATGCTCGCGCCGTATATCAGCAGCGGGCAACTGGTGTTATTGCGCGAACATGTTATCAAAGGCGCCGATGTAGACGGGAGCCGTGTAAGAAGTCTCCGTGCAGTGAATCTCCGCAGTAAACGCGAGTACACCCTCACCGCGGCTTACTTCGCCGATGCCACGGAAACCGGTGAGTTGTTGCCGCTCACGGGTACGGAATTTGTCATCGGCAGCGAGGCGAAAAAGGAGACAGGAGAACTGCACGCCGGGGAAACCGCAAACCCGGCCAACCAGCAGTCGTTCACCATGTGTTTCGCCATGGACTATGTGCCGGGAGAAAACCATGTGATCGGCAAACCAAAGGAATATGATTTCTGGCGCCGCCACATTCCAGCCCTGACGCCCGCCTGGCCGGGCCCGCTCCTGGCTTTGCATTATTCCAATCCCATGACGCTGAAGCCCACTCAGCTGGGTTTTCATCCGGAGGGCATCAAAACGGGCAACATGCTCAACCTCTGGAATTACCGGCGTATCATTCATAAAGACAATTTTCTGCCCGGCACCTATAAAGGCGACATCACTATCGTGAACTGGCCGCAGAACGATTATATGCTGGGCAACCTGGTGGGCGTTAGCGAAAAAGAATTCAAGCACCATGTGGAGCGGGCCAAACAGCTGAGCCTTTCCTTGCTCTACTGGCTGCAAACGGAAGCCCCACGCCCTGATGGCGGCAAAGGCTGGCCCGGATTGCGACTGCGGAAAGATGTGATGGGCACGGAAGACGGGATGGCCAAATATCCTTACGTCCGCGAGTCGCGCCGCATCAAAGCCGTATTCACGGTGCTGGAAGAGCATGTGGGCAGCCTCCACCGTGCACAGGTCACCGGGCGGTCCACCGGCAACAAAGCCGCCGTGTTCCCGGATAGTGTCGGCGTGGGTTATTACAGTATCGACCTGCACCCCAGCAGTGCGGGCAACAATTATTTCCATCTTGGCTGCCTGCCTTTCCAGATTCCGCTGGGCGCGTTGCTGCCCGTACGGATGGAAAACCTGTTGCCAGCCAATAAAAACATCGGCACCACACACATCACCAACGGATGCTACCGGTTGCACCCGGTGGAATGGGGGATAGGTGAGGCGGTGGGGATGCTAGCCGCCTACGCGCTTGAAAAGAATGTGACACCCCGTGCCGTGCGGGAACACAAAGAACTGCTGGCCGGTTTCCAGGAGCGCATCCGCTCCCAGGGGATTGAAACCGCGTGGCCGGAAAAAGCGGAACAGGCTTCATAACGGAAACGGATATACACAAATGGCGCCTTTCAGCGTATAAAGCACCCACAAATGGGGAATTTAGGCGTATGATGTATGGCACATATTTGTTCTCCCATAACAACAGATGATGAAGGCAGGGCCAACCGTTTTTCCGATCAACGGGGCCCTGGTTTTTGCCCGGAAACATTCCTTAACTATTTCATAATCTTTTCTTCACATTCCGGTTACCCCCCGGCAGTAACATTACGGCCTGAAACAAACCGTACATATGCGCATTCAACCTCTACTTGCACTTTTTTCATTGTCCCTCTTATTTGCCTGTTCGAAAAACGATTCACCGGCTCCCGTAAAGGAAGACCCTGCTACTTTCTCCGAAATCGGCGCTATAGATATCGGGGAGGCGGGCGCCGCGGAAATCACGGCCTACGACCCTCTCACCAAACGCCTCTTCGTAGTTAACAACGGCGGCACCAACCAGATCACCATCATCGATTTCTCCGATCCCGCGAACATGAAAACCCTCTCCACTTCCATCAACGTGAGCGGCTACGGTGCGGTGAACAGCCTCGATGTGCACGATGGCAAGCTGGCCGCGGCCATCGAAGCGATCAATAAAACACAACCCGGAAAGGTAGTGATCTACAGCACCACCGACTTCAAAGAAATAAAAGTCATTCCCGTAGGCGCTTTGCCGGACATGGTGACTTTCAGCCCTGACGGCGCCTATATCCTTACCGCCAACGAAGGTGAGCCTTCCGCCGATTACCTGACGGATCCGGCAGGCACGGTGTCCGTGATTTCGGTGAAAGACAACTATAGCGTCACCAACATCGATTTTTCAGGCCTCGCCTCACAGCAGGCTGCCCTGGTACAGAAAGGACTCCGGATTTTCGGCCCCAACGCGTCACTGGCACAGGACATCGAACCGGAATACGTGACCGTTTCCCCGGATTCAAAAACCGCCTGGGTGACCCTTCAGGAAAACAACGCGATCGCCAGAATCGACATTGCTTCCAAAACCATCACGGCCGTGTTCCCGCTGGGCATGAAGGATTACAATACCGATGCGAACGCGGTAGACCTGAGTGATAGAGACAACACCATCGCCCTGAAAAAAAACAAGGTGAAAGGTATGTACATGCCGGATGCGATTGCCGTGCTGACAACCGGTAACACTCCCTACCTGTTTACCGCCAATGAAGGGGATGTGCGTGAATACACGGCATTCGAGGAAGCCAAAAGAGTGGCCAAACTCAAGCTAGATGCCACCGCTTTTCCGGATGCGGCCGCATTACTGGCCGAAGCGGTGCTGGGCCGGCTGAACGTGACCGGCAAGTCTGGAGACACAGACGGTGACGGCGACTACGACGAATTGCATTCGTTCGGCGCGCGTTCCTTCAGCGTCTGGAACGGTAACTCCGGTGCACTGGTATTCGACAGCAAAAACGAACTGGAAACAAAATGTATCGCTGCCGGCATCTACGACGATGGCCGCAGCGACGATAAAGGTGTGGAGCCGGAAGGCATCGCATTGGGCCGCATCGGCCAGAAAGACCTGGCTTTCGTAGGAATGGAGAGAGCGGACGCTGTGGCGGTGTACGATGTTTCCAATCCCTCGGCGCCTGTATTCCTGCAACTGTTGAAATGTGGCGACGCGCCTGAAGGCGTACTGTTCATTCCCGCGCAGAAAAGCCCCAACGGCAGAAGCTTGCTGGTAGTGAGCAGCGAGAATGACGGCATTATTAAAATCTACAAACCGAATTCGCTGTAACAATATCTCATGCTTAAAACAGAAAGCCTGGTATCTACCGGGCTTTTATTTTTTTTGGAAGATAGATGGTCATTGACAGAAAACAACTGAATGGAAGTATAAAATTGTTTACCCGCGTTCAGTCGGGGATTTTCATTCACCTGTTAGGGCGCCTCCTCCCATATAGCTTTTCACAGGCGGTCACTATCAGAAATGATCGTGCTCACTGGTGTCGGTAAGGATTTTACGCTCTACCAGCGATTTGTGATACACGGAGTGTTTCACATATTTCGGGGTAATGAAATACGAAATGGCCGTCACGATCATCAGCGGGATGAACAATTTGTAACCACCTGAAATCTCGGCCATCAGGAATATTGCTGTGAGCGGCGCATGCATTACACCGGCCAGTACGCCGGCCATGGCGGTGATGATGAAGTTGGGCGTATTCAGCTGGTAAATGCCGGAAAGGTTCACAAGATACGCGAACAGGAAACCGCTGAGCCCGCCCGTGATCATGGATGGGGCAAACACCCCGCCATTGCCGCCGGCGCTGATGGTGAGGCAGGCGCAGACCACCTTGAATACTACCAGCAATACCGTCATCAGTATGATCGCCCACGAATACTGGCTGTAGCTCTGCAGCAGTGAGTGTGCCGTGATGCTGGCGTAATCGCCTTTCAGCAGGCTGGTAATGGTGGAGTATCCCTCCCCGTAAAGCCCCGGCAGTAAGAAGATGATGACGCACAGCGGGATGCCGGCGATCAGCCACCTTTTCCAGTTCATACTCCTTTTTTCGAAATAACCTTCGATGAAGTCGACCTGCCAGGTGATGTACACCGATACGAGCCCGCAGAAAACGCCCAGCAGCACGTAGAAGGGAATGGCCGGTACGTTCCAGCTTTCGCTGGCCACAAAAATGAATTTGCCGGGATAGATCAGTTGTGAAACAACGGTAGCCGTGGCTGTGGAAATCAGCAGCGGTATGAAAAAGGGAATGCTGAAGTCGAGCAGGAATATCTCCAGCACGAAGATGATGCCGGCGAACGGGCTGTTGAATACGGCCGCGATGCCGCTGGCGGTGCCGCAGGCCAGTAACAGAACGGTGTCTTTCGCGGAAAGCCGCAGGTCGCGCCCGGTGTTGGACCCGATTGCCGCTCCCGTGGCCACAATAGGGGCTTCCAGCCCAACGCTGCCGCCAAAGCCCACGGTCAGGGCGCTGGTGAGAATGTGGCCGTAAGTATGCCGCTTGTCGATACGGCCTTTGTTGGTGACGATGTTGTGAATGATAAAGCCCACACCGCGACTGAGCCGGTTGCGGAAAAAGCGTGTCAGCAGCAGGAGTGAGATGCCTGTTCCGATCATCGGCAGGATGGCGGAGAGCCAGTTGCTGTCCATCCAGTTGTTCATGAGTTCCACGCGGTGCTCAAAAAACTGGACGCTGACTTTCAGTAATACGGCGGCCAGCGCCGCCAGTACTCCAACGATAAAACTGAGGATGATAAGAAAGTTTCGATGAGAAGTGTACCTGGTGCGGTACCGGCCTATTTTCACCAACAGCCTGTAAAACTTGTTGCCGGATATTTCCATGGCCCTAAAATACGCATACAAAACGAAAACCCCGGCAAGTGCCGGGGCTTTCATCGATCTATAACAATTATTGGTAAGTTCGGAAAACGACTTTCTCCACGATCACGCCGAGCTTTTTGAGCGAGGCATTGTCGGAGCGGAATTTCTTTTCACCCGTAAACTGATCGTACAGTTTCGGGTCGCCGCTGTTGACGGCGCGGAAAAGGATCTGCACGCCTTTTTTATCCATGGCGCCGCCTTCCCAGCTGTCTACCACCCCGCCGTTCGTCCATTCGAAACCATTCACGCGGAAGGCGCGGGCATTGACTTTATTTACTTTTTCAATCGGGTCGCCGGGTTTGATGCCGAAAGGCGATTTCCATTTGGAGCGTTCCTGTGTGAAGATGATGGTTTTGGAAGAGTCGGCATTAAAAATCACCTGCATCTCATTTTCCGTATCCGGGTACACATACCAGGCCTTGCCGGCATCATTGCCGTCGAGGCCTGTGGCATCGCGGAGCTCGAGGTTTTCTTTGCCATAGAGCGTGGCCAGTTCGTCGGGTTTGGTGATGGAGAACACACTACGCACTTCCCAGTTGCGGGTATCTTCCACCGGTGCGGCCGATGTAGCGGGTGCTGTAGTTGTGGTTGCGGCAGCAGCGGGTTGCGTGGTGCCGGGCGTATTGGCAGCAGGCGGTAATGCATTGGTGTTGATCACGGCGGGCTGACTGGCGGGAGGCGCTACCATCACTGAAGTGACCTGAGGGATGGCGCCGATGCGGATCAGTTCGGCTTTTTCTTCCTGCAGCGTTTTGGCTTCGTTCTTGTTTTTATTCACGATGTAAGTTGCCAGCGGGAACACGTTGCCCGAGCTCACATTCATGGCGCGCAGATTGGCGATGAGGGTCTGGCGGTTACAGTCGCTGTACTGGTAGAGGAATTTCAGCGCCGCATCGAGGGCCGCCGGGTCTTTTTTGAGCTCCATCATGGTTTTGTCCACTTCCAGCCCCCCTGACCCAGATCTGCTCATCTGCTCCGTCACAAACACCAGGGCGGGGTCGTTCCTGCGCTGGAATTGTGTGGCCATTTTAGCAGAAATGTCCTCCACGGCGGACTCAGACAGCTTCTGGGCGCTGGCAACCGCGGGGAACGCGAATAAGAGGAATAAAAGGAACCGTTTCATGCAAGATTGATTTATAGCTGGATGTATATAACGTATGTCAGTATCACTAAATTATGCAATATTCCCAATTCAGGAGCAAATAGCAGGCCAGCTGCTGATTTTCCCTATCGCGTAAATGAAATTTCCGATTGGAGTTGCCGCCCCTGCCGCCGCCGGCTACATTTGTCGCAAAAAATAAGATACAATGCATTACAGATCATTGATGATTGCAGCGATACTGGTACTGGCCGGTTTCCGTGTCTCCGCCCACGCCCTCTGGATTGAAACCAGCCCCACCGGCAAAAAAGGACAGCCGCAGGAAGTCCGGGTGTTCTGGGGGGAGTTCGGCGACAAGGATATTTCCCCGCTCGATAAATGGTTCTCCGATACCAAAGCATACACCCTGTCGGTGATCACCCCGGATAAAATAGTCATTCCCCTCACTTCCACACCCGGGAAAGACCATTACAAAGCTTTCTTCACCCCTGAATCGGACGGCGTATACACCGTTGTGATGATCCATGCGGTGAAAGACGTTTACCACGGCAGCCGCCTCGATTACCATTCCAGCGCGGCCGTGCTGGTAGGCAATACGCCCGGTGATGGTGCCGGCAAGACCAATGCCAACCCCCTGAAAGTGGAAACCGCCGCCCGCGCCAAATACAAAGTGAATGAGCGCATCAAACTCGGCGTACAGGCAGATCAGGCACCCGCCGGCTCCAGTGAGGTGGAGGTGATCGCACCGAACGGCTGGATCAAAAAACTGTACACAGACAGCACCGGCACGGCAGCCTTCACACCCCTCTGGCCCGGCCGATACATGGTGGAAGTGGCAAAAACGGAAAAGAAAGGCGGCGACCATCACGGCAAACCTTTCGAGGCCATCTGGCGCTGCGCGACATATTGTATTGAAGTAACGGAAAAATAAACGGGATACGGTGACTGTTATGGGCAACAAGGCGGTACATATCTCTATTAAAAAAGGCGTTCCTGACAGGGAACGCCTTTTGTTTTTTATCACGGTCGGTTATTTTCTCAGCAGAGCGGTGGCGCACCAGAGCAACGGCGCCTGTCCGTGCATATCGCCGGTGAGGCGTTTGCGGTCGAGGTAATACTGATGGTTGTTTTTGGCGTTGGTGCCTTCGCACACATCGGTAATGTCGTTTTCCGCATTGATATAAGTGATCAGCTTCAGCCAGGCCTTCCGGGCGGCGGGGCCATAAGTCTTCGCATCGAGCCAGCCGTTTTTGACGCCGGTGATCATGGCGAAGGTGAACATGCCGGTGCAGGATGTTTCCGGCCACGACTGCGGATCGTCGATCAGCTGCCGCCACATGCCGTCTTCGGCCTGGTATTTCAGCAGGCTGGCCATCATCGTTTTATAGGCGGCCATGATGCGGGGATAGTTCGGGTTGTCTTTCGGC
This sequence comes from Chitinophaga lutea, assembly GCF_003813775.1. Taxonomy (NCBI): domain Bacteria; kingdom Pseudomonadati; phylum Bacteroidota; class Chitinophagia; order Chitinophagales; family Chitinophagaceae; genus Chitinophaga; species Chitinophaga lutea. Next base: position 1,067,766 of record NZ_RPDH01000001.1, on the reverse strand, counting down.
ACGGAGCGCAGCAGCTCGCTCATGCCGGCTGCCATCCAGCCATTACCGCGGCCCCAGAAGTAAGGCACATCCGGGGAATGGTAGAAGAGGCCGTTGGGCTTCTGCAGGGAGTCAAGGTAAAACACCATCTCGTTGGCCGCCTTGTCGATGTAAGAACGGGCGCCGGTAGCGCGGGTAGCCTGCGACTGAACGGCGGTGATCATAAACATATCGTCTATCCACAAGCGCGTTTGCCAGGAATATCCTTTGTTATAAAAGCGGTGAGAGGCTTCGGTAACACGTTTCCCTTCGGGCGGGCCCCACTGCTTGTCGGCCATGCGTTTACCGATGGCGAGGTAGCGTGGATCTTTCGTTTGCTGGTACAGCTCCAGCGGCACGGAACCGAACACGGTGTAGTCCACGTGATCGGGGATGGGGATCAGGGTGTCGCGCGCGCCTAACAGCGGTTCGAAGCGGGCGGCAAGTTGTTGCAGCAGGGCTTTGTCGTTCCGCTCTTTGGCAAAAGTGAGTGCGCCGTACCAGGTGCAGGTTTCCGGGTAAGTGATCACCCTCGGCGGCACGGGGCGGCCGAAGTTGGGATGCGGGGATGCCACAAACCGGCTGGCGATGCGCTGGCCTATTTCTTCGGGAGTGGCGCCTTTGGGAAATTTCTTCAGGTCGCCGGACTGGGCATGGGCGGCGGCAGCGGAAAAAAGCATGGCCGCCGCTGCAAGGCCATGAAAGAAGGTGTTTGTTTTCATATCGTGAACTGGAATTTTACTGCTACCAAGTTATGCAAACGTTTGCTCAAATACAAACGCCTCCCGAAATAGGGGTGCGTAGAAACACGCATTGTTGGAAATCAGCGGTTTTACTGGTGTTTTTCCGGTGGGTGCGGCCTACTTTTGTGTTGCTAGTCTGAATAATTAAACTGTTTGTTTTCCCACTCCCTTTAGTGAATGCGCATTCCCCGATGCGCATTTTTTTTGCCCGGTCGCGGCGGTTCTAAGTGCTACGGCCTTTTGTTGTCACTAGCGGCTATCTGCTAATTAATCCGGGTTGTAAATGTGATGTCCCTTTTTGTTCGTCGCTGCTGTATGCCGGCCTGATGCAACAGACCGTTATTGCCGTCAGAAAAGACACGCATCCCGCCGCATCTCTCGCCAACGGTGGCCCTCCCGGGCTCGCTTCGGAGAGGCTGTATTGTATTTGAACTGGCCCATCTGCCTCATAGAGCCAACCTGGTCTACCATTATCAAAGGCATGCATCCCGTCATTTCTCTTATCAATGGTCACCTGCCGGTCTCGCTCCAGAGAAGGACATTCTTTATTTGAACTGGTTCATCTGCTCGTTGAATAAGCCTCTTTCACCTTTACAAAGGGCATGCATCCCGCCATTTCTCTCATCAACGGTCGTTCGCCCGCCCTCGCTCCTGAGAGGGAATTCATTATTTGAACCGGTTCATCTACTCGTAGAACAGGCCCCATTCGCCGTTACAAAAGGCATGCATTCCTCCATTTCTCTCATCAACCGTCGTCTGCCTGCCCTGCTTCGGAGAGAGCTTTGTTTAATTTGAACCGATCCCTACTCATCGAACAGGCCGCTACTACCGTCATCAAAGACATGCATCCGCCGTACCTCTCATCAACGGTTGGATGTGTGGCCGGCACGGGAGGAAGTCTGCCCGCTGTTCGGACCGGCCTTTGGTCTGCCGTCAGGCGGCGACCGGTCCTGTTCCTCCTGAATAACGATTTTATATTCCTCCGATACACATAATTTTCTATTTTGTACCGAGAAACCGGAAACATGAAATCGATCAAATACTGGAGTCTGGTCATATTGCTCCTGGCTTGCGGGTTTTCTTCCCCCGCACAATTCTTCAAAAAAGGCGACCGCGTTTGTTTTGTGGGTAACAGCATCACCCACAACGGGGACTACTGGCATAACATACAGCTGTATTACGCCACCCGCTATCCCCAACTGGGCGTTCAGTTTTTTAACTGCGGCATTTCCGGCGACGTGACGGGAGGAATTCTCCGCCGGATGGACCATGACATTCTCATTCACCGACCCACCTGGGCCGTAATCATGATCGGCATGAACGATGTGAACAGGCCTTTGTATGATGCGAAACGGAAAAATGAAGAGGGCATCAGGGAAAAACAACAGGCGGCGCTGGCCGTTTACCGCAGGAACCTCGACAGTATCATCCGCATCTTCCACAATAAAGGTATCCGCGTGGTACTGCAAACACCGTCGATTTACGATCAGACGTCCAAGATGGCCGGCAACAACCTCTTCGGCGTCAACGATGCATTAAAGGTCTGCGCGGGATATGTCAGGGAGTTTGCGGCGAAAGACAGCCTCACGGTGGTCGATTACTGGGCCATGCTCACCAAGCTCAATGCGGAAGTACAGGCCACGGATTCCACCGCTACCCTTATCAGCAAAGACCGTGTGCATCCTGCCGGCGTGGGCCACCTGCTGATGGCCTGGGAATTCCTGAGAACCATCATGGCGCCGGCTGCGGTGGCCTATATTACGGCTGATCAGTCGGAAAAGGGGAGCCAGGCCAAGAGCCAGCAATGCACCATCACGAACTTCACGAGGAAGGACGGGCTGATCCGGTTCACCGCCCTTGAAAAATCGCTGCCCTTCCCCGTGCGGGCGGATCAGCAGCCGGCCGTTGAACTGGTGCCGTTCGCAGAAAACCTGAACCGCGAAATCCTGAAGTTCAATTACCTCGTGCCCGGCAATTATACGCTGACGATCGATGGGGTGGAGATGGGCTCCTTTTTTTCGGGAGAACTGGAAAGAGGGCTGAACCTGGCGCTGTTGCAGCAGGCGCCGCAATATCAGCAGGCGCTCAAGGTACAGGCCCTGCTGCAGAAAAGCTGGCAGCTCGAAGGACAGATCCGCGCGCTGCGGCTCATCGAGCACCGCTACATCAACAACCTGCCGGGTAGCAACAACCTGGAAACGGTGCGCCGTTTTTATGATACCGCCCATGCCCATAAACCGGACTCGGATAATGTAAGGAAGATGTTCGTGTCGTACCTGGAGAACAAACCGAAAGAAGCGGATTTGATCCGCCGCTGGCAGCATTCGCTGGATTCGCTGCCGTTGCTGAACAAGCCGGCGCCGCATGAATATGTGCTGAAGAAAAACTGAGCCGTTATTTCCGGGCGTCGTTCACTTCAACCCAGTAACCGTCCGGATCCTGGAGGTAAATTTGTTTGACGCCGTCTACCCGCAGTGTGATCTTCTTTTTTTCACCGGCCCAGTTGATGTATTCCATGCCGGCTTTATCAAGCCGTGCAATGAATGCTTCCACCGAAGGCACGCTGAAACAGATATGTGTATTACGGTCGCCCTGCTGTTTTGCCTTTGCGCCGGCGATCAGGTGCAGGTGGCTGGCGGGGCCCACGGCGAACCAGGTGTGCTTGCCGTCGTGAAAGGGCTCGGGGATCGTATCGAGGCCGAGCAGGTCGCGGTAAAAGGTGGTGGCCTTTTGCAGGTCCTGCACATACAGTGCAAGGTGGTTCAGCACCGGGCGGGTTGGCGACTGAGCTTTAACAACCATAACGCCGCAGGAGAATAAAATGAGCAGAATGAACGTTTTCATACGGTACAATATACAGCAGCCGTTTTAAATGAACAATCCCGGCAACGGGGTGTTTAAGCTGCATGTCCTGATTTCTTCCCATATCTTTTCCGGATCTTTAAACACCTTATTATGAAAAACCTGCTGCTTTCCTGCTGCTGCGCACTTTTATTACTGACCGCCTGCAGCAGCAACGACGATGCACCGAACGTGCCACTTTCCAAATTACAGATCACCCATGCATCGCCCGGCAACAGCGGCCTCGACCTCACGATGGACGGCCTGCGCGTCAACAACATCCCGTTTAATTACCTCGCCAACTCCGGCTATCTCGACGCATATGCCGGCCAGCGGAAATTTACGGCCAACCCGGCGGGAGGCAGCGGTGTGCTGGTGGAACAGCAACTCCAGCTGACGGCGGACAAACGTTATTCCATGTTTTTGTACGACAGCGGGGTGAAGATCAAAACGCTGTTCCTGGAGGACGTATTCCCCAATACCGAAGCCGGGAAAGCCCACATCCGGTTTTTCCATCTGGCGCCGGACGCCCCCGCAGTCACCATCGGTTATGTGAGCGGCGGCACCTTTACACCTGTTTTCTCCAACCGCTCCTTCGAAACGCAGGCCACCGGCACCCAGAACCAGGGCTTTACGGCAGTGGCGGCGGCCACCTATACGATTGAAGTCAGAAGGGCCTCCGACAACATGGTGGTGTTTTCACGGCCGGGCGTGCCCCTGTCGGAAGGCAAGATTTACACATTCTATGCCCGCGGCCTTATCAATTCCGTAACTACACCACTGGGTGCGGAGGTGATCATTAACCGGTAGCTTCATTGGAGCCGACGGAGGCAGTAAGGTAATAGTCCTTGATCGCTGCGATGGGGGATATCTCCCCGTGCGAGAGGTGCCATACCAGTTTCATCAATTTTATCACGCCGAAGGAAAATTCCTGACTGCAGGGATTGTTAATCCGTTGACTATCGCATCGGGATAGAACGTTATTGCGGTTAAGCTTAGAACTTCCTGCACCAGAGATGTGATGCCCGGCTGATCGATTTACTTGGAAGGAAATCATCAATCGCATCTAATTAGTGGACTACCGCAACGGGATTGAACATAGTTGGCGGCTTCTGTCTCCATCCCCCTGAACGACCATGCCAGTCTCATCAATTTACCAGGGAAACCATCCACCAGAAACAGCATTACCATCGCCCTTCACGACTGGATCTGGATATTATTGCAAGCACGACGCTGTTTCCCTTCAGCCAGGCCCGAAATCGCCCTGGCTGCCACAATCATTTTACGCTACGGACTGGAAGCCCCTTCCGCCGTCCGGGTTTATTTCCGGTTGTACAACGGCGCCCGCTGCGGCAGGTGCAGCGGGACGATCAGCAGAATAGCCATACAGAAAGCCCCGGCGATATAGTAGATCGCACTGCGCAGTGCGGCCGACGGCTCTCCGCCCGCTTGATGGATGTCCACCATCTCGTCGAACCAGGCCAGGGAAAAATACAGGGAGAGGAACAACATCAGCAAACCCGCGATCATCCGCGCATAGGTGCGCCGGAAGAAGAGCAGGCCCAGGAAAAGCACCAGCATCACCAGTGCGGTGACAAGGTTGTTCCGTATGCCGGCGGCATCGAAGGCGGGGCTGTTATAAGCTGAATATGCTATGCATAAAGACAGGAAAATGAAATACAAGCACGGTAAATAATGTTTCAGTATCACTCCTAATTTCATGGGGTCGGGATTAAATACTGTAATTTATACCGCTTATCCCACTTTTCCTATAGCATTTTTGTGCCTATTTTTGTTGAATGAGTGCACCTGTCCACCTCGTTGGGATTTCCGGAAGTCTGAGAAAAGGATCTTATAACACGGCATTATTAAAAGCGGCGCTGGAGCTGCTGCCGGAAGGCGTTACCGCCGAAATTGCCGATTTTTCCGCTGTACCCGTGTATAACGCGGACCTCGATACCGGCGACAGGCCGGAGCCGGTGCGGGCCTTCCGGGAAACGCTGGCCCGGGCGCAGGCCATCCTGATCGTTTCGCCGGAATACAATTACTCCATCCCCGGCGGACTTAAAAACGCCATCGACTGGGCTTCCCGTGGCCCTGACGCTCCCCTGCTGCACAAGCCCGTAGCGCTCATGGGTGCCACCCCCGGCATGTGGGGCACCGTGCGCATGCAACTGGCTTTTAAAGCCGTTTTCCAGTTCCTGGACATGAAACAGGTGGTTAAACCGGAAGTACTGGTGGCCCAGGCCTCCGGGAAATTCGACGCCGAAGGCCGGCTGATCGACGACAAAACGATCGACCTGGTGCAGCGGGCATTGGTGGCCCTGCGCGACCTCACTTTACAATTGCATAAATAATAATAGTGGCTAAATGGCTAATTTCGCCGCACAATTCAGTTAATACTCTATGGCAAACAGCATGTATGAATTCGGAATGATCGGCCTGGGCGTGATGGGGCGTAACCTCCTGCTCAATATGGCCGACCATGGTTTTGCCGTGATCGGGTTCGACAAAGACACCGAAAAGGCACAGGCCCTTGAAACCTCCGCCACCGCGGGCACCCGCGTAAAAGGCGTGGTATCCCTCGAAGAAATGATCACCCAGCTGCAGAAACCCCGCCGGGTGATGATGCTGGTGCCGGCCGGTAAACCGGTAGACGATGTGCTCGAATCCCTGAAACCTTTACTGGAGCCGGGAGACATCGTTATCGACGGAGGAAATTCCCATTTTACAGACACCCTTCGCCGCGTATCGGCCACCAAAGCGGCCGGTTTCCATTTCATGGGCGTAGGCGTTTCGGGTGGCGAACAGGGCGCCCGTACCGGCCCGAGCATTATGCCGGGCGGCGACCAGGAGGCTTATGCACATGTGAAGCCCATGCTGGAAGCCATTTCCGCCAAAGTTGACGGCGAGCCCTGCGTGGCTTACCTCGGCAAAGGCGCCGCCGGCCACTACGTGAAGATGGTGCACAACGGCATCGAATACGCCATCATGCAGCTCATCAGCGAAAGCTACCGCCTGCTGAAAGCCGCCGGCCTCAACAACGACCAGCTCCACCAGGTGTACAGGGAATGGAACGAAGGCGAAATGCAGTCTTTCCTCCTCGAAATCACCGCCGACATATTTCTGCAGAACGACGATAAATCCGGTCAGCGCCTCATCGACGTGATCTCCGATAAAGCCGGCTCCAAAGGCACGGGCAAATGGACGTCACAGGAAGCGATGGACCTCGGCGTACCCGCCACGATCATCGACACGGCGGTGGCCATGCGTACTATTTCGGCCTTTAAAGACGAAAGGGTGGAAGCGGCCAAAGTATATGCCGAGCCTAAAATCCCGGTATCCGCGGAAACCGGCCTGTTCATCTCCCAGGTGAAAGACGCCCTGCAATTCGCCACCATCATGTGCTACGCACAGGGCATGGCGATGCTGCACAACGCTTCCGCCGCGCACCAGATGGACATTCCCTTACCGGAAGCGGTGAAGGTTTGGCGAGGCGGCTGCATTATCCGCTCGGCGCTGCTGGGCACCTTCTACACGGCGCTCAAAGAAGCACCGGATGCGCCCAACCTGCTGCTGAACAAAGCCGTGGCTGAAATTGTAAAAAGCAAGGAGCATAACACCCGCGCCGTGATCGTACAGGCGGCACAGGCCGGCCTCCCGGCTGCAGGGTTTATGGCCGCCCTTTCTTATTTCGATGCATACCGTACCGAAAAACTGCCCACTAACCTGGTTCAGGCACAGCGGGACTATTTCGGCGCGCATACCTATCAGCGTATAGACATGCCTGGCAGTTTCCATACTTCCTGGCAACACCATTCATAATTTTTTCATTTTTTATGCAACAACATAAACGCCCGCCTGCCTCGATCCTGTTTATCTTCGGCGGTAGCGGGGACCTGAACTACCGCAAACTGACGCCCGCACTCTACAACCTCTTCCTCGACGAGTGGATGCCGGAACATTTTGCCATCGTAGGGATAGGCCGTACCGAATACAGCAACGAAAATTACCGCAGCCATTTACAGGAAGGCATCACCAAGTTCTCGCGCCGTAAAGCGGAAGCCAACGGGCATTACAAGGAGTTCTTCGATCATGTGAACTATCTCCAGCTGGATGCGGGCGATGTCAAATCGTACCAGCGCATCGCGGAATATGTGCAGACGAAGGAAAAGGAATGGGGTACCCATCCGAACGTGATCTTTTACCTGGCCGTAGCGCCGCAGCTGGTGCCCTCCATCGCGCAGGAGCTGGGTACGCTCAACCTGTGCAAAGACAAAAGCACCACCCGCATCGTGATCGAAAAACCTTTCGGCCACGACCTCGCCAGCGCGCATGAGCTCAACGACCTGCTCTCCGGCCTCTTCGCGGAAGAACAGATTTTCCGCATCGACCATTACCTCGGTAAGGAAACGGTGCAGAACATCCTGGCCCTCCGCTTCGCCAACGCACTTTTCGAACCGGTATGGAACCGTCATTATATCGATCACATCCAGATCACGGCCGCCGAAAGCGTGGGCCTCGAAGGCCGCGGCGGTTACTATGAGCACTCCGGCGCCCTGCGCGATATGGTGCAGAACCACATCCTGCAGCTGATGTGTATGGTGGCCATGGAAGCGCCCGTTTCTTTCGACGCCAACGAGATCCGTAATAAAAAAGTAGACGTGCTCAACGCCATCCGCCCCATCAAAAAGGAAGATGTGCATGAAAGCGCGGTTCGCGGCCAGTACGGCGCGGGTTGGATGAAAGGGAAACAGGTGACGGGCTACCGTGAAGAAAAAGGGGTAGACCCGGTATCCAATACCGAAACCTACGCCGCGGTGAAGTTTTATGTCGATAACTGGCGCTGGCAGGGTGTGCCGTTTTACGTGCGCACCGGTAAACTGATGCACCAGAAATCGACGCATATCACCATCCAGTTCAAGGATGCGCCCACTTTCGCGTTCCCTTCGGAAGCCGCGGAATCCTGGCGCTCCAACCGCCTGACCATCAGCATCCAGCCGGAAATGGATATCCGTATCCGCTTTCAGGCGAAACGCCCCGGTCAGACCATGACGCTCGACCCGGTGAACATGACTTTCAACTACGAAGGCTCCGACGATCATACGCCCGAGGCATATGAAACGCTGCTGCTCGACGTGATGGAAGGAGACGCCACCCTCTTCATGCGGGCCGACCAGGTGGAAGCCGCCTGGAAGGTGATCATGCCCATCCTGGAGACGTGGGAAAACCGCACTCCGCAAGATTTCCCGAACTACGTACCGGATTCGTGGGGACCGGAAGACGCCGATGCGCTCATTGCGCGCGACGGCCATTCCTGGATCAACCTGCCGCCGGCCAGATAATATTTGTTACTGCCAGCAGGCCGGTGAACGCCGGCCTGCTTAATTTATACCATATGGAACTGCATATCGCAAAAGACACGCAGCAACTCAGCGAAAACCTGGCCGCCTTCATCAGCCAGTACATCCAGGAAGTGCTCCAGCAACAGGACCGGTTTACCTTCGCCCTCTCGGGCGGCAATACGCCGAAAGCCCTGTACGCGTTGCTGGCCAAAGAGCCCTACGTGAACATGATCGACTGGAAGAAGGTGCATTTTTTCTGGGGCGACGAAAGGGCCGTACCTTTTGAAGACAGCCGCAATAACGCCCGCATGGCGTATGATGTGCTGCTCGACAAGGTGGGCGCCCTGCCGGAGAATATCTTTGTGATGCGCACCGACATCGAGCCGGAAGCGGCCGCTGCGGAATATGAAAAAACGCTGCACGAATATTTCGACGGCAAACCGAATACGTTCGACCTGGTGCTGCTGGGCATGGGCGACGACGGCCACACGCTGTCTCTCTTCCCCGGCCTGCCCATCGTGCACGAGCGCAAGGCCTGGGTGAAAGCCTTCTGGCTCGAGGCGCAGGCGATGTACCGCATCACGCTCACAGCCCCGGTCACCAACCTTTCGGCCTGCGTGGTGTTCATGGCCACCGGCGCCGGCAAAGCCCTGACGTTAAAGAGCGTGATCGACGGCGCTACCGACCCCGATAAATTCCCTTCCCAGCTCATCCGTCCCGAAAACGGGCAGCTGCACTGGTTTGTGGACGAAGCAGCCGCGGAAGCGCTGCAGGTATAATACTTTGCGGATTAGGAATGCCGGCTTGCCGATAATCAGTAATTTCGGCTTCGTAAAGCGGTTTGCGCCAATTTTTTTCAGGCGTGCCGAGAGCACCGCATTTCCTAATCCGTAATTTTTTGCGCCCGTGCCCAAAATACTCATTCTTTTTGCCCACCCGGCCTTTGAACGGTCACGCATACACGCCCGGCTGCTGCAGGCGGCCGCTACCGTCAAAGACGTGACCATCCGCGATCTTTATCAGTTGTACCCCGATTTTGACGTACTGCCGCAGGTAGAACAGGCGGTGCTCGAGCAGCACGACATCATCCTCTTTCAACATCCTTTTTACTGGTATAGCAGTCCCGCCCTCATCAAACAGTGGCTCGACCTGGTGCTGGAGCATGGCTGGGCATACGGCAAAAACGGCACCCGCCTGCAGGGCAAACACATGATGAATGTGCTTTCCATGGGCGGCAATGAAGCCGCCTACACGCCGCAGGGCCACCACGGGCATTCCATAAAGGAATTCCTGCTGCCGTTCGAACGCACGGCGGGGCTTTGCAACATGAACTACCTGCCGCCTTTCCTGGTGCACGGCTCCAATACTTTAAACGATCAGCAGCTCGGCGAATACGCCGCGCGTTACGTGCAACTGCTGGAACAGCTGAAAACGCCGCAATTGGGCATTCCTCAACCATAACTGAAAACTGCGTATGTCGAACGAATCATTTTTTTACCAGGCGTTAGTGTACCTCGCCACCATGGTGGTATTTGTGCCGCTGGCCAAAAAGCTGAACCTGGGCTCGGTGCTGGGTTATCTCATCGGCGGTATCATCATCGGCCCGGCGCTGCTGGGGCTGATCGGGCATGGCGGGGAAGACCTCATGCACTTTGCGGAGTTCGGGGTGGTGATGATGTTATTCCTGATCGGCCTCGAGCTGGAGCCTTCGCTGCTCTGGAAGCTGCGTGCGCCCATTCTCGGGCTCGGCGGGCTGCAGGTAACGGTAACGGCCATACTGATCGCGGGCCTCGGTTTTATGCTGGGGCTGCGGTGGAACGAGGCGCTGGTGCTGGGCATGATCTTGTCGCTGTCGTCTACCGCGATCGTATTACAGATATTGAATGAAAAAGGGCAGATGGGGTCCGCGGCTGGGCAAAGCGCGTTTTCCGTGCTGTTGTTCCAGGATGTGGCGGTAATCCCGATGCTGGCCATTTTCCCGTTGCTGGGGCCTGAAGGGGCGGCCGGAACGGTGGAAGACGGGCAGTCGCTGATCGCGCATCAGCCGGCCTGGGCCAAAACGCTGATCGTGTTCGGCGCGGTGAGCGTACTGGTGGTGGGTGGCCGCTATGTGGTGAAACCCATCCTGCACATTGTAGCCCGCACCCGCCTGCGCGAATTGTTCACAGCATCGGCGCTGCTGCTGGTAGTGGCTATCGCGGTACTGATGACGCTGGTGGGCCTGAGCCCCGCGCTGGGCGCATTTCTGGGCGGGGTAGTGCTCGCCAACAGCGAATACCGTCATGAACTGGAAAGCGACATCGAACCGTTCAAGGGATTGCTGCTGGGCCTGTTTTTTATCGGCGTGGGCGCCACTATCAACTTCGATCTCATCCTGCAGCAGCCCTGGCTGGTAAGCGGCCTCGTGGCCGGCATACTCGTGCTGAAATTTTCGGTGCTGGCCGGTTTGGGCAAGCTGTTCCGTCTCAGCGGTGAACAGAACCTCCTCTTTGCTTTTGCTTTACCGCAGGTGGGTGAATTCGCCTTTGTGCTGTTTTCGTTTTCGAAACAATCGAAATTACTCCCGGTAGAACTGATCGATATCATGATGGCCGTAGTGGCCATCACCATGGCGCTGACGCCGCTGCTGATGCTGGCTTATGAAAAAGTGATTGTGCCGCGATTCGGCTGCACGGCCAATAAAGAAGAACGTGAGCAGGATGCGATCGATGAAAAGAACCCCGTGATCATCGCCGGCTTCGATCATTTCGGGACGGTGGTAGGCCGTTTCCTGCGCGCCAGCGGGGTGCATTCCACGGTACTTGATCTGGATTCCGACCGGGTAGACCTGTTGCGGCAGATGGGCCTGAAAGTGTATTACGGCGATGCGGCGCGTTTCGACATGCTGAAATCCGCCGGGGCTGAACAGGCGCGCCTCATCGTGATCGCCATGGCGACACCGGAAAAGAACCTCGAAGTGGTGGAAACGGTGAAAAAACACTACCCGCATCTGCAGATGCTGGTGAGGGCGACTCAGAACGCGGACGCTTTCGACCTGATGAATGCCGGTGTTCTCCACATCTACAGGGAAACCATCGATACCTCTTTACGCCTCGCCTCCGACGTACTGGAAATGCTGGGCCGCCGCGCCTACCAGTCACAGCGCGCGGCGCGCATGTTCCGCCGCTTCGACGAAAAATCACTGAAAGGCCTCGCGGCTTACCGCGACGATAAACAATACGTGAACGTAGCCCGCGAAAGAATGGAAGAACTGCAAAAACTCATACAGGCGGATGCCTACACGAACATGCTCATCCGTGATGCGGGCTGGGACCGGGATAATGCGGAGGAAAGGAACTGATCAATGCGGCGTTGAGGGCGGCGGCGGGTTCTTCTTACCTTCTTCTTCCAGTTCGGCCAGTTTCTTTTTACCGTAAGCCAGCCGGGTAATGAGCACGTACAGCACCGGCACGCTGAAAATGGCCAGCACCGTGGCCGCGAGCATACCGCCCACCACCGTGAAACCGATGTTGACGCGCGAAGCGGCGCCGGCTCCTTTGGCCAGCGCCAGCGGCATAACGCCCAGGATGAAGGCGAACGACGTCATCAGGATGGGCCGGAAACGGAGGCTCACCGCTTCGAGGGTGGCCTGGATCAGGGGCATCCCCCTGTCTACCCGCTCCTTACAGAACTCAACGATCAGAATGGCGTTTTTGGCAGACAGCCCGATCAGCGTGATCAGGCCGATCTGCGAATAAACGCTGTTGGCTTGTCCGGATAGCCACAGGGCGACAATTGAGCCGAACAGGGCTACCGGAACCGCCAGCAGTACAGAGAATGGGACAGACCAACTTTCGTATAACGCAGTGAGCAGCAAAAACACGAAGAGGATCGACAACGCGAAGATCATCGTGCTTTTATTGCCTGCTTCAATTTCCTGTTTGGAGATATTCGACCATTCATAGCCGAAGTTGGCCGGCAGCACTTCCTTCGACACTTCTTCCATCGCCTTGATGGCATCGCCGCTGCTGAAGCCGGGTTTACTGGTGCCGCTGATTTCTGCCGAACGGTACAGGTTAAAGTGGTTGATCACCGGCGCGCCCGCGCCCAGTTTGGTGGTGATCAGCGAACTGAGCGGCACCATTTCTCCCTGCTGGTTACGCACATGATAGAATTGCAGGTCGTTCACCGTTTTACGGAACGCCGTATCCGCCTGCAGTACCACGCGGAAGCTTCTCCCGAAGCGGGTAAAATCATTCACATAGAGGCCGCCTAAGAATGTCTGCAGCGCGCTGAACACATCGTTTACCGCCACGCCCATCTGCTTGCAGCGGTCGCGGTTCACCTCCACGTTGAATTCCGGGGTGGTGGAGCTGAAGAATGCATACGCCCGGGCTATTTCAGGCCGTTTGTTGGCGGCCATCAGGAGGTTTTGCAGCACTTTGGTGAATTCGGCGATGTCTGTACCGCTGCGTTGCTCCAGCACGTAGGTGAAGCCGGTGGAGGTGCCCATGCCGCGCAGGGTAGGCGAGGGCAGGGCCAGCGCCGTGGCTTCTGTGATCTGCGCCAGTTTGCCCTGGATGCGGCCGGAAACGGTGCCCATATCGTCGCCCTTCGCCAACCGTTCGTCCCAGGGTTTGAGGTTCACGAAGAAGGTGGCGGAGTTGGGTTTGATGGCATTGGCCACGAAGTTGATGCCCGACACGCCCATGAAATGCTGCACGGCGGAATCGGAGGCGAGGATGGTGTTGATGCGCTCCACCACCTCGCGGGTGCGCACGGAAGAGGAAGCGTCCGGCAGTTCCACCACCAGGAAAAGCGCGCCCATATCTTCCTGCGGCACAAAGGTGGTGGGTACTTTTTTGAACAGGATAAAGGCCGTTCCGAACAGGATGCCCAATAATATCAGTATGAACGCAGTTTGTTTGATAGCCCGCCGTACGCCATGGGTATACTTTTCGGTGAAGCGGGTAAACCAGCGGTTGAATTTGTAGTGCAGTTTGTTGAGGCCCCTGGAGTTTTCATTGAGCTGCGAAGGGCGCAGCACCACGGCACAGAGCGCGGGGGTGAGCGTCAACGCCAGGAACGCGGAGAGGATCACGGAAAATGCGATGGTCAATGCGAACTGCTGGTACAGTTTGCCGCTCACGCCGGGAATGAATGCCACGGGCACGAACACCGCCGCCAGTATCAGCCCGATGGCGATCACCGGCGCCTGCACTTCCGTCATCGCGCGGTAGGTGGCTTCGAGCGGGCTCATGCCGTTCACGTCGATGTGATGCTGCACGGCTTCCACCACCACAATGGCGTCGTCCACCACAATCCCGATGGCCAGCACAAAACCGAATAGCGTCAGCGTATTGATCGAAAACCCGAGCAGGGTGAAGAAGATGAACGTGCCGATAAGCGAAACGGGGATCACGAGCACGGGCACCAGCGTGGCGCGCCAGCTTTGCAGGAAGAGGTACACCACGAGTATCACCAGCAGCATGGCCTCGATAAAAGTCTGCACCACTTCCCTGATGGAAATCTTCACGAACGAAACGGTTTCGAACGGCACAAGCCAGTTCACGTCTTCGGGAAACGACTTCGCCAGTTCCCTGAATTTGTTTTCCACGCGCTCGGCCACGTCGAGGGCATTGGCGCCGGGAGCCAGGTAAATGGCCATGCCGGTGCCGGTTTTACCGTCCGCCTTTACTTCCACGGCATACGAGAAAGAGCCGAGCTGCTGGCGCGAAATGTCGCTGAGGCGCACCAGCGACCCGGTTTGCGGATTGGTGGCCACGATGATGTTGCCGAATTCTTCCGATGTCAGCAAACGGCCTTTGACTTTTACGGTGTATTCGAATGCCTGTCCTTTACCGGCGGGTGGGGAACCGATGATACCGGCAGGCGCCTGCGTATTCTGCTCCTGTATGGCGCGGGCCACGTCGGCCGGCGTGATGTTGAGCGCGGCCATCTTGTCGGGGTTCAGCCAGATGCGCATGCTGTAATCCTGCGAAAAGGCGTTCACGTCGCCCACACCCGGTACGCGGGCCAGCTCGGGTTTGATATAAATATTGAGGTAGTTGTTGAGGAATTCCGAATTATGCGTGCCTTTGGGGGAGTTCAGCGCCACCACCATCAGCATGTCGTTCGAACGTTTTTTGGTGGTTACACCCACTCTCCGCACGTCATCCGGAACGGCCGGCAGCGCGAAGTTCACGCGGTTCTGCACGTCGAGCGCGGAGATGTCCGGGTTGGTGCCGATCTCGAACGTAACGGTGATGCTCATGGAACCATCGTTGGCGCTGACCGACTGTATGTACATGGCGCCGGGCGTGCCGTTCACCTGGTTTTCGATGGGCGTGGTCACCGTTTCCTCCACGGTGGTGGAGTTGGCGCCGATGTAGTTGGCCCGCACGTCCACCACCGGCGGCGCAATATCCGGCAGCTGCGCAATGGGCAGGTTGATCATGCAGATGAGCCCTACAATCACCAGGATGACCGCAATCACGATCGTTGTGTTCTTCCGTTCTATGAATGTTTTAGAGATCATGCTGCGCCGTTATTTGATATTGACTGTATCGCCCTGGCGAACTTTCTGTATGCCGTCCACCACCACCCGTTCGCCGGCCTGCAGCCCGGAACGGACGATCATCAGGCTGTCTGCCAGGGGCCCTCTTTCCACGGTCCTGGTCTGCACCACGTTATTCCGGTCCACCACATATGCTTTTACTTCACCCAGCAGCTCCACGATGGCCCTGGCGGGAATGGCCAGTGCGGAATCGGATGGGGGCGATTGCACCTGCACGGTGGCCGTCATCCCGCTTTTCAGCATGCCTTCCGGGTTGGGAAAGGTGAGCCGCATGCGGATGGTGCCGGTTCTGGCATCCACCACGTTGTTGACGAGCAGTACTTTTCCTTCGTGCGGATATTTTTCACCGTTGGCGGATGCGAGGAAGAAACGCTGCCCGCCCCGCCGGCCGAATTCCATGTAGCGGCTTTGCGGCAGGTCGATGTCGGCATAGATGGGATTTTCATTCACGAGTGTATTGATCACCGTTTGCCCGGCCGTGACGAGGTCGCCGACGCGCACCAGCGCAATGCCGATTTTACCGCTCAGCGGCGCGCGGAGCACGGCATGGTTGATGTCCGTTCCGCTGCGGGCGCGGGCGGCCTTCGCCGACGCAAGCATCGCTTCCGCGGTCCTGAGCGCCGTTTCCGCCTGGTCCACCGTCTGTTTTGATATCGCATCCTGTTTCAGCAGGTTGCTGTAACGTTCGTAGTCTTTTTTCTTCATGGCCAGATCGGCCTCCGCCTGCAGCACGCTGGCCTGGCTTTGTTCGTAAGTGGCCTGGCTGCGGCTTTTGTCCACTTCATACAATACCTGTCCCTTGTTCACATTGCTGCCGTCCTTTACGCGGATGGCCTCTAGAAAACCCGTCACGTCCGATTTGATGTCCACGATCACATTGCCTGTCAGCGAGGCGGGGAATTTCTCCGAAACGGGAAAGCTGGCCGGTTGCACTTCATACACCGAAACGGTCGGCTTCGGCATGGGGCCCGCGGGCGCCTGCCGTTTGCCGCCGCATGCACAAAGCAGCGGCAGTAACAGGCCAATGTAAATGTTCCGGGTGCGGTGCATAAAAAATGATTTATTGTGGTTTGATTTTGCCCATCGCCTGGTCGAGCTTCACTTTGCTGATCAATGTATTGAGAAGGGCCTGTATGTAATCGCTCTGCGCCTGTTTCAGGTCACTGTCGGCCGTGGTCACATCGAGGCTTGATGATACACCCTGCCCGAATTTCAGCAGCACACGGTCGTACACGCCCTGCGTCAGCGCCATGTTTTTTTCTTCGGTGAGCAGGGAGGCGGAGTTGTTTTTGTAAGTGGTCCACGCCTCTCTTACTTCCAGTTGTATCTGTTGTGTTAAATAAGACAGGTTGTTCTGTGATTGCTGCAGCGTGATCTCGCGCTGTTTTACCTGGAAAAGCCTTTCCGTGCCGGTAAAGAGCGGCAGCGACAAAGTGAGGCCCATATTGGAGGCGCCGAAGCCCGTTTTATACAGGTCGGAGAACGCATCGGAAAACCAGTTCACGCCGTAATTGATATGCGCGTTCAGCGAAGGCACCACTTCCAGTTTTTTGCTTTTCAGGTTCAGTTTGTCGAGCTCCACCTGCGTGCGCTGCATGGCGTATTCCGGCCGGTCCTGCACGCTGTAGTTGATGCTGTCCGGCATTTCTCTCGCGAAGCTTTTCAGTTCATCTTCAAGCGTAAGCGATTCCTGCAACGGCATGCCCATCTCGAATTTCAGCAGCTCGAGCGAGAACGCCATCAGGCGTTCGAGGTTGGCGCGCTGGTTTTCGGATTTGTTGTACGACACCTGCAGCCGGTCCACATCGATCCTTTCCGAAACGCCCTCGTCATAACGGGCACGGGTATCTTTCAACGCCTTGCTGATCTGTACGAGGTTCGCGTCCGTCAGCCGGATGCTTTCGCGGTTCACGAGCACGTTGAAGAAGGCGTTGCTCACCGCTACTCTCGTGGCGATGGCGGTACGTTCGTAGTCTTTTACAGAGAGCTGGTCGTATACTTTGGCGGCGCGCAGGCCGAGAAAATAATCGCTGTTGAGAATAGTCTGTGTGGCTTCGCCGATTACCTGCGAAGAGAATTTGGTGCCGAACTGCACGGGGATCTTGTTGTCGGGGTTGCCGGAAAAATCCGGGATGTAAGAGGTCTGCAGTTTCAGGTTATCGGTGAGTGACCCGTTCACATTGATGTGGGGAAACAGTTTGCCGCGCATTTCGCGGATCTTTTCGAGTGAGGCCTGCCGGTTCAGGCGCGCGTTCAGCACGTTGTTCTGGTTACGAAGGGCGTACCGGACGGCTTCTTCGAGGGTGAAATGATGCGGGCCGGAAGTGTCCCGCTGGGCCGCCAACGGCTGCACGGCAAGTATCAAAGCCGCCAGCAGCAATAAACTACGGAGCGTTTTATGTGGAGTCGGGCACTTCATAAAATTCCGGGTACAATAGAAAGAACAATGCTAAAATGAAAAGGTTCAATGGTTTATAAATTTCTTATGGAAAATAAAATGACGTGCATCTTCCTTCTAAACGAACTGCCATGGAAACAACCAAACTCGAAAAATCCGATTTTCTCGACATTCTTTTCGATGCCCGGAACAAAGATTACGGGGCTTATGAATTGCGCCGGCGGTATGACCGGCGGGTGCGCAACGCCGTGCTGGGCATGGGCGGCCTTGTGCTGCTCGTGATCGGCGGCTATACGATTTCCACGAAGCTGCTGGCCTCCGGTGAGGTGAACCACAAAGTCATCGTACCGGCCGATATCATCGAACTGAAAAACATCCCGAAAGAAGAAAAAGTACTCACTCCGCCGCCCACTATCCGCCAGCCGGCGCCTGCGGCGTCGAAGCCGACCGTACAGCACGTGGTATTCAAGATTGAAAAAGATGAAAACGTGAAGCCGGAAGATGAGCCGATGAAAAACGCCGACCTGAAAGACCCGGCCATCGGCTTCAAAACGGATCTCAACGGCGACCCGAACGGTTCGGACAACGGTATTGAGAACGGACTGAAAGGTGGCAACGACGTGATCGAAGCACCGAAAGCGGAGAAAAAGGAAGACATCCCGACGATCGTGGAAATCATGCCGGAATTCCCCGGCGGCCAGGACGCACTGGCTAAATTCCTCCGCAATAACCTGCGTTATCCCCCCATGGCCATCGACAATGCCGTGCAGGGTACCGTGTTCGTGAAGTTCGTGGTGCGGGGCAATGGCGAGATCACCGACGTGGAGCTTATCGGCGTCAAAAAAGGCGCGGGCCTCGACGAAGAAGCACTCCGGGTAGTGAAGAAAATGCCCAAATGGAAACCCGGCCGGCAAAACGGGCAGAGCGTGCCAGTGTACTTCAATCTCCCCATCAAATTCCACCTGGAAGGCGAATGAAAAAATATTTACGCAACATTATGGAATAACGGACAACCGTGCATCCATTGTTTGACATCTCAGCAGTAGATGACGCTAAAATGTGGAAATGATATAGCCATCCCGGTATCTACCGGGGTGGTTTGCTGTTAGGCGCAAATGCAGTATATTTAATGCATGCGTTATCTATCCTTGCCGGCCAAGTGCGCCCCAGTTGCGCTGCTTTTTATATTATCCTTTTTCATGGCCTTCATCCCGGCCGCCCCTCCCGGAAAAAAGCCCGTTGTGATCGCCTACGTCGGCGGTTACCGCGGCCTCATCGCCAACCCGGCTTCCATCATGGTGGAAAAGCTCACCCACATCAACTATGCCTTCGTAGACATCAAAAACGGGCAGGCATGGCTCACCAATGAAGCGACGGATACCGTCAATTTCCGCGCGCTCAACGCCCTCAAATTCCGCAACCCTGCGCTGAAGATCCTCATCTCCATCGGCGGCTGGGCCTGGAGCGAAAACTTCTCCGACGCCGTGCTCACCGAAGCCGGCCGGCAGCTGTTCGCCGCCACGGCCGTGGACATCGTCAGAAAGTATCAGCTCGACGGCGTGGACATCGACTGGGAATACCCCGGCGTGCCGGGCGAAGAAGGGAACGTGTACCGTCCGGAAGACAAACAGCACTACACCCTCATGTTCAAAGCTCTCCGCGCATCGCTCGATACGCTGCAGCGCGAAACGGGGCGCCCGTACCTGCTTACCACCGCGGTAGGCGGCGGGCGGTACTTCACCGAACATACGGAAATGGACAAAGCCCAGCAGTACCTCGACTATGTCAACATCATGACGTACGATTATAAAACCAGCGCCACCGGCCTGGCCGGGCACCATACTAACCTATACGGTTCAACGAAAGATACGGCCGAAGCAAGTGCCCACCGCTCGGTACAGATCTACCTGGAGGCCGGGGTGCCGGCGGAGAAACTGGTGATGGGGGCGGCGTTCTACGGCCGCGGCTGGACGCTCAAAGACGGCACCAACCGGGGGCTCAACCAGCAGGCCCTCAAAGGCGCCCGCGGCGGTGGTTATACCCGCCTGAAAGACAGCCTCATCAACCAGCAGGGATATAAACGCCATTGGGACAGAAAAGCAAAAGCCCCTTATCTTTGGCATCCCGGCAACAACGTGTTCATCACTTTCGACGATGAACGCTCCGTGCGGGCCAAGTGCAAATACATCAAAAAGTACAACATGGCCGGCATCATGTTCTGGGAGTATTCCAGCGATCCGAAAGGGTATCTGCTGGATGCTATTCACACGTCATTTAACAAATAATAATTGAACGGTCTTTGCTGATGAA
Source organism: Chitinophaga lutea (assembly GCF_003813775.1). Classification (NCBI taxonomy): domain Bacteria; kingdom Pseudomonadati; phylum Bacteroidota; class Chitinophagia; order Chitinophagales; family Chitinophagaceae; genus Chitinophaga; species Chitinophaga lutea. The sequence goes on along the minus strand of NZ_RPDH01000001.1, from coordinate 1,047,555 downwards.
CCATCCCCTCAGGTGGTTTTTCTTTTCAGACCTCTTCGGTTAAATCCTGATTATATGCGCTTTAGATTCACATGTTTGCTCATGCTGCTCTCCGGTATTGCCATGGCCCAGTCGCCCGCCTTCCCCGCCAACGGCTTGAAAGTGAAATGGGAAGTGGTGGAAAACGGGTACCAGGGCAAACCTCAGACGCTTTCCACATTTACTTTCATCAACAAAACAAAACAGGCATTCCCTGCTTCGGGGTGGACGTTCTTTTTCACCTTCGTTCGTTACGTAAGCCCCGGCGACGCGGGTAACGGCATCCAGGTGGCACACGTCAACGGCCCGCTGGCGACGTTCAAACCCACCGCCGGTTTTAAAGGCATCGCCCCGGGCGATTCCCTGAAAATCAACGTGGTGTCGGTTGCCTGGGTTACCGCCATCACCGACGGACCGGAAGGTCCCTACCTGGTATGGGACCAACAGCCTGCGAAAGGGCATGCGATAACGGATTATACGGTAGTGCCGCCCACGAGCGACAAACAGCTGCGCCGCACCGCGGCCGATCAGCATCCGCAGACCACGGCAGCGGAAATTTACCAGCGCAACGCGCGGATAAAGGATGTGCCGCTGGATCAGTTGCCGAAAATATTGCCCACGCCCGTGGCCTACGAAGAGAAACCGGGCGCTTTTACGATCAATGCCAACACTGCCATCGGTTATCATCCTGATTTCAAACAGGAGGCGGAATACCTGTCCGCCGTACTGAAAGACGCACTGGGTAAGCCCGTGCGTATTGTGGCCGGTAACGAAGGCGCCATCCGCCTGGAGAAAAATAATGATACTGCCACAGGCGCCTACAGCCTGAGCGGCAGCAGCAACGGGTATGTGATCGCATCGGGCAATGCCGCCGGAATTTTCTACGGCATCCAGTCGCTTCGGAGCCTGCTGTCCACAGCCAAAGGCAGTACTATCAGCGTTCCGCTGGTGGACGTGAAAGATCAGCCCCGCTTCGGTTTCCGTTCGATGATGATCGACGTGGCGCGTAACTTCCAGTCGAAGCAGCAACTGCTGAAAGTGATCGACCTCATGGCCGTGTATAAACTGAACGTGCTGCACCTGCACATGAGCGACGACGAGGGCTGGCGCGTGGAAATCCCCGGCCTGCCGGAACTGACCAGCGTAGGCGGCCGCCGCGCGCATGGTGTGAACGAACTGGAAGCCCTGCAGCCGTCGTACGGCTCCGGCCCGGATGTGGTGAACACGGCCGGCAGCGGATTTTACACCCGCGCCGATTATATCGAAATCCTCCGCTTCGCGCGCCAGCGTCATATCAAAGTGATCCCGGAAATAGAAATGCCCGGGCACGCCCGTGCCGCCATCAAATCGATGGATGCCCGCTATGAGAAGCTGATGAAAGCCGGTAAAACGGCGGAGGCCAACGAATACCGCCTCAGCGATCCCGACGATAAAAGCCAGTACCGTTCCGTGCAGGAATGGAAAGATAACGTGATCAATCCCGCCCTGCCGTCTGCCTACAAATTCATGGAGAAAGTGGTGGACGAACTGGTGGCTATGCATAAAGAGGCCGGCGCGCCGCTCGACATCATTCACATGGGCGGAGACGAAACCCCGGCGGGCGTGTGGGCAAAATCCCCCGTATGCCAGGCGCTGATCGCCAAAGAAAAGATGAGCGGTCCCGACGACCTCTGGTATTATTTTTATGACAGGATTGCGAAAATCGTGAACCAGCGGGGCCTGCAACTGTACGGCTGGGAAGAGGCCGGCATGCGCAAAACCCGCCGCGACGGCCGCGATGTGATGATCGCCAACCCGGATTTCGGCAACCGCAACTTCCAGCTCGATGTATGGAACAACGTGATGGGCGGGGGGATGGAAGACCTCACGTACCGCCTGGCCAATGCGGGGTACAAAGTGGTGCTGTCCGGCGTGAGCAATTATTATTTCGACATGGCTTACGTGAAAGACTACTACGAGCCCGGCTTTTACTGGGGCGGGTATGTGGATGTGGATAAACCCTTCTATTTCATTCCGTTCGATTTGTATAAAAATGCCAAAGAAGACGACCAGGGCCGCACTTTACCGCCCGGCACATTTGTGGGGAAAGACCGCCTGACCGAATACGGCCAGCGGAACATCGCCGGGGTGCAGGCCGCGCTCTGGAGCGAAACCGTTAAAACGCCCGCCCAGCAGGAGTACCTGCTGCTGCCCAAACTGATCGGCATGGCCGAACGCGCCTGGGCGCCCGACCCGGCCTGGGCCCGGGAAAAGGATGAAGCCGCCGCCGGCCGCCTGTACCAGGAAGCGTGGAGCAATTTCATCAATGTGGTGGCAAAACGGGAACTGCCCCGCCTCACCCGGCTCAACGGCGGTTACCTGTACCGTATCCCCACCGCCGGAGCCATCGTTGAAAACGGAAAAGTTTTGGCCAACGTACAACTTCCGGGCATGGTGATCCGTTATACCACTGACGGAAAGGAACCAACGGCTAAAAGCCCCGTATATACGGAGCCGGTAGCCGCCACAGGTGCCGTTAAGCTGAAGGTGTTCGACAGTGCGGGGAGAGGGGGCAGAACCATCGCGGTACAGCCATAGAAAAATAACCTTAACATGCATAAAGTTGAAGGGAAGGCGCAAACGGTCACGTTGCCTTCCCTTTGTTTTTCGCCGCCACCGGATTTTGGACAAAAATTTGTATTGTTGTTACAGTTAAACGCAAAATTGGATCGTTACCGGAAAATATTCTTTGCGTCCCTAAGCTGTTACCTGTTGATGTTTTGTCTTCCACAGCAGTGTTTTGCGCAGGCCGACACCATACCTGCGCAGGGCAAACGGTGGTTTAAGAAATTGAATACCTATGTAGACTCCCTGAAGAGCCGGCGTTTCCGGGATTCGCTGCTGTCCAGCATCTCCCGCCACAACGACCCTCCGCCTTCAACGGACGACAGCAGTATGACCAGGAGCGAACAGGGATTTTTGCCGCATACCGGCAAAGTGATTCGCCATATCCGTTACCGCCGGGTGAAAGTATTCGGCCCCCGTAACATCAACGATACCACCTTCACCACATCCATGAAGCTGATCCACCTGGCCAACCGCCTCCATTTCGATTCGGAGGAGTGGATGATCCGGCAATCGCTTTTTTTCCGGCAGAAAGATACCGTGAATGCTTACGAGCTGGCTGATAACGAACGTTACCTCCGTAACCGCCCTTTCCTGTCCGATGCCCGCATCCTGACCATGGAAACGGGATATGAAGATTCGGTGGATATTGAAGTGCTGACGAAAGACGTGTTCGAATACGGCTTCGATCTGCGGGAACTGACGCCCACGGTGGCGGCGGCCCGCGTATTCAGCAACAATCTTTTCGGCGCGGGGCAGGGCGTAACCCTCGGTTTCCGCTGGGATAATTCCTACGCCCGCCCCTGGGGCACGCAGGCGCAGTATACCAAATACAATGTGCTGGGCACATTCACGGACGTGACGCTCGGTTATTCCGAGCTCAACACCCAGGTGCCGCTGGATACCGGCGTATACGAAGGCTCATATTTCATACAGGTACAGCGGCCGCTGTACCGCAGTTCCGCCCGGTTCGCCGGCGGCTTCGCGCTGGCGCGGAATTATTCCATCAATATCCGCGGATATGCAGACAGTGTGTTCCGCGACTATGCCTACAAAACCCTCGATGTATGGACGGGCTACAGTTTCCGGAACCGTATTTCCAACAGCGGGCACCTGGTGCATAAATCCAGCATGGCCCTGCTGGTCCGGTACAATAACCTGCGGTTCGATAAAACGCCGCACCAGGCCGAATACATCGGCGACCCGACCTATAACAACCGGCATTATTATCTCGGGCAGTTCCTGCTGTTCCGGCAGGACTTCTTCAAAACCCACCGTTTTTTCGGCTTCGGGCGCACGGAAGATATTCCCTACGGGTATTCCGCCAGCATTACCGGCGGCTGGGAAAACTGGATGGACCGGCGGCGGTTGTACACGGCGATGGAACTGCAGAAATACTGGCATACCCGCCTCAACGGCCTGTTGAGCCTCAACGTGGGGCTGGGCTCCTTCTGGCAGGGCAATGTGAGTGAAGACATGGTGATACATGCCAACGTCAGTTATTACAGCAAGCTGATGCCGTTGTGGAAGGGCCACTGGCGGCAATTCCTGAGTGCGGATTACCTCGGCAATCCCAATAATTACTTTTATAAACCGCTGAACCTGAACATGGAAAACGGCATATGGGGTTTCAAGAACACCGCTATCAGCGGCTATCACCGCCTGAACCTGCGCGCCGAATCGGTGTTTTACAGCCCCTGGAAAGTGTACGGTTTCAAGTTCAACTTTTTCGCCTCGCTCGATGCCTCCCAACTCTCCGAATACAAACAATACCTCGTGGAGAACCCGGTATACCTGGGCCTGGGCGCCGGTGTGCGCGTCAGGAACGAAAACCTGGCCCTCAATACCCTTAAAATCGGGGGATATTATTATCCCAGAAAACTCTACCCGATGGGGCAGTTCTATTTCGAAATTACCACCGTCGTCGATTTCCGTTTTGACATTTACGGTATGCGCGCCCCGTCGTTCCTGCAATTCCGGTAGGGAAGGGCTGGCACATGCTGTTGCATGCGCGCCGCAAACCCGTGCTGCCAGGGTACGTGTACGCTCTTCAAAATGGTTATGAATTTTAACGGAGGATGAGTATTTTGAGGGACTGAAAAACTAAATAATCCAACATGCCACGTTTACTCGTTACCGTCTGTTTTTTCTTCGTATACGCGGGCGCTTTCGCCCAACTGCGGTTGCCCGCCGTGCTGTCCAGCAACATGGTGCTGCAGCGCAACGCCACTGTTAAATTATGGGGATGGGCGGGGCCCGGTGAAAAAATCATCGTACGCCTGCCCTGGAGCAAAAAGGTGGATACCGTGGTGACCAGCCGCGACGCGCGCTGGAGCATCGACGTGCAGACCCCCGAAGCCGGCGGCCCTTACACCATCGCGCTCGACGGCCGCACCTCCGTAAAACTGGAAAACGTGCTGATCGGCGAGGTGTGGGTGTGCAGCGGGCAAAGCAATATGGAATGGAGCGGCAATCACGGCCTGAAAGATATCAAGGCCGAACTCCCCTCATGCGCAGATAACAACATCCGTTTTTTCCATGTGCCGAAAACCACTGCCGCATACCCGCAGGATGATGTAAAAGCAACCTGGACCGCCTGCGATTCCAATACCCTGAAAAGCTTCAGCGCGGTGGCTTATTTCTTCGGCAAAAAACTGAAAAAAGAACTGAACGTGCCCGTCGGCCTGATCAACTCCAGCTGGGGCGGCACGCCCGCAGAGGTATGGACGCCCGCCGAACTGGTGCAGGGTGACGAAAAGCTCAAATCCGCCGCCGCTAAACTGGCGCCCAGCAACGGCTGGCCCTTTACGCCCGGCAGCAGCTACAATGCGATGATCGCCCCGCTCACGCCCTTTCGCGTAGCCGGCGCCATCTGGTACCAGGGCGAAAGCAATGTGAATACCGCGTACGGTTACACCCAGCTGTTCAACACCATGATCGGGTCGTGGAGAAAGGCATGGGGATACGATTTTCCGTTTTATTACGTGCAGATCGCCCCGTTCCGCTATACCCCCGGCCAGAAAGCGGCCCTGCTAAGGGAAGCGCAGACTGCTTCGCTGCAGTATCCCCGCACGGGAATGGCCGTGATCACCGACCTGGTAGACGATACCACGAACATCCACCCCCAGAACAAGCATGATGTGGGCCTGCGCCTGGCCAACTGGGCGCTGGGCGATGCTTACGGCAAACCCGGGCTGGCTTATAAAAGCCCCCTCTACGAGAAAATGGAGCAGCAGAAAGGAAAGATCGTGCTGTACTTCACCAACGCCGAAGGCGGCTTGAAAACCAGCGGCGGCAAAGCCACGCAGTTCTTCATCGCCGGCCCCGACAAGCAGTTCGTACCGGCAGACGTGAAGCTGGAAGGCAATAAAGCCATTGTATCCGCCAAAACCGTCAAACAGCCGGAAGCTGTGCGGTTTTCCTTCAGCAACGCCGGGATGGGGAACGTATTCAACGGGGCGGGGCTGCCGCTGAACCCCTTCAGAACCGACAATTGGGAAGAATGATAAAAAATAAACATATTGTAGGAAAGGCGCCGGTTTGGCGCCTTTTTTATGACATAACCCCAGTGTTGGTAAGGGGTTGACTGGTGTTTGAATTGAAGGGCTCCCTACTGTGGCGGTTTTGGTGGGGCTTACCACGGTGTTCAACGAACCTTCAACGAAGGTCCAACGAACCTCCAACGAAGGATCAACTTTTTCATGAAGGTTCGTTATTCCCCCAGGGAAGGTTCGTTCATCCTTCGTTGAAAGCCGTTTTTCTGCTGATGCAGGGCGTTTTTGCGGGGCGCCAATAGCCGCCGCGCAGGGGAAAGCCCCTTTGGGGCCGCAATAGTGCAGGAATGACGGCGGTACGGCGAACCGCCGGCTCTGTCGATCATCTGGGAACCGGTCAGTACAGCAGCTTCCGCAATAAATCCGGTTGAACGATGCGGATGCGGGTACCCTGCATTTCGATGAGTTTCTCCGATTTGAAGTCGCTGAGCGTGCGGATGAGCGATTCCGTGGCCGTGCCCACAAAGCGGGCGATATCGTCGCGGGAAAGCTCGATGAGCGCGCCGGGCTGCTGTTCCAGGTGGAGTTTGTCGTGAATGGCCAGCAGGCCGTTGGCCACGCGTTTGCGCAGGGAATCGTAAGCGAGTTGCAGCAGGCGGTCTTCTTTTTCCTTCACCTCGGATGCGATGCGTTTGATGAAGGTGCGCGCCACGCCGATGTTGTTCAGCAGCTGTTCGAGGAATATTTCCTTGGGGATCTGCACCAGTTCGGTGTGTTCCAGGGCTTCCGCGTTTTCTTCGTAGGGATGGTCTTCCAGCAGCGGCACATATCCGAAATAATCGCCCTGCCCGAAGAGGTTGGTGATGTATTCCTTCCCGTCGTCGTTGAGGCGGAAGGCTTTGACCTTGCCGCTTTTCACGTAGTACAGGAACTGCGGGTGCTTGCCTTCGCGGTACACGGGTTGTTTTTTGCTGAACTGCACCACGTCGTATGCGTCGAGGTCGAGGTGGAGGAGGCCGGAAGCCTGCCAGTCCTGCAACATTACGCCGATGGACTGTGTTTGCGCCGCCGCGAATTTTTCCTGGAGGAACTGCTGTTTTTTCAGCCGCGTTTCCACCGCGGTGAGCAGTTCCACGTCTTCGAAAGGTTTGGTGATATAATCGTCCGCGCCCATTTCCATGCCTCTGCGGAAATCGCTGCGGTCGGTTTTGGCGGTAAGGAAGATGAAGGGGATGTGCTCCGTTTCAGGGTATTTACGCAGCATATGCAGCACGCCGTAGCCGTCGAGCTCCGGCATCATGATATCACAGATGATGAGGTCCGGGCGGTGTTCCTTGGCCATTTCCACGGCCTGTTTCCCGTTTTCCGCCTCCAGGGCGTTGTACCCTGCGAGGGTGAGGATTTCCGCCACGTTCTCGCGGATGCCGGGATGGTCGTCTATCACCAGAATGGAAGCTGTCATGATGCTTGTAAATTTGGAAAATGAATGAATATGCTCGTTCCTCTGCCGAGGCTGCTTTCCACGCTGATCTCACCGTGCAGCATGTCTACATACCGTTTCACGATATGCAGGCCCAGCCCCGTGCCCTGGATGTTGGTCACATTGCGGGCGCGGAAAAAGCTGCTGAAAAGATAGGCTTTGTCTTCTTCGGGAATACCCATGCCGTGGTCCGTAACGATGGCGTTGATCTGCCCGTTTTCCTGCCACAGTTTCCATTCGATGGCCGTATCTGCGGGAGAAAATTTGGAGGCATTGGTGAGCAGGTTCACAAAAATATGTTTCAGTAAACGTTTGTCGGAAATCACTTCCAGCGTTTTGTCCACTTCCGGATGCAGCACCTGCCCGCTTTTGAGCAGGCCCTGCACTTCTTCCACCGTTTCGATGGCGAAACTGTGCAGCGATATTTTTTCCGGGTGCACATGGATCTTCCCTTCTTCGATGCGGCCGAGGGAAAGGAAATCCTCCAGCAGCTCGTTAAGGTGGATCACCGCCTCGCGGATCTTGAATACGTGCTTTTCGCGGCGGGGCTGGTCTTCCAGCGCGGGATATTTACCGATCAGGGCGGCGGAAGAAAGAATGGCGCTCAGCGGCGTTCTGAACTCATGCGAAGCCATCGACACGAACCGCGATTTGATCTCGTTCAGTTCCTTTTCCTTTTCCAGCGCATCTTTCAGTTCGGCCTGCGAAGAGGCGAGATGCGAGAGCGCCAGTTCGAGATTGGCGGTACGTTTCTCCACTTCCCGCTCCAGCGCCTGGTTCAGCTCCTGCATGGTGCGGTACAGCCGTTTGAGGAACAGCACCAGCAGGGTGGAGCTGATCACCAGTATCAGCGAAAAGAAGTGCTCGATGAACACTTCCGCGAGATTGGGATTTTTATGCGGCAGGCAGGCGATGATCACCACCAGCAGCGTACAGGCGATGCCCATAAACCGGGTGGCGGCGTCTTTCTTGATAAAAATAGTCAGCAGGATGGCGGTGATGAGCCCGCCGTCAAAAAAGTTATAGTCCGGCCGCCATACCAGCAAACATGCCGTCAACAGCATGATGAGGATGGAAATGATCAGGGTGGTACGCTGGCCGAAATGAAACATGAACGCTTTACATTATGTGAAACGCAAAGATAGCACTTGCCGCCTTATTGAACCTGCTTTATGACGAATGTCAGCTTACTCCACGGAATAGGTTTTGTTTTTCTCCGTGGCGAAACTCACTTCCCCGCCGGTTTCCCCCACGCGGGCCAGCACCTTGCCTTTCGCGTCTTTCACCGTTTTGCCGGCGGGCAGCAGCAGCCGGCAGGTTTCGCCTTTCAGCGAAGTGATGCCGGCTTTGGTGATGCGGCCCTGTTGCCAGCGCATGTCCACTTTGAAAGCGCCCCTGGCGCGCAGGCCGGTTACGCGGCCGTTCTGCCAGCCGGCTTCGGTGGGCAGCGCGGGCAGCATGCGGATAACGCCGGTGTCGCCATGGCTTTGCAGCAGCATTTCGGCGATGCCGGAAGTGCCGCCGAAGTTACCGTCTATCTGGAAGGGAGGGTGCGCGCAGAAGAGGTTCGGGTAAGAACCGCCACCGGAGGGCTTCACGGGGTCTACCGGCCGCAGCAGTTTGTGGAGCAGCGCCAACGCACGGTCTCCTTCACCAAGGCGGGCCCAGAAATTGATTTTCCATGCGAGCGACCAGCCGGTGCCGTCGTCGCCGCGCTGGCGGAGGGTTTCACGTACCGCTTTGGTGAGCTCCGGGGTGCCCCAGGGCGTTATTTCATCGTAAGGATGCAGCGCATACAGCTGGCTGATATGGCGATGGTGCGGTTCGTTGTCTTTCCAGTCGTGGAGCCACTCGTTCAGGTCGCCGGCGGCGCCCACCTGGTTCGGCGCAAGCTGACTGCGTACCGCCGCCAGTTCGTTTTTCCAGGCGTCGTCGGTTTGCAGGATGGATGCGGCGGCGATGCAGGCGCCGAACAGTTCGCGGCAGATCTGCATGTCCATGGCAGGGCCCATCACCGTATTACCTTTTGTTCCGTCCGGCATGATGTAAGCATGCTCCGGGGAATTGGAAGGGGCCGTCACCAGCCAGCCATGTGTGGGCTCCTTGATGAGAATGCTCCGCAGGAATTGCGCGGCGCCTTTCATCACGGGATAATATTGGCGGAGGAAAGCCGTGTCGCGCGTGTACCGGAAATGCTCCCAGATGTGCTCGCAGAGCCAGGCGCCGCCGGTGAGGGTGGAGCCCCAGTCCGCACCTTCGCCGGGAGAAGTGAAGCCCCAGGGATTGCAGATCACATGCGCCACCCAGCCGGGTGCGTTGTAATAGGCTTTGGCCGTTCTGGCGCCGGGTGCTTCGAGCCCTTTGATATAGCGGTGAAGGGGCTCGGCGAGGTCGTCAAGACCGGTGACCGGCGCCAGCCAGTAATTCATCTGCAGGTTGATGTTGATGTGGTAGTCGCCGTTCCAGGGCGTCTGGTACTCCGGCGCCCAAAGCCCCTGGAGGTTGGCGGGAAGGCCGCCGGGGCGCGAGGAACCGATGAGCAGGTAACGCCCGAAATTGTAATACAGCACGGGCAGCTGTGCGTCCGCTTCGCCATTGTAATACCGCGCCAGGCGGTCGGGCGTGGTCAGCGTATCGTTCGCCAGCGGCGCGTCGAGGTAAAACCGGTTGCGGTTAAACAGTTCGCCGTGGGTGCGGAGGTGCGACTGGTATAACTGCGCATAACCTTTCGCCACGGCGGCTTTCAGCGTTGCCTGTACCAATGGTGCGGGAGCCGGGCCTTTCTTCGTATAGTCCGTATGGTTATAATCGGTGGCCGCCGCGAAATACAGCCAGCATTCGTCTGCGTTCTCCACGCGCACGGTATTGCCGCTCACCGTTTGCCGGCCGCCGGTGGTGCGTACCTGCAGGGCGGCTGCATACCGCATGCCGGGTTGCGCGCCGTTCGGTAACTGGCCTTCCATGGTAATGAGGCCGGGGCCGGCAGCGACTGTGGCGTGCTCTTCCCTGGTGAGGCCGGCGGAGAAGGCGATCTTCCCTTTTTTGGAAGCCGTGAGCCGGATGGCCAGCACATTGCCGGGAATGCCCGTAAACGCTTCCTGGTGATAGGTGACGCCGTTACGCTCCCAGCTGGTGCGGGCGGTAGCCGTTTCAAGGTTGAGCGTGCGGCGGTAATGATGCCAGGCGCTGGTACTGTCGTGCCACCGGAGCTGCAGCATGCCGAGCGCCTGGTATGCGCCGTACGGCACCTTGGCGCCGCGGCCATGGCCGGAGCCTTTGCCCTTGCAGATAAAATATTGCTGCAGCAGTTGCTGGGCCTCTTTATTCCGGCCCTGTAACAAATGCTCCTGTATGCGGGGAAGTATGCGGTAAGCGGTGTCGTTGTCTGCATCCTGCACGCCGCCCGACCACAGCGAAATTTCATTCAGCACGATGTCGTCTTTCACAGGGTGGCCGCCGATGAGCGCGCCTATCTTGCCGTTGCCCAATGGCAGGGCCTCGAGATAATTGGTGGCAGGTTTCGAAAACCGGATGGTGACATCCGGCTTTTGTGCGGACGCAAAAAGGGGCAGGGCCATTACGGCCAGGAACAGCATGACGTGGTTCATAAACAAAGTTTAACTGGACTAAATATATCAATTGCCGGTCTTATTCGGAAACGTCCGTGAAAATGGCATCAGGATCAGCCAGTAAAACATTAAATTACGGGTATGTACCCCAGACTACTGATCGGGCTCTTTTTGCTGACCTGCTGGAGTTGCCGGCCCAAGCCCGCGCCGGAAACAAAAGCATCCTCCATTGCCCTGAAGGGATATCGTTTTCATCAGCCCTGCGGGGAACCGGTGCTGTCGGGCAACCTCTCCGGCGGTTATTATTTTGCGTACGTCTTGTCGGACAGTTTGCAGGTGGCGGACTGTGTGGGAAAAATCACACCGCCTGCCGCGGGCGACCCGTTGCCGCTGCAAAGCCGCGATGAATTTTTACTGGTGCTGGAAGCTCCCGCCGGCAGCCGCATGGCGCTGGCGAATATGGCCGTGACGGACAGCATGCTGCACATCCACCTGCGGCCAGATGCCGGAACGGATACCACGCGTATATGGAAAATAAACGGGCAGGGTGTGAAGCTCATCCGGCTGATGGCGGATCCGTTGCATTACGCTTATGTGCCAGGCCCGGCCTGGAACGGCACTCCGCCGCAATTGCGACGCGCGCACTGGAAAGAATGAAACACTCTGAAAAGCGCGGCGGGTGACTGGAAAGAAACCCGCCATTATCCTTTTGCATCAATTTAAATCTAAACCTTTGTTATGAGAAAAGTTCTTTGTGCAGGACGGTCATGAAAAAAGGCACTACCATTTTGGTGCCTGTATTGCAACGGGCATCAAAATAGTGCAGTGCCTGTAGTGGCGGAGTTAATTGTTTGTTAACCGGCCACCCTGTGAGTGCATGAAAGCACGCTTACAAACTTGTTAGCGTGATGATGACAAGGGTGAGCAACATCACGGGTGTGGCGGTCATCAGGCTCTTGGTGAACTTGATGTTGAATCCTCCTTTTTCACCGTAGTAATAGCTCTCCTTGTATCTATCGTATTCTATCGGCGCACCGAGATCTTTCATGAGTTTCAGGAACTCATAAAGCGTGCGTTCGGAAATGCGCATCCGTTTGGCCAACTGCGAAGGTTTGCCGGTTCCTTTAATGCGGATAAGATAGTCGATAGTCTGTAGTCTTTCAAAATAACGCTTTGGCATTGGATCAACTGGGGGTTTAAGCTAAATTGTAAATCGGGTTTCAGTTCAAAAATTTGATAGGCCAATGGTAACTTCTCAATTACTGTAACATCCAACGGGCTCATATTTCATTTGTCCACTCCTGCAATACTTCAAGGGTAACTGTTGATATCATGATACGACGCTTTGTATGTATCGCTAAGTTAATATACCCTACTGCGGCATTATTACAGTTAATGTTATGATTCTTCTAAAAAAAGGCAACCAATCATAACGGATTGGTTGCCTTTAATCAATGGTTAACATGGAGCTTGATGCTATTTAGGTATTAAAGAATATGTGTTCTAACGTATATTCAATATTACACTGATCTGTTTGTGAATGATGTTAACGCCGTGTTAAAGAAATGTCATATTTGCCCCCTTTTGTTAACAGCGAAAACGTTGCACCGGCACCGTAATAAAAAGGCCGCAGCTGGTGAAAGCGGCGGCCGGCGGTCGAAAATCAAATTGGAGCGCTATCGTGTAGCGATATAAAGAAGTAAATCTTGCTGGAACAATGTTACACTGAAAATTATTGTCGTTATGTTAATCGGTTGTTAATTAAGTGTTCGTTCACATGGTGTTCGCACTGTCATATTTCCGCAGCGGCAAACCGCCTGCCAGCGGGCGGGGCTGATTCAAATATGCATAGTCACCGGCAATATCGTATGAGTATATGCTGTTCCGGCAGGGTAACTTGTAGCGGTTAAATTAATATCAGTATGAAACGCAACGCCCTGCTGCTTATGTTCAGCCTGCTGCTGACCATGAGCGCCACGTCACAGGAAAAACGATTATTCCCTGAAACACCCGAACAGAAAGAAAAACGCCTCGCCTGGTGGACCAACGACCGCTTCGGCATGTTCATCCACTGGGGCCTCTACGCACTGCCCGCCCGCCACGAGTGGGTGAAAAACCGGGAACAGATCTCGGATTCGGCTTACCGGAAATACTTCGAGTATTTTAATCCGGATCTCTACAACCCGCGCGAATGGGCCAAAAAAGCAAAAGCGGCGGGCATGAAGTACGCGGTGATCACCACCAAACACCACGACGGCTTCTGCCTTTTCGATTCGAAATTCACGGACTACAAAGCCACCAACACGCCCATCAAAAAAGACCTGATCAAAGAATGGGTAGACGCTTTCCGCGCGGAAGGGCTGAAGATCGGGTTTTATTATTCGCTGATCGACTGGCATCATCCCGATTTCACGATCGACAGAACACACTCCGCCCGTCCGAAAAATGAAACGGACTATGAAGTACTCAACAAAAACCGGGATATGGGCAAATACCGCACTTACCTGTCCAACCAGGTGAAGGAACTGCTGACCAATTACGGGAAAGTGGATATCCTCTGGCTCGATTATTCCTATCCCGGCAAATACGGCAAAGATCATAACGACTGGGGCTCTGTGGACCTGATCAAAATGGTGCGCAAGCTGCAGCCGGGCATCATCGTCAACGACCGCCTCGACCTGAAGGAGTATGCGGACGGCGGCGACTTTGTAACGCCCGAACAATATAAAGTAGCGGCCTGGCCTACGGAAAACGGCAAACGCGTGCCCTGGGAAACCTGTCAGACGTTCTCCGGCTCATGGGGATATTACCGCGATGAAACTTCGTGGAAGAACGTGCAGCAGCTGCTGGTGCTGCTGATCGAATCGGTGAGCAAGGGCGGCAACCTGCTGCTGAACGTGGGCCCCACCGCCCGCGGCAAATTCGATCACCGGGCAGACGATGCGCTCAGCGGTATGGGCGCATGGATGGAGTATAACAGTCGCGCTATTTACGGCTGCACCCAGGCGCCGGAAAGGTATGCGCGCCCCGAGCAGAGCCTGCTCACGTACAATCCTTCCACCAAACGCCTGTATGTGCACCTGGTCGACTATCCGCTGCAGAACTTCACGCTGCCCGGTTATAAAGGCAAGGTAAAATATGCGCAGTTCCTGCACGACGGTTCCGAAATCAGGTTCACCGCGCCCTCCGGCTACGGTTATAAAACCAGCGGCCTCGGCGACGGCGACCTCAACCTCAGCCTGCCGGTGCAGAAACCGCCGGTAGCTATCCCGGTGATAGAACTGATCATGGCAGATTAAATCCGCCGGCGCTTTTAATACTGAAAACACTGCGTTACATTTGACGCAGTGTTTTTTTATTGCTAAACCGTTGCATTGTATGATAAAGAAAATTCTGGCCGCCGGCCTGCTGGCCGTCACCGCTGCGGCCGTATGCAGTTTTATTCCTCCCAAACCGGCGCCTGCTCCGAACGTGGTGGTGATTTTCATGGATGATATGGGCTATGGCGACCCCGCCGTATATGGCGGCGGTCCGTATAAAACGCCGAACCTCGACCGGATGGCGGCACGCGGTATCCGCTTCACGCATTTTTATGCCGCACAGGCGGTATGCTCCGCTTCGCGGGCGGGTTTGCTTACGGGCTGTTATCCCAACCGCATCGGGATTCACGGCGCCTTGTGGCCCACAGCGCCCACCGCGCTGAGCAATGAAGAAGAAACCATCGCCGAATTGTTGAAGGCGAAAGGATACAGCACGGGCATGGTGGGCAAATGGCACCTCGGCAGCAAACCCCCGTTCCTCCCGCTGCAGCACGGGTTCGACGAATACCTCGGCCTGCCGTATTCCAACGATATGTGGCCGGTGCATTACGACGGCAAGCCCATCACGGACACGGCCAATAACCGTGGGAAATATCCGCCGCTGCCGCTGATCGAAGGTAACAACACGATCCGCATCATCAAAACGCTCGACGATCAGGCGGAGCTTACTTCGCTGTACACCGAACGCGCCTGCCGTTTTATCAAAGCCCATAAAAACAAACCCTTCTTCCTGTACATGGCGCACAGCATGCCGCACGTGCCCATCGCCGTGTCTCAAAAGTACAAAGGCCGCAGCGGCGCCGGTTTGTTCGGTGACCTGATGGAAGAGCTGGACGCGTCGGTAGGTGCGGTGATGAAAACGCTGGAAGAAAACGGCCTCGATAAAAACACGCTGGTCATCTTTACCAGCGACAATGGCCCCTGGCTCAACTACGGCAACCACGCCGGCAATACCGGCGGCCTGCGCGAAGGGAAAGGCACCAGCTTCGAAGGCGGCCAGCGCGTGCCCTGCCTCATGCAGTGGCCGGCGCAAATTCCCGCGGGCATAGTCAGCAATGCAGTAGCCTCCACCATCGACATTCTGCCCACCGTGGCCACCATCTGCGGCGCGAAACTGCCCGCCAGAAAAATCGACGGGCTCAACATCCTGCCGCTGCTGAAGCAGGAAAAAGGCGCCAATCCCCGCGATCACTTCGTGTATTATTACGGCGTGAACAGCCTCGAGGCCATCCGCAAAGGAAAATACAAACTGGTGTTCCCGCACAAGGCGCGCACCTATAAAAACAACCTGCCGGGCTACGACGGTTTCCCCGGCGCGCAGCCCAACATCCCGGTGCCGCTGGCGCTCTACGATTTAAGCAGCGACCCCGGTGAAACGCTCGACGTGCAGAAGCAATTCCCCGATGTGGTGAAAGAACTGGAAGCGCTGGCGGATCAGTACCGGCAAACGTTGGGAGACGATCTGAAAGATATCAAAGGAACAGAACGGCGGGAACCGGGGAAAGTGGCGATGAAATAGAAATTCAGGAACCGGTTGGTAACGATGGGAGAGAGGACTGGAAGAAGGAAACCGGGGGAAGTCGTAATGAAACAACGATATCAGAAAATAACATGAAATGAAAAGGAAAGACAGGCGAAGAGAAAGGCAGCATAAATTTGCAGGAGAAGTGATGAAATGAAGATGTCGGGAAATAGCATGAAGTGAAAAGGAAAGACAGGAGAATGGCGATGGAATAAAGATATCGGGGAACAAATTAGACGAATCAGGCAAGAGTACTTAATAAACGAAGAGGGTGTATCAAACCGATACACCCTCTCTGTTTTATGATGACATTCTTTCGACCGTTTATTCCCAGTTAGGGTTCTGCGTCATATTCGGATTGGCTCTTACTTCCGACCAGGGCACCGGGAAAAGATGCATTCTATCCTGGAAGGTATGCTGCTCCACATCCCTGTAAGCGTACGTATAAGTGGTGCCGGTTTTGGTGATCACCACACCCCGTACGGGAACGTTGAACAGTTCCACGCCGCGTTTCCAGCGGCGTACGTCCCAGAAGCGCTGATTCTCAAAGCATAATTCAATCCTTCTTTCCTGCACCACCGCATCATTCATCTGCACTTTGCTCAAACCCGCCGGTAAAGCGAAGGGCACGAGGCCCGCGCGTTTGCGTATCATTTCGATCGCGGCGGCGGCGGTCAGCGTACAGGTGGGTGGCACCACGTATGGGCCGTAAGCCTGGTTCACCGCTTCTGCGTAATTGAGCAGTACTTCCGCGTAGCGCATCAGCTGGTAAGGTCTTTCCTGCGTCTGGTTCGTCACGAGGTTGAGGCCCACGTGCATGAACTTGCGCATGTAGTAGCCGGTGCGGGTGGGGAAATTGCCAATGGCGTCTTTCCCGCCGGTGAAGGTTTCGATGGGCCTTGCCTGCCAGGTGGTGCCCGTAGGGTTATCGGGCAGCGATGCGCCGTTGTAGTTGATGAACAGGTAGAAACGCGGGTCGCGGCGCAGGTAAGGGTTGGCCGGGTCGTAGGTGGAGCCCGCGTCGTTGATGTTTTTGCCGTTCACCATCTGGAACGCATCCACGAGGTTCTGTGAAGGATTTACCGCAGGCCCGGTCGTGAACTTGTAACCCACAGGGCGCTGCGCGCGGTCGATGTCGTTACGTCCGCCGCCCCGGATACTGAAAATGGATTCTTTGCTGTTACGGTCGGTCACCACATTCTGGAACGTGGTTTCGAGCCCATACTCGGAGCTGTAAGTGGTGATGAAGGTGCCCAGCAGGTCTGCCGCCGCTTTCCAGCGTTCTGGCTTGTTGTCCGGGTTGAACAACGGGCTGGCGTAATACAGGAGCAGGCGGCACTTGTATGCCATGGCCACCGGTTTGGAAGCGCGGCCCGCGAAGTTGGGGTAGTTGTCGTAATCGTCCGGCAGGTTGGCCATGGCGGAATCCAGGTCGCGGCTGATGTAGGCCACAACGGAGTCGATGGACTTGCGGGGCAGGTTGAAATTATCGTTCACCGCGTACACGCTGTCCGTCAACGGCACCGTACCGAAGTAGCGCATCAGTTCCATGTAATAAAACGCGCGCATGAAAAACACCTCGCCGGTAAGCCGCGTCATCACGGTGCGGGCGGGCAGGTTGTATTCGTCTTTCAGCCGCACCGTATCGCCGTACTTCTCCAGCGCCGTGTAAGACCGGTATTTGAAAAAGCTGTTGCATTTACGGATGCCCTGCCAGCAACGGGGCCACACGTTCCATGGCGTGTTCTGGGAGCTCCAGTTGCCGTTCGTGAAAATGTTGATGTTGTTGCCGGAGTTGCCGTGCACGGCTTCGTCGGTAGCCGCGGCAAAACCGGTGTTGGCGAACAGGGTGTTGTCGTCCTGCCGTAACGAATAAATGTTATTCACCCAGTTGCGCACCCGCGCGATGTCTGTAAACGCTTCGGTGATGGGATACTCATCATTCAGCGGCTTATCGAGGAAATCGCGGCGGCAGGCCGCAGTGCCCAGCAGGCAGCAGCAAAGCATGGTGAACAGAATATGTTGTGTCGTTTTCATGAGTTGTTGCTTTAAGAATTAGAAGTCAATTTTCACGCCCAGGTTGGTGATCTTCAACAGGGGATAATCTGTGTTAACACCGGCGCCGGGGCTTTCGGGATCCGTGTCCGGGAACTTGGACCATACGGCGAGGTTGTGCCCGGTGGCGAAAATGCGCCCGCTCTGCAGACCCCAGCGGCGGAGCATGGATTGCGGGATGTTATATGCCAGCTCCACATTTTTCAACCGGAGGAATCCGCCGTCCCTCATCCAGAAAGTGGAGTTGCGGAAGTTGTGGTTGTTGGTTTCCGTGTTCAGCCTCGGGAAGGTAGCCCTGTCGGCCGTTTCAGGTGTCCAGCGGCCGAGCACCATGGCGGTGGGCCTTGCGGAGCCGGGCTGGAAACCACGGAAGCTGGGGTAGGCGTTGAGGAAAAGCGACCTTTCGGTAACACCGGAGAATAGCACGGTAAGCTCAAAATTGCGGAAACGCGCGCCGATCTCGAAAGCGTATTGCATTTGCGGAAGACCGGGTTTGCCCAGCGGTATTTCATCGAGCGCGTCGATCACATCGTCGCCATTCTGGTCTTTATATTTCAGGTCGCCGGGGCGCAGCGTGGTGAAAGAGGAAGAAGGCCCTGCGTCGATTTCAGCCTGGTCTTTATAAAATCCGAGCGCCTGCAGACCGAATACCTGGCCAAGCGGGCGGCCGGTGCGCAGCTGGTACGCTTCGTCGCGGAACTGTTCTGCCTGGTACTCGATTTTGTTCGTGTAATAAGCGCCCTGCGCACGGATGTGCGTAGCGAACTGCCGGGTCCAGTTGCGGCGGAGCGTGATCTCGCCTTCCCAGCCCTGGTTACTGGTGCGGCCGATGCTGGCGGGTACCTGCGAGTTGCCGATGATGGCGCTGATGTTCTCCGGCGTTACGGGGATAAAATTGACTTTCTCCGAAAAGCGGTCCACCGTCAGCGCGATCTGCCGGTTAAACAATTCCACGTCGATGCCCACATTGGCCTGTTTGTATTCCATGGCTCTTGTGAGCGGGTTGCCCAGCGTGGTTTCCTGCAAGCCGGTGCCGGTAAAGCCCGTTTGCCCGAAGTTGGCGCCGGTGCCGCTGCCTGTGATGCCCTCTACGTAGGGGAACCTGGAGGGATACACGTCGTTGCCCAGGATGCCGTAGGAACCGCGCACTTTCAGCAGGCTCAGCCAGGTGGCATTTTTCAGCATGTTTTCTTTGGAAGCTATCCAGCTCAGGCCCACAGCGGGGTAGGTCTGGAAGCGCCTGTCTTTGGCGTAGTTCTCCGTGCCGGAATACGATACCACCACATCGGCGATATACTTTTCGTTATAGTCGTATGAGGCAATACCGGACACGAGCTGGCGGGAATACGGCAGGTCCGTATCGGGCTGTTTCTGCCTTACCTGGAAGTATTTGAGTTTGGTATTCAGGTGATGGCCGCCTTTGAGTTTGGGCGCGTATTCCAGCCCGCCTTCGAAGGCATAGTTATGCGAAAAGGTAGGCACACTGGCCGGAGCGCTCAACGGAACGTCGTTGCCGAACTTGACATACGGCTGGTCTTTTCCCTGATAGGTATATACCGCGAAGTCCTGGCTCTGCTGCATGGTGGGCCTTGCAAACGAGTTGAAAGAAAAGGACGCGAAAGCGGAGAGGCCGGGCAGCCAGGAATCGAGCTTGCGGAATACGCGGGTGCTGCCTTCGAGGAAGCGATGGTCCTGGTGCTGGTAGCCGGTGCGGGTCAGCGAACCGATGGGGTTTTCCCCATATTGTGCGTTACCGCCCAGGGAGCCGTTCGGGTTGAATACCGGGAACTGGCCGGGAGGATAAGAAGCGATGTTGGTCCAGATGCTGGCGGCGGAAAGGCTGCTGTGCGGCAGCACGCGGCGCTCGAGGCGCACATTGATGTCGAGCTGCACGAGCGTATTCGCGTCCACGCTCACGTCCATATTGGTGCGGAAATTATACCGCTGGTAACTCTGGCCGGTGCGGTAATTGTCGTTATCACGGCTGTACTTGAGCAGGCCTTCCTGGTTGGTGTAGCCCATCATCATAAAATACCGGGCGGTCTTGTTCCCGCCGGAAGCGCTCAGGTTGAAGCGGTACTGCATGGCGGTGTTGTTCACGGCGGCATCGTACCAATCCACGTCCGGGTACAGGTAAGGATCCGTTTTATTGAGGTAGCCGTCGAGCTGTGCCTGCGTGTAGTCGGCCTGCACCTGGTCGTTGGCGGAGCCTTCGTTATGGAGCAATGCGTACTGGTAAGCACCGAGCGTACGCGGTAATTTGGTCGGCTGCTGTATGCCGGTTTGCGCCATCACGGAAATCCTGTTCTGGTAAGCCTGGCCGCGTTTGGTAGTCACATATACACCTTTCCTCGCACCACGGCTGCCGTACATGGCGTTGCTGATCGCATCTTTCAGTACCACCAGCTGGTCTATTTCGCTTACTTCCAGTTCACCGTAGTCCCTTTCAACCCCGTCTACCAGCGAATTATAGCCACCGGCATCGGTGATGCCGGAACGGCCGCGGATGTAGATGGAGGGGAGTTCGTTACCGGGACTGGCATCCGTCTGAATGGAATAATATCCCGGTACACGCCCGTCGAGCGCATTTTTGATGTTGATGGCCGGCGATTTCAGCAGGTCGTTTTCCGTGAGCACATTCACGGCGCCGGTTACCAGCAGCCGCTTTTTATTGTACCAGAGGAGCGGGGTGGTTTTATCCCAGGGAGAGGCTTTTTTCAGCGTAACCAGTACGGGCGCGCCTTCACGCACGTACACCGTGGCCTGTTCGTATCCTGCATAGTAGGCGTACAGCGTATCGCCGGGAATGAGGCCTTCCAGGGAGAAGAGGCCGTTTTTATTGGAGGTGACTTCTTTGCTGGTCATCGCCGAGATGATCATGGCGCCTTTGAGGGTATTCCCTTCTTCGTTCACCACTTTACCGAACTCCTGCTTCTGCGCATACGCCATCCACGGCAGCATGCAGCATAGCAGCGATGTAAATATTCTGAATAGTTTTTGTTGCATTGGTTGCGAGCATTAATGGTGAACAATCAGTAACCGGGATTTTGTACCAGGCTGCCCTTGCTTCTTTCGATTTCTGTTTGCGGGATGGGGTACAGGTTCCAGTGTTTTTTATAGATCCTGTTCTGAAAGTTGTACCGGGTGTAGCTGAGCGCGCCGGTCTGGGCGTTATAAAAAGTACGCCAGCCCCAGGTGGCCCCGCCGAATGTTTCTTCGGCAATCTTCCACCGGCGGGCATCGAAGCCGCGGTGTTCTTCAAACGCCAGCTCTACCGAACGTTCGTTGCGGATGCGGGTGCGCATACTGTCTTTGGTGATGCCGGCGGGCAATTCTTGCATACCAACGCCGGTACGTTTACGAATAAGGTTCACGTATTTGTACACGGCAGCCACAGGCCCTGCCGCTTCATTTTCAGCTTCCGCGTAGTTAAGGTACAGTTCGCCCAGGCGCATCAGCGTCCAGTTGCGGTTTGCTCCCTCACCTACGTCCACGAACTTTTTCACGAGCATGGAACTCCAGCTGCCGTCGTTTGGTTTAGCGCCGTACACAGAGCGGCCATCGAGCCCGCCCGGGCCATACCAGGGCCTGAACTGTACGCCGAACCAGCTTTCCAGGGGTTGCACCACAGACATGCCCAAACGGGGATCGCGGTCTTTGAACGGTTGCTGGGGATCATATCCCGAAGTGGGATCCGTGATGGGTTTCCCGTTTTTCATTTCGTATTTATCCACCAGGTTCAGCGTGGGGTTGGTACCGCCGTAACGTCCTGCGCTCGGGTGCCCCTCGCGGAGGTCATACGCGCTGCCGATGCTTTCGTAGATGAAGAGCAGCGTTTCCTTGTTGGTGCGGGAATCGTTGAGGAACATCCTTTGGTAATTGCTATGCAGCTGGTGCCCGCCTGCTTTTTCGGCGGTGTCGATAGCAGTGCGGCAGGCGTCTGCGGCAATTCTCCAGCGTTGCGGGTTGGCGTTGCCGGGGTTATGCAGTTCGCTGGCGTGGTAAAGCAGCAACCTGCCTTTGTAGCCGAGCGCGGTCTGTTTGGTAATGCGGCCGAGATCGCCGGAGGCATATACTGCTGGCAATCCTGTAGCGGCGGTGTCGAGTTCCTTGCTGATAAAATCCACGACCTCGTCGACGGTGGCGCGGGGGATGTAGTACTCAGACAGGTCGTTGTTGAGCACACCCTGTACTGACAGCGCTTTTTTCACAAGCGGCACACCTCCGTAACGGCGGAACAGTTCGAAATAATAAAACGCGCGGAGAAAACGTACTTCATGTTTCCACCGGGCCACAACCGGCGGGTCGCCATCCTGCACACGGTCGATGTTCTCAAGGAACATGTTGCAGCGGCGGATGCCCTGGTAGCAAGTTTCCCACATATTGTCCGGGTTGAAGAACTGGTTGAAGCTCCCGTTGGTCACACTCCAGCTTTGCGCCGTAGTGGTGCCGTTGGCCGCTTCGTCGGTGTAAGAAGCCGGCAGTGCGGAGCCCGTTCTGGCAGGGGCCAGTCCATACCGCATGCGGTAGGCGCTGAAGGGTTGCAGGTAGGCGTAGCAGTTGTTCAGTACCTTTTGCGCTTCCACGGCCGACGTAAATACCAGTTCCTCCGTATAGCTGGTGGAAATGGAAAAGTCGGGCGCCAGGAAATCGCGGCGGCAGGCGCCTGTAAACAGACCGCCGAGCAATAGTATATATAGCGTAAGTTTTTTCATCGAGAATGTTTTTAGAAAATGATGTTGAGGCCCAGGTTGTAGTTTTTCATCTGCGGGTACAGGTTAGCCGCCGCAGACCGGATTTCCGGGTCAAACCAGTCGAACTTCGACCAGGTGTAAAGGTTGGCCGCATTCACGTATATGCGTACGCGTTGCATTTTCAGCCTTTGCAGCCAGGCCTTGGGCAATGAATACGCGATGGTCAGATTTTTGAAACGGATGAACGAGGCATCGCGGGCCCAGAACGAAGAGGGCTGGTAGTTGTTCTTCGCGGTGGTGGAAGAGGTGGTGAGCCTGGGATAGGTAGCTGTGGCCGCTGTTTCGGGCGTCCACCTGCCGAGGTGGTGCTTCTGCACCTTTGCGCTGTTATAAAAATCCCAGCCGCCCAGCTGGTTCACGAAGGTGGTAGTATTATCCACACCCTGGAACTGTACCTGCAATTCCCAGTTTTTGAATTTCACGCCGCCGCTGATGGCATAGGTGATTTCCGGCACGTCGGGGTGGCCAACGGGCGCAATGTCGAACTGGTTGATGATGCTGTCGCCGTTCATGTCGCGGTACTTGAGGTCGCCGGGCTGCACCGTACCGAAGGTGGTCTGGTCGTGCCACTCGTCCACTTCACGCTGGCTGTTGAAAAAGCCTTCCACGATATACCCGAAACGCTCGCCGTAACGCTTGCCGGTACGGGCCATCCAGGGGTAGGGTTTCTGCGGCTCCGTCATCGCCAGTATTTTGTTGCGGGCGAAGTTGTAGTTGCCGCCGATGTTGAAAGTCAGGTCTTTGCTGGCTTTGTAATCGTATTTCAGCTCGATCTCATACCCCTTGTTTTCCATGACGCCCATATTCACCGGCGGGAGAGAGGTCTGGCCGATGAGCGACGGAATGTCCTGCCGCGACAGGAGAATGTTGTCTCTCTTTTCAGAGAAGAGGTCCACATTGAGGGTAATGCCGTTGAACAGATTGAATTCGAGGCCGAGGTTGTTTTTCCAGGCGGTTTCCCAGGTTACGTCCGGGTTGCCGAGGTTCAGCTCGAATGCGCTGGCCACTGCGGTGCCGGAAGTGCCGAAGCGGTAGTTCCAGGCGGAGCCGGGGTTGCCCCAGGTATCGGGCAGGTAGAGGTACCGGCGGTTACCGATGAGGGAGTTGCCCACCTTGCCGCGCGAGAACCGGATTTTCGTATAACCCAACCAGTTGGAAAGGGGCCTCATCCAGGGCTCTTCGGTGAGTATCCAGGCCAGGGAGTAAGAAGGGAAGAAGCCCATCCTTTTTCCTTTGGCGAAGTTCTCCGTACCGTTGTAGCCCATGTTGAATTCCCCAAAGTATTTGCTTTTGTACCCGTAGGTAACCCGGCCTACCCAGCCGAGTTTGGAGAAGGGGTAGGCGGCCGCTTCGCGCAGGCGGTCTGCATAAAACAGGGCCAGTCCCGTTACGGCGTGTTTACCGTCGAAGGTGCGGCTATAGTCGAGCGCGGCCTCGCCGTACACGTGCTTGTCCGCATTCACGCCGGTAGACGTAAAGGCGATGGGCGTTTCCACCTTGCTGGTAGCGCGGTAGATGGGCTCGCCGGTGGCGGGGTCCCGCAGGTAATAGAAAGTTTCGTATTGTTTGAGGCGCCGTTCCGTGTAATAGAAATAAGTATCGAACACGATCTTGCCGCGGAAGCTGAGGCCTTTGATGGCGTAGTCCATTTTGTGGCGAACGTCGATGTTGGCCTCCACATCCGTGCGGAAGTTGTCCGAATACCCGGTGCGGGATACGTCGCCCACGATGTTGTTGTCTTCGATAAACGCGCCGAGCGAACCGTTGGGATTATACACCGGCGCGGTGGTAGGCGCCCAGCGGCCCATATTCCAGAAAATGAGGCCCAGCGGGTTGTCGGTGAAAAAGTGGCCGTTGCCGGGCCAGGTCTGCCGCGAGTGTTTGCCGGAAAGCGACATCGATACGGTGAGGGTAGGGCTCACATCCAGGTCCACGTTGCTGCGGAAGTTATACCGCTTGAAGGTGGAGTTGGTGTTGTATTCGTTGTAGTTGCCGTATTTCAGGAGACCGTCCTGGTCGAGGTAAGTGGCGGCCACAAAATACCTTGCACGGGAAGTGCCGCCGCTGATGGAGACGTTGGCCTGCGTCTGACGGGCATAGTCTTTCAGGATTTCCTTGTGCCAGTTAACGTCCGGGTAAAAATACGGGTCCGAATGGTCTTTGTACTTCTGCAGGGCTTCCTGGCTGAAGGGCATAAAGTTGGGATCGCCGCCGTCGTTGAGGTAAGCCTCATTGTAGAGTGTGGCGTAGTCATAACTCTGCAGGTATTGCGGCAGGTTGGTCACGAACTGGAGGGTGTTATCCACCGTCATGGACACGCGGGGCTTGCCGGCCACGCCGCGTTTGGTGGTGATGAGGATAACGCCGTTGGCGCCGCGCACCCCGAATACGGCTGTGGCGGACGCGTCTTTAAGAATGGAAATGGTTTCCACTTCGTTGAAATCCACATCGTTGAACCTCCTTTCCACCCCGTCTACCAGCACCAGCGGTTCCTGGCCGGCGGTGTTGAAGGTGCCGAAGCCGCGCACATACAGCAGGGCCGCATCGCTGCCGGGCAGGCCGGTGCGCTGCTGCGAGATGAGGCCGGGCAGGCGGCCCGCCAGGGCGTTGGTCACGCTGGCGGTGGGCATGTCTTTCAGCTCCTCGGCCTTCACATAGTTGATGGCGCCGGTGGTGGTGGCTTTTTTCTGTTTGCCGAAGCCGATCACCACCACCTCGTCGATGTCCTGGTTCTTCGGCACCAGCCGCAGCTGCACCTGGTTGCCGGGCCGGGCTTTCACCTCCTGGGTGTTGTACCCGAGGAAGGTGACCATCAGGGTTACTTCACCCTCGGCCGCAATTTCAAATTCTCCTTTCACATTGGTATAAGCGCCACGGGTGGTTCCTTTCACCTGGATGCTCACTCCTTCGAGAATGCCGCCGTTCGAGTCAACGACCCTCCCGGTAATTTTGCCCGACTGGCGGGCAAGCGCAACGATGCTGCATAGCAATAGTAGGTAGCATAGCGTAAACTTCCTGATCATATATTGATGGGATTTTAAGACTTAGACATGGGCATAGCTCACTCTGTAATGACTAGGTATTTGATGATTTAGATCTTGGTGGTTCAATCGATTATACAAGCGGGGGCATGGTCGTTACGAAATCATTAAATCGAATGAAAGCAAGCGGCTAAAAAGCAGATGTTCCTAATTTTGATGTTCCTTCCTTTCCTTTTTCAGTATTTCCCTGGTTACTATAAAAACGCCTCGTAATAGTTAGGTACCTCGGATACCAAGATTGGGACTTTTTTCGGGTTTTAACATAGTTTTAACTTTTATTGCAATCAAATGACATACGTACCCGGTGGAATATATCCCCGTGCGACTGAACATTCCGGGCCTTCCCGTTGTAATAAATGTTGTAACCCACAAGAGTTTCCGGGCCTGTCCTTTTTTCTCTGTACCCCGGTGTAAGTCCCTTTTTTCCGAGCCGGGTATTTCTGTGAATGTTTTCCTGTCCCGTTGTCCCTTCCTTTGCCTGTTACCGGGAGTTGTGCCCGCTTACCGGCGGCCCCCTGTGAAAGGAACTGTTCTGTTTTCCCGTTGCCACGTTTCGTCCTGTTTCCTTGTGCTACGCATTTAAGCTCGTTCTGTTTTCCCGTTGCCACGTTTCGTCCTGTTTCCGTGTACCACGCATTTAAGCCTGTTCTGTTTTCCCGTTGCCACTTTCCGTCCTGTTCCCTTGTACCACGCCATTTAAGGCTGTTCTGTTTTCCCGTTGCCACGTTTCGTCCTGTTTCCTTGTGCTACGCATTTAAGCTCGTTCTGTTTTCCCGTTGCCACTTTCCGTCCTGTTCCCTTGTACCACGTATTTAACTCGTTCTATTTTCCGTTGCCGTGCTTCGTCCTGTTTCCTTTTACCATGTATTTAAACTCGTTCTGTTTTCCCGTCGCCACGTTCCGTCGCTGTTCCCCTTTGCCGCGCATTTATCTGTGAATGGACTGTTCTGTTTTCCCGCTACCACGCTCCGTCCTGTTTCCCCTCATACCGGGCATTTTTCTGTGAATGTTCCTGCATATCCTTTTTGCCCTGTACCCAAACCTGAAAAACTGTGCATTATGAAATCATGCTTACTACTGCTTTATTTACTGTTAGTGGCACGGCTCGCAATGGCGTTTTATGCCCCCGTAAAGGGAATGGTGAAGGACAAAGACGGCAACCCCATTCCCGGCGTGACCATACAGGTAAAAGGCACCAGCCTGGGCACCGTGTCGCAGCCCGACGGTTCGTTCACCCTGAACGTGCCGGATGCCAACGCCACACTGGTGTTTTCTTACATCGGCTACGAACCGCAGGAAATCCCGCTGGCGGGCCGCGCCACTATAGACGTCACCCTCGCGCCCTCTTCGAGCCAGCTGGAACAGGTGGTGGTGGTGGGGTACGGCACCCGGCGTAAGCGCGACCTCACCGGGGCCATCGGCAGCGTCAAAGGGGAGGAAATCACCAGGCAGCCCGTCAATACCGCCACGCAGGGCATTCAGGGCAAACTCGCCGGTGTGCAGATCATCAGTTCGGGCGCACCGGGCTCACAGCCGCAGGTGCGCGTACGGGGTACGGGCAGTATGCTGGCTGGCGCGGAACCATTGTACGTGGTGGACGGGGTGCTCACCAACGATATCCGCAACATCAACACGGCCGACATCGTGACGATGGACGTGCTGAAGGATGCATCGTCCGCCGCCATATACGGAGTGCGTGCCGCCAATGGCGTGATCATCATCACCACCAAACGCGGGCAGGCGGGCAAAATGGAAGTGAGTTACAATATGAGCGTAGGCTGGCGGGAGGTGGCCAACCTCGTCAAAATGGCCAACAGCACGCAATACACGGCCTACCTGAAAGACGTGGCCCCGAATGCGGCCATTCCGCCCTATAATGTGTCGAGCGACTGGTACGACGCCATCCTGCGGAAAGGTTTCCAGCAAACGCATAACGTGTCGCTCTCCGGCGGTAACGATAAGGTGCTGTACTATTTTAACGTGGGGTACCTCACCGACGCCGGCATCGTCAACAGAAACAACTACGACCGCCTCACCGTGCGTTCCAACACGGAATACAACATCACCAAAGAGCTGAAGTTCGTGGCGCAGTTGTCGTTTATGCATAACAACACCGATTATGTGGACCTGCAGGGGATTTATAACAACACTTACCGCGCGGCGCCGGTCATCCCCGTTATGCAGAACGGGAAATACGGCAACACCTCCGCCTTCGGCAACGTCGGCAATCCAGTGCTCACGTCGGACAAAACGAACGATAACCTGAAGGAAAACCGGCTGCAGGGCACCACCTATCTTGAATATTCGCCCTGGACGTTTTTGAAGTTGCGCAGCAGCCTGAGCGTGAACCAGGGCAACTTTAACCGGAAGCGCTATAACGCCAAATACCTGAACGACGAAAGCACGTTCCTGGTGGCGGGCGGCAACCAGCAGCGCCCGGAAAGCCAGCTCACCATCGTAAAAGAGCAGGGCACGGAATGGTTGTGGGATAACACGGCCACTTACCAGCAACGTTTCGGCGATCACGACCTTACCGCACTGGTGGGCTTCACCGCTCAGAAGTACAGCGCGGATTACGTGGAAGCAGCGCGCAGGAATGTGCCCAGCAGTTCCGATCTGTGGTACCTCATTGCCGGCGATCCCAATACCTCTACCAATACCTCCGACGGCGATAAATACGCGCGCCGGTCTTTGTTGGCGAGGATCAACTACGGGTACCGCGATAAATACCTGCTGAGCGCTTCCTTCCGGAACGACGCCTCTTCACGGTTCCCGTCCGACAACCGGCAGGGGTACTTCCCAGCGGTGGGGCTCGGCTGGGTGATCTCCGAAGAGGATTTTATGAAGAACAGCGACCGGCAGATTTTTGATTTCCTGAAACTGCGCGGCAGCTGGGGGCGTATCGGCAACGACAACATCGCTTCCAACCTGTACATCCTCACCGCCAATTCAGGATTGCTGTATTTCTTCAACGGGGTGGCCACCCTCGGCACCAATCTCGCCGACATCAAAGACCGCAACCTGAAATGGGAAACCACCGAAGAATATGACGTAGGGCTTGAGTTTTCCACGCTCAAAAAAAGGCTGACGGGTGAAGTGAACTACTACAACAAAAAGACCATCGACGCGCTGGTGAACGTGCGCATCCCCGGCCTGCTCGGCGATCCGGACAACGAATACACCACCAACGCCGGTTCGTTCGTCAATAAAGGATGGGAGTTTACATTGCAATGGCGGGATAATATCTCCGAAGATTTTAACTATACTTTCGGCGGCAACCTTACCCTGAACGAAAACGAAGTGACCGGCCTCAACCAGGGGCAGCCACTCTTCCGCGGCGGCGTGGGTCAGCAGGGGCCCGTTACGCAAACCGCGAGCGGCCATCCCATCGGCAGTTTTTATGTGTACGATGCGGCCGGGGTATTTGTGGATCAGGCCGCCGTGGATGCCTGGGTGAATAAGGACGGGCAGAAGCTCCAGCCCACCGCCCAGCCCGGTGACCTCCGCTACCGCGATACCGATGGCAACGGGGTGCTGAACGATAACGATAAAATATTCGCCGGCTCCTACCAGCCGAAGCTGTACTACGGCCTCAACGCCGGCCTCAATTACAAGGGCATCGACCTGAGCCTCGATTTTTACGGCAATGCCGGCAACAAGATCTACAACGGCAAAAAAGCGTTCCGTTACGAACTGACGGACAATATCGAAGCCTCGTACGCCGACAAACGCTGGACGCCCACACGCCCTTCGTCGACCGACCCGAAGGCGCTGCTGGGCAGCACCAGGGCATCGACGTACTTCGTGGAGTCCGGCAATTTTTTCCGGCTCAATAATGTCACGCTTGGCTATTCGCTGCCGAAAAGCTGGCTCGACCGGATAAAGATAGAACGCGTCCGCGTGTACCTCACGTCGCAAAACCTCTTTACGGTGAAACGCTTCAGTGGTTTCTCGCCGGAAATGGTGTCGTCCAATCCCAAGGCGGACGGTTTCCTGTCCCTGCAGAATTCTACCAGTCCGCTGGAAGCGGGGATTGAGCTGATGCCTTATCCCACCACCAGAACATACGCCGCGGGGCTCAATGTCATATTCTAAACGGTGCAGCTTTTGGTAGCTGCTGAAAAATATCAAGCGATGAAAAAAATACTCCTCATATTCAGCATAACGGTACTGGCAGGATGCAAGGATTTTCTCGACATCCCGCCGCAGGGGCGGGTGACGGAAGAAGAGATCAGGACCAACCCCACCGCCGCGCAGGACCTCGTGAACGGTGTATATAATGTTATGTGGCTGGGCGGTTTCGGGCCCGATGTGCACGGGCTGCAATACACCGTCATCACCTCGATCGTCAGTGATGACGCCGATAAAGGCAGCACCCCTACCGACTATGGTCCCGCGCTGGAGATAGACAACTTCACATACGGTCCTTCCAACGCGAACGTGCAGAACTTCTGGACGGGTTATTACCAGGCCATCGCCCGCGCCAACCAGGCATTGGACAAACTGCCGCTTTCGCCGCTGGGCGACGTGGAAAAAAATAAACTCATCGGTGAAGTGCGTTTTCTCCGCGGTTATTTTTATTTTAATCTCGTACGCACCTTTGGCGGCGTGCCCAAACTCGACCGTGTGCCTACGCCGGAAGAAGCCAACTCCGATGCTTTTCAGACGCGGGCGACCGCCGCTGAGATTTACGAACTGATCATCGGCGACCTGACTTTCGCGGCGGAGAACCTTCCGCTGAAAGGCGCCACACCGGTGGGGCGGGTAACGAAGGGGGCCGCGCAGATGCTGCTGGCCAAAGTGTACATGTACCAGAAAAACTGGCAGAAAACATTCGAGCTGTCCAAAGCCGTGATCGATTCCAGGCTGTACGATACGCTCTCGAACTATGCCGATATCTGGCGCGTAAAAGGCGCCAATTCCATCGAATCGATCTTTGAGGTGCAGACGGGCACCAATGCCGCCTGCAACGCCGCGATTGAGCTGTATGCCAACAGCCAGGGCATCCGGGCGCGGAGGGGATGGACGGATTTCGGATTTGGATTCAACAACCCGTCTGCCAGCCTGGCCGCCGCCTACGAACCGGGCGATAAACGCAAAGACGCCACCATCATCACCATTTTGCCCGCGGGCACATTTTTGTGGGATGGTTTTCGCGTACCTTCGAGAGACTCGGTGGAAAACGACCGGTACAATTACAAGGCCTATCATAGCCGTACACAGGAACCGTATTGCGGCAGTCCGGACCGGACGCCGAAAAACCTGCGGGTACTGCGGTACGGGGAGTTGCTGCTGATGTATGCCGAAGCGGCCAACGAAACCGGTAACACGGCCGAAGCGCTCGACAAGCTGAACATCGTGCGGAAAAGGGCCGGCCTGCCACCGGCAACAGGCGCAGATCTGCGGATGAAGATCTGGAACGAACGGCGCGTGGAACTGGGCATGGAGCACGACCGTTTCTGGGATCTCGTGCGCCAGGGAAGGGCAGGAGCAGTGATGCGCGCGCACGGCAAAAACTTTGTGGACGGGAAGCATGAATTGTTCCCTATACCACAGGAACAGATATTATTAAGTAATAACCGACTGAAACAAAATCCTGGCTATTAATAGATGAGAACATTCCTGACCTGGATACTGCTGATCAGTATCACCATTCCGGCAGCCGCCCAAAAACGGCCGCAGCTGGGAGATTCGGCATTGCTTACCCTCGTGCAGCAGAAAACATTCGATTATTTCTGGAGTTTCGCCCATCCCGTATCCGGCCTGGCGCCCGAACGTACCGAAACGCCCAACGTCGTGACCATCGGTGGATCCGGCTTTGGCGTGATGGCCATCGTGGCGGGCATTGAACGCGGCTTCGTGACCAGGGAAAAGGGGCTCGAGCGGCTGCTTAAGATTGTCAACTTCCTGGCCAAAGCAGATCATTACCACGGCATCTGGGCGCACTGGATCGACGGCGCTACCGGTAAAACCATTCCCTTCAGCCGGAAAGACGATGGCGGCGACCTGGTGGAATCCGCCTTTATGTTCCAGGGCTTGCTCGCGGTGCGGCAATACTTCGATAAAGACACACCAAAAGAAAGAGAAATCAGGAACAAGATCAACGCCCTCTGGCGCGATGCCGAATGGGACTGGTATACGCAGGGTGGCCAAAACATCCTGTACTGGCACTGGTCGCCGAACCAGGGCTGGGCCATGAACCATCAGGTACGCGGCTGGAACGAATGCCTGATCGCTTATGTGCTGGCCGCGTCGTCGCCCACCCATCCCATTGCGCCCAAAGTATATCACCAGGGCTGGGCCGTGAGCAACCACTTCCTCAACGGCCGCGACTATCTCGGCATCAAACTGCCGCTGGGCTTCGATTACGGCGGGCCGCTGTTTTTCGCGCATTATTCTTTCCTCGGCCTCGACCCGCGGGGGCTGAAAGACCGCTATGCCGATTACTGGGAGCAGAACCGCAACCACACCCTCATCAACCGCCAGTACTGCATCAACAACCCGAAAAAATTCAAAGGGTACGGCGCCGACTGCTGGGGGCTTACCGCCAGCGACAACCACGAGTCTTACAACGCGCACTCGCCCACCAACGACCTCGGGGTCATAACGCCCACGGCTGCACTGTCGTCTTTCCCCTACACGCCGGAATACTCCATGCAGGCGCTCAAATACTTTTACAATAAAGTCGGGAATAAACTCTGGGGCAAATACGGCTTCTACGATGCCTTCAATGAAACCGTCAACTGGTACGACCATCAGTACCTGGCCATCGACCAGGGGCCTATTGCAGTGATGATAGAAAATTACCGGAGCGGGCTGCTGTGGCGGCTTTTCATGAGCAGTCCGGAAGTGAAAAACGGGCTGAAAACGCTCGGTTTTACCAGTCCCGCCATCTGACGCATGTGAATTTATTACAAATAAAAGATAAAATAAACGCTATTTAAGTGCAACCGATTGCATAATTTGCAGGTATATTCAGGGCGACATACATTCTCCCTGTAACCAATAAAATGCAAACGTTTGCATCTGACCTGAACGCTAACTAATATTTTAAACTGTTTTTTATATATGCCCACAGGAGGGCACCGCGTTATGAAAACTAGTCATGTATTTTTGATCTGACATGCCTTTGCTGCAACCATGCGGGTACAGTATGTAGATGGCTGTACCCCATGGAGCAGCGGTTCAGCGCTTTATAATTCACGCTACATGAAGAAATTATTTTTCCCTGTTTTATTATTGTTCACGTCGGTTTCGGGATTCAGTCAGACTACAGGGCCGGATTTGAAACTATGGTACCGCCAGCCTGCCAAAAACTGGAATGAAGCATTGCCGGTTGGTAACGGACGTATCGGTGCGATGATTTTCGGGCATGTCAACGAAGAAAAATTACAACTGAACGAAGCCTTCCTCTGGAGCGGCGGGCCGCGCGACGGGAATAACCCGGGCGCCAAAGCCATGCTGCCGAAAGTACGCGAAGCATTATGGAAAGGGGAATATATGCTGGCCGATTCGCTCAGCCGCGAGATGCTGGGCCCATACTGCGCCCGGTACATCACGCTGGGCAACCTGCTGCTGCGTAACGATGCGGCTGCGGGCAAAACAGAGAATTACATACGCGACCTCGACCTGAATACCGCTACGGCCTCCGTTTCCTACGTTGAAAACGGGGTGACTTATACACGCCAGGTATTTGCGAGCTATCCCGACCAGCTGCTGGTAATCCGGTGGAAAAGCAGCAAGCCGGGCGCCCTGAATTTCCATGCAGGTTTCGATAACCCGATGCCCTCCCGGATCAGCAGGCGCAGCGACGCCCACATCGTGATGAGCGGACAGGCGCCGTCGTACGTGCCGCACCGCCCGTATGAAAAAAGAAAAATCGAATATGACCCGGCTACGGGCACCAGATATGAAGTACATGTACAGGCGAAGCTGAAAGGCGGCAGCAGTCGCGCCGACGCTGAAGGCCTGCAGATCAGCAACGCCACGGAAGCGGTGTTGCTCGTATCGATCGGCACCAGTTACAACGGGCCTTTTAAGAATTCGGCTACCGAAGGAAAAGATGCGGCGGCGGAAGCTTTGAAGCCACTGAGCGGGAATAAATCCTATGAGGCGCTGCTGCAGGCGCACCTCGCCGACTATACGAAACTGTTCCGCCGGGTGCAGCTCGACCTGGGCAGCGATGCATCGGCCGCACAGCCTACGGACGCACGCCTGATGGCTTATACCAAAGCCGGCGGCAATATGGACCCGCAGCTCACCACGCTGCTGTACCAGTTCGGCCGCTACCTGATGATTGCAGGCTCCCGCAAGGGAGGCCCGGCCATGAACCTGCAGGGGCTCTGGAACGACAAAATACAGCCGCCATGGGGCTCTAACTATACCACGAACATCAATACCCAGATGAACTACTGGCCGGCTGAATCGGCCAACCTCAGCGAATGCGCGCAGCCCCTGTTCCAGCTGATCGGTCAGCTGGCGGAGAACGGCCGCAAAACGGCCGCCGTGAACTACGGCATGAAAGGTTGGGCGGCGCATCATAACGCGGACATCTGGGCCATCACATCGCCTGCGGGCGGCTCCGACTGGCGCGACCCGAGAGGGGAGCCCCGCTGGGCTATCTGGCCCATGGCCGGCGCCTGGTTCTGCCGCCACCTGTGGGAACATTATACCTACACGGGCAACACGGCGTTCCTGCGCGAAACGGCGTATCCGCTCATGAAAGGATCTGCGGAGTTCATGCTCGACTGGCTGGTGAAAAATCCGGAAGGAAAATGGGTGACAAATCCCTCTACCTCCCCCGAAAATAATTTCCTGGTGAACGGGCAGCGGAAAGGTTCCGTGAGCATCGCCACCACGATGGACATGTCCATCATCCACGACCTGTTTACCCGCACCATCGCAGCGGCGGAGATCATCAACACCGATGCGGCGTTTGCGGCGAAGCTCAAACAGGTATTAAAAGAACTGTATCCCCTGCATGTGGGCCGCCTCGGACAGCTGCAGGAGTTCTATCTCGATTGGGACGATCCCAACGATAAACACCGGCATTTATCTCATCTCTATGGTTTGTTCCCCGGTAATATCCTCAGTCCCCGCCGCGAGCCGGAACTGGCCGCAGCGGCCAAACGCAGTCTCGAACTGCGCGGCGACGGCGGCACCGGCTGGTCGAAGGCGTGGAAAATCAACTGGTGGGCCCGCCTCGAAGATGGGGACCATGCTTACCTGATGCTGAACAAACAGCTCTTCCTCGCGCAATCTGACTCCGTGAGCGTGGCAGACAACGCCGGCGGTTCGTATGCGAACCTGTTCGACGCACATCCGCCCTTCCAGATCGATGGTAACTTCGGCGTCACGTCCGGTATCACCGAAATGCTGGTGCAGAGCCACGACGGCGCGATTCACCTGCTGCCCGCCCTGCCTTCCGCATGGCCCGACGGCAGCGTGAAAGGACTGAAAGTGAAAGGCGGCGGCGAGGTAGACATCACCTGGAAAAAAGGAAAACTGACGGCGGCTACCATCCGTTACGACGGTTCATTCGGCGGCAAATTCATCGTCCGCACCTTTGAACCGGTAAAAGTGACCGCATCGCCCGCGTCATCGCAGAACGGGCCGTCCAAATCATTCAAAGACTACGGCAGCGCCGTTAATAAAGAGATCAAAGACCGCAGCAAACTGCCCGGTCTGGCGCTCAAAAAAGTATACGACACCGATATTATCATCACCAAAGGCACTACGAAGATCACGGCATTATGAAACCAACAGTGAAAACAGGATGGCTGGCTGCGGCAATGCTCGGATGCGCCGTACAGGGATTTTCCCAGTACAAGGGCGACGACGACGGCATACTGATGCAGAAAGCCGCGGCGCGCGACAGTTTGGCCATTGCCGATGCGGTGAACGGCTGGTGGACGGCCTCGATGAAAAATCATGAAAGCCGCATCGCCTGGTGGCGTGATGCCAAATTCGGCTGCTTTATTCACTGGGGTGTGTATTCCGTGCCCGGCGGAGAATGGAAAGGCAGGAAGGTGGGCGGCTACGCGGAGCATCTCATGCGCAAGGAAAAAATCCCTCGGGGCGAATACGCGGAAAAACTCATCCGCCCGTTCAATCCCATGGAGTTCAACGCGGAAGAATGGGTGAAGCTGGTGAAAGCCGCGGGCATGAAGTATCTCATCATCACGGCCAAACACCACGACGGCGTGGCGATGTATCCGTCCGCGATCGGCGATTACACCATCGGCCAGTCGAAATTCAAACGCGACCCGATGCAGGAACTGGCCGACGCCTGCAAAAAAGCCGGCATCCGTTTCGGGTTCTATTACTCCCACGCATTCGACTGGGAGCACCCGGACGCGCCGGGCAACGACTGGGACTACAACAATCCCGGTGGCGATAAAGACCTGTTCGGAGGAACGAACTGGTACGATCACCATCCGGAGCTGCTGCCCAAAGCGGTGAAATACGTCAACGAAAAATCCATCCCGCAGATACTGGAGCTGCTGAAAAAATATCACCCGGACATTATCTGGTTCGATACGCCGCATAAACTGCCCCTCTCCGAAAATATCCGCATCCTGCAAGCCATCCGCGCGGTGGATCCGGATGTGGTGGTGAACGGGCGGCTGGCGAGAAGCTCCGCGGTGTCTTTCGGGGATTATAAAAATACGGCCGACCGTCCGGCGGAGTTTTACCCCGTGGAAGGCGACTGGGAAGCGATTCCCACCACCAACGAATCGTACGGGTATTCCCGCTTCGATAACAGTCACAAGCCCATCGGCTTCTTTATCCAGCTGATGGCCAAGGCGGCCGCGAAAGGCGGCAACCTGCTGATGAACATCGGCCCCATGGGCAACGGCCTCATCGACCCGAGGGATACGGTAATACTGCACGCCATCGGCGAATGGATGACCCGGAACGGCGAAAGCATTTACGGCACGGAGGAAGTAAAGAAACACGAACAGAACTGGGGCGTGATCACCCGCAAGGGCAGCCACGAATACCTGCACGTGTTCCAATGGCCGAGAAACGGCAAGCTGGTGGTGAATGGCATCAACACGATCAAAACAGCGGCCCTGCTCGACGGCGGCAAAACCCTGCAGGTGAAAAAGCTGGGCGATGCCCGGTGGGAAATCACCGTTCCGCAAACCGCGCCGGATGCTTACAACAGCGTCATCCGGATTGCTACCGACGGCAAAGAGGAGCCCATCGTGCCCTACCTGTTGTCGGCTAACGGCAATGCCAATACGTTGCTGGCTTTCGATGCGGACTTGCAGGGAAAGGGATGGGCATTCGGCGACGGGAAAGCCGCCAGATATTACGCCCAGCGCTGGACGAGCACATCGCAGACAGCGGCCTGGCAGGTGACCACCGATAAAGCGGTGCGTTACAAAGTAAGGATCAAATACGCCGCCGACGCCAATACGAAAGGAACATACCGTTTCACCGCGGATGGCAAAGGCAACGAATATACCGTGACGCCGGCGGAGAAGGGGGAAAGCATCGTGGAGCAGGAACTGGCGGAGATCGCACTGGCGCAGGGTAATCACACCCTGCAGATTGCGCCCGTGGAAATCGGCGGAAAGGAACTGATGAAATTATTTGAAATCACTTTAACACCGGTTCAATAAGATGAAGCAACGGTTGCTGCTGATATTGTTTTTACTGACTGTGCAGCTGGCGCAGGCCGGCGACTGGCTGAAAGAAGCCGTGATCGTGCGCCGGGCCGATATTATGGCCAAGGCCGAATGGGCCCTGCAGCAGCAGCCGGTAACGGTTACGGCATCGCGCTGCGACCGCAGTGCCGGTGGTTTGCACGACTTTTATTCCGAAGGGGATTACTGGTGGCCAAACCCGGCGCATCCTGACAGTCCGTATGTCCAGAAAGACGGGCAGACCAACCCTGACAACTTCGTGACCCACCGCCAGGCGATGGTTCGTTTCAGCAGGGTGGCCGGCGCACTGGCCGCGGCGTATGTAGCCACCGGCGATAAAAAATACCTGACCCATGTGCTCACGCATGTACGCGCCTGGTTCATTTCACCGGACACCCGTATGAACCCGCACCTGCTCTATGCACAGGCCATCAAGGGCCGCGCCACGGGCAGAGGCATCGGGATCATCGACACGGTGCATTTTATTGAAGTAGCACAGGCACTGCGTATCATGGAAAAGGCAGGCGCCATCCCGCCCGACGACCTGGCCGCCGTGAAAGCATGGTTTGCCGCCTACCTGAAATGGATGACGGAACACCAATACGGCATCGACGAAATGAATGCCGCCAACAACCACGGCACCTGCTGGGTGATGCAGGTAGCGGCGTTCTCCAAATTCCTCGGCAACGAGCAATGGCAGAACTTCTGCATTAACCGGTATAAAGAAGTACTGCTGCCGCGCCAGATGGCGGCCGACGGGAGTTTTCCGCAGGAGCTGCGCCGAACAAAACCTTACGGCTACGCGTTATTTAACCTGGATGCAATGGCCACGGTTTGCCAGATACTCAGCAGCCCCGGCAACGATTTATGGAAGTACACCGAAACAACAGGTAAAACAATCTCGAAAGGCATTGCTTACATGTTCCCGTACGTAAAGGATAAAAATACCTGGCCCTTCGCCAAAGATGTGATGTATTGGGAGCAGTGGCCGGTGGCCCACCCGTTCCTGCTCTTTGGTGCGGCGGCTTACGATAACAAAGATTATTTCGGCGTATGGCAGCGGCTGGAACACAACCCGCAGGTAGAAGAAGTGCTGCGGAACCTGCCGGTGCGCAACCCGGAAATCTGGATGGTCAAACTATAATCACAAACACAAAAAGATAATCATAAACGTACTAAAGATTTTACTGTAGACGTGGAATATGATAACGCCGGTCTCGTCTGAGCCGGCATCTTTTTTTATTGCCAGCCTTTCAGTGTTTCGAGCGCATTTATTTTCTCTTCATCGGGCGCCGCGGTATCGGTGGAGATCTTGAGGAGCAGCTGTTTCAGTTCGGGGTCTTTGCGGCCCAGCAGGTAATGGTAGATCATATCATTGCTGACGGAGCGGTAATGGCGGTATTGTTCGTGCATGGCGTTGCGCGCATCTTTGACGAACTGTTCCTGGTTGGCTTCGAGGCGTTGCAGCCGCGCTTGGTAATCCGGTTTCTGCGACCACAGGGAAGTGTAGAGGTGTGAGATCTTGTCGTGGTCGGTTTCGTAACGGATGTATTCCTCCCGCTGCGCATGGTATTCGTACTGATAACAATCCTTGTAGAGGAAAATAGCCAAAGCCGTATCCGGGTTGCCGGTGCGGATATACAGCGCCGTGTCCTGGATGCCGGCCGGTTGCCGCCCGGCAGTATGGCAGGCCTGGCAGAGCATAAAGCTGGCTGCGGGCAGAAAGAGGTATGGGTAAATTTTCATAGTTCGTTCAGTAATTCCTGCGCCCGCGCGAAATTCTCCGCATCCGCGGGTATCTTCAACAGCCACTGCCTGCACTGTTCCTTGTCCTTTTCTTTCAGATAGCTGATCGCCATGTAAAAGGCGCCGTCGTATTTAAATAACGACTGCCCGTTGTAAATTATTTCAAGGTCGGGCCGCGCGAGGGCAGGCTGATCATTTTCAAGATAAGCCAGGCCGCGGTACAGGCGGGCATAGGCATCGTCCGGTTGCCGGTCCAGTACGCGGGTGAGGGAGGTGATCGCATCTGCGTAATGCCGGCCGTTGAATTGCTGCACGGCCTGCTGCAGGCTGGTATCGGGCGCGGTGCCCCGCTCCGCCGGATACACCATTTCCTGCGCGGCGTATTGGGTGGTCAGGTCCTGCCGCCAGGGGCTGATGTAGAGTAATACGGCCACTACGGCGGCCACAGACGCCACGGCGATGGAGAACCGCTGCAACCGCACCACTTTGGAGCGGGCATGGAACACCGGCCGGTTGCTTTGCAGGGTTTTCTCCAGCTGCTCCCGCTGCGGGTCGGGCGTGAGGCTTTGGCGGAGGGTGTTTTGCACATCCGCCCATCTTTCCAGCGCCTCCTGCAGGTCCGGTTCCATCCGTAACCGGTCTTCAAAAGCCTCGCGTGCGGCGGGGCTCATGTCGCCGGACAGGTACCGGTCTATCAGTTCGTGATCGTTGTCGTTCATGTCAGTCCCCATTTAGAAAGATTTTCTTTAATAGCGCTGACCAGGGCGGCCATACATTCGGATTTCTTTTTACGAAGGTATCCGTATGTAACGCCCAGCGCAGCGGCGATTTCCTCCTGTGGTTTGTCGGTCAGGCTCAGCCGGATGATCTCCTGGCAGCGCTCGCCCAGCCGGCCCAGCATGGCTTTGTAGAGCCGCGCCTTTTCATTGTCGGACCAGGTCTGTTCCGCATCCCGGAAGCTGTCTTCTCCGAGGTTAAATTGTTCGTCCAGCTCTTTTGTTACCCCCTGCCGGCCTCTTTTTTTCAGTTCGTTGAGCCATTTCCTTTTGCAGATCATCAGCAGGAAAGGCTCGAAAGGACAGGTGAGCACCAGGTTTTTGTATTTGCCCTGGTTGTAGATATCCACCAGCGCTTCCTGGAAAATATCGGCCGCATCGTCTGCCGTGCCGTTGTTTTGCAGGATGTAGTGTTTCACCCGCGGTGCGAACCGCTGGTAGATTTCTTTCACAGCCTGCGTGTCGTTTTGCAGGAGGGCTTGGACGTATGCCTGGTCGGGATGGGCCATAGAAACTAAAGATATCAAAATTCCCAGGGGTAACAAATGGCAGTTTCCGGTGATCTAATCCTGAAAAAGATATATATTCATGCAAACAGTTGAACCGCGACGAGAGCAGCGTATATATCCTAAATACCTTTTTATGTTCAGATACAGCTTGTATTTGCTGCTGTTGGTGCAGTCGGTGCAAGGCCAGCAGAAACCGGCCCCCGATACCATCCCCGCCGTTATCGATGTGGAAATGGAAGAGAACAGGGCCGCCCTCAAAGCCTCCCTGCGCCCTCTCCGCCAGATCGCGGGAGCGCCCGAAGCCTTTTACAGTTATTTCTGGGAATTCGGCGATGG
This sequence comes from Chitinophaga lutea, assembly GCF_003813775.1. Lineage (NCBI taxonomy): Bacteria > Pseudomonadati > Bacteroidota > Chitinophagia > Chitinophagales > Chitinophagaceae > Chitinophaga > Chitinophaga lutea. The sequence continues at coordinate 1,006,677 of NZ_RPDH01000001.1, read as the reverse complement.
CACCTTCTCTTTTGCCCCGCAACCTGTTCACGCCTATAAAGACACCGGAAACTACGACATCCGGCTGTATGCCACCAATAATTACGACGACGGCAAGGCGCCCAAAAGCAAGCCCCGCCGCATCAGGGTAAAGAAAACCATGTACGCCGCCGCGCCGGCCCCTTCCGCGTTTTTCGCAGCGTCAGACATGCTGGCCATGAAAGTGAACCGTATGCCCAAACCGGGAGAGGAAATGGTGGCCATCGCGGGCTACCGCCATCCCGGCGGCACCGGTAACGTGAGCGGCTCGCTGCTGCTGTATTACAACGAAAAACAGTTTGCGCAGAAGAATTTTGTGCTGGGAGAAGAAAGGGCGTATGCCGGCGAACGCAAAGTCAGGGCCGATTCCGTGCTGGCATTTGCCCCGATGGACGACCTGTATGCATCGCCCGCACTGGCCGGACCGTCGGCGGTACGGTGGATAGACCCGGTGCGCGCCACCACACTCACCAACATGCTCGCTGAAAAGAAAGCCCTTTTCCGCGAGCAGCATGCCTGGCGGGTGGAAGACCTGAAAGCGGGGGAGGAAAAATTCATCTTCCTCAGCCTCGAAACCACGCCGGAAATGATCAAAGACACGAACGCCGTGGTCACCATCAGCACCATCTTTATCCCCGACGATCCCGCCATCCCGGTGTCGCAGTTCAACCTCGACATGCAGATCGTGGCCTCGCACGATCCCAACCGCATGCAGCTGAAGAACCGCCGCATGAACTACCGGTTTGTGAGCAAACAGAAGGAACTGAGTTATAAAGTGCAGTTCCAGAACACCGGGAAAGGCCCCGCCAGCAAGGTGGCTATCGGTATCGCCGTGCCGGGCATGCTCAACGGGCAATCGCTCGAAATCATGGACTATTCTCCCAAGTGTGTGCTTTGTGATTCCGCTTACGAGCGGCAAAGCTGCCTCGATACCATTGTGCGGCAGGACAGTATCTTCTTCGTATTCAACAATATTTACCTCAAAGGCATGCAGCAGGAAGGGGTGGAAGATCCCGATTCCACGAAGGGGTTTGTGAAGTACCGCGTGCGTTTCAGCGAAGAGCTGAAGAAACTGCCCTTCACGAGCCAGGCCGCGATCGTGTTCGATAAAAACGAGCCCGTGATCACCAACCGTTCCAAAGGCCGCTTCAAGCCCGGATTGTCGCCCGGGATCATACTGGGTTACGGGAAAGGGTTTCAGAAACAGGAGCTGCCGTTTGGCATACCGGCGGGCACGCTGGGGGTGAGCGTTTCGGCTTATGCGCCTTACCGGCCATATTTCCAGGCGGAGCTGTATATGAGCCTGCAGGAAAAAAATGAACGTTTCATTTCTTCCCGCCGCGACCAGCGCGACACGGCCATCGGCAACGGTAAATACATCGTGCGCCTCCGGGAGGAATATGAGATCATCCAGCGTACTACGGTGGATGTGGTGCCCCTGCACCTGCGCTACAACATCAAAAGCTGGCTGGGCGTTGGCGCCGGCGCGATGCTCAGTGTGGTGACGGGAGAAAAGAAACAGGTGAAAAAAGTGGTGGAAGCGATGCCCATTCCCGACGGCCCGCCACAGAAGTTCCAGCATATCAGCGGCAGCGATACGAAAAGTTTCACCGCCACGAACGCCGCTCTCTTTGCCGACATCAACCTCGGAATGGTGCGCGCCGGGCCTTCGCTGGGCGTACGGCTGCTACAATACCTCAAAGACCCGCAGCAGCGATTGTTCATTTACGGGATTTGGCGGTTGTAGGCTTCCGCTCTTCCAAGGACATCGGTATTCACAGGCAGTCCTTTCAAAAAAGCGCTTCATTGCAGATCAGCGACATCCCGCACGGTTAGCATCGGAAGGCAACAGCGCCCGGATTTTATAATTCAGTTTGCAGGAATATACCGGGGGAGCTGCGCACACGCTCATCGTATCAGACAATTTTAGCTATCTTTAAGACAGCATGATCAGGGTGTGTTTATTTTGGTTGCTGTGTAATGCTGCCACTTTAAACACGGCAGCCGGTGCTGCATTTTACAGTATCCCCGCGGATGGTATCCATTCAATTTCTTCCAACATCATCGCGTTCCCATCTGATCGAAAGGAGGCTGCGCCCGGCGAAGCCGGTACTGGAGGTGGCGGTCATCTTGCTGATGATATCCATCCAATTTCTTCCAGCATTATCCCGTTCCCATCTGATCGAATTGTAGCCACACCCAGCGAAGCCGGTACCGGATGTAACGGTATTCCTGCGGAGGACATCAATTCAGTTTCTTTCAACATCGCCCTGTTCTCATCTAACAGAAAGGAGGCTCTACCCGGCGGAGCCGTTACCAGATGTAACGGTGTTCCGGCGGAGGATCTCAATTCAATTTCCTCCAACATTATTGCGTTCCCTTCTGATCGAATAGTAGCTACGCCCGGAGAAGCCGGTGCCTCATGTAACGGTATTCCTGTGGAGGATGTCCATTCAGTTTCTTCCAACATCATCGCGTTCCCATCTGATCGAAAGGAGGCTACACCCGGTGAAGCAGGTACCGGGGATAACAGCATCCCCACGGATGATAGCAATTCGTTTTCTTTCAATCCTGCTCCGGAAATTTCGACTGGCGAAACCAGTGCTGCCCGCTACCGCATCCCTGCATCAGTTCCCGCTCAGGATTCATCAGACGAGCACAAAACCAGTGCCGGCAAGGAAGCGCTTCCGGCCTCCCTCACCGCCCGCCTCGCCACGCTCAGATCAAACAATAATCTCGAAGAATGGATTTTTGTATACCTCGACTATATCACGGAGCAGCCCGTACAGCGCCTCAAGCTGCTGATGGACCTGCCCGCAAAGGCCTGGCGGCAACCGGCCAACGCGGACGAGCGTACGGCCTGGCTGGATATGCTCACCTACCAGGGATATTACCAGATGTATGCAGGCAACATCCTGCCGTCGATCGCGGCATATGAAAATGCCTACCGCTTTTATTATGCGGCGCCGAACCCGGAAACGGACGTACTGGAATATATTCTAAAACCGCTGGGCAACAACTACACCCGCCTCGGTGATTACGAAAGAGCCACTTTCATCCAGACGAAAGGCCTCGATATGGCCCGGCAGCACAAGGATGCGAAGCAGGTGGCGGGCATGTGCAACAACCTGGCCGTGTCGTGCGTGATGCAGGAGCAATACGCCAAAGCGCTGGAATATGGGCGGGAAGGGCTTCGCCACGCGCCGGAAGGCTCAGGGATTGCAGGTTTGCTGCATGCCACCATCGCCGATGTTTATCTGAAAAGCAACCGGCCGGACAGTGCGGCGCTCAACGCCGCCACCTGCATCTGGCTGCTGAATAAATCTGCCGCGCTCAAAGAAGAAAATGCCGCTTACTGGCTCGCCTCGGCGCATGAGATGGCGGGCGATATTGCCCTGGCCCAGCTTCGGCTGAGGGAGGCGCAGCAGTCGTTCAACGCCGCCCTGCAAAGGCTGGACAAATATTATCCCGGCGCCCGCAAACGGGAAAGAGCACGGCTGCTGGGCAAGTGCGGCCGTGTGGCGTTGTTACGGCAGCAACCGGCCCCGCAATACGGTGAAGCGATTCGTTTGCTCGTTCCCGTTAATAGCAACGGCTGGCCGGCAGATAGTGTACTGTATGGCGAGTACACACTGGCCGATGCGCTGGAAGGCCGCGCGGATGCGCTGGTGCAGGCCGGCCGCCTGGAAGATGCCCTGGCCGGGTACCAGCTCATTTTCAGGGTGGAGCAATTACTGAGAAGGGAATTTTTCAGCAGGGCCACCCGGTTGCTGCATCAGCGGCAGTTCCACGACCTCGCCGAAAAAGCCATGCACACGGCGTTTATATTGTGGGAACGGACGGGTGACCAAACCCATGCCGCTACGATGTTGCAGATCATGGAAAAAAGTAAAGCGCAGGTACTGCTGGAAGAACAATTGCTTAACCAGCAGATCAGCCGCCTCCAGATGAACGACAGCCTATTGGGTAAACAACGGCAACTGCAGCAGGCCATCGCCTATTACGATCGCGAAGCAGCGCTCTCCGGTCAAAAGAACGCGGCCCGGAATGCCCTCGCATACGAGCTTTCACAGGTGCAGCTGCAAATCAAAAAGAAATACCCGGATTATTTTGAGCCTGTCACAACCGACTGGCACATCCGAGACCTGCCGGCGGGCCTGACGGTAAAACATTTCTTTACCGGTAAACATCACATCTACATCATGGACCTCGACGCCGGCGGGATAAAAACCATCCGCCGCCTCGCCAACGCGCAGCAGCTTCAGGCATCCGTGCAACACTTCGTATCGACATACTTTCACAACGGCCCGCAGGCCATGCAGAATAACCCGCGGCAGTTTTACGACGATGCGCACCGGATTTACCGATGGCTCTGGAACGATACCGCCATCGCCGGTAAATACCTGCTCATCCCGGACGGCTGGCTGGGATACCTGCCTTTCGATGCATTGCCCACGAATGCCGCGTACCAGCAGGATGTAGGGCGCTGGCCCTTCCTGTTGAAACGCGCTTCCACCGGCCTTGCTTATTCGCTGGAAACCTGGTTCCGCCAGCAGCAGCAACACGACAATGCACCGCGCCGGATGACCGGCTTTTTTATGTCGGGCGACGGCCTGCCTGCCGTGGATAAGGAATATGACCTGCTGCGCGGACAGGTGAAAGGAAAGTATTTCCGGAACGGAGAGGCTACGCTTGCTGCATTCCGGGAACAACTCGCACAGGCCAGCCTGCTGCATCTCAGTACCCATGCGTATTTGCAGGGTGAACAACAGCTGCCCGCCATACAGCTGGCAGACGGGCCGTTCTTCCTGTTTGAATTGTACACCAGGAAATTCCGTCCCGGCCTCATCATGCTCAGCGCGTGCAGAACCGGGCAGGGCATGATGGCGGAAGGCGAAGGCATCATCAGCCTTGCCCGCGAATTCGCCGCCTCCGGCGCTTCGGGTATTGTAGCCGGTTTGTGGAATGTGCACGATGCCGCCGGCGCACAGCTCACCGGTGATTTTTACAATGCCCTGCTGCGGCAGCAGGATCCCATGACGGCGCTGCACACTGCTAAAACCGCCTGGGTGGATAACTCGCAGCTTTCCCGCCAGCTGAAGCTGCCGTATTACTGGGCCGCCCTGACGTATGTGGGGCATCATCATGCTTTCGTCATTGAAAAAAACGGAAAGAGAAATGGGGGATGGTGGCTGGCCGGGGGACTGCTCATTTCCATCAGTGTATTCATCGTGCTCTTCCGGAAAAGAAAACATCGCCGCGGCACAAACCCGGTCTGAAGACAGATGCTGCGTTACAGGAAACGCATTAAGGTAAAGCATACTGCTCCCGTAAATACGGATGCTCTCTTACAGGAAACGCATTAAGGTAAAGCCACGCACTGCCGGCCTGCATACTGCTCCCGTAAATTTTGGATCTTACCTACTTCTCCACCGACGTGGGGAAAATTACCTCTACCAGTCGGAATAAAATATCGCGCAGCACGGCCGCATCTTCTTCCCCGATGATGCTCGTGTAATACCCCTGTACTTCATGCACCACCGCCGATGTGTCGATCACCAGCTGTTTGCCCTTGTCGCTGAGGAAAATCACCGTAGCCCGGTTATCCGTTTCATGTTTGCGGGTATAGATGTAGCCCGTGGCTTCCAGGTTTTTCACCACCTTGCTCATCGCCTGCTTCGTAATACGGGCTTTCTTGGCCAGCTCATTGTTGATGGTGCCCTCGGGGGAAATATTCACGATCAGCACCATGTCGCCAATCTTAAAATCTTTATAACCAGCCTGTTGCAACTTCTCGGTGAGGCGCGCGTCAAAATCCTTTTTTACGATGCTCAGCAGCCGTATCAGCAGCCGGGGCCGGACCGCTACTATTTCCTGCAATTGTTGATCTAAGGTTGATGTGGTCATATAACAGTTGTTAAGGCTTTGCATGCGAAGATAATAAGTTACCCATATAGTTGGCTTCGATGTAAGGGGTAAAGCGGGGTGCCGGAACACGACTGGTTGTTTTGGCCGTGTGTGCATAGAAAAAGCCCGGCCCTTTTGAGCCGGGCTTATCTTTTATACGCCGTGTTTATTTTCCTCCCGCGATGCCCATTTCAAGGCCGCGCAGTTCGGCAAGGCCACGCAGGCGCCCGATGGCGCTGTAGCCGGGATTGGTCTTCTTATGCAGGTCGTCGAGCATCTGGTGCCCATGGTCGGGGCGCATGGGGATGGATACATTCCTTTTCTGCATCACTGCCAGGATGCTTTTTACCACGCCGTACATGTCCACATCGCCCTCGAGGTGGTTGGCTTCGTAGAAGTTGCCCAGCGCATCGCGTTTGGTGGAACGGAGATGGATGAAGTGAATGTGATCGCCGAGGCGCTCTACCATACCGGGCAGGTCGTTGTCTTCCCGCACGCCGTAAGAGCCGGTGCAGAAACAAAGGCCGTTGGCCGGGGAAGGCGCCGTAGCCAGCAATTCGCGGGCATCCTGTTCGGTGCTCACCACGCGGGGCAGGCCCAGGATCGGGTACGGGGGATCGTCGGGGTGAATGGCGAGTTTGATACCCACTTCTTCCGCAACGGGTACGATCTGCTGGAGGAAATAAAACAGGTGGAGCTTCAGTTTGATGGCGTCCACGTCTTTATACTTGTCGAGCGCAGCCTGGAACTGCTCCAGTGTGAAACTTTCTTCGGAGCCCGGCAAACCGGCGATGATATTGCGTTGCAGCACGGTCTTCTCTTCGTCGGTCATACTGTCGAACTGCTCTTTGGCGCGGGAGATCTCCTCTTCGGGATAATCGTTTTCCGCGCCGGGCCTTTGCAGCATGAACAGGTCGAAGGCCATGAACTGCGCTTTGTCGAACCGGAGGGCTTTGGAACCGTCTTCCACCGTATAGGCAAGGTCGGTGCGCGTCCAGTCGAGCACGGGCATGAAGTTATACGTGACCGTGTACACGCCGCAGGCGGCGAGGTTGCGGAGGCTTTGCTGGTAATTCTTGATGTATTCTTTGAAGCGGCCGGTTTGCGTTTTAATGTCCTCATGTACGGGAACACTTTCCACAACAGACCAGGTAAGGCCTGCGGCTTCTATTTCCTGTTTGCGCTGCATGATTTCCTCTTTGCTCCAAACAACGCCGTTAGGAACGTGGTGCAATGCGGTAACGATACCTGTGGCGCCCGCCTGGCGGATGTCTGAAAGGCTTACCGGGTCTTTGGGACCGAACCATCGCCAGGTCTGTTCCATTCTCAACATACTCTGAATGTTTTTTTAGTTTCCCAAAAATAGAATCAAATGCGGGATATGCAAATAATCGGCAAGAAATATCCTGTTTGCGCGAAAAAACTGCAAATTTCAAACGCTGCAGCCGGGGCGGGGCGCATGTTTCCGCCGGTTGTTAACGGGTAGTAAAAGTTTTAACGGAATGTGGGCGGCTGTTGCAGCAGTATCACCATCAGGTCCATCACATTGGTATGGGTATGCCCGGTTTTGAGCAGCGAACCCGTTTTTTCGAAGAAGTGATATGCGTCGTTGTTGTGCAGGTAAGGATGGGCATCGGGCGCATGTTGCAGGATGTGCGTATTCACCACGGCCCCTGCCGCATCGGTGGGTCCGTCGATGCCGTCGGTGCCGGCGGAGAGGAAAGTGATATACGGTGCATCTTTCAGTGCAATGCCGGCAGCCAGCGTCAGCTCCTGGTTACGGCCGCCTTTGCCCCTGCCGGTCACATGCACGGTGGTTTCGCCGCCGGCCAGCAGGCATGCGGGAAACGGGCCTTCGTAAGCGATGGCCTGCTGTGCAAGGCGGTGGGCGGTTTCTTTGGCTTCGCCGGTAATGGTGTCTGTCAATATCGTGGTATGGTACCCCAATGCTTCCGCTTTGTTGCGCGCCGCTTCCAGCGCAATGCTGTTGCTGGCCGCCACACAATGGCGGGCATGCGCCATCGTGCCGGGTTTGGCGGTTTCGGGGATTTGCGCGGCGAGGCCCTGTTGCAGGTGATGCAAAATGCCCGACGGCAAATCCTTCACCAGCCCGTATTTTTCCAGCACGGCCCAGGCGTCGGCGAAAGTGGACGGGTCTGCAACGGTAGGCCCGGAGCCGATCACAGCGGGGTCGTTGCCGGGCACGTCAGACAGAATGATGGTGTAGATGTCGGCCGGGTGAAGTCTGCGCGCCAGCTGCCCGCCTTTGATGGCGGAGAGGTGTTTGCGCACCGCGTTCATTTCCCGGATGTTGGCGCCGCTTTTCAGCAGCACATCAAAGAGCCCCTGCAACTCCCCGAGGGGCACGCCTTCCGGTGCATCGGCCAGTAATGCGGAGGCGCCGCCGGACAGCAGGAACAGCACCAGGTCGCCCGCCTGCATGGCGCCGGCCATTTCGAGCATGGCCATCCCGGCAATGAGGCTGTTCTGATCGGGCACGGGGTGCCCGCCGATGATCGTTTGTATGCGGGAAAGGGGAAAAGGGGAAGCATCGTTGGTTACGATGAGGCCCTGCGTGATCCTGTCTTCCAGCAGTTGCTCCGCTTCGTGCGCCATGGCCGCAGCGGCTTTGCCGGCGCCAAGCACAAAAATGCGTTTTGCTGCAGCGGCAAGTTCCTGTGGCATGCACGCGCGCATGAACTGCTGCGGCTGCACCGCGGCCACTCCATGCCGGAATATCTCAATGGCCTGCGCTGCGAAGTGCTCCATCAGGGATTCGCTTTTCGGGCCAACTGCTTATCCTGCTTGCGGTCCATCTTCGCTTCGAGCTGCTCTTTCTTTTTCAGCTCCCAGTCGTTCCACTTCTTATACTGAACAGGCGTGAGCACGCTTTTGAAGCGGTTGCTCCGTTCGGCATCCAGCTGCTGGCGCAGCTGCATCTTGCGGCGGGCGTCCAGCGTGGTATCCCGGCGGGCGGCATCGCGGCGGCGCGAAATATCGCTGTTGATGGCATGGATCTGTTCGTTCTGCGCCCTGGTGAGGTTCAGCTCCCGGTACAGCTTGTCAGACATCTTGTCGGCCTTCGAAGCAGCATCCCATCTATCCCTTTTAACCCTGGCCGTTTCCTGTGCCTGTCCAGCCAGTACCGTCAGCAGGAACATCCCCATCATGAGGCATGATTTCATTTTCATAACTATCGATTATCTTATTTTCCGCAACTTTTATACCGCTCGTAAAATTTATCCCAAATAGTGAGGCAAGCGGTCAATCATTTGTTAAATTTAACGCTTGTAGCTGTATTGTGACCTGATGCCGGACATTTATTTAATCTGAACCTGTACCGGTGGTTTTTTTCAGCCATCATCTAAATGCTAAAAGTAAATCGAACATGAAACCAAATTTGTTACAACAGAAGCCGCAACGCTACGGCTCCCGGTTAACCCATGCACGGTACCGTTCCGTATTGGGCGCCATCGGGCTGCTGCTGGCCGGCCTCGGCGCCAGCGCCCAGCAAACCTGGCCCGTGAACGGCGTGGCGGATCCGAAAGAAGACTGCTATGCTTTTACCCATGCGACCATTGTAAAAGACGCGCAAACCACCCTCAACAACGCTACCCTCGTTATCCGCGACGGTAAAATCACCGCGGTAGGCGCTTCCGTGGCCATCCCGAAAGACGCCGTGGTGATCGACTGCAAGGGCAAGTTCATTTATCCTTCGTTTGTGGACATTTACAGCGACTATGGCATGCCCGCCGTGCAGCGCCGCTCATTCAGCGGTTTCGGCGGCGGGGGCGGCCCGCAGTTCCTGTCGAACACCAAGGGCGCCTATGGCTGGAACCAGGCCATCAAAAGCGAAGTGAACGCCGTACAGTTATTTACGGTGGATGATACAAAAGCCAAATCCCTCCGCGAGCAGGGCTTCGGCGCCGTGCTCACGCACCAGAACGACGGTATCGCCCGCGGTACCGGCGCACTGGTAAGCCTGGCGGCGGAAAGGGAGAATAAAACCGTGCTGCTGCCCAAAGCCTCCGCACATTATTCTTTCGATAAAGGCTCTTCCACGCAGGATTATCCTTCTTCCCTCATGGGCGTGATCGCCCTGCTCCGCCAGCAGTACCTGGATGCGCAGTGGTATAAATCCGGCCCCACCAAAGAAGGGCTGAACCTCAGCCTCCAGGCCTGGAACGATAACCAGTCGCTCGTGCAGATATTCGATGCGGGCGACAAATGGAACGCCCTGCGCGCCGACAAGATCGGTGACGAGTTCGGCGTACAGTATGTGATCAAGGCGGGCGGCAACGAATACCAGCGTATACCGGAAATTGCCGCCACCAAAGCAGCTTACATCCTGTCCCTCAACTTCCCGCAGGCAACCGATGTGGAAGACCCGAACGACGCGCGTTTTGTAGCGCTGTCGGACATGAAACACTGGGAACTGGCGCCCACCGCCGCCGGCGCTTTCGAGAAAGCGAACATTCCTTTCTGCCTGTCCGCCGCCGACCTGAAGGATGCCAAATCCTTCCTGGCCAACCTGCGCAAGGCGATCGAATACGGCCTCTCCGAACAGAAAGCGCTCGAAGCGCTCACCAAAACGCCGGCGACGCTGATCAAGGCGTACGATAAAGTGGGCAGTCTCGATGCCGGTAAAATCGCCAACTTCCTGGTGACCTCGGGCCCCGTGTTCGCGGAAAACACCATCATCCACCAGAACTGGGTGCAGGGCAATAAATACGCGCTGAAAGAAGACGGCTGGAAAGACCTTCGCGGTTCCTACGTGATCAGCTTCAACAACGTGAATTACCCGGTGGAGATCAAAGGCACCCCGGCCTCCCTCAGCCTGAGCAACAAAGACAGCATTGCCGGTAAAATCGAGGTGGACGGTCAGCTGGTGAAAATGGTCGTTAATAACTCCAAAGACGGTAAGCAGCAGCTCCGCCTCAGCGGCGTGATCGGCTCCGATAATACCTGGAGCGGCTCCGGTAGTAATGAAGCGGGCGTGTACAGCAACTGGACCGCCACGTTCTCGAAACCCTTCGTTGCCAAAGCAGACACCGCCAAAAAGAAAACCGCTCCCGAACTGGGCAAAGTATATTATCCTTTCGTGGGCTACGGCTATGAGACCCTGCCCAAGCAGGAAGACATTCTTATCCGCAACGCCACCGTATGGACGAATGAAAAAGAAGGCAAGCTCGAAGGCGCCGATGTACTGGTACGCAACGGCAAGATCGCGCAGATCGGCAAAGGCCTCAGCGCCGGCAACGCCCGCGTGGTAGATGGTACCGGCAAACACCTCACGCCCGGCATCCTCGACGAGCACTCCCACATCGCGATTTCCCGCGGCGTGAACGAGGGCACCCAGTCGGTAACCTCCGAAGTGCGTATAGCCGACGTCGTGAATCCCGACGATGTGAACATCTATCGCCAGCTGAGCGGCGGCGTTACCTCCTCGCACCTGCTGCACGGTTCCGCCAACACCATCGGCGGCCAGAGCCAGCTGATCAAACTGCGCTGGGGCGCCAATGCGGAGCAGCTGAAGTTCCAGAACTGGGACGGCTTCATCAAGTTCGCGCTGGGTGAAAACGTAAAACAATCCAACTGGGGCGCCGCGCAACGCGTGCGTTTCCCGCAGACGCGCATGGGCGTTGAACAGGTGCTGGCGGATGCCTTCACCCGCGCCCGCGACTACGAAAAGGCAGGCGCCAATAAACGCCGCGACCTCGAACTGGACGCACTCGTGGAAATCCTGAACAAAAAACGTTTCATCACCTGTCACTCCTATGTGCAGAGCGAAATCAACATGCTGCTCAAAACCGGCGACCGCTTCGGGTTCAAGGTGAACACCTTCACCCACATCCTGGAAGGGTATAAAGTGGCCGACAAGATGAAAGCGCATGGTGCAGGCGCGTCTACGTTCGCCGACTGGTGGGCGTACAAAATGGAAGTGGTGGACGCCATCCCCCAGAACGCCGCCATCATGCAGCGTGTAGGGCTTACCGTGGCCATCAACTCCGACGATGCCGAAATGGCCCGCCGCCTCAACCAGGAAGCCGCCAAGAGCGTGAAGTATGGTGCGGTGAATGAAGAAGACGCCCTCAAGATGGTAACCCTCAATCCTGCCCAGCTGCTGCATGTGGCCGACCGCATCGGCAGTATCAAAACCGGGAAGGACGCAGACCTCGTGCTGTGGAGCGATCATCCGCTGAGCATCTACGCCAAAGCCGAAAAAACCATGGTAGACGGTATCATCTATTTCGACCGCGAAAAAGACCTGGAGCTGCGCAGCCGCATCGCCGCAGAGCGTAACCGCCTGATCGGCAAAATGCTCGGCGACAAGAAAAAAGGCCTGCCCACGCAGAAAGCAACGCCCAGCCGCGAGGAAATATATCATTGCGAAGACCTGCACGCCGGCCACCAGCACCACATTCTGCACGACGCGGAGCAGGGAACGAATAACCAGTAAACCATATATAGATGGAACGTGATCGCGTTCCATCCGGCAACTGAAAAGACAAAAAACATGAAAAAAGTATTCAGCTATATATTGGGGCTCACCGCCTGCAGCCTGTACGCACAGGCCCAGGAAACGGTTTACCCCGCCAGGCCGCAGCAGGGCCTGGTGTTCCTGAAGAACGCCACCATTCACGTGGGCAACGGCCAGGTGATCAACGGCGGCACCATCGGTTTCAACGGCGGCAAGATCATTGCCGTGGGCGCCAACGTGGCCATCCCGATGGACGATGTAAAAGTATTCGACCTGCAGGGGCAGCACGTATACCCCGGCCTCATTGCGCCGGAAAGCAGCCTGGGCCTGACCGAGGTGGAAAGCGTACGAGCCACCAACGACTATGAAGAGGTAGGGGAGATCAATCCTTCCGTACGCTCCATCGTATCGTACAACACCGATTCCAAAGTGATCGCCACCCTGCGCACCAACGGCATTCTGCTGGCGCATGCGGTGCCGCAGGGCGGCCTCATCAGCGGCAGCTCTTCCGTGGTACAGCTAGATGCCTGGAACTGGGAAGACGCGGCGTATAAAACCGATAACGGCATTCATTTCTACATGCCCCGCCTGATGGCCCGCAGCAACCCCTTCGGCAGTTCCGCCGCAGGTCCCAGCAACGATGCCGTAAAAGCCGCCATGGCCAAGATAGACGAAGTCAAAGCGTTTTTCCGCGCGGCCAAAGGCTACCTGGCTGAAGCCAAACACAGCGAAACCAACCTGAAATACGAAGCCGTAAAAGGCCTGTTCGACCGCTCACAGAAACTCTTCATCCATTGCGACCTGGTGAAAGAGCTGATCGTAGCCACCGACATCGCCAAAGAATTCGGCTTCGACGTGGTGATCGTGGGCGGCACCGATGCCTGGCTCATTACCGATGTGCTGAAAAAACAGAACATCCCGGTAGTGCTGGCGCAGCCGCACAGCCTGCCCGTAATGGCCGACGATGATGTGGACCAGCCTTACAAAACCGCCGCCCAGTTACAGAAAGCCGGCATCCTGTTCTGCATCAGCAACGAAGGTTTCTGGCAGCAGCGCAACCTGCCCTTCAATGCAGGCACCGCAGGCGCCTATGGCCTGAGCAAAGAGGAGGCCCTGAGCGCCGTAACCCTCAACCCGGCCAAAATCCTGGGAATCGCCGACAAAACCGGTTCGCTGGAAGTAGGTAAAGACGCCAACATCGTGGTGAGCACCGGCGATATCCTCGATATGAAAAGCAGCGTGATCACCCGTGCCTACATCCAGGGCCGCGAGGTAAGCCTGGAAGACAAACACAAACAACTGTACGAAAGGTATAAATACAAGTACGACCTGAAGTAACGGGCCGAAGGCCTTCCTGAAAAAGGGGCTGTGACTGGTAAAAGCCGGTTGCAGCCCCTTTCTTGTTTATCGGCACACTGGTCATCTCATTATTATAAACAGTTCTTTCAGTCTATATTTTTCCTATTTAAGCCCTATATGCTTCCTTCCTTTAAAAGAAGGAAGCATATAGGAAGCAAATAGAACGTATATAGGACGTATATAGGGCGTATATACTTATAAACACAATAGCAGTAACGGTTTCAGACAATTTGATACCATATTCGGTTCAAGCATTGACAAGTGGATTATTATAATGTGTTGATATTGTATGTTTTAGAGTAACATGGCAGATGCGCCCGAGAGCGCTCAATCTTTTCCACGATCGCTTTTTGCCGCCTGTAAGGAGGCAGATAGGTTGGCATAGTATTGATTATCAATTGTTTTGCCCGGATAAGCGGCCCGTTGCCGGGAAAATGTTCCCTCCGGGCCATTGCTGCTGACATACCCTTGTCACCGTGGGGGAGGACATTTGTCGAAAAAAGCCATGAGAATCACTACCACCAAGCTCTTCGGCCTTACGGAAATAAGCCCCGAAGAGGTGCGGCAGATGCTCGGTAAGCCCGGATTTGTCACCATCGATAACAACCCTGTTTCCTCCTTCCGCCGTCATCATCTCCCCGGGGCCAGGCACCTGGACCCGGGAGATTATTCCGCCGAGGACCTCGGCGCCGACCCCAACACCACGCTGGTGTTTTATTGCTCGGACGCGCTTTGCGGCGCGGGGCCCTATGCCGCCAAACGCGCGCGGAACATGGGCTTCGAAAAGGTGTATGTGATGACCGCCGGGCTGTCCGTCTGGCTGAGGAAGGGGTACCCGGTAGAGCAGGGCATAAAAAACGGCGCAGTACCGGAGTAAGCTGCGCCGTTCGACCCGTGAGGGGTGGATTACACCACTTTCACGAGGATATAGTTTTTCTTCCCTTTCTGGAAGAGGATGTTTTTCCCGATGATGAGCGCATCGTTGTTGATCGGCTGGTCGATGGCGGTGATTTTGCTGCCGTTCATGCTTACGCCGCCATTCTGGATGGTTTTACGGGCTTCGCCTTTGCTGGGGAAGATGCCCGCATCGGCCAGGAAACTCACCACGTCTTTACCCGCGGCCAGGTCGGTGGCGGTTACTTCGAACTGGGGCACGCCGGCCATGACCTTCAGCAGCTGCTCTTCAGACAGCGATTTCAGTACGTCCACGGAGGCGTTGCCGAAGAGGATCTGGGAGGTGGTGATGGCGAACTCATATTCCTGTTCGCCGTGGATGAAGCTCGTCACTTCTTTAGCCACCCGTTTCTGGAGCACGCGTTTGCCGGGATCCTGCTGGTGTTCTTCCACGAGGGCGTTGATGGTGGCTTCGTCGAGGAAGGTGAAGGTTTTGATGTAGTTCACCGCGTCTTCGTCGCCGGCATTCAGCCAGAACTGGTAAAACTCGTAGGGCGTGGTCTTTTTCGGGTCGAGCCAGATGTTGCCTTTCTCCGATTTGCCGAATTTGGTACCGTCCGCCTTTTTGATCAGGGGGCAGGTGAAAGCGTAGGCTTCCCCGCCGCCGATGCGGCGCACCAGCTCGGTGCCGGTTACGATATTGCCCCACTGGTCGGAGCCGCCCATCTGCATTTTACAGTTCTTCGTATTGTAAAGATGGTAGAAGTCATAACCCTGGATCATCTGGTAGGAGAACTCGGTAAACGACATGCCGCTTTCGCCTTCGAGGCGTTTTTTCACCGAATCCTTCGCCATCATATAGTTCACCGTGATGTGTTTGCCCACGTCGCGGATGAAGCTGAGGAAGGTGATGCCCTTGAACCAGTCGTAGTTATTCACCATTTCGGCCGCATTGGGTCTGGCGGGGTCGAAATCGAGGAACCTTTCCAGCTGCGCTTTGATGCAGCGCTGGTTATGCAGCAGCGTTTCTTCGTCGAGCATCTTTCTTTCTTCCGCCTTGAAGGAAGGGTCGCCCACCATACCGGTTGCGCCGCCTACGAGAGCCAGGGGTTTGTGCCCCGCCTTCTGCAGGTGCACCAGCAGCATAATGGGAACGAGGTTGCCCACGTGAAGGGAGTCTGCCGTAGGGTCAAAACCGATATAAGCCGTGGTCATTTCCTTTTGCAACTGTTCCTCCGTGCCCGGCTTAATATCCTGCACCATTCCCCGCCAGCGCAATTCCTTAATCAAATCCATGAATCAGAAAAATTTTTGCAAACCTACGGATTCAATTACGAATTCGGAAGGCGGAAGTCGTAATTGGTTGATAAACAGTTTGATATATTTCAAGTAGCAAATCCGGTATTACGAGTAGTTTGCATATTACAAACGTATATCTATGAAATGTTTCCTGTTATCTCTTACCTGTCTGCTGGCGGCAGGGACCGTTGCCGCACAGGACTGCAACAAATATTTTTACAGCACGCCGCAGGCCTCCGCGGAAATTTCTCTTTATAACATTGGCGGCCTGCCGGATGGGAAAGCTGTGTATAAGGTGGAAAGCGTGAAAAATGACAAGGGGGTAGTGATGGCTAATATCCGGGCAACGCTGACCGACAGGACCGGCAGAACGGTTTCCAAAGGCAGTTTTGATTTTAAATGCGATAGTACGGGCGCTTCGGTGGACGTACAGCAGTATTTTGTGTATATGCCCCTGATCAGCTACAGGATTGCCGCAATGCCTACCGGCGGCTATCTCAGGTATCCGGCGGTGTTGTCGGTGGGAACGAAATTGCCGGATGGCTATGTGCGCACGGAAGCGACCGTGAATGGCAAAAAAATGAAGCTGCACTACCAGATAAAGAACAGGAAGGTGGTTGGAAAAGAAAAAATCACTACCCCTGCCGGTACCTGGACCTGTTGTGTCATCACTTATGACGCCAATTCCTCACTGGACGGGCCGGGGGACGGTGGCTCGGCATCCC
This sequence comes from Chitinophaga lutea, assembly GCF_003813775.1. Classification (NCBI taxonomy): domain Bacteria; kingdom Pseudomonadati; phylum Bacteroidota; class Chitinophagia; order Chitinophagales; family Chitinophagaceae; genus Chitinophaga; species Chitinophaga lutea. Next base: position 989,994 of record NZ_RPDH01000001.1, on the reverse strand, counting down.
AGCTTGGGGGCCGGGAATGGTTTGCGCCCGGTTTCGGCGTTGTTAAAACCCATCATCTTTCGCCGGGAGGCAAAAGCAAAGAACCCTACGGCACGCAGGTGCTCACCAAACTGACAAAATGAGCAACGTTTGCGTCTAAATGCGTAAATTGAATAACACAATCGAACCCCAATGAAACGTCTCTGGATAACTGCCACGTTTTTTCTGACTGCTCTCGCTGTTGCTGCGCAGGATTGCAGGAGTTATTACTACATGGTGTCCAACTCGGAAGTGGAAATGACCGTTTTTAACGGCGAAGGCGCTTCCATTGGCAAGCAGCATTTTAAGATAGCCGATGTCAAAAAAGAAGGGGGAGACCTGGTTTCCTCCTTCACGTCTGTTTTTTCGGGGAAAGACGGGAAAACCATCACATCCGGCCAGGGTACTTTCAAATGCAACGGCAACGGCATTTTTGTGGACATGAAAATGAACATGCCTTCCATGCCGGGCGGCAAGGGAGCCGGTTCAGCCAAAACCTCCGCTGCCTACCTCAGTTATCCCGGAACGCTGTCTGTGGGGCAGAAGTTGTCCGATGGTAATTTCAGCATGGATACCGAGGCCAACGGCATGAAGATGAAGATGGATTACGCGGTGAAAGACCGCAAGGTGACGGGGAAAGAGAAAGTGACCACGCCGGCCGGTACCTGGGACTGTTACAAAATCACCTATGCCGCCAGTTTCAAAATGAACATGATGGGAAAAGACATGGAAATGCCTTTCAACGCAGCGGAATGGTTCGCGCCGGGCTTTGGTGTGGTGAAAACCGTGAATTACGGGAAAGAAGGCAATAAGGTGATGGGCAGCACCGAAATCACGAAAGTAGTCAAGTAGTTATACCCGCGGCCGCCAGGGGATTTCTTCCGCCTGCAACTGATGGCCCACATACCGCGCCAGTACGAACAGGTAATCGCTCAGCCGGTTGAGGTACTGCAGCACCAGCGGTTCCACGTGCATATCCTGTTCCTGCATGTTCACACACAGCCTTTCCGCGCGCCTGCATACACAGCGGGCGATGTGGCAGTGCGACACGGCTTTGTGGCCGCCGGGCAGCACAAAAAATTTCATTTCGGGCAATACGGTATTCATCTGGTCGATGCTGTTTTCGAGCACCTGCACGTCGGCCTCATGCAGGTCGGGGATTTTCATTTTGGTGTCTTTATCCGGGTCCGTGGCCAGCGAAGCGCCCACCGTAAAGAGGCGGTCCTGTATCTCGCGGATGAGCGTCTTTACGGCGGTTTCTTCCATATAATCGTTCACCAGCCCCAGCCAGGAATTCAATTCGTCTACCGTGCCGTACGTTTCGATCCGGAGGTGGCTCTTGGCAACTTTGGTGCCGCCGATCAGGGAGGTTTTGCCTTTGTCGCCCGTTTTGGTGTATATCTTCATTGCCATAATCGCCGTTTTTACGAAGGTAAAGAAATAAAAAAGGCGGCAGAACATGCTGCCGCCCCGGGTATGTTACGGGTGTGGTCAGTTGGTGCTGACTGCTTCCCTGATTTCGTTCAGTTTGTCGGATTCGATGAGGCCGTCGCGCAGGCGGATGATCCGGCGGGCGTGTGCGGCGATGTCTTCTTCGTGCGTTACCAGCACCACGGTGTTGCCGGAAGCGTGGATTTTGCCGAAGATCTCCATGATCTCGATCGAGGTTTTCGTGTCGAGGTTACCGGTGGGCTCATCGGCGAGGATGAGCGAAGGGTCGTTCACCAGGGCGCGGGCGATGGCCACACGCTGGCACTGGCCGCCGGAGAGCTCGTTGGGTTTGTGTTTGTACCGGTCGCCGAGGCCTACTTTCTCCAGCATCAAACGGGCCTTCTCTTCCCGGTCGCGTTTGCTGATACCGGCATAGATCAGCGGTACGGCCACGTTTTCGAGGGCGGAAAGGCGGGGCATCAGGTTGAACTGCTGGAAAACGAAACCGATTTCCTGGTTGCGGATACGGGCCAGCTCATTGTCTTCCATCCTGCTCACATCATGCCCGCTCAATACGTACTTGCCGCTGGTAGGCGTATCCAGCGCCCCGAGAATGTTCATCAGGGTGGATTTGCCGGAACCGGACGGGCCCATCAGGGCTACGTACTCGTTCTTGAAAATGTCGAGGGATACGCCTTTCAGTACGGGCAGTTCATTTTTCCCGATGAAATAGCTTTTCCTGATTTGTTCCAGATGGATGACAGAAGACTGGGCCATAGTTTATTTCTTGATTACTTTAGGGACGCTGAAATACTCCTCAGTATGGGCAGGCGCATTTTTAAGGCCTTCTTCACGACTGATACCGGGTAGCACTTCATCGTTGCGGAGCACGTTGGTATCAGCAGTCATATGCAGCAATGGTTTCACATCTTTCGTGTCCAGTTCCGCCAGTTTCTCCACAAAGGTGATCATTTTTTGGAGGTCCTGCCGGATCTCTTCACTTTCTCCCGGGTTGATTTCCAGCCTTGCCAGGGTTCCCAGCTGCCGGATCAGGGCATCATTCACTTCCATGAGTTCAAATTAACGAATTAAAGCTAATAAATAGTACCGATATCACCGATAAATGTGACCGGTTCGCAAAATTAGGGATAAATGGCGGCCAATTTTCTTAAATTGCGCCCCGATATGGGAAAGGAAAAAGAAATCGTTGTGAGCGGCATCCGCTCTACCGGCATATTGCACCTCGGGAACTATTTTGGGGCCATCCGCAACTACATCCGCATGCAGGAGGAGTATAACTGTTATTTCTTCGTGGCGGACTGGCATTCCCTTACCACCCACCCCGATCCGAAGGCCCTTCGCGGCAACGTGTTCCGGGTGCTGGCGGAAAATATCGCCTCCGGCCTCGACCCGGAAAAGGTGACCCTCTATGTGCAGAGCGACGTGCCTGAAATTGCCGAGCTGTATCTCATGCTCAATATGATGGCGTATAAAGGTGAGCTGGAAAAAGTGCCCACGTTCAAAGACAAGGTGCGCCAGAACCCCGATAACGTGAATGCCGGTTTGCTGACGTACCCGGTGCTCATGTCGGCCGACATCCTCATTCACCGCGGTTATAAAGTGCCCGTGGGAAAAGACCAGGAGCAGCACCTGGAGATGAGCCGCAACTTCGCGCAGCGTTTCAACAACCGCTACGGGCAGCTGTTCCCCGAACCGGTCCCCTTCAATTTCGGCGACGATCTTATCCGTATCATGAGCCTCGACGGTAACGGGAAAATGAGCAAAAGCGAAAACCAGAACGCCACCATTTACCTCAACGACAGCGACGACGCCATCCGCAGCAAAATCAAAAAAGCCAAAACAGACAGCGGCCCGCAGGAACCCAATTCCGTGATGCCGGATTATATCAGCAACCTCTTTACCATCATGCGCCTGGTGTCTACACCCGATACCGTGCAGCATTTCACCGATGCTTTCAACAACTGCGGCATCCGTTACGGCGATCTGAAAAAGCAGCTGGCGGAAGACATGGCGGCTTTCATTAAACCCATCCGCGAAAGGGCGGAAGCCATCGAGCACGACCAGGCTTACCTGAACCGCATCATGCGGGAAGGCGCCGAGAAGGCCCGTGCGTCTGCGGTACAGACTTTACAGGAAGCACGCAAACTGATGGGTTTAAATTATTATTGATTCGTTCATTCCCCCATGCATGGCAAAAAATAAAATCAAGCACATTGCGATAGCCGGCAATATCGGCGCAGGCAAAACCACGCTGACCGAAATGCTGGCGAAGCATTACAAATGGACGCCCCAGTTCGAGGATGTGGAGCATAACCCCTACCTGAGCGATTTTTACGACGATATGCCCCGCTGGTCGTTTAACCTGCAGGTGTACTTCCTGCACAGCAGGCTGAAGCAGCTGGTGGATATCCAGCACGGCAAGGAAACCGTTATCCAGGACCGCACCATTTACGAGGACGCGCACATTTTTGCGCCCAACCTGTATGAAATGGGGCTGATGACGAAGCGCGACTTCGACAACTATTTCAACTTTTTCGAGACGCTGAAATCGATGGTGAAGCCGCCCGATCTGCTGATTTACCTGCAGGCGTCCGTGCCTACGCTGGTGGCGCAGATCCAGAAGCGGGGGCGCGAGTACGAAGAGAATATCCGGCTGGATTACCTCAAGCGGCTGAATGAGTTTTACAATTCATGGATCGAGAAATACAAGGACGGGCCTTTGCTGATCATCGATGTGGACAAGAACAAATTCCCTGAAAAGGACGAAGATCTCGGTGAGATCATTTCTAAAATAGATTCCGAACTGTACGGGTTGTTTTAAAGCAATATACCTGATTTTCGGGTCACTTCGCACCGCGCCGTCACGGCGGGTTACGATAAAAAATATCTCCGGGTTTGGCAGCTGATGCTCCTGAATCCGGAGATGTTTTTTTTGGCGGAGATACCGGCTGCTGCTATCTTGCTGATGTTTGTTAACCAGCAGTAAAAGGTATGAAGATCATTGTTTGTCAGCTGTTGATGCAGTTGTTATGCATACAGATGCCGCAGTTTCCCGCGGGCGGCAGTTTTTCCAGCGTATTTCAGGTATTCAGGAATCCCGGCGCGATGGCGGATGTGCAGCATCCCGCAGCAGGATTGTATACGGAGCGGCGTTTCCTGTTGAAGGAAATGAACGTGTACGCGCTGGCGTTAGGCATGCCGGTGTCTGCCGGCGTGTTGGGGTTCAAGTTGTGGCAGTTCGGTTTCCCTTTGTACCGGGAGCAGCTGGCGGGACTGGGGTATGCCCTGCCGCTGGGCGAACGGTTGCGGGCTGCGGTGTGCCTGAATTACCGGGCGCAGGCGCTGGAGGCGGAGCTGGGGCTTGTCTGGAAACTGACGAAGGAATTAAGGGTGGGGCTGCATTGTTACGGGCCGGGTGGAGCATCCGGCGCCTACACGGCATCGGTGTATTATCTGCCGGCGCCCGGCTTGCGGCTGGAGGGGGAATGGCGGAAAGAAGCGCAGCTGCCGCTGTTTACGCGGGTACAGTGCCTTTACCGGCCGGCAGATGCTTTATGGCTGCTGGCCGGGTTTTCCGCCGCGCCGCCCACGCAATTCGCCGGTGCGGCATTCAGGGCAGGGCGTTTGCAGGTGGGCGTTACGGGGAGTTATCATTTGTTGTTGGGCATTACACCCGGGGTGACGCTGGTATGGGGACGGGAATAGGAAGAATGGGAAGGAAGGGCATACAACAAAGGGAACATCGGCTAATAGTAAGTGGCAGTATAAGGTTTGATCACCTGATACCTGGCCGGATGAAATGTGGCAGGACCAGTTATGGCCGGCTGCAATGGCTGATCTTTTTGCTATTGTGCAGTCATTCCCTGCAGGCGCAGCACGAAGAACAGCTGGAACAGCTGCCGGAACAGGAGCATGCGCAGCTGGAAAACGATGAAACTTTCCAGGAAAGGGAGGCGCGCACCGTGCGCCAGCTGAACCTCAATACGGCCGACGCGGCGTCGCTGCATGCGCTTGGATTGCTCAGCGGCATGCAGGTTGAACAGTTCCTTGCTTACCGGCAACTGCTCGGGCCGCTGATCAGCCTTTACGAATTGCAGGCGGTGCCGGGGTTCGACCTGCCGCTGATACAAACCCTGCTGCCGTATGTGCGGGCGGGCAATGACCTGGAACCGGTGTATCATCTGAAAGATTACCTGCGCCGCGGGAAACATGTGTTGCTCCTGCGTTATGGGCGGCCGTTGGGGAATGGTGACAGGATGAAGAACAATTACAGCGGCAGCGCCGATAAGCTCATGTTAAGATATCGCTACCAGTTTTTACCGCATCTCAGCTGGGGCGTGGTGATGGAGAAAGACGCGGGCGAACAGTTTTTCAGGGGCGCTCAACGGCAAGGATTCGATCACTATGGCGCGCACCTGTTCCTCCGGCGGCCAGGGAGATTAAAGGCGCTCGCGCTGGGCGACTTCACCGTCAACATGGGGCAGGGCCTCATTCAATGGCACGGGTTGTCGTTCGGGAAAAGCGCGAATGTCGTGCAGCTGCGCCGGGAAGGGGAGGTGCTGCGGCCTTATGCATCGGCGGGGGAGTTTTACTATTACCGGGGAGCGGGCCTCACCCTCAAAACAGGGCGCCTGGAATGGACCGCTTTCCTGTCACGCCGCTCCCTCGACATGGCAGACAGTAGCGGCTCCCTTACCAGCAGCGGTTATCACCGGAATGCGGCCGAGGTGGCCAAGCGCGGCGCCGTTCTGCAATACACCGCCGGCGCCGTCAGTAAATGGCTGCTCCCGCAGGGGCATGTGGCGCTCAACGTGCTGGCGCACCGGTTTTCAAAGCCCTTCATTAAGGACGGTGCCCCGTACCGCCTGTTCGGTGCAGACGGGCATACGTTCGTCAATGCCGGCATCGACTATGCCGCTACCTGGCGGAACGTTCATTTCTTCGGTGAGGCGGCGGTGAATAAAAACCGGGAGTATGCGGTGTTGCAGGGTCTGCTGGCGGCCCTTCACCGGAACGTCGATGCAGGATTCGTATTCCGACATGAAGCAAGGGGCTACCAGGCCTTTTATGCCAATGCCTTTGGTGAACAGCCGGCGGCAGGCAATGAGTCCGGCCTGTATGCCGCATTGCACATCCGCGTTAACAGCCGTTGGCAGATAGCGGCTTATGCGGATGTGTTCCGCTTTCCCTGGCTGCGGTACCGTATCCATGCGCCCACACAGGGGTACGATGCATTGGCGGCCCTGAGCTGGCAGCCCGATAAGCACACCGCCGTTCAAATCCGGTACCAGTATAAACAACCGGCTACCGTTGATTCTCTCATCCCGGCGCAACAATTCCGTTGCCAGTTCACCATGCCCGTCGTGGCCCGTGCGATCAGCTGGAAGTGCCGGGTACAGGCCGCTCCGGCGGCCTGGCTGGTGCACCAGCAATTTGAAGCGCGCTGGCGGCAATGGCGTGTGGGCGCCGGGTATACCTGGTTCGAAACGGGCGGGGAAAAAGCGGTATACCTGGCGGGTCAGGGGTTTCCCGGCGACAATGCGCTGGCCCGGTATGCCGGTACGGGATGGAATGCACAGTTGTTGGTGCAGTGTCGGTTGGGTGGGGCCTTCACCGCATGGTGCCGCTGGCAGTATGCGCCCGGTAGTAATAGTTTGCAATTGCAATTGCAGTGCGGGTTTTAGAGAACTTGCAAATTTGCAACCGGCAGATCGCTTGCCAGCAAAGCATTAACATATCGTCGTTCGCGACCTCCCGAAAAATCCCGAATTATCAGTAGAATCAGCCACTTTTTACCATGAGGGTGAAACAGGGATAAATATTTTTTTAAATAATATTATCATCTTATCTTGTTGATTCACATGCGCTTGTGAAATTATCTAGTTGATGTGATTTAACATTATTTTAACCCATGTATTTTTGAAAATAAAAAAAATCCTATCTTACAAATGTCATCCAAAATACTGAACTTGAAGGGAGCGAAAATTGAACGCTGAAATAATTAGGGGTAAGAGAGAAAATTAATAAGCCAAAATTTAAACCGAGAAATAAGTTATCCAGAGCATCTCAACGTTTAGTCAACCGACGGTAAAGATCGCCATTCTATTACCATGAACCTTACTTATTGTAGCAACCCAGGTTTGTAATAAAGCAATTTTATTACGGGAAACGTATGCAACATGCTAACCGTAAAACCTATATGATCAGACATTATTTTATATCAACCGCTAATCAATTTTAAACAAAATCTAAATCATCGCTATGACCTAAATCCAATCTGACATTATTTAATTCATTCTATTACCGCCAATTTTTAGTATTACAAGTTCATCATCCAAAATCTGAATCTCTTTTTATGAAAAAAGCTTTGCTTTTCATCGCCATGCTTATGGTGATTGTCACGTTGGCCTATGCACAGCAGCGCCAGGTGACAGGTAAGGTGATAGGGGAAGATGGGGCCCCTGTACCGTTCGCCACCGTCCAGGTAAAAGGCACTACTTCAGGTACTACCACAGATCAAAACGGCAATTTCAAACTCAATGTAACCGGGAACAACACCGTTCTCGTGATCAGAAGCATCGGGTTTACGCTGAAAGAAGTGGCAGCCGGCAGTGAGTCCAACCTGAACGTCACACTCGCGCCTGATAACACCAACCTCCAGGAAGTAGTCGTAACGGCCCTGGGTATCAAGCGCAGCCAGAAATCCGTATCCTACGCAGTGCAACAGGTAGATGCGGCCAAACTGGCATTAACCCGCGAAACCAACATCAACTCCTCACTGGCTGGTAAAGTAGCCGGGGTACAAATTATGGGTCAATCCGGAGCGAAGATCGGCGAAGGCGCAGTGGTTCGTCTGCGCGGCGCCGGTTCGCTCCAGGATAAAAACCCATTGTTTGTATTGGATGGTACGCCGGTAAATCCGGACGACATCAATATGGACGATGTTGAAAACGTATCTGTGCTGAAAGGCCCCAACGCTACGGCGCTGTACGGCCAGCGCGCAGATGCGGGCGTGGTGATCGTCACCTCCAAAAAAGGCCGCCGTCAATCCGGTATCGGCCTGGAACTCAACTCCACCACCACTTTCGACCGCGTTACCAACCTGATGAATTATCAGAACGAATACGCGGGCGGTGGTAAATACGAGCTCAGCCGCTACACCTGGCAGCCGGGCCAGCCTGATTCCTGGAAGGCGCTCGACGGCAAATTCTATCACGATTATTCCGATGACGCCAGCTGGGGCCCACGCATGGTAGGCCAGGAATATATTCCCTGGTACGCCTGGTATCCCGGCGCGGAATTCGGTAAAACCGCCAAACTGCTGCCGCAGAAAAATAACGTGCGCGACTTCTACAACACCGGTATTTCTGCGAACAACAACATCAACTTCAGCAAGGCGGACGATGGTTACAGCATCCGCGTGTCACTCACCAACCTGGAACGCCAGGGTGTGATGCCGGGCTCCAAACTGAGCAAATACAGCCTCTCTACACAAAACTCGTTCGACCTCGGCAAACACTTCACCATCGCTTCCAACGTGTATTACGTAACGGAAAAGCTCGACGGTGAGTTCATCGACGGTTATTCCAACAACTCCACCGGTTCATTCAACCAGTGGTTCCACCGCGACCTGGATATGGCTAAACTGAAGCAATACCGGAACCTCCGCGCGCCCCAGGGCTCACTGGCCAGCTGGAACCACCTGAACCCGGATTCCTATACCTCCGCCAACGAGCTGAAGTTCTACGGCGGTAACTATTGGTACAACCCGTTCTCCTATTTCGATAACATCGAAAATATCCAGAACAGGAACCGCCTCTTCGGTGATCTCAGCCTTACCTACAAACTGAACGATCACTTCCGTATCGCCGGTTTTGTAAGAAGGAACGAGCTCAATACCAACTACGAAAACAAAACGCCTTATATCATCGAAACGAGTGCTACCCAAACGGGTATCAAACAGGGCTACGACACCCGTCAGACGCTCACCCGCGAAGACAACTTCGAAGTACTGGCCACATACACCAATAACTTCTTCGACGGCCTGAGCGTGGATGTGAACCTCGGTGGTAACGTCCGCAAAAACAAATTTTCCGAAATACAGGCCAATACCAACAATGGTTTCACTGTACCGGACCTGTTTGCGCTCAGCAACTCGAAAGACCCGATCTCTTACCGTAACAACCGCACCAACAAAACGGTACGGAGCGCTTACGGCCGTGCAACACTGGGCTGGAAAGAAACCTACTTCCTCGATATGTCGCTGCGTAACGACATCAGCTCCGCGCTGCCCAAGGATAACAACTCTTACTGGTATCCTTCCGTGGGTGCGAGCGTGATCTTCAGCGAATGGCTGAAAGAAGGTTTCCCCGCACTGAACTACGGCAAGATCAGGGGCAGCTACGCCAAGATCGGTTCCGACCTCGACCCGTACGGTCTCGACCTGCTGTACACCGTAGGCTCCAACCTCTTCGACGGCAACTCTATCATGCAAACGCCCAACACCCTGCCTAACTCGGAAATCAGGCCTTCGCTCTCCGGTTCTTTCGAGATCGGTGCGGACGTACGTTTTTTCAACAGCCGCCTGGGTGCTGAGTTTACATACTACAACGAAGATAAAAAGGATGAAATCCTGACCGTGAACGTATCCAACGCCAGCGGCTTCGTTACCAAAACCATCAACGCCGGCAGGCTGCAAAGGAGCGGTATCGAAGTGTTACTGACAGGCGTTCCTGTTAAATCGAAAGACTTCACCTGGGAAACCACGCTAAACTTCGCCAAAGGCACCTCCAAAGTGGTGGAACTGACGGAAGACGTGAAAACCTATACCCTTCCGAATGGCGACAGAGGCGGTGCCGCCGTGGCTTTCGGCGTGGCGACAGTGGTGCATAAAGAAGGTGAAACCTGGGGCCAGCTCCGCGGTAACGGTATCAAACGCCTCAATGGCCAGCCGGTACTGAATACAGACGGCACCTACATGATGGAGCAGAACCTCTACTTCGGTTCCGTACTGCCCGACTTCACCGGCGGCTGGTTCAACTCCTTCGAATACAAAGGATTCAACCTCTCCGCAGTGGTAGACTTCCAGAAAGGCGGCAAATATTTCTCCCTGTCTGATTTCTGGGGCTCCTTCTCCGGCCTGACCGCTAAAACTGCCGTGCTGAACGACAAAGGCATCCCGGTTCGTGACCCGGTGGCCGATGGCGGTGGTGTAGCTGTATCCGGTGTGGATGAAGACGGCAAACCCGTTAAAACATATGTGGACGCACAAACCTACTGGCATCAGTTCCGCACCAACTCAAACATCGCGGACATGTCTATCTATGACGCATCTTTCATCAAACTGCGCGAAGTAAGCCTCGGCTACAACTTCCCGGTATCTAAAATGACGAAGAAAATATTTACCCGTGCGAATGTTTCTGTTGTGGCAAGAAACGTGTGGTTGATTCACGCAGAAGAGAAAGGCTTTGACCCGTCCGAGCTGTCCGGTCGTTTCGGTGAAAACGGTCAGATGCCCGGCGTTCGTTCCATCGGTTTAAATATCAAGTTAGGATTCTAAAAAATCAGATCATGAAAAAATATTTGAGGCCATTATATATCGGATTGCTGAGCACGGCACTGTTCAGCATGGAAGCCTGCCGCGATTTCGGAGATACCAACGTATCGCCGAACTCTACCAAAGAACCCGTTACATCTGCTTTGCTGACCGGTGCGTTACAGTACATGGGCAGCGGCAGGGCTATGACGGCAACGTATGCGTTCGACGTGCGTTTCCTCAACGAAGGAGCGATGTACGTGCAGTATAACTCACAAACCCAGTACCCGGACGAATCACAGTATTCCGTGACGGCGCGGAACTGGGCGCCGTTCTACGCCGGTCCGCTCGAAGATCTGTACCAGATCATCAAATACAACAGCGACGATGCTACCAAATCGCTGCCGACGGTAATCTCCGGCGGTTCCAACGCGAACCAGCTGGCCGCCGCGCGTATTTTGAAAGCATATTTCTTTGCGCTGGTAACGGACCAGTGGGGCGACGTGCCTTATACCGAAGCGCTCACCGGTAAAGTGACGCCGAAATACGACGCACAGAAAGACATCTATACGGATCTTTTCAAGGAACTGAAAGAAGCGATCGCACAGTTCGACAACGGGGCCTCGCTGAAAGGCGACATCCTGTTCAAGGGCAATGTGGCGGACTGGAAACGTTTCGGTAATTCCCTGCGGATGATACTGGCGCTCCGCCTGTCCAAACGCAATGCGGAAGCCGGCGATATCGGCAAAAAGGAATTCCAGGCTGCACTGGCGGATCCCGCCGGCCTGGTGGATCTCAACAGCGAAAACGTGAACATGAAATGGCCCGGCGGTTCTTTCAAAAACCCCTGGTACCAGATGTACGACGGCCGCAGCGACTACGCGATCAGCGCCACCTTTGCGGATACCTTAAAACTGTACGCGGATCCCCGTGTGAATGTATACAGCAACCCGCACGGCGGACAGATCATCGGGGTGCCTTACGGTTTGACCCGTGAGCTGCTGATCGACTGGTCTGCTTCCCATCCTTCTTACTCCGAAGTAGGCGACGCCATCACGGGTGAAACTTCTCCCGACTACGTGATCACTGCCGCACAGATCCTGCTGTGCCGCTCCGAAGCGGCGCTGCTGGGCTGGACCGGCGAGAACGCCGAGCAACTGTACAAAGATGCCATCAAAGCATCCTGGCAGCAATGGGGTGTGTTCGATCAGGCCAAATATGATGCTTACATCGCCGACGCCAAAATCTCCTGGGCCGGTGGCGAGCGCGAAAGGAAACTGGGCACCCAGAAATGGATCGCGCTCTATCCCAATGGCTGGGAAGGCTGGGCTGAATGGAGAAGGACCGGCTGGCCCTTCCTCAAACCCACCATTCATGCTGTGAACGCCAGCAAAAAAATCCCCCGCCGGTATGCATTCCCCGTGAATGAGATCACGCTCAACAAAACAGCGTACGACGAAGCCGTAAGCCGCATGGGTGGCGATACGCACGATACCAAAGTTTGGTGGGACAAGTAGGTTACCTTTTAAAGCTAAATGAAATCAGTTATGCAAATCATAGTTAAATACTGCAAAACAGCACTGCTGCTCCTGGGCGTTTGTGCGGGCATCGTTTCCTGCGATAAGGAAGAAGGCATGAACGGCGCCGGGCAAACCATCGTCAGCATCCCTGCCGTGAAAGATTCCATGATCATCGTAGGTGTGGATTATAAAAACAGCCCGCAGGCCCTGAACGTACTCGAAGTGGTGAGGGCGCCGCATAATGCAGCGGTGCTGAATGGGGAAACATCGGTGAAGCTCAGCGCAGATCCCAACCTGATCACCAAGATCAACGCTTCCCGCCACCGGACGTTCATTCCGCTGCCGGCCAATTCCTATACGCTGGATCCCTCGGTACCTTTTGCCAACGGGGTGTACGATCTGAAGTTCCCCAGCGGTGAAATCTCCAAGTCGATCAAGATCAACATCAACACCGGCCTGCTCGACCTCACCAAACAGTACGCCATGCCGTTCGTGATGACGGAAGCCGTGAACGGGGTGGTGACCTCCTCGAAAAAAGTGGCGCTGGTGGAAGTGATCATCAAGAACGAATGGGACGGCAAATACCAGGCAAGCGGTACGTTCTTCCACCCCGTAAATGGTCCGAGGGCCATCGACGAGGAGAAGTTACTGCAAACCATCGGTCCCCGTACCGTACTGGCCAACCTGGGCGACCTGGGTGGTTCCGGCTACCAGATGAAAATCACCATCAATGCCGATAATTCCGTAACCCTCGTGCCCGCAGGCGCTACGCCGAACATCGACATGAGCTACGGGGTGAACAAATACGACCCGGCCACCAAATCGTTTACGCTGAACTATGCGTATAACACCGCCGCGCCGCGTATCGTACGGGAAACCATTACCCGCAAATAAGCAGTTGTTCCGTCCGGACTTTAGCCTCTGTGGCTTTTTTATAGCATGATTTAGATTTTGAAGCTACGTGGCTACAATGTCAAAGGTCGGCCTCCCCGTGGGGCCGGCCTTTTTTTCGTGGCATTAAAAAGGCTTTTTATATTTTTGTACCGTATTAATCCACCCATAATGGAAAAACAAGAAGAGCAACAGCAGCTCAATATTGAGCTGAGTGAGGAAATTGCAGACGGGACATATGCCAATCTGGCAATCATAACACATTCACCGTCAGAGTTTGTGGTAGATTTTATTAATGTGATGCCCGGCCTTCCGAAGGCCAAGGTGAAGTCGCGTATCATTCTTACGCCCCAGCACGCCAAGCGGCTGATGAAGGCAATGGTTGATAATATTAAAAAATACGAATCCGCACATGGCACCATCCAGGACCAGGAACCTGTTTCCATCCCGATGAATTTCGGTGGTCCTACCGCGCAGGCATAATTCAAGAGCATGGAACAAGTTTTTCCTTACGAGCACCTGCACGCATTTACCCAGGATGTATTTACAAAGATGGGCTGCTCGCCGGAAGAGGCCGCACTGGCCACAACGGTGTTATTGTCCGCCGACCTCCGCGGCATCGATTCCCATGGGGTAGCACGATTGTCGGGCTATATCCGCCTCTGGGAAGCCGGCCGCATCAACGCCAGGCCCGATATCAGGATCGTGCATGAAACGCCCAGCACGGCGGTAGTGGACGGTGATAGCGGCCTTGGGCTGGTGATAGCCCCCTTCGCCATGAAAGTGGCCCTGGAAAAGGCCCGCACGGCCGGTACCGGCTGGGTGAGCGTGCGGAACTCCAATCACTTCGGCATCGCCGGTTATCACGCCATGATGGCGCTGGAGCACGATATGATCGGGATGGCGATGACCAATGCCAGCCCTCTTGTTGCGCCCACCTTCGCCACCGAGCGCATGCTCGGTACCAATCCCATCGCCGTAGCCATTCCTGCCGGCCAACAGCCTGCATTTGTGGCCGATTTCGCGACCACCACCGCCGCCAACGGCAAACTGGAAATCCTGCAACGCAAGGAGCAGGAAGCGCCGCTGGGGTGGATCCAGGACAAACAGGGCGTGCCCAGCACCAACCCCAACGAACTGAAAAGCGGGGGCGCTTTGCTGCCGCTGGGAGGCGACCGGGAGCATGGAAGTCATAAAGGGTATTGCCTGGGTGCAATAGTTGATATATTTTCGGCCGTGTTTTCAGGCGCCAATTACGGCCCCTGGGCGCCGCCATTCGTGAGTTTCCTGCCTTTGCCGCCCGATCCGGTGGGTAAAGGCCTGGGCCACTTCTTCGGCGCCATGCGTGTAGACGCCTTCCGCCCGGCGGATGAGTTCAAATCGCATATGGACAACTGGATAGGCCGCTTCCGGAACGCCGCCACCGTGAAGGGACAGGAGAAAGTGCTGATCCCGGGCGACCCGGAGCGGGAAATGGAAGCGGAAAGACGCCAAAGCGGCATCCCCCTTCTGGCCCCCGTGGTAAAAGACCTGGGAGAGATCGCGATGAAATTTAAAATTGATTTTTAAGCATATATATACCTTAACTACAAATGAAAGTCTTAAAATTTGGCGGAACCTCGGTTGGTAAACCTGAGCGCATGCATGCCGTAGCGAAGTTGATCACTGCAGACAGCGATGCCAAGATCGTGGTATTGTCTGCATTGTCGGGCACCACCAACGCCCTTGTGGAAATCAGCCAGTCCCTGGTGGAAGGTAAGAAGGAACAGGCCAAGCAGCAGATCGACAAGCTGGAAAGCCACTACCGCACCTTTTGCACCGAACTGGTAAAAGGCGAGGCCGCCCGTGAGAAAGCAAAGGCGATTGTAGACGAACATTTTGAGTTCCTGAACATCATCCTGAGAATATCTTTCAACGAAGCGCTCAATAAAGACATCCTGGCGCAAGGCGAACTGCTGTCGACCAAACTGTTCTGCGCCTACCTCGACGACGCAGGCATCAAAGCCGTATTGCTGCCTGCCCTGGAATTCATGAGCATCGACGAGTTCGAAGAGCCGGAAATCCCCCGCATGAAGGTGAAACTGAGCGCGCTGATCGATCAGCATAAAGGCGACACGCTGTTCATCACCCAGGGTTATATCTGCCGCAACGCACGCGGAGAGGTGGATAACCTCAAACGCGGCGGCAGCGACTATTCCGCTTCCCTCATCGGCGCCGCCATCAGGGCGTCTGAAATCCAGATCTGGACAGACATCGATGGTATGCACAATAACGACCCGCGCGTCGTGAAAAAAACCTTCCCGATCGACCAGCTGTCGTTCGACGAAGCGGCCGAGCTGGCTTACTTCGGCGCGAAGATCCTGCACCCGGCTTCCATCTGGCCCGCACAGCATTTTAACATCCCCGTGAAACTGCTGAACACCATGCAGCCGGAAGCAAAAGGCACCATCATTACCGAAATGCCGAACGGCAACGGGGTGAAGGCCATCGCTGCGAAAGACGGCATCATCGCCATCAAGATCAAATCTAGCCGTATGCTGCTGGCTTACGGGTTCCTCCGCAAAATATTCGAGGTGTTCGAAAAATACCGCACGCCCATCGATATGATCACCACTTCCGAAGTGGCCGTTTCCCTCACGATCGACGATCAGAAGAACCTCGATCAGATCCTGAAAGAACTGCAGCCTTTCGGTACCGTGGAACTCGACCACCACCAGGCGATCGTTTCCATCGTGGGCAACGAAGTGGCGGCTACGCCTTCCATCCTCAAAAAGCTGTTTGAAGCGATGAACGAAGTGCCTTTACGGATGATCTCCTACGGCGGCAGCCGCCATAACATTTCCATCCTGGTAGGCGGGCAGCACAAGGAAAAAACCCTGCAGCTGCTGAACCAGGGGCTGTTCGGGCTGGAATAGGTTTGAGGCGCTGCTTCTCTGGCATCGACGCCAGGTTGCGGCAAACTTCGCGACAATCCTGATATGATCAGACTACAGAAATAAACGCCCGGTTACGTCTACGGGAAAATTATACGAAACGCTCCGTTATTAACGGAGCGTTTCTTTTTACATCGCATCTTTCAACGCCGGGGCCTTGTCTTCGAAGTATCCGGTCTCCCGCATGCAACTTGCATCCATTGTGGGTTACATCGCATTTTTCAACGCCGGGGCCTTGTCTTCGAAGTACCCGATCTTCCGCATATAACTCACATCCAGCGTGAATACCCCGAATTCTTCCGTGATACGGCCTTCGAGTATGTAGAAGCCGCCCTTCATGAAAGGATATTTGCGCAGGCTGTCGGGGAAATGCACCGTATCGAGGAAACCTCCGTCCCGGTCGAGGAAGGTGCCGAAGCACATAGGCTCGTTTTTGCTGGTGTATACGTGTTTGATGGTCACGAAGTAGCCGAGCATTTTTACATGCTGCCCCTGATGCTCTTTCATGGCGGCCACGGGGAGGTAGCCGCTGGTGTCGTGCTCCAGTACATCAAACGGAGAGCACAGCGGGAAGCCGAGCAGTTCGATTTCATCGAACGCGTCTTCGTGGCGGTGGTATGCGAGGTGGGGCAGCTGCCAGTCGCGCGAAGGCTCGCTGAACAGGCGCGGGTTATAGTCGTCGCTGCCGGAAAGTTTCAGCAGGCCGGAGCTTTCCCACAGCAATTGTTTTTTGGTGAGACCGGTGAATTTGAATGCACCGATACGGATTAAAATCTCCAGTTGCTCGGGTTTGGGGCTGGTGCGGTCCATGAAATTTTCGAGGCCGGTGTAAGGCCCGTTGAGCGCGCGTTCTGCGAGCGCTTTTTCGATGAAGGCCTGCTCCAGCCGGTCCACGTGGATAAAGCCGGTGTACACGTCGTTGCCGGTGATACGGGTGGCGTAGAGGCTGTTGTTCATACACGGCGGATGGAGCTGGACGCCCGTTTTCTGGAGTTCCCGGAAATACAGTTCCCGGTTATAGAATCCCCCGAAATTATTGATCACCGCCACCATGAACTCTGCCGGGAAATAGGTTTTGAGATAGAGGCTCTGGTAACTTTCCACGGCGAAGCTGGCGGAGTGGGCTTTCGAAAAGGAGAAGTTGGCGAAGCTGGAAATCTGCCGCCATACTTCCTGGCTCACCACCGGGTCGCGGCCCAGCCGTTCGCAGTTGTCGAAAAACTGCTGCTTTATTTTTTCGAAGTTGTTTTGACCGCGGTACTTCCCTGCCATAGCCCTTCGCAGGATGTCCGCATCCGCCAGGTCGAGGTCGGCGAAATAATGCGCCACTTTGATCACGTCTTCCTGGTACACCATCACGCCGAAGGTTTCTTTCATGAGGCTTTCCATCACCGGGTGCAGGTATTTCACTTCGTCCTGGTGATTGTAGTTGTACACATACTGCCGCATCATGCCGGCCTGCGCCACACCGGGACGGATAATGGAACTGGCGGCCACGAGTGTGATGTAATCGCTGCAGCGGAGTTTGAGCAGCAATTGTCGCATGGCGGGAGACTCGATGTAAAAGCAGCCGATGGTGTTGACGGTCTGCAGGTTTTTTTTCACCGCTTCGTCTTCCATGAAAGGTTTGCTGTCGTGAATATCGAAGGTGATGCCTTTGTTTTCCCGGACATAATCCATCGTATCGCGGATGTGCCCGAGGCCGCGCTGGCTCAGGATATCGAACTTGTACAGGCCGATGGCTTCGGCCATGTGCATGTCGAGCTGCGCGGTGGGGAATCCTTTGGGCGGCAGGTGCGTGGTGCAGTGCCGGTAAATGGGGGCTTCGCTGATCAGGATGCCGCCGGCGTGAATGCTCAGCTGGTTAGGGTAGGGCTGCGTTTCGCCTTCGTGGTTCTGCACCAGCATTTTCCCGAAACGGATGATGCGCTGGTGGATATTGTCGCCACCGAGTTTCACTTCGTAAGGGTGTTCCAGGATTTTATCTATCTCGCCCTTCGGCAGCCCATACACCTTGCCCAGCTCGCGCACGATGGAGTTGGTCTGGAAGGTGGATACGGTGCCTAGCAGGGCGGTATGGTCGCTCGTGTATTTCTCGAAAATATAGCGGGTGATATCATCTCGGTCGCGCCACGAAAAATCCAGGTCGAAATCAGGCGGCGAGGTGCGGTACGGATTGAGGAAACGTTCGAAATACAGATCGAGCGCAATGGGATCCACATTGGTGATGCCGAGGCAGTACGCCACGATGGAATTGGCGCCGCTGCCACGCCCCACATGGAAAAAGCCGCGATGTTTGGCGTAGCGGATAATGTCCCAGGTGATGAGGAAATAGGCGTTAAAATCGTGGGTGTTGATGATGTCCAGTTCTTTTTCGATCCTGCGCCGCGCTTCTTCCGTGCCGTACGGCGGATAGCGGTAGCCCATGCCTTCCAGGGCAAGGTCGCGCAGCAGTTCGCGATCCGCTTCACGGCTGTGGGTGAACCGTTTTTTGGTGAGGTGCTGCCCCGGCTGAAGGTACATGTCGCATTCATGCATCACCCGGATGGTGTTTTGCACGATGTGCGGGAGCTCTTTAAAATGTTCCAGCAGTTGCAGCGGGGGGATGAAGCCTTCGTCGATGCCGGCTGTTTCCGAGACGGGCAGCTGGCTGATGAGCATGTTATTGTCGACTGCCCGGAGCACGGTATGCAGTTCGTGCCCTTCGCGGTCCGAAAAGGTGAGGGGCTGGAGGATGACCAGTTTGCGGGCGTACTTTTTGGTGTCTACGCGGAACAGTTTGCTGATTTCCCGCGGCCGGATGCCTGCCAGCTCGTGGGCCGCCAGGCTGTCCGGGTGACGGGCGCCCCAGGCATAGATCACAAAAGTGTGCTCCAGCAAGGGGGCTTTATCGGGGAATGGAATATCCTGCTGCAGGTGCCGGGAAAGGAATTGGTTGATATGCATCCAGCCTTCCATATTGCGGGCCAGTAGGATGTATTTGAAATCCGGCCCGTTGCGGAACTCCACGCCGAGGATGGGCTTAATGCCGTTTTTCTGGCATTCGAGCACGAAGAACCAGCTGTCGGTAGTGGCGTTGATATTGGTCAGCGCCATTGCCGTGATGCCGTTTTCCCGCGCCAGCGCCACGAGCTCCGTGGTGCGGATGGTGCCATAGCGCAGGCTGAACCATGATTTGCAGTTTAAGTACATGAATGCTGCGGTTATTTGATGTTGTATGTCATCCCTTGAAAATTTATTTGTGTCCTTTCGTTTTGACGCCACCGGCAGGAACATCGTCTTTACGTCTTCCAATCCAAACCCTCGTCCCACCCAACTTTTTCCCGAAGAATCTTCCTGTTGCCACCGGCAGAAAGAGCGCCTTCATTTCCTTCAATCCAAAACCTCGTCTCATCTGTATTTTGCCCGACGAACCTTTCTGTTACCACTGGACGAAAGAACGCTTTCATTTCTTCCAATCCCAAACCTCGTCTCCCTGTACTTTTGCCCGACGAACCTTCCTGATGTCGCCGGTAGAAAGAACGCCTTCATTTCTTCCAATCCCAAACCTCGTCTCACTGTACTTTTGCCCGACGAACCTTCCTGATGTCGCCGGTAGAAAGAACGCCTTCATTTCTTCCAATCCCAAACCTCGTCTCACCTGTACTTTTGCCCGACGAACCTTCCTGATGTCGCCGGTAGAAAGAACGTCTTCATTTCTTCCAATCCCAAACCTCGTCTCCCTGTACTTTTGCCCGACGAACCTTCCTGATGTCGCCGGTAGAAAGAACGTCTTCATTTCTTCCAATCCCAAACCTCGTCTCCCTGTACTTTTGCCCGACGAACCTTCCTGACGTCACCGGCAGAAAGAACGTCTTCATTTCTTCCGATCCAAAGCCTGCTCTCACAGTACATTTATCCGGTCAGGTTTCTGATATCACCGGTAGAACGAACCTTCATTTCATACGTTGAAGAATCATCCCTTCATCTTCCCCAACCCGGATACCGCCGTTTGAAAACGGCCTCCTTCACCGGCGCTTTTTCTTTCATAAACGGTTGCAGGCCGGGCTCGAATCTCGGCGCGCTGCTGCTGCCGCGCATGATGAATTCCCAACCGAACTGGCTTTTGATGCTGTCGATCGCCTGATAGAGTGAAATCATTTCATGTGTATCCTCGAACAGGCTGATCTGGTAATTGCCGGACACGAGATGGCTGAAACGCACCCCGATCAGCCGTACGAGCAGACGGCGGTCGTACAGCTTGTGAAACAGTTCCTTCACTTTTTCCAGCAGCACATGGTCGCTCGACGTATAGGGAATACTCATCTGTTTGGTGACCGTTTCGAAATCCGAATACCGGATTTTTACCGTGATACAGCCGGTGAGGCGGTCCTGCTGCCGCAGCTCGAAACCGATTTTCTCCGTCATCCGTACCAGTTCGCTGTGCAGGAATTGCAGGTCGATCGTATCGGAGGAAAAAGTATTTTCCGTTGAAATGGATTTCTGTTCGTGATAGGGGATGACGGGCGTTTCGTCGATCCCGTTGGCTTTTTTCCATAACGAGATGCCGTTTTTGCCCAGCCAGGCTTCCAGCAGGCCGATGGGGATCTCGCTGAGGGTTTTCACCGTTTCCACGCCGCGCCGCCGTAATTGGGCGGCTGTTTCTTTCCCTACCATCGGGATTTTATCCACGGCCATGGGGGCGAGGAATGTTTTTTCGTCCCCAAAGGGAATGGAGAGCTGCCCGTTAGGCTTGGCCTCGTTGGTGGCCACTTTCGACACCATTTTATTGGAGGCCAGCCCCAGGGAGATCGGCAGCTGGGTTTTCCGGATAATCTTCTGCCTTAATTCGCTGGTCCATTTCATGGTACCAAAATATTTGTCCATGCCGGTGAGGTCGAGGTAAAACTCGTCGATCGACGACTTTTCATACAAAGGCGCTTCCTCGGAGATCATGGCGGTCACTTCCGCGGAGAAGCGGCTGTATTCCTCCGCATCGCCGCCGCGCACGATCGCATGCGGACATAAGCGCAGCGCCATTTTCATGGGCATGGCGGAGTGAATGCCGAAGGTGCGCGCCTCATAGCTGCAGGCTGCCACCACGCCACGGTCGCCCCGCCCGCCCACGAGGAGCGGTTTGCCTTTCAGGCTCCGGTCTTTCAGACATTCCACGGAGACGAAAAAACAATCCATGTCAAAATGAGCAATCGTCCTTTGGCCATCCAGCAGCATATACCTTTTGTTTACAACGAAAATACTAAAAATATTAGTAAAGCTAAAGTTGTTAGTATGTTATTTTTGAACTTTTTGGCACGAAGGATGTAGTATTAGTAGAGAACTAATCCACCAGCTGTGACATTCCTCCCCTGGTTTTTTACCGGAAAGAGTGTTGACGCCTGGCGTTGAATGACCAAAAAAATATGACTCATGAAACATCCGGATTATGTCAAGGAGTTCCTCCTGCTCGCCCTGCTGCTTGGCCCCATGATTTATCTCGGCATTATCTGGGGCAGCCTTCCTGAAACCATTCCCACCAACTATAACCTGAACGGGGTGCCCGACAGGGTGGGTGACAAAGGCGAATTCCTGTTGCTGATGATTTTCCTCTTTTTTACCAATTTCCTGCTTTACGCCTTGTTCCGTTACATTCCAAAGCCGGAAGAGGACGATGTGCATCCCGAGCAGACGCCGGAGCATATACGGGATTATTACCGTATACGATTCCGTATACATATTTACCTGGCGGTGTTTACAACCGTTATTATTTACCTCGTAAGCGTCGGGCGCGGTATTTTCCTGGAAAAATGGGTGTTTATCGGGGTGGGGCTGATGGTTTCCTTCATCGGCGTGTACCTGCGGCATCTGAAGCCCAATAATTTTGTGGGTGTCCGTACGCCATGGACGCTGAAAAGTGTGGATATCTGGGTGGAAACGCACGATATGGCAGGGAAGTTGTGGCTGTACGGGGGGATTGTCATCATCGTGGCGGGGATGTTCCTCACTGTGGTGAGCGGCGTATTCCTCTTTATTTTTGCGGCCGGCGCGCTGGCTGCGCTGCCGTACATTTATTCTTACCGTTTATTTTATAAAACACAGGGATAAGGCAAGCGTCCCCGGGATAAAAAAAGTAAGGACCGTATCAGATAGACGGTCCTTACTTTTTTTTATGCGTTTGACAATGATCAGAAAGAAGGGAACAGCGCTCTGCCCACTACTTCGCGGCCCGGCCAGGGGATCAGGGCCAGGATGAGCACCATTGCGATGCCGAAGAAGATCAGCGCGGTTTTATGTTTTCTGGCGTCGTCCGTCAGCTTTTTGATTTTGCTGCGGCCGATGTGCACCAGTGCAACTGCCGCCAATCCCAGTATTTCATGTTCCACGGTGTAAAAGCGGAGGCCTTTATTGCCCATGGCCGCGCCCATGTCGCCGAAGGCGCTTTGGGTGATGGGGCTGATGAACAGGAGGATAATACCCACCAGGAACTGGATGTCGAGGAATATCATGAAAAAAAGACCGGCCTTGGTATCGGCGCCGCCATAAGCGGATTTGCTGCTAACGCCGATGATTGCACGAATAACGGCCCAGAGCCCGAAGAGCAGTATCAGCCACCTTACGATGGAGTGAATACCTAAAACAGTTTGCATAAGAATTGAGTTTGTCCGGAACAAAAATAAGCCTTGCCTGGAGAATAATTTGGTAAATACAAAAAATAATTGCTAATTTTGTTAGCATTGTTGTACTAAATAATTTAGGGATGTCTACTGTTTGCCGTAATCTGAAATACCTGCGCAAGCAAAAGGGCTGGACGCAGCAGGAATTTGCCGACCGCCTCAACATCAAACGTTCCCTGCTTGGGGCGTATGAAGAAGAAAGGGCGGAGCCCCGTACGGAAGTACTGGAGCAGGTCAGCGATATGTTTCGTGTATCCATCGACGATCTGTTGCGCCGCGACCTGAGCTCGCAGAAAGAAAGCTTCCTGGAGCGGCGCCGTCAGCAGAAGCTGGGCAACAGCTCACGTCAGAACGTGGTGTTTGTGCCCGTCAAAGCGGCGGCCGGTTACCTGGCCGGCTTCAATGACGATGAGTTCATTGAAGAGCTGAACACCTTCACGCTGCCCATGCTGGGGGCAGGCAGTTACCGCGCGTTCGAGATCGCCGGTGATTCCATGTTGCCCACGCCATCCGGCTCCGTGGTGGTATGTCACAAAGTGGACGGCTGGGAGGATATCCGGAACAATGAGGCGTACATCGTGGTGACCAACCGCGAAGGTATCGTGTATAAAAGAGTGGTAAAAAGCAACCGTTCCAAAAGCAAAGTAACCCTCGTATCGGATAACCCGCAATATGATCCGTATCCCGTCAATATGGACGAAGTGCTCGAAATCTGGCAGGCCGACGCCGTGATCCAGAAAATGGGCCAGCAGCACCGTATGAGCGTAAACCACCTCGCAGGGATGGTCAGCCAGCTGCAGGAACAGGTGAGCATGCTCAAAAAACAAATGAAGAATTAATACCCGTTACAGGCCGGAAGAATGCACCAAGGTCTTAAGGGAACCTTACCGGTGTTGTTTGCTGTGAAACGCGATGCGTTTGCTGTTGCGGCTTTGGCGTTGTGATAAGCAGTAAACAACTGCCGGTTTCCATCTTTCCGCAGATGCCCGTTAAACACGTAGACGTCGCAATAAGCGGCAATAACCACCAGTTTTCCGTCAGCTGTCAATGCAGGGATGGGGTTTCGGGTTGGTGAGGTGGTGAAAAGTGAAGATGCCCGTTTGTTACCCTGGAAATGCAGTTTCCGTAAAGTTGAAAATAGCCATCGTTTCCGTCAGCTGTCAATGCAGGGATGGGGTTTCGGGTTGGTGAGGTGGTGAAAAGTGAAGAGTGCCCCGTTTGTTACCTTGGAAATGCAGTTTCCGTAAAGTTGAAAATAGCCATCGTTTTCGTTAGCAGTCAATGCAGGGATGGGGTTTCGGGTTGGTGAGGTGGTGAAAATAGACAAGCATTGATCAGTTACTTTAAGCAATGCATTGATACATGTCAGTTCAACGGAATTGCAATAAGCAACCAACAGCCATCGTTTTCTGAAATTGTTTGTTAGAGCCTGAAGAATTTCGCCCAGGTGTGAATAATTGGGCGTCGCCTTCATCGTTGTTCGTTAACCGTAAGTATGACGCCTATCAGCGTAATACGTTTCATCGTTGTTCCCCCAGCCGTTGTTTCTCCCCAAGTTAGCCATTAAGCAGTGCCGGAAGTTGTTCCGGCACTTTTTATATTGATGCAATCATCCTTCGCCCAGAGAAACTGCGTATGATTATCAAGAAGAAATGTAGCAGAAATGTAATCTTGAATATTGCAGAAGAGATGAATTTACCTTCCCGGATGGGCGTGCTCCCTACACCCGCAACACCTTCCTCTCCGCAATCACAAACACCTCCGCCGCGGGCTCCCTTTCCATCGTGTAAGTGCCTGTAAACTCACTGAACGCAGGCAGCACCGCCACCTCCGCACCGAAATAAAAACACGGCAGGCGCAAACTCTGCCGCCCGTATCCCACCATCCGCACACCGGGGTGAATGTGCCCGGACAAGACATAACTGCTTAGTACAGCGGGCTTGTCTTCGGCATCATGTATGAAATAAATATCCTGCATCTCGAGGAAATCGTGCAGGCGGATGTCGAGGGAAGCGTAGACCGCCGGATCCATAATGTCGTGGTTGCCGGTGACCAGGTCGAAAATGATATGGGGGAACTGCTGCCGCCAGAGTTTGAAATACTGCACTTCGTTGTTGGCGGAGCTGTGGAACATATCACCCACCACAATGATGCGCAGGGGCCGGTATTGTGTGATGAGCCGCTGCAGGCGATACAAATCTTCCTGTACGATGTTGGCCGGCACGGCAATGCCTGCCTTCCTGAAATGCGCGGATTTTCCCACATGGAGGTCAGCCACAATCAGCGTGTTCTCCGCTTTCCAATAAACGGCCCTTCCGGCTGAAAGCCGCCAGCTATGACCCCTGAAATCAAATGTAATATCCTCCACAAGTTATCCTTTACCCGCGCTTGGAACGCATGGCTTTTACATGTTCAACACTTTTGTCTTTCGCCAGTTTTTTATACTCCGGCGACCCGAGGGCATACAGCGCGATTTTACCGCTGGCGTCGCTGTGCACGCCCCAGCCGTACCGCTTGGTAAGCGGGGAGGCACGCATGCAGGGCTGCCCCTTCGAGAAGAATTTTTCCCTTTCGGCGGCGAGCGCGGCGGCGCCGTTGATATTGTTCTTGATGGCGTATACCTTGAACAGCACATCGTCAGACGTGAACCTGTACGGATGATCGATCACCGTCTCGAACTGAATGCTGGCGGCGGTTTTAGCCTCGCCGCGCGGGGTGGGCACTTCTGCCTCCGTTACGGGACAATCTTCCGCCACCTCGATGAAGGTGTTGATATAATTGGTCGTTTTCATATCCGTCCCAAATTTATTGAAATCTCACCACACGATCATTTTTTTGATGCGGTCTTCCAGCTTTTCGCTGGTGAGCTGTTCGCGGAGACTGTCGACTTTAATGGGGAAGCAGAAAGGTGTCAGCCGCTGCGGGAAGGTGATCACGATCTGCTGTTTCGCGATACGCTCCAGCGTGTCGCGAAGGCGTGCTTCTTCCATCTGGTAAAAAAACGCCTCATTGAACGCCTGCCGCAACAGGAGGTTCTGCGGGTCGTAATCGTGGAAAACGTTGAACAGCAGTGACGCGGACGATTGCAGGTGCCGGTTGGCCTTGTGTTTACCGGGGTAACCCTGGAAAATCAACCCGGCGATGACGGCAATGTCCCTGAATTTGCGGCGCGCCATTTCGGTGGCGTTCACGCTGCTTTGCAGGTCGGCCGTCAGGTTTTCGGGGGAAAACAGTTCCTGGGCATTGGTATCGTCTACCGGGATGGGCTGGTCAGACAGCAGTTCGAAGCCGTAGTCGTTCATGGCAATCGAAAACGAGATCGGGTGCTGCTGGCTGATGCGCCAGGCGAGCAGCGCGGCCATCACTTCGTGCACCAGCCTGCCTTCGAAGGGAAATACAAAGAGGTGGTAACCATCTTTGGTTTCGATCTGTTCGAGCAGCAGTTCGTTTTCCTGCGGGATGTGGGAGAGCATTTGCTGCAGGTCGAAGAGCGGCCGCAGGATAGTGATTTCCTCTTCCTGCGCAATGCCGTTCATGGCTTCGTGGAACTTGCGGCGCAGCATCATGCCGAGGTTGGCCGAAAGGGGCATGCGGCCGCCGTTCCAGCTGGGAACGATGCTCTTTTTGGATTTGGATTTGCGCACCAGCACCGTCATATCCTTGATCATCACGAACTCCAGGTTGTTGCCGCTGAGGCTGAAGCTGTCGCCGGGCGAAAGGCGGGAAATGAAATATTCTTCGATGAGGCCGATGAAACCGCCGGTCATATACCGCACTTTGAGCATGGCGTCGCTTACGATGGTGCCGATGTGCAGGCGGTGGCGCATGGCCAGCTGGCGGCTTACGCAATAGTAGCGGTCGCCCACCAGGTGCAGTTTCCGGAACTCGTCGTAACTGTTGAGGGCTTCCCCGCCGGTAGTCATGAACGCGAGCATCCACTGCCATTCTTCGGGCTCCAGCTCGCGGTAACAGAAGGTGGATTTCACTTCGGCCCATATTTCGGCGGCATTGAAACCGTCGGATACGGCGAGCGTCATCAGGTATTGCAGCAGCACATCGTACGCCAGCACAACGGGCATGCGGCTTTCGATGAGGTTTTCTTTCATGGCGTCTTTCAGCGCGGCGGCTTCCACCAGTTCCAGCGAGTGGGTGGGGAGGAACCAGATGTGGCTCACGGCGTCTGGCTGGTGGCCGCTCCGGCCGGCGCGCTGCAGGAAGCGGGCTACGCCCTTGGGGCTGCCTACCTGGATGACGGTATCGACCGGCCTGAAATCCACGCCCAGGTCGAGGCTGGAGGTGCATACCACCAGTTTGAGGGTGCCGGTGTGCAGGGCATCTTCCACCCAGATGCGCAGTTCGGCGTCGATGGAGCCATGGTGCAGGGCCATCACGCCGGCCATTTCAGGGTAGGCTTTCAGGATTTGCTGGTACCAGATCTCGGATTGCCCGCGGGTGTTGGTGAACAGCAGCGTGGTGCGGCTCTTTTCGATCACGGGCATGATCTTGTGCAACAGCCGGATGCCGAGGTGGCCGGCCCAGGGATATTTTTCGATTTCATCGGGCAGGATGCAATGCACTTCGATGGCTTTGCTCACCGTGGCCCGCACGATGGCCCGCTCCACCGGCGTGTTGCCCATGAGCACGTCGAGCGCTTCGTCGAGGTTGCCGATGGTGGCGGAAATGCCCCAGGTCTGCAGGGCAGGCTGCAGCCCGCGGAGGCGGCTGAGGCCCAGCTCCACCAGTACGCCGCGTTTACTGCCGAGCAGTTCGTGCCACTCGTCGATCACGACGGTATGCAGGCCTTCGAAACGTTTGTAATATTCTTTCTGCGCAAGCAGGATGTGAATGGATTCAGGCGTGATGATCAGTATTTCCGGCATGCGGCGCTTCTGTTGTTCGCGTTCGCTGGTAGCCGTGTCGCCGCTGCGGATGCCCACTTTCCAGGGAATGCGCAGTTCGTGGAGGGCTTCTTCCATGGCGCGGCCGATGTCTTTGGCCAGTGCCCGGAGCGGGGTAACCCACAGCATCTGCAGGCCGTTGGTTTTGGGACTGCCGTCGTTGATCCAGCGGATGACCACGCCGAGGAACAATGAAAATGTTTTACCGAAGCCCGTAGGGGCGTTCACCAGGCCGGAGCGGCCATGGAGGTAGTGCTCCCACGCTTCTTCCTGGAATGCGAACGGCTTCAGGTCTTTCTCTGCCAGCCACTGCGCTATCTTTTGCCATCCGGGTGTGTTTTTCATGCGGATTGAAATTAGGAAAAAATTGCTCAAAGCCTACCTTTGCTGCATGCGTGATTTTTTTCGTTTGCAGGAGAACGGCACCACCGTCCGGAAGGAATTGCTGGCGGGGCTCACCACTTTCTCCACCATGGCCTACATCCTGGCCGTCAATCCCATGATATTGTCGAAAACCGGCATGGATGCCAATGCCCTGATCACCGCCACGGCGCTGGCGGCGGCGATCGGTACGCTGGTGATGGGGCTGTACGCACGGCTGCCCATCGGCCTCGCACCGGGCATGGGCCTGAACGCCTTTTTCGCCTACACCATTGTGCTGGGCATGGGGTACAGCTGGCAGTTTGCACTCACGGCTGTTTTCCTGGAAGGCATCATCTTTATTTTCCTGTCGCTGTTCCACATCCGCGAAGCGATCATCAACAGTATTCCTGAAAATCTCAAACATGCCATCTCGGTCGGCATCGGCCTGCTGATCGCACTGATCGGCATGGCCAACGCGGGCATCATCGAAACGGGGATGCGCCATGTGGGAGAGGGGCGGCTCGACGGGGTGATCCTCAAAATCGGGAACATCACCAGTGCCGGCCCGCTGATCGCGCTCACGGGCCTGATCGTATCCGCGGTGCTGATGTACAAAAAAGTGAACGCCGCCCTGTTGCTGGGTATCCTGGCCGGCACCCTGGCGGGCATCCCGCTGGGCATCACCAGCTGGCCGGCATCGGGCTCCATCGTGAGCCTGCCGCCTTCCCTGTCGCCCATCGCCTTTCAGCTGGAGTTCGATAAAATATTTACGATGGACATGGTGGTGATCCTCTTCACCCTGCTTATGGTCAACCTGTTCGATACCGTGGGCACTCTTATCGGGCTTTGCAGCAAAGCCGGACTGCTCGATGCGCAGGGCCGCATTCCCCGCGCGAAACAGGCGCTCTTTGCCGATGCGGTAGGCACTACAGCGGGCGCACTGCTGGGCACCAGCGTGGTAACGGCGTACGTGGAAAGCGCGAGCGGTATTGCCACCGGCGGCAGAACGGGCCTTACAGCGGTTACGGTGGCGGGCATGTTTTTGCTGGCATTGTTTTTCGCGCCGCTTTTCGCCATGATACCGGCTGCGGCCACAGCGCCGGCGCTGATTGTGGTGGGAATGCTGATGATGGGAGCCGTCGTGAAGATCGATTTCAACGATACGACGGAAGCGATTCCCGCGTTCCTGGCCATCGTCATGATGCCTTATACCTACAGCATCGCGGAGGGCATCGTATTCGGCATGCTGTCGTACGTACTGCTGAAAGTATTCACCGGGCAGTTCAGGAAGATCAGCCCGGTGATGTATGTTTTATCCGTATTGTTCGTATTGAGTTTTCTGCTGCATTGATCGGGGAGCCAGTCCGGTGGCGGTACGTATTTCCGCATTGCTCATATTGAGTTTTTCACCGCACTAATCTGGAAGCCAGCCCGGAGATTGCACGTCTTTTCGTATTGCTCATATTGAGTTTCCTGCTGTATTACCCAGGCAAGCCAGTCCGGTGGTGGTACGTGTTTCCTCATGGCTCATATGGCGTTCCCTGCCGCACTAACCAGCCGAATCATTCTGGAAAGGTATATTTTATCTGTACTCAGTTTCCTGCTGCGCTGATCAGGCAAAGATCAGGCGGATGCCCACGAGGAACAGGGCCCCGGCGAGCGCCAGGATGATGCCCTTGGGTTTTACCTTGCTGCTGAGGCCCGCGCCCAGCTGCGCGCCGGCCACCACGCCGATGCCGATGCTTACGGCAATCTGCCAGCCTTCCCAGAAAGAGCCCTGCACCATGTGCACCACGGTGCCGGAAGCCGACATAATAGCCAGGATAAGGTGGGAGGTGGCGGTAGCGATATGTATCGGGAAATTGAGCAGGCTGATGAGGGCCGGTACGTGGATGATGCCGCCGCCGATACCCAGCAGGCTGCTGAGGAAACCGACGAGGAAACTGATGCCGATGCCGTACCAGATATTAAACGAAAAATGGTATTCTTCGCCGCTGCGCTCCATGATGTGCCGGTCGGTAAGCCGGCCTTTGTTGACCCGGCCGGAATAGCCGCCCTGTTTGGGTTTCATCATCAAAAAAATCGCAATGGCCATCAGCAGGCCCCCCAGTATCATATTGAACGTATGGCGGGAAATAGCCGTAGTGGCCATCGCGCCGAGCACAGAACCGGGCAGCGTAGCCACCGAGAATATCAGCGCGGATTTGTAGTCAATCCTTTTTTTACGGGCATAGGCGATGGAACCGGAGGTGGCGTTGAGACACACTACTGCAAGCGAAATACTGGTGAGCACATCGGGCGGCATGTCAGGGTACATGAGCAGCAACAGGGGCATGAGTATAAAACCGCCTCCCGCGCCAATCAGGGTACCGAAAGTGCCGATGAAAAATCCTAATCCTACCAATAATAATGCAGACAGCAGGTCCATGTCCGAACGATAATTTTCCGTGAATAGTTAACAAAGCATCCGAAGCTGCAAAGGGGAAAAAGAAGCAAATATCATAGCAATGGTTGGTGGTCGCCTGCGTGCGAACAATTGCGTTTTTTCTTAATGTTGGTTTGCGTATGAATTGGTTCCTTTTCCTTAATGTTCCTTCACATTAAGGATGTTCTGGTGACCGGTTTTACCCCCGGCGCAATAAAGGTAAATCAGTTTTCCGACACTAATTCTGTAGACTAAAGGGGGATTCCGTTGAGCAGCTGTTTGAGGTCGTCGAGGGTATTGATCTCCTCCACGGGCTTGTCTTTCCGCCAGCGGTGGATGCGCGGGAAACGCAGGGCGATGCCTGATTTGTGACGGTTGGAAGCGGCGATGCCTTCAAAGGCGATTTCAAAAACGAGCTCGGGTTTCACGGTGCGGACGGGCCCGAATTTTTCGAGGGAATTGCGTTTCACCCAGTTGTCCACTTCGGCGATCTCCTTATCGGTGAGGCCGGAATAGGCCTTTGCGAAAGGCACCAGCTGGTCGCCGTTTTTTACGGCGAAGGTATAGTCGGTGTACAGGTTCGAGCGCCGGCCGTGGCCTTTCTGCGCGTAGATCATCACCGCATCCACGGTATAGGGATCGATCTTCCATTTCCACCAGTCGCCGCGCCGCCGCCCCACCTGGTAAGCGGAGCTTTTTCTTTTCAGCATGATGCCTTCGCTGCCGTTGTGCCGTGCTTGTTCCCGCAGCGCGGCCAGTTCCTCCCATCCCCCGAACGGGATAACGGGCGATATTTTCAACGCGGGCTGACGCACTGCCGTTACCAGTTGTTCCAGCAGGGCGCGCCGCTCTGCCAGCGGCTTTTCGCGCAGGTCCTGCTGTTCCCATTCCAGCAGGTCGTAACTGTAAAAAATGACGGGGGCTTCCTGCAATTGTTTTTTGGTGACGTTTTTCCGGCCGATGCGGGTTTGCAGGAACTGGAAGGGCAGGGGATGACCGGCGGCCTCGTCGTATGTGAGTATTTCCCCGTCGATCGCCGTGCCGTCGGGCAGAAAATCAAAGAGCGCCGTCAGTTCGGGGAACTTGTCGGTGATCAGTTCTTCTCCTCTCGACCAGATGAACAGCTGCCCGTTACGGCGGATGAGCTGCCCGCGGATGCCGTCCCATTTCCATTCCGCCTGCCATTCTGCGGGCGTTCCCAGCTCCTGCGGCGGTACTTCCAGCGCATACGCGAGGAAAAACGGGTAGGGCCGCGAATCGTCCGTATTGCGGTTTTCTTCACTGAGCAACGCGGCCATGGTGGTTTGCTGCGGGTCCCAGTTACCGCTGATGAGATGCGACACGGTGGCGGGCGGCAACTGGTAGGTTTGCGCGAGCGCGTTCACCATCATGCTTTGCGATACGCCGATGCGGAAACCGCCGGTGATGAGTTTGTTGAACACAAAACGTTCCGAAGCCTGCATCTGGTCCCAGGCTGCGCGTATGAACGCGGCTTTTTCCGCTTCCGGCGCTTTTTCCAGTTTCAGCAGTGCGTCGAGCCAGTAGTGCAGCGGTTGTGTGCCGGTATGGACGCCCGGCGGCGGCAACAGCAACGCGATGGTTTCGGCGAGGTCGCCCACGGTGTGGTAACACTCTTCAAACAGCCAGGGCGTTAAACCGGTGGCCTCCATGCACCACTGCCGGAGCTGGGTGGAATTCACGACCCTTTTGGGGCGCCGGCCGCTGAAAAGCGCGAGCACCCATGGTTTATCCTTTTCGTCGGCCGTGGCGAAATAACGGCTTACCGCTTCCAGCTTTTCGTTGGTTTTGGTGCGCTGCGCCAGGGTGGAGATGAGTTGTGAAAAATGCTGCATGGTTTACGCGGTTGTATCTTCTTCGCTGCCATAGTCCGTTTTGACTTCCGCCGCCGCTATGCCGTTTTCCTGCAGATACCGGGCCAGCACGCTGCTGAAACCGTGGGTGACGAATACTTTTTCCGCACCGGTGTGCCGGATGGTTTGCAGCAGGCCCTGCCAGTCGGCATGATCGGAAATCGCAAACCCCGCGTCGGCGTTCTGCCGGCGGGCGTTGCCCCTCACCTGCATCCACCCGCTGCACACGCCCAGCGAATAAGGCGCGAACCGTCGCATCCAGGCGGAGTCGGCGGCGGAGGGCGGGGAAATGATCAGGCTGTCGGCAAAATGTTCCTTCGGCGTGTCGTGCGTGATGAGCTCCACCGGTGGCAGGGGCCATCCATGCTGCAACAGGGTTTCGTGCGCATTGTAAATGGCGCCGTGCACGAGGAAACGCTCCACCGCCCCGCGGAGATTATAGATCAGCCGCTGTGCCTTCCCGAGGCTGTACGCCAGCAGCACGCTGTTTTTACCGGCCTGTTTGTTTTTGTATATCCATGCCTGTATATCGCTCATGATCTGCTGCTGCGTTTTCCAGTGGTAGATGGGCAGGCCGAAGGTGGATTCGGTGATGAACACATGGCATTTCACAGGCTCGAAGGCCCCTGAAATACCGTCGTTTTCGGTTTTGTAATCGCCGCTGGCCACCCACGTCTGCCCGTCTACCGTCACTTTCACCTGCGCGGAGCCGATCATGTGCCCGGCGGGATGAAATGACACCTGCACATTGTTGAACCGCAACGTTTCGCCGTAAGAAAGCCCCTGCGCGCTGATCTCCTTTCCCAGCCGTAACTGCAGCAGCGGCACCGAATCTTTGGTGCAGAGGTAATGGTCGTTGCCCCAGCGGGCATGGTCGGAATGGGCATGGGTGATCACCGCACGGGGAACGGGCTTCCAGGGATCGATGTAAAAATCGCCGGCGGGGCAGTAAATGCCGTTGTCCGTAAAAGTAAGTACGGGTTCCATGGTATGATGAAGATAACGAGAAAAAAAGATATGCCCTGCGCGTCTATAAAACAGCTGTGTGCCACTCTTTATTAATAAATGAATTGTTAAAAAAAACTATGAAAATGAAGGATCAGGAATTATATTTATGGCGATAGTATGTAAGCACTAAGAGTTTAAATCGAAGCCATATCAACGCAGTGAACGCTATCAACTAAAACCATGCAGTCGTTATAAGCTGCGGAAACCTATTTGTTCCATCAATGAATTATTGCAGGCGGGCCAGAGACTGACGGGGCGGAGCTATGTCCTTACCGCCCGCCGCGCATACACACGACATATATCTTTTAATTATTGCGGGCGAACGTCCACCGGGCGGAGCTATGCCCTGTTGTTCCCGCTTTAAAAAACCTGTTACGATGAGCCACTCAAGAGCGCCGTGATCACTGCACGCATGTCAACCGTTTTTTTCACTGTTCCATCTATGCACATATTCTCAACCAATAAAACCATCGAGATGTATTCAACTATTCCAAGCGCCGGAGGCACCGGTTTCTCCGCGCGAAGCCTGGGCAAAGCAGTGCAGTTGC
Source organism: Chitinophaga lutea (assembly GCF_003813775.1). Classification (NCBI taxonomy): domain Bacteria; kingdom Pseudomonadati; phylum Bacteroidota; class Chitinophagia; order Chitinophagales; family Chitinophagaceae; genus Chitinophaga; species Chitinophaga lutea. The sequence continues at coordinate 955,882 of NZ_RPDH01000001.1, read as the reverse complement.
TGCTTTTTTTCTGTTGCCTGGCACTGGGCGCACAGGCGCAGACCGGCCAGCGCATTACCGGTAAAGTAACCGACGCCACGGGCGCCATCCTGCCGGGCGTTTCCGTTGCCATCAAAGGCACGCAGCAGGGCACCGTTACCAACGTCAGCGGCGAGTATGCGCTCAGCGTTCCGAATGCCGACGCGGTGCTCGTATTCCGCTTTGTAGGATATGAACAACAGGAAGTGCCTGTTGCGGGCAAACCACGCATCGACGTGGTGATGGCCATGGCGGCCAAAGGCCTCAACGAGCTGGTGGTGGTAGGTTACGGCCAGCAGAAAAAGGTGAACCTCACCGGGGCCATCACCGCCGTCAAATCGGCGGATATCCAGAACATCGCGCCATCCAACCTGTCTAACGCCCTCGCGGGCCGTGCGCCGGGTGTGAACGTAACCAACACCTCGGGCCTGGCGGGCGCCAGCTCTGCCGTGCGCATCCGCGGCAGCTTCGGCGATCCGCTGTATGTGATCGACGGGGTAGTGCGCGACAAATCCGACTTCGACGCACTGGAAGCGGCGGAAGTAGACCAGATGAGTTTTCTGAAAGATGCGGCCACGGCGTCCATCTACGGTTCCCGCGCGGGCAACGGCGTGGTGCTGGTGACCACTAAAAAGGGCGCTACCCAGAAGCCGGTGTTCAACTTCCAGACCAACTACACCACCAACCGCCCCACCATGGAACTGCTGTCCGACAAAACCACGGCTACCGACGAACTGATCTACCAGAACCGCGTAGCGCAGTTCAACGGCACCGCGCCGCCTAACGGGCCGGAGGAGTTCGACTATTTTAAGAACAGGAGCTACAACGTGCACGACTTTATCTGGCAGAACCCGCACAGCCAGCGTCATTCACTGAGCGTGGCGGGCGGCTCGGAGCGGATTACGTATTATTCGCTCATCAGCTACCGCGGGGAGGAAGGTTCTTACAAAAACCTCTCGCACAACAAATTCAACCTGCGCAGCAACGTGACCGCCAAAGTGAGCGACGCCATCAAGGTAAGCCTCAACATAGCGGGCTCGCAACAGAATCTCGACCGCTTTTTCTGGCCTTTCACCGGCGACGATGACTTCGACGTGTCCGACCTCTACCGCGTAACATTCAACTGGCCGAAAACTTACCCGTTCTACACGGAAGCCGACGGAACGCCGGCCGATTACGTAACGCCCTATCCCGTGCAAACGCCCATGGGCAGCTGGCAGGCCTGGAGCGTGATCGACCAGGTGATCGGCAACCGGTATATCCGTACGCGGCAGCGGGAGATGAGCAGCATCCTTACGCTCGACATCAATCTCGACAAATACGTAAAGGGCCTGAGCACCAAAGTGTCCGGCAACTATGTGGGGGAAGACTACATGCGCAAGCGTTTCCTCACTTACCAGAAAAACTACGTGTTCAACCAGGCGGATCCGGACGGCAACCGCTTCCTGCCCGCCGCGCCGGACCCGAACAAAACCAACACTTTTACGTTCAGCCAGAACCAGCCGTTCATGAACTACGACATCAATACCACCTGGAGCTACCAGTTCAACTGGTTCGTGAACTACACCCGGAACTTCGGCAAACACGGCATTGATGCATTGGCGGTATTCGAACAGGCGGAAATGGGCGGCTATGGTGCGATGGCCCGTGCGGAAAATCCCGTGGCGGCATACGACCAGTTTTTTGCCTATCCCAGCGACCGGCAGTTCAGGAACTCCGGGGGATGGGATTCCATCGGCGCACGCCAGTCGTGGATAGGCCGTTTGAACTATAATTACGACAGCCGCTACATCGCGGAATTTTCTTTCCGGTACGACGGCAACACCCTCTTCCCGGAAACCAAACGCTGGGGCTTTTTCCCGTCTGTATCCGCCGCCTGGCGCGTATCTGAAGAAACGTGGTTCCGCAGCCTCACCAAGGCATTCGACGACCTCAAGCTGCGCGCGTCTTTCGGTATCACGGGGAACGACCTGAATGTGAATGCGGAAAAGATCGCGGCGTTCCAGTATCATCCCGTGTATGTGAATTCCGGCAGTTATATGTTCGGCGACCGGCTCTACCAGGCCATTGCGCCGGGCAGCACGCCCAACCCGAACCTGACGTGGACCACTTCCCGTTCGTACAATGCCGGTGTCGATTTCGCGCTGCTCCGCAACCGCCTCAACGGTAGTGTGGACGTGTTCGTGCGCAAGGAAACCGACATTCTCGGCTCGCGGCTGGTAAGGCTGCCGGACAACTATGGCCAGGCGCTGGCGCCGGAAAACTATGCCGCGCGCTCTTACAGGGGCGGCGAGTTGTCGCTCGAGTGGCGCGACAAAGCAGCCGGTAACCAGATCAATTATTCCGTGACCGCCAATGTGGGTTATGCCAAAGACCGCTGGGATATTTACGATGAGTCTGCCGCCTTCGGCCCCGGAGGTTTCCGGAATTTCGAATCCCGGATCGGCCGGCCGCACAACCGCATCGTCGGTCTCAAGTCACTTGGCATCGTGCGCACGCAGGAGCAGCTGGATGAGTTGCTGGCGAAGGGTTTCACCCAGTTCGGGCGGAAGCCTTACCTGGGCGGGCTGATTTTTGAAGACGTGCGCGGGGATGGGTACAAACCCGGCCCCGACGGTAAAATCGACGGGAACGATAACCAGCTGCTGTCAGAGAATGCCGCACCGCGCGTCAACTTCGGCATCGGGCTGAATATCTCTTACAAAAACTTCGCGCTGCAAACGCTTTTCCAGGGAGTGAGCGGATACGACCGCATCATCAGTAACCAGGAAGGGGAAGGCATGCGCCAGCACGGCGGCGCCGTACGGCCTTATTATCCCATCTGGGCCGGTGATGTATGGACGCCCGAAACACCGAACGGCAAATATCCCCGCCCGGTGGGCAACAACTGGTTCGAATCGGGTACAGGTTCGTCTTCTTTCTGGATCCGCAACGGCGCTTACCTGCGCCTGAAAATGCTGAACCTGGCCTATTCACTGCCGAAGTCGTGGGTAAACGCCCTTCGCCTCAGCAGCGCACAGGTGTACTTCAACGGCACCAACCTGTTCGCATTTTCGGCCATGAAGGAGTTTCATGATCCCGAACAGAAGAACTACGATTCTTATCCTGTCATGAAAGCCTTCACCTTCGGTGCAGATATTAAATTCTAGTGGTAAAGTATGATGATTATGAAAAAGATAACCTTAATAATACTGGTGTTGGCAGGCATGTTTGCTTCCTGTAAGAAAGTGCTCGACATCAAGGATCTCAAGAACTATAACCCGGACGAGGTCTGGAACGACGAGAACCTGGCCAATGCTTACATGGCGGGCCTCTACCCGATGTTCGGCAACTGGAGCCCCAGCCTGGAGCAGAAAAGCGAACAGCTGGCGGGCATTTTCTGGTATGCAGACCGTATCACCATTTCCAACGGTGAATTCAAGATCTGGAATTACAACCGCATCCGCCTGATCAACCAGGCCATCAAGGATGTGGCCGAAGGCGGGTTGAAGCAGGAGCTGAAAGACGTGATCGCCGCGCAGGCCAAATTCATGCGCGCCTACACGTATTTCGAAATGGTGACGTATTACGGCGGGGTGCCGTATATCACGGAGCCGCAGGACCGGTATACAGACAGCCTGCATACGCCGCGCAACTCCACGAAAGAGTGCTTCGAACTGATCGTGAAAGATCTCGACGAAGCCATCGCCAAACTGCCGAAGCGCCATCTCGCTTCTTCGCCGGACTATGGGAAAATAGACGCCAACTTTGCCATGGCCTTCAAAGCGAAGGTGCTGCTGTACAAAGCGTCTCCGCAGTTCAATCCTTCCAATCCCTGGAACAACGCGTACTGGAACGATGCCTACACCGCCGCCAAAACGGCGTACGACGAACTGAAGGCGCAGGGTTACCGCCTGGTGACCAACTACAGCGACATCGCGCTGGTGGAAAAAGGCCCCGAAACGGTATTTGCCGTGGTGAATGCCTATCCGAATAAAACCACCGAGTGGGACAATGGTGTGCGCCCCGGCTCTGAAAGCCGCGGCCCCGCCAACTCAACGCCTACCTGGGAGTTTGTGAAAACTTTCCCGATGAAAGACGGCAAGCTGTATAACGATCCTACCGGCCTGTATTACAAAACAGACGCGCAGTTCCTGCAAAGCTACTGGGAGAACCGCGACCCGCGTTTCGATAAATCCGTGGTGTGGAACGGCAAAGTGTATGAGGTGTCAGGCAAGGCGGGCAAACGCCAGTACACGTCGCTGGGCATCGCGCACGAGCTGGACGATTTCGGGGTGAATCCCGTTGCCGGGGTGAACTCCACCAACCTCGACCGTTACACCGGTTTCTTCGTCCTCAAAAACAGCCTGCTGCGCCTCAAACAGGCGGAAGTGCAGCAGTACGACGTGGATTTTGTGCTGATGCGTTTTGCGGAGGTGATGATGAACTATGCCGAAGCGGCAAATGAAACCGGCAGGATCGCCGAAGCGCTTGCTATCCTGAAAGAAATCCGCCAGCGCGCCGGTATTGAGCCCGGGGCAGCCGGGAATTACGGCATCACGGCCACCACCCGCGAAGCCATGCGCGAGGCTATTCTTGCGGAGCGGAACATCGAGTTCTGTTTCGAAGGGCACCGCTTCTGGGACCTGCGCCGCCTGCGCATGCTCAACCGACTCGACGGAACCACCAAAACCGGTGTGGAAGCCATCGCCATCCAGCCCGGAGGCGCCGACATGCCCATGAGCGAAGCGCGTACCAAAGCCACCGCGTACCAGCTGACGGAAGCCAACTTCCGGTACAGCCTGCTGCAGGTGCCGCGCTCCGGTGTGAAAGTGAACGTGGTGCCGGAGAAATATTATTTCTTCCCCATCCAGAGCGATATTCTCGACAGGAACAGGAACCTGGTGCAGAACAACAACTGGGGCGGAGCGTTTAACCCTACGCTGGAGTAGTATTCCTTGCAGCCATAAAAAAAGGCCGCCTCCATGGAGGCGGCCTTTTTTGTTGTAGTCTTGTCCGGTTATTTGATCACTTCTTCCAGTTTCTTCTCCAGTTCTTCACCCCGCAGGTTCTTGGCGAGGATGACGCCGTCCGGCCCCAGCAGATAGTTGGCGGGAATGGAACGGATATCGTACTGGCGCGATACCGCGTTGTCCCAGAAATTCAGGTCGGATACATGCGTCCAGGTGAGGTTGTCGTCGTGGATGGCTTTGAGCCATTTGTCTTTTGCATCCTGACGGTCGAGCGACACGCTGAGGATGGTGAAGTTTTTATCTTTGAATGCGTTGAACGCTTTCACTACCGCCGGGTTCTCTTTGCGGCAGGGCACGCACCAGCTGGCCCAGAAATCGATAAGCACGTATTTACCGCGGAAATCTTTCAGGGAAACCGGTTTGCCCAATGTGTCGTTTTGTGTGAACTCCGGCGCCACCTTGCCGATGGCGGTCGCTTTCGACGCATTGATGCTGTGCTGCATCTTTTTACCGGGCGCGTTCTTTTTCGCGGCGGGCGTTAGCTGGTTGAGCTGCTGCTGCAATTTGTCCATATCCGTTTCGCGGAGATAAAATGAAAGCACCATGGCGCTGACGGGAGAAGCGGGGTGTTGCCGCACCCACTCCCTGTAATAAATGGATTTGATGGAATCCACACGCCGGTATTGCTGTTGAAGGTCTTTCATCTTTACCGTGTCTTTCTGCTGGTACGCTTCGTTCATGGCTTTACCGAGGGCGGCCGCTTCAATGAAAGCCGGTTCCGTTTTCGCGGCTTTGGCGAGGCTGTTCAGATCCGCCGCGTAGCTGCTGCCGCTGTAAACGGCATCCGTCAACAACGGGCCGGGGCCGGTCAGTTGCAGGGTACCCGGTTGCAGGTAAAATAACTGCGCGCTGCCGGCGGCATTCCTCTCTTTTCCAATCTGGAGCAGGTAGATGTCGCCATCGGTTACCTGTATATTAAAACGGAAGCCGCCTTTACCGGCGATCACGGAATCACGTTTGGTGGAGGAGGCAAATATCGGTGCCAGGTACACCACCGTGCCTTCCTGCAGACCGGCCAGTTTGCCTTCCACCACGGTGTTGGTTTGTGCGGTGGCCGCTGCGGTAGCCAATGTGGTAGCGGCGAGCATGGCGAGGGTTAAAACATGTCTGTTGAGCATATGAAACGTTTAATAGTTATTGGCCGAATACGGATTTCAGTTTGGCATCCATCTTATCGTCGTCCTGGTCACCGCCTTCATACCGCCCGATCACCTTGCCCTGCGGGTCGATGAGGATTTTGGTGGGCAGGGAATAGATGCCGTACTTTTTCGAGATGTCTTTTTCGTTGGGTACGTTGTTGCGGATTTTATCCCAGTCGAGGCCGCGCAACACATGTTTCCACATACCGATGCCGTCCTGCGCCACCGCTTTTTTCCAGGCCTCGGGTTTGCTGTCGTCGTCGGAAACGCCGATGATTTCAAGGCCTTTGTTTTTATAGCGGGCGTAGAGCTCCTTCAGGTGCGGGTTGCCTTTGCGGCAGGGTAAACACCAGCTGGCCCAGAAATCGAGGAGTACATACTTTCCTTTGTAGTCGCTGAGCGCCAGCGGCTGGCCGTTAATGTCGGTGGTGCTGAATGCGGCTGCGATAGTGCCTTCCACGCCCAGCTTCTTGCGCTCCAGTTCTTCTTTGAGCCTTTTGCCGAACGATGTTTTCGCCTGTTCGGGCAGTTGATTGTAATATACGGATAATTTTTCCGCGGAGAGTTTGGTAGCGTACCGGTTCAGCAGGTATGCGGTGAGAAAAGCGTTCGGATGCGAATCGATGTAAGCGAAGTCGATCTTTTGCATTTCATCGTAGTAAGGCTTCAGTCCTTCTTTCATTTCCTGCGCCTTGAAGTTGTCGATTTTGCCGACCGAATCGAGCGAGCGGAAGAAGGGTTTCCATTTTTCTTCCAGCGGCGCCTTCCGCTGCTTGAGCGCGTCCATTTCCGCCTGCATGGCGCTGCCGGTGATATGGATCTGTTTGAAGGCATGTTCTTTCACTGTGGCTGTCATCTGCGCAGGTTCGATGAAGAAGTCGACGAAGTTCGGGTCGTCCATGCTGCGGGTGGCCATCTTTCCGGTGAGGCTGGCCTGGGCGGGGCCGGCGATGCTTCCCCTGAAAGTGAACCGGCCGGTTTTGCTGACGTCGATACTGTCTGTCGTCCACACGCCTTTATCGTTGGTGTACCGCAGGTACAGATAAGGTGTGCTGCTGCCGGTAAAAGTGCCGGAGAGGGTAAACTCCTGCGCGGCGGCTATTCCGGGAATCCCGATGGCCAGCAGGCAGGTGGTGATGAGTTGATGCATATGGATGTGAATTTACTGTTCGTTCTGTTTCAGGTTCGGGTTGCCGGTGATTTCATCGATGGGCACGCGCATCACCACTTTGGGATCGGTGGCCTGGATAGTCATCGGCCCCGAATTGCCGGAGGCGTAGTTGCGCACCATCGGCAAACCGTTGCGGAAATAGTCGTAGCTGACGTGCCCTTCAAACGCCAGTTCCAGCCGCCTTTGTTTGAGGATTTCATCGAAGAGCGCCTGCCCGCTGAGGCCGGTAGTGTCGCCGATGCCGGCGCGCAAGCGGATGGTGTTCAGATCGGCCAGCGCGGTGTTGTTATCACCGGTTTTCACTGCGGCTTCCGCCCGGTTCAGGTACATTTCGGCGAGGCGCAGGTAGCGGGCGGGCGACTGGCTGTAGAGGGAAACATATCCCAGCATATACTTCGCGCAGGCCAGCGAATCGTTGGGATTGCCCGGCGTAACATTCTTCACATAGAACTTCCTGCGCAGGTCGTTGCTTCTGAGCAAACCGAGCAGATCGGGGGAAGGGCGGTACAGCCCGCCGGAATAGTTGATCTGTGACGGCATGGCGTACAGGTTGCTGATAAGGCCGTTGGCGTATTGTGCGTTGATGGCAAATACATCTTCCTTGTTGGCCGGGTTGTCGCTGTTATAATAACCGGTATAGGCGGCGCCTTGCAACAGCGTGTATCCGCCGTTCAGGATAACAGAATCCGCATACGCTTTGGCTTTCTGGTTAGCGGCATTGTCCGGTTGCGCGAAAGTGCCGCCCATGTAAAGATACAGACGGGAAAGCAGGGCGAAGGCGGCGTACCTGCCGGCGAAGCTGTTGCCTTTGTTCTGCTTCAGCAGGGGCAAAGCGGCTTCGAGGTCGGCCGCCACCTGGCTGTACGTTTCCTTCACAGTGGCGCGGGGCGGCGCAAAGCTGATGCCGTTGTTGTCGGTCACGATCAGCATCACACCCGGATTGCCGGCCGCATTCTGGTAATACGGCCTGCCGTACAGGCGCACGAGGTTAAAATAAACATACGCCCGCAGGAACAATGCCTCGCCTTTGGCCTGGAGGATCTCGGGGTTCGTTTCCCCGTCTTTTACATGTGCCAGGATTTTGTTGATCTGCAGCATGCAACTATAGCTTCCTCTCCAGTAATCGTACGTAAGTGAGAGGTCCTTTTCCCCGGAATTGAGATAGTTGAAGGCATCGGTGTATCTATTGACGGCCGCATCGAGCGCCCGGATGTTGTTGCCGTGCGATTCCGAGAGGAACAGCTGCATGTCGTTGTAATTGAAGCCGCCCGTAACCGCTCTGCCGGCCACCCCGGCGTAAACGCCCCATACGGCTTTGGTGTAACCGGCCGGCGATGAAAACTGCTGCTCTTCAAAAGTGACGTTATGCGGCCGCAGTTTGTCCAGTTGTTTGTTGCAGGCGCTGGTACCTCCCAACGCAGCCAGCAGTATAGCGATGTATGTTGTTCTTAATTTCATGGTCGTCTTTTTTAGAATGATACGTTCAAACCGGCCAGGTATCTCCTGGAGTTGGCGAAACCGATGCCGACGCCTCCGTAAGCAGTGCTGCTACCGAGCGTAGCGCCCTCGGGGTCCGCGCCCACAAAGTCTTTTTTCTTGAGCACGGCGAGGTTATCACCACTCACATACACGGAGATGTTCTGCATTTTCCACTGGCGCACGAGGCGCTGCGGGAGGTCGTACGATAGCCGTACGTTCCTCAGCCGCGCATGGCTGGCATCGCCCCACAACCGGGAAGAGCGGTAGGTAAGAGCGCTCCAGGCATTCGGATTAGTGCTGAATATGTCGGGATAGTTGGCGTCGGTGTCGCCGGCTTTTTCCCAGATGCGCTGGTTGCTGCCGAACACCACGTTGTTGCGGCCCAGGCGGGGCGAAGTGGGCGACTGGAAGTTATTCACCAGCGCCATCATCACGTAGTTGCCATACTGGAACCACCATTCCACGTTCAGGGTGAAATTGTCGAATTTGAAAGTGTTGGTGAAGCCGCCGAAGAACTTCGGTGTGGCGGAACCGACCACCTGCCAGTTGGCGAGTTTGGCCGTGGCGCCGATACCTTCCACTTCCACCCTTTTTCCGGAAGCATCGAAATTCTCATGGATCATGTGGCCGTTGGCGGGATTGATGCCCACATAGCGGATGGCTTTGATCACGTTGATGTCTTCACCGATTTTGCGGTAGTAGGCGCCGGAGTAGTTATCCCGCAGCGAATCCTGGTAGAGCGCGGAAATGTTGTTCCGGTTGAAGCTGATGTTGAAGTTGGTGTGCCAGTTGAACCGGGGGCTTTTTACGTTGTGCGTATTGAGCATCAGCTCCAGGCCCTTGTTGATGATCTCTCCGATGTTCTGGTACTGGCTGAGCGAGCCCTGTGCGGAAGTGAGCGTTACCTGCTGCAACAATCCGGCGCTTCGCTTGTGGTATACGTCGAGGGTGACCTGCACGCGGTCCCACAAACCGGCATCCAGCCCGAGGTTGGTATTGTACATCGTTTCCCACGAAATGGAGGGGTTGGCCAGTTGCGAAATGGTGGAACCGATATTGTTCTGTGCGCCATACCGCGCGCCGTCCGTATAAAGCGTGGTATTCATGTAGGCGTCTCCCAGGTCGCGGCCGGAAGTGCCGTATGCCGCGCGCAGGCGCAAGGTGCTGATGGTTTTGTTGTCCACCAGGAAAGATTCGCGCGAGAGCAGCCAGCCACCGCTCACAGAGTAGAAGGTGCCGTACCGTTTGTCGCGGCCGAAGTTGGTGGTAGCATCCGTACGGGCTGAAAGCGTTGCATAATACCGCTGATCGTAGTTATAGTCCGCCTGCCCGAACACGGAGAAGGTGGCCCTTTCCGCGTAACTGCCGGTGGGCACCGCGGGCGGTGTGGCGGGTGTGATGTAGGCAAGGTAAATGGCATCACCGATGCCTTTGGCCGCGCCTGCATTCCTTTCGCCGGGCATCATGTTGTAGAGGTTCGTGGTGATCACGTCGAGCGTGCGTTTGCCCCATTCCTGGCCAATCAGTGCGCTCACGGAATGTTTGCCGTAGCCTTTGCGGAAGTTCAGCGTGTTGGACGTGAGGTAATCGGTGGCTTTCCTGTCGTCGAGCTGCAGCGTGCCGTTGGGCAATATGGGGCTGGATGGGGTAAACAGGTAAGGGAAGCCGCCGTATTTGCCGGAATACGAACGCGGGTCGAGGTAGGAGTTGACGCTGGAGTTGGTGTAGGTCAGCGAGTTGGAACTCTGGATATACAGCCAGGGAAAGATGTCGTATTTCAGTTTCAATGCGCCAAGGTGGTTGTGAAACTTCGTGATCCTCGTATTGTCGTATGGTGTTTCGGCGAGGAAGTTCTGCGTCCAGGTCGTAAACGCCGGGCCGTAGTTATTGGATTGTTTGACCGGTATGCTGTCTGCCAGGGTGCCATCCGGGTTATAGGGATTCATGAACGGCTGGATCATGTACAGTTCGGGGATGCCGTTGCGTTTTTCCGTGACGTCCACCATGGAACTGATGTTGATGGTGGCGGTAAAACGTGGGGAGATCTGCTGGTCGATGTTGAGGCGGATGCTTTTCCGGTCGAACGAGTTGTCGTACAGCGCGCCGTTTTCCTTATACCAGGCAATGCCGCCGTAGAATTTCGTTTTTTCGGAGCCGCTGTTGATGCTGAGCTCCGTGTTCCGGAAATCGCCGTTGCTGTAAATGGCATCCTCCCAGTTGAAATTATTGTTGCGGTCGGCGTCTGAATACGTCCTCCGCTGGTTCACAAAATCATTCACGTTGGGGAACTGTGTGCGGATGGAAGGTGTTTGTTCCCAGTAGCGCACCATCTGTTTGTCCATGAACGAGATCAGCTCGGACGTTGTCATGAACCGGATGTTGCGTTTGGGCTGCAGTGCGCCGTACTGCATGGTGAGGTTGGCGGAGAGTTTCCCCTGTTTCCCTCTTTTCGTGGTGACCACGATCACGCCCTGTGCGGCGCGGGAGCCGTAGATGGCGGTGGAGGAAGCATCTTTCAGGATGGTGATATCTTCCACGTCCGCGGGGTTCACCGCGTCCTGGAGGGCCTGGTAGTTGGTGATCACGCCGTCTACTACCAGCAGCGGGCCATAGTAAGGGTTGGTGTTGGGGGCAACCGGTAAAGACGATTGTCCTCTTTCGATCACCTGCCCCTTTGCGCCGGCTTCACCGCTGGTTTCGGTGATGTACAGGCCGGTGGTTTTGCCTTTGAGCATCGACAATGCGTTGGGGGTGGCAACGCCTTTCCGCAGCTCATCGCCCGTTACTTTCTGCACGGCGCCGGTCACCTCTTTGGCGCTCCTGGCGGAGTAGCCGGTAATTATCAGCTCTTCGAGCCGGGAGGTGGCGAGGGCCAGCTTGATCTGCTGGTTCTCTTCCTGCCGCGCAATGCCGCTAAAGGGGTGGTAGCCGATCATCGAATACTCCAGCGTCGTATTATCCGGCACCCTGATGTTGAAGTAACCGTTTGCATCGGTATTGGCCACCACCATCGTACTGTTGCTTTTATGGGTGGTTTTGACCGTTACGCCTGCGAGCGGGACGCCCGTTTCATCCGTTACCCGCCCTCTCACCAACGGCACCGCCTGGGAGGTGGATACGTTGCCGGAAATAGCGGCCCGCGTGACCACGATATAGCGGTTGTCGCGGATGGCATAGGAGAGCCCCTGGTCTTTGAAACAGATGTCCAGCGCAATTTTCAGCGGCACCTTTTCCACGGCGATGTCTACTTTCCGGGCATTGTCGAGCAAAGATTTGCCGTACACGAAAGTGAAGTCCGTCTGTTTCTCAATTTCCCGGAACACTTTCGCCAGCGGCTCATTCCTGAATTTCAGGGTGACCGTCTGCGTGTAGCCGGCCACGGTGGTAAGGAGGATAAGGAGCGTAAGCAGGCCGGCTCTCCGGGCGCTGCGATGTTGGTTGGTGTGGGAGCATGAAATGCCCCGCTGCTTTTGGCACCAAGCAGTGAATGTCATACATTTGATTTTGGGTGATGTAAAAACGAATACCTCTACGATTCAGATTACTCATCTTATCCCGATAGCGGCCGCATACCGCTACGGGATTTTTAATGAGTAATGGTTGGTTGTTTAATCATGTCTTTCTGGTTTTATGCAATAACGGATACCAGGGCGTTACTGTCACCTGTTTTCCTGTTTAATCATGTCTTTCTGGTTGTATGCAATAAAGGATATCAGGGCGTTACCGTCACCTGTTTTCCCTCGATTTCAAAATGAACGAGCCCCGTCAATTCCAGCAGTTCGAATACTTTCGACACCGGCACATTCCGCGGAATGGTGGCGGTAAAGTATTCTTTCACGGGCGCTCCCCTGTACACCACGCTGATGCCGTACCAGCGGGAGAGTTGTTTCATCACCGTTTCTATGTTGGCCTCATCGAACCTGAACAACCCGTTTTTCCAGGCCACGGCGCTTTCTGTGTCCGCATCATGCAGCACACTCACGGTATTATCCCCTATGGACACCGCCTGCTGCCCGGGCGCCAGCAGTTTCGCCTGCCCGTCTTTCCGCACATTCACCGCGCCCTGCAGCAGGGTAGTGGTGATGCGCTGATCGTCCGCGTAAGCCTGTACGTTGAACCGGGTGCCCAGTACTTCAATCGTCAGTTGATTATCCGCCCGCACAAAAAACGGTTTCGACGCGTCTTTGGCGATCTCGAAATAAGCTTCTCCCGTCAGTTCCACATTCCGGGCATGCCCCGTGAAAGCGGTGGGGTAGCGGAGGGAGCTGCCGGCATTCAGCCACACGCCGGTACCATCTGGCAGGGTGATCCGGTACTGCCCGCCCACCGGGGTGGTGAGGGTGTTGTACTGTACCGCCTCTCCCGGCGCGGATTGCCCGCTGTAGGAGAGCTCTCCCTCGGCCGTTTTCACCGCCTGCATGCCGCCCTGCTGCATCACCGTTCCCTGTTGGGCATCGTCGAGACTGATGGTGCTGCCGTCAGACAGTGTGAGCATCGCCCGGTTGCCGCCGGGCTGTACATCGTTGCGGTAACGCTGCACGGTAGCGGCAGGCTGTTGCTGATCGTTCAGCAGAAAATATCCTCCTATGCTGCACACGCCCACAATGACTGCCGCCGCGGCGAGCTTCACCCATAACGGAAGCCGCTTCACGGGTGTTGCCGCACGTTCGTCCGCCGCTTCCCTTACCCGCAGGATCATCCGGTTGATGGCGGCGGCGTCCGCCTCTTCAGGCACTACACTGTCGGCCATCGCCGAAAGTATGCCCGTGATGGCCTCATCGTACCGGTCGTCCCGCAGGAAGCGGGACAGTTCCTCCGCTTCACCGCTGCCGATGCTGCCATCGGCATACCGGGCCAGCAGCTGCTTCAGCCTTTCGTGTTCATGTGTTAACATAGTGGAATAGAATTGCGCTACAGATATATAACTATCAGGTGAGATGGTAGGACTAGTCCGTCCGAAAAAAAATTAAAAAAAGTACAGCCCGGTGGAGCGACGCACAAAATCCCGGATGGTTTGCAGGGCTTTAACGAGGTGATTCTTGACGGTATTGGGTGAAAGCTGCAGCCGGTTGGCGATTTCCCGGGTGCTGAGCCCTTCGTGGCGGCTCAGTTCATACACCAGCTTCTGTTGCGGGGGCAACCGCAGTACGGCTTCGCGGAGGAGCAGCCCGCTTTCTTTCCAGTATACCTGTTCTTCAGTGTTGAGGGTACGGTCCGGCTGCCGGTCGCGGAGCAGTTGCAGCAGGCGCCCTTCCACGGCTTTCCTTTTCAGGTAGGTGAGCGACAGGTTGGAAGCGATGGTGAACAGCCAGGAGCTGAGATGATAGATGCGCGCCGTGTCGTGCCGTTGCTGCCAGAGGCGGAGAAATACTTCCTGCACGATCTCTTCGGCTACATGCCGGTTTTTGGTGAGGTTGGCGGTAAAGGGGAGCAGTCGCGGATAATAATGATGGACGATGGTTTCAAACGCCTTCCCGTCTGCCTCTGCGATGCCCGCCAGCAGCACGTCCTCATTATTTAATTTACTGCTCATCCCGATGTATGGCCCCTCCCGGCGATTAAATTCTGGTTGATTGCAACTTAAAATTAGTAAAAAGGATCCATTCTTTGCAAGCAACAAAAAAGCCGCATGCCCTTCCGGTACCATGCGGCTTTCGCTTTGAACAGGATGTGGTGTTACAATGCGGTATTCATCCGGAAGTCGGCGCTGTCGCCTTTCTGGATGATATAAATATTTTTGTTCTCGAAATAATCGGGCATGTCCGCCGCACCGTCTTTCAGGTACACGGGCTGGAAGTTGAAGCTCGTGAACACGCGGTTGGCCGGTTTGTTCAGGTCTTTGTTGAAATACACGCCGTCCTGCATGAGCAGTTTCACGAAATAATACGTGAGCTCGAAACCTTTGAAGGCCATGTCGGACGGGCGCGATTTATACACTTTCCGGAAATGGTCGGTGATGTAGCGGCTGTACAGGTCCGTTTTTTCGTTGTAATACGGAGAGGAATAATACATGGTGATGCCCGCGAATTCCGGCTCCTTGAACTTCATCACGTCCCAGGTGGGCATGCCGAATACCTGCATGGGGTAGGTGGCTTTGTGGGCCGCCAGCTTGCGCAGGATGGATTTGGCGCCGGCCTCGTCGAGCGCGGTGACGATGAGCAGGTTGGGACGGTCCGTCAGCAGGTATTGCGTCAGCTGCAGGTCGGTGGTGGCGTCGTTCCAGATCACTTCGCGCACGCGGCTCTTTTTATCGTAGCTCAGTTTATCGTAAGCGGCTTTGATATTACCGGCGATGCCGGCTTCGAAGTTGCTGGCCCTTCTTACCACCAAGATGTTTTTATTGGCGAACCCTCTCTGCGCGTAATCGTGCATGGCTTCCACGTGCGAGCGCAGGGTGCTGTTGCTGATGAGCAGGAACGGGTTATCGGTGATGCCGGCATCGTTGGGGTAGGTGGCGGATACGAGGTTGATCTCTTTCTGTTTGGCAAAGTCGCTGAGGGGCTTGAACTCCGGGGTGCTCACCGCGCCGATGATCAGGTCGGTATTGTCGAGCAGCCGGTTGCGGATGAGGCTGGCCACGTCGTTGTTGCGGGATTTGTTGTCGTACACGGTCACGTTCAGTTTCGCGCCCTGGCTTTGCAGGGAATCGAGGGCCAGTTGCACGCCCTCATAGAACTCGAGGCCGGGCAGTACATACCGCGGCATGGTGCGGCCGGGGATCTCGAGGGAGGTGGCAAATACCGAATCGAGGTAAAGCGGGGCAAATACGGCGATGTTGTAGCTGCTGCGTTTTACTTCTTTGGCAAAAGCAGGCACGTTGAATGGCGCTTTTGCTTCGGGTTTCTTTTCTTCGGGTTTCTTTTCCTCGGGTTTCGTGGGCTTCGACAGTTCCGGCGGAGGGCCGTCGGTTTTAGCCGGCGCCGAGCGGAAAATGCTACAGGCCTGCAGCGTTACCAGCAGGGTGGCGATCACGGCAAGACTGGTTAAAGATTTCATTCGGTTCATACAGTGCCAAATTTGCAAAAATCATTCCGTAAAAGACGATTACGAATTACGGCCCGGCCTGCATACCCGGGGGCAGCGGCCTGATCGTAATTCGTAATCAGGACATATGATAGATTATTCCCACTCGATAGTGGCCGGCGGTTTGGAGCTGATGTCGTACACCACGCGGTTGATACCTTTTACCTTATTGATAATGTCGTTGGAAACTTTTGCAAGGAATTCGTACGGGAGATGCGCCCAGTCGGCCGTCATACCGTCGGTAGACGTTACGGCGCGGAGGGCCACGGTGAATTCGTAAGTCCTTTCGTCGCCCATCACGCCCACGCTCTGTACGGGCAGCAGGATGGTGCCTGCCTGCCAGACCTGGTTGTAGAGGCCCGATTCGCGGAGGTTCTCGATATAGATGGCGTCCGCTTCCTGGAGCATGGCCACTTTTTCGGGGGTGATTTCGCCGAGGATGCGGATGGCGAGGCCCGGTCCGGGGAAGGGGTGGCGGGCCAGGAAGATGTCGCTGATGCCGATTTCCTTACCCACGCGGCGCACCTCGTCTTTAAAGAGGAAACGCAGGGGCTCCACGAGGCCCATCTTCATTTTTTCCGGCAAACCGCCCACGTTATGGTGCGATTTGATGGTGGCGGAAGGCCCGTTTACGGAAACGGACTCGATCACGTCCGGGTAAATGGTGCCCTGGCCCAGGAAGGCGATATCTTTCAGTTCGGCGGATTCCTGCTGGAATACCTCGATGAAGAGGCGGCCGATGATCTTGCGTTTGGTTTCGGGGTCGGTGACGCCTTTCAGCTCGCCGTAGAACAGTTCACGGGCGTCCACGCCTTTTACATTGAGCCCCATGTGTTTATAGGAGTCCAGTACGGAGGAGAACTCGTCTTTCCGCAGCAGGCCGTTGTCTACGAACACACAATACAGGTTCTGGCCGATGGCTTTGTGGATCAGTTCGGCGGCCACGGTGGAATCCACCCCGCCGCTGAGGGCCATCACCACTTTTTTGTCGCCTACTTCCCGTTTGATACGGGCCACCGTTTCGGCTACGAATGCGGCGGGCGTCCAGTCCTGGTGAATACCGCAGATATGCACGAGGAAATTCCGGATGATCTGTTTCCCTTCGAGGGAGTGGGTCACTTCCGGGTGGAACTGGAGGGCGAAGAGCGGATTTTTAGCCAGTGTGAAGCTTTTGAAAGCCGCCACCGGGATATTTTCGGTATGAGCGATGGGGGTGAAAGCCTCGGGCAGGCGCACAATGGTGTCTGCATGGCTCATCCACACCTGGCTCTTGGGCGAGATGTCGTATAATAACGGTTCTTCTTTGTCTGCATGCTCCATAAACGCACGGCCGTACTCGCGGTGGCTGCTTTTGGCCACTTCGCCGCCGAATACCTTGGCCATCAGCTGTGCGCCGTAGCAAACGCCCAGTACGGGCACCCTGTCGGCCATGGCTTTGATGTCCACCACCGGGGCCAGCGGGTCGTTCACGGAGAACGGGGAACCGGAGAGAATGATACCTTTAATACTGTCTTCCCAGGTAATGGGCTTCGTACATGGTTGAATTTCACAATAAACATTCAGCTCCCGGATGCTGCGTGCGATCAGCTGTGTGTATTGGGAACCGAAATCGAGGATCAATATCTTTTCTGTCATGGTGGTGCAAAGATAGCGTTTGCCCATTAAATACCCTGCGCTTCGGGATTGAAGAATTCTTTGTATTTTTCGGCGTCACCATTTATCTATAAACCTTAGTATATGAAAACAGTTTCCCGTTTGTTTCTCCTTCCCCTGCTATTGCTCACCGTGCTGGCCGCCTGCGATTCGGTGGACGGCAGCGGCCGCGTCACCAAGGAAGACCGCCAGGTGGGGGATTTCTCCGCCGTAGCCGTGAGCGGCTCCATGGACGTGTTCATCACCCATGGCAATACCCGCAGCCTCAGCATCGAAGGGGAAGATAATATCGTGCCCCTGATAGAATCCAATATCGACAACGGCGCCCTGGAGATCCGTTTCAAGCCCAATACAAACGTCCGTACCCACCGCGACGTGAAGGTATATATTATTACCCCCGTACTAGAAGGGGTGAACGTCAACGGTTCCGGCGATGTGAAGGTGATGAGCCACTTCGCGTCCGACCGCGGGCTGAGCCTGAACCTTTCCGGCAGCGGCGACCTTTCCGGCAGTTTCGACGCGCCGGAAGTGCGGGTCAGCGTGGCCGGCTCCGGGAACGTGAAGCTGAAAGGGCAGACCCGCGACCTGAACGTGAACATTGCCGGCAGCGGCAATTGCGAGGCGGACGAACTGCTGGCCGAAACGGCTGAAGTGAATATAGCAGGCAGCGGCAATGCGGACGTGCATGCCAGCCGCGAGCTGAAAGCCAATACGCTGGGCTCCGGCGACGTGCGTTACAAGGGAGATCCCCAGCTGAATGTCAGCAAACTCGGCTCCGGTACGGTGAAGAAGCGCTAACCTAACAAATTCCAGATTTGTTGTATGTTTACAACTTTTTTGGAACATCCGACACACCTGTCTATGAGTCAACTACCGAAGATATTAGTGGTGTATTACACCCAAACCGGCCAGCTGAGGAGGATCATCGATAACGTGCTGGGCCCCCTGCAGGGCAAGGCCGAAGTGGTATATGAGGAATTAGTGCCGGTAAGCCCCTTTCCCTTTCCCTGGTCCAAACAGGCGTTTTTCGATGCCATGCCCGAAACGGTGCTGGCGCGGCCAAGGGCCATACAACCGCTGAAAGTGAACCCCGACGAACATTTCGACCTCGTGATCATGGCTTACCAGCCCTGGTTTTTGTCGCCGTCCCAACCCGTGGCCGCCTTCCTGCAGAGCCCGGAGGCGGTGAAACTGCTGAAAAACCGGCCGGTAGTGACTTTACTGGGCTGCCGCAACATGTGGATCAACGCCCAGGAAAAAATGAAAAAATACCTGCATCAGATCGGCGCCAACCTGGTGGGCAACATTGCGATGGTAGACACGCACCATAACCTGGTGTCGCTGATCACCATCCTGCGCTGGTCTACCAAGGGGAAAAAGGAAGCCTTTTTTGTATTCCCGCCGGCGGGGGTGCAGGAAAAAGATATCGTGGAATCGGCCCGTTTTGCCGCCCCCATCGGGGAAGCGCTGGCGCAAAGGGAGTTCGGCGGTTTGCACGGCAAGCTGCTGTCGCTGGGAAGCGTGGAGATGAAACCGGGCCTCATCGTACTGGAAATGCGCGGGGTAAAACCGTTCCGCTTTTTTGCCAACTTCATCAGCGCCAGGGGCGGGCCCGGCGATCCCGGCCGGCAGGGGCGTGTTACGTTATACCGCGTAATATTGTTGCTGGCGATACCCTTCCTGTCGCCCTTCACCACAGTAGCTTCATGGTTGAAACTGCTGCTGCGGCGCAAACAGCTGAACGAGGATGTGACCTATTATAAAGGCGTCTCCCTCCGGGAAGGATGATTCTTTCTCCTTAAATTTGCAGTGAAACGAGAATGCCGACAGTTTAGTATTAATTTCGGGTTACTGCCCGGTGCCATGGTCAATTAATGCATGCAAAATTCTATATTTACGGCCGCTTAAACCGAAGCAGGGGTAAAATCCGGTGAATAAAACACCGCTTGTAACGTTAAATAAACAGGATACGCAGTTCCGGACATAAAAATCACTACTGTTTTATCGCTGTAACAACCGGGCAGGTAACTATCTGACCGTTAAAAAACGAATACGTCCAGATGAAGTAACGTTCCATCTGACCGATAAAAAATCAAATAAGTCCAGATGAAATAACATTCCATCTGACCCATAAAAAACGAACAAGTCCAGATGAAATAACATTCCATCTGACCCATAAAAAACGAACAAGTCCAGATGAAATAACATTCCATCTGACCCATAAAAAACGAACAAGTCCAGATGAAACGCCATCTGACCAAAATAAAAAGTACTAATCACTACAGATGAAAGAAGTATATATTACGAGGCTCTCCAAATTTCTGCCGAATGAGCCAGTAGGGAACGATGATATGGAAAGCATCCTCGGAATGGTTGATGGAAAGCCTTCCCGGGCCCGAAATATGATTCTGGGAAATAACAAGATCAAGACCCGTTATTATGCTTTGGATAAAGAAGGGAACTCCACGCACTCCAACGCAGAGATGACTGCCGAGGCCGTGAAGATGTTGTTCGACAACAAATTCCCCATGCAACAGTTACAGCTGCTGGCCTGCGGTACCACTTCGCCCGACCAGCTGCTGCCCAACCACGCCGCCATGGTGCACGGCATCCTGAAATGCCAGCCCGTTGAGCTGATCGCCGCTACCGGCGCCTGCGCTGCAGGCATGCAGGCTTTCAAATACGCCTACATGTCGATCAAATGCGGCAACACCAGCAACGCCGTGAGCACCGGCTCAGAGAAATTCTCCAGCTGGATGCTGTCGCGCAAATTTGAGCCGGAAACGGAAAACCTCAAATCCCTCGCGGAAAATCCCATCATCGCATTCGAAAAAGACTTTTTAAGATGGATGCTCTCCGACGGCGCCAGCGCCGCCCTGTTCCAGGACAAACCCAACGAAGAAGGGCTGTCGCTGCGGGTAGACTGGGTGGAGATCGCCTCTTACGCCAATAACCTCGACACCTGCATGTACGCGGGCGCGGTAAAAAACGAAGACGGCAGCACCAAAGGCTGGACCGACATGACGCCAGAGGAATGGGCCGCCAACAGCGTGTTCTCCTTCAAACAGGATACCCGCCTGCTCGGCAAGAACATCGTTCCTTCCGGCGCGCAGATGTGGAAAGAGCTGGTGGATAAATACAACATCGATATCAGCAAGCTGACTTACTTCCTGCCGCACCTTTCTTCCGAATACTTCCGTTTCCGGATCGACGAAGAGATCGCACGGCTGGGCGTGCACATCCCGCAGGAAAAATGGTTCACCAACCTCACCCGCGTGGGCAATGTGGGCACCGCTTCTCCTTACTTCATGCTGGAAGAGCTGCTCAACCAGGACAAACTGAAGAAAGGCGATACCATCGTGATGATGGTGCCGGAGAGTGCAAGGTTCTCGTATGCGTACGCGCATATCACGGTAGTATAAGTCAATCATCAGAATAGTGTAATGCAGCAGTGGCCGTTATGATGTCCGGTTCCTGCTGCATTTCAGTAATAGTACTTTATGCTTCAAAACTGCACCCATGAAAAAAGATGAAGTTCCGCAGGATGGTGATAACCTGCATCGTGGTACATTCAAACAGTTATTCTATGCGGTGGATGCTTCGGGCAACTATACCGCCCCCGTTTCGAGCGTGGGCTGGGAACCGGAGAACGTAGCGCTGGGCCAGGCCTGGGAAGAAGTGGAGCACCGCGTGGCGGCGACCCGCGACAAGGTGGAAAGCGGCGCACTGAGCCCCATCGCTTATTATATGGAACGCACCCTGCTCGACCTGCCGTTACTGGCCAGGAAAGTGGGCAAGTTCCAGTGGCAGGTAAAAAGACATATGAAACCCGCCGTTTTTAAAACGCTGAGCGCCGGCATGATCGCCAAATACGCCACCGTATTCGCGATACCGGCAGACACGTTGCAAAAGGGAACGCTGCTGCCATTTCAGCGCCCCGAATAAACAAACAACATGACACAATTCAATCACGTACAGACAGCGCATTGCGAAAGCGGGGTGATCTCCAATATCTTCCGCCATTACGGTTTGCATATCAGCGAACCGATGGCGTTCGGTATCGGGGCCGGCATCTTTTTCGGCCATCTCCCCTTTGTGAAAGTGAACGGCGTGCCCGGCAGCACCTACCGCATATGGCCGGGCGCGATCTTTTCAAGGGTCTGCAAACGCCTCGGCGTCAAGATGCAGTCCCACAAATTCAGCAGCCCCGGCAAAGCCATGCAGGCGCTGGATGATATCATTGAAAAGGGCATTCCGGTGGGCATGCAGTCGAGCGTATATTACCTGCCTTATTTCCCCGCCTCTTACCGTTTCCACTTCAACGCCCACAACCTCGTGGTGTTCGGCAAGGAAGGGGAGAACTACCTGGTGAGCGACCCGATCATGGACACGGTGACGCAGATAGACCCGGAAAGCCTCGTACAGGCCCGTTTCGCAAAAGGGTTCCCCGAACCGAAAGGGAAAATGTATTACCCGTTGAGCGTGCCCAAACAGGTCGATTTTGCGCGGCCCATCAAGGAAGGCATCCAGCAGGCCTGTTATTACATGCTCAAGATACCCATGCCGCACTTCGGCGTGAAAGGCATCCGTTTCCTGGCGAAGCGGGTGAAGGATTACCCCGCCAAACACGGCGACCGCAGGGCGGCGCTCTACCTGGGCAACATCATCCGCATGCAGGAAGAGATCGGCACCGGCGGCGCGGGTTTCCGTTTTATGTACGCCGCTTTCTTGCAGGAAGCCGGCACACTGCTGAACAAAGAAGAACTGAAATCCATAGGCGGGGACCTGACCCTGGTAGGCGACCTCTGGCGCAATTTCGCATTCGCCGCCGGCCGCGTCTGCAAAGCCCGCTCGGCCGATAATATCTCTTACGGGGAACTGAGCGATATGCTGCTGCACATTGCCGACGAAGAAGAAAAAGTATTCCGCCGCTTATCCAAAGTAAAATTCTGATGAACAGCATCGAGGTGAAGGAGCTGCACAAAACCTACGCGGGGGCGCTATCGCCAAGCCTGCAGGGGCTCTCGTTCACCTTCGGGGCCGGGAAGGTGACGGGTTTGCTCGGGCCGAACGGCGCCGGTAAAACCACCACCATTTCGATATTATGCGGCCTGGTGAAAGCCGGCGGCGGACAGGTGCACATCCTCGGCATGCCGCAGGATGCCGCGCACCGGGAAGATATCAAACGCATGATCGGCGTGGTGCCGCAGCAGATCGCGCTGTTCCCGCAGCTCACGGCCATGGAGAACCTCCGGTATTTCGGGAACCTCTATGGTTTTAAAGGAAAGGCGCTGCACGATAAAATTTCGCATTACCTGCAATTGTTCGGGCTGGATAAAGCCGCGGACAAGGAAGTAGGCAAATTCTCCGGCGGCATGAAACGCCGCACCAATATCATCGCCGCCATATTGCACGAACCGAAGCTGCTGGTGCTCGATGAGCCCACGGCCGGCGTGGATGTACAGTCGCGCGCCATGATACTGCAGTTCCTGCGCGACTATAACCGGCAGGGCCACAGCGTGCTGTACACCTCGCACCTGCTCGAAGAAGCGCAGCAGATCTGCGAAGACGTGGTGATCATCGACGAAGGAAAAATGGTGGTGCAGGGCAGTCCTGCCGCACTGATACAACAACATCCGCAATGCCGCAACCTGGAAGATGTGTTTCTGCATTACACCGGGCATGCGGTAAGGGATTAAACAAGAAGATGCTAAGGCTCATTGCTACCATACGGAAAGAATGGCTGCTGTTGTTGCGGGACAAGGCAGGACTGGCGTTGCTGTTTGCCATGCCCGTTGTGCTGATCACCGTGATGGCCCTCATCCAGGATGCGCCTTTCAAAGATTACCAGGAAGTGAAGTTCGACATCCTCACGGTAGATAACGACCAGGCGCGCCTCGGCCGTTACATCCGCGAAGGGCTGGGCGCCAGCGGGCAGTTCAACGTGGTCGATTCGCTGAACGGCCGGCCCCTTAGCGAGGCGCAGGCCCGGCAGCTGGTGGCCGAGGGCGATTACAAGATCAGCATCACCATCCCGAAAGGCGCCACCGGCGAGATCGTCAGCAATGCCAACAAGATCGTCAACGATATTTCCAAACGCATGGGCATCCCTGCGCAGCTGCCCGTGAGGGCCATCGCCAACGATTCGCTGGCCGTGCAGCTGTACTTCGACCCCGCCGCGAAAAAAGCATTCAAAAGCGCCATCCGGCAGGCGCTGGACAATTTCCTCACGCAGGTGCAGACCGACCTGCTGCTGGAAAGGATACAGATGCAGCTGAAAAGCAAAGACAGTACCGCCACCGATACCTTTCCCGCCATCCGGCTCAAAGCCGTGGGCTTGCAGGAAACCAGCATCGGGGAAGGGAAACAGATCGACGTGATTTCCAATTCCGTGCAGCACAACGTGCCGGCCTGGAGCATTTTTGCGATGTTCTTCATCGTGATACCCATCGCCGGGAACATGATACGGGAGCGGGAAGACGGCAGCCTGGTGCGGATGAAGCTCATCCCCGGCAACTATGCCGAAATACTGGGCGGCAAACTGCTGTTTTTTGTAGGCGTCTGCCTTGTGCAGTTTTACCTCATGATGATGGTGGGGCTGTACGCGATGCCGCTGCTGGGCCTGCCGAGGCTGCAACTGGGCGTGGACCACGTTGCCGGTTTCCTGACCGCGTTCAGCATCGGGATGGCGGCCACGGCCTACGGCATCCTGATCGGCACGCTGTTCAAAACGCCTAACCAGGCGCTGAACTTCGGGGCCATTTCGATCGTGATACTGAGCGCCATCGGGGGCATCTGGATACCGCTGGAAATAATGCCCGAAGGCATTCAGACCATCGGCCGGCTCTCGCCCCTCAGCTGGGGCCTCGACGCCATCAACGATATTTACCTGCGAAACGGCAATACGCGCTACGTGCTGCCGGATATTGCACGGTTATTGGGCTGTGGACTGGTAATGCTGGGCATTGCCGCGTGGGTGGAGCAGCGGAGGATCAGCTGAGGAACAAACATTTTCGTAACAACCGTAAAACATTTATTTTTACTCCCTTGGAATGCGCCGTGGGCAGCGGCCCGAAGCGCAGAAACCTACAACATTATGGAAGCTTTAAAACTGAAACTGAAACAGCAAATCATTGAGGCATTGAATTTGCAGGATACCCGCCCCGAAGACATCGACGATAACGCGCCGCTGTTCGGGGAAGGGCTGGGGCTCGACAGTATTGATTCGCTGGAGCTGATGGTGCTGCTCGAAAGGCAATACCAGATCAAAGTGGAAGATCCCCGCGAAGGCCGTAAGATCCTGCAGAGCGTGCAGACGATGGCTGAATTCATCAAAAGCAAACAAGCGGCATAACACCTGAACGAGATATGGCGGAAAGGGTTTTTATTACCGGTATGGGCATGATATCCGCTATTGGCAGCAATGTGGTGGAGAACCTGCGCAGCCTGCGGCTGCAACAGAGCGGGCTGGGGTATACCCGGTACGTTGAAACCATTCACAAGGAAACGCTGCCTGTCGGGGAAGTGAAATACAGCACTGAAGAACTGGCCCATATGGCCAGCGTGGAGCAGCCGGGCGGTTTTACCCGCACCACCCTGCTCGGCCTCATCGCCATCCGCGAAGCGCTCGAATCCGCCGGCATCGCCAACGCCGCCGAACTACCCGCCGCGCTCATCAACGCCTCTACTGTGGGCGGCATGTGCGATACGGAAAAAGTATATTTCGATATCCTCGATCCCCAGAAGGAAGGCACCTTTCTGCAATACATCGATGTGCTCGATTGCGCCGACTGTACGCAGCGCATGGCCGACGCAACCGGCATCCGCGAATATGTGACCACCATCAGCACCGCCTGTTCCTCTTCCGCCAACGCACTGATGTACGGCGCCCGGCTTATTCAGCAGGGACTGGTGGACAGGGCGGTATGCGGCGGCACGGAAGCGCTCACCCGTTTTACCATCAACGGTTTCAACTCTCTCAAAAATATCGACAAACAATTCTGCCGCCCCTTCGATCAGCACCGTAACGGCCTGAACCTCGGGGAAGGCGCGGCCTACCTCATACTCGAAAGCGAATCGCTGGCCAAACGCCGCGGCGCAAGAGTACTGGCGGAACTGAGCGGATGGTGCAATACCAACGAAGCGTTCCATCCCACCGCTCCTTCGCCGGAAGGCGACGGCGCGTACGAGGCCATGAAAAACGCGCTCGCCATGAGCGGCAGAACGGTGAACGACGTGCAGTACGTGAATGTGCACGGCACCGCCACTTTAAATAACGACGTATCGGAAGGGAAAGCACTGGAAAGGCTGTTCGGCACTGACGTGCCGCGCTTCAGCTCCACCAAGCCGTTCACCGGTCATACCCTGGCCGCCGCCGCCGCCATAGAAGCGATCTATGCCGTGCTGTCGATCGGCCAGCAGGTGGTGTTTCCCAACCTGAATTTTTCGGAAAAAATGGAAGAACTGGCCATTGTGCCCGAAACGCAACTGATTGAAGAGTATCCCGTACAGAACGTGATATCCAACTCATTCGGTTTCGGCGGCAACAATGCATCGCTGGTGTTCAGTAAATATGAAGGCTAAGGTTTATATACGGGGTTGCGCCGCCATCTCCGCGCAGGAGAGCTTCAGCGGCGGTTTTGTTCCGCAGCCGGTAACGCTGGCGGAGCATAACATGATGCGCGCGAAAGAACCGGACTACAAAGGATTCATTGCGCCCAACAACCTGCGCCGCATGAGCCGCATGCTGAAGATGGGCCTCACCGCCGCATTGCAATGCCTGCGTAACAGCGGGCTGCAGGTGCCCGATGCCATCATCACCGGCACCGGTAAAGGCAGCCTGCAGGATACGGAACGTTTCCTGCACGACATCCGGCAGTACGCCGAAGCCGCGCTCAATCCCACGCCCTTCATACAATCCACCTACAACTCCGTGAACGGCCTCATTGCCCTTCAGCAGCAATGCACCCGCTACAACAATACTTTCGTGCACCGCGGTTTCTCTTTCGAGCATGCCGTGCTCGACGGCCTGCTGCTGCTGAACGAAGGCAACGCCGTGAACGTGCTGGCCGGCGGGTTCGATGAAATCACCGCCGAGCATTTCTACATCAAAAGCCGCATCGGTTACTGGAAAGAGCAGCTCACCCAGCCCGCCGATCTCTACACGGCCAACACACC
The DNA here is from genome assembly GCF_003813775.1 of Chitinophaga lutea. Classification (NCBI taxonomy): domain Bacteria; kingdom Pseudomonadati; phylum Bacteroidota; class Chitinophagia; order Chitinophagales; family Chitinophagaceae; genus Chitinophaga; species Chitinophaga lutea. Next base: position 929,210 of record NZ_RPDH01000001.1, on the reverse strand, counting down.
CGGCTCCATCGCCGGTGAAGGCGCCGTGTTTTTTGTGCTCAGCACCGAACCCGCTGCCGTGCGGCTCGAGGGTTTGAAAATGATCTACAAACCTTCGCAGGAAACGCTGTCGCAATCGCTGGAAGCCTTTCTGGCGCAGCATCAGGTCACCGCCGCGGATATTGATCTGCTCATCACCGGGCAGAGCGGCGACACGAATTACGATCACTTTTATCACGATCTGCAATCCCGCTATTTCCCGCAAACCACCAGCGAGCCGTTTAAACATTTATGCGGAGAGTACGATACGGCCTCGGCATTCGCCCTGTGGATGGCGGTGCAGCGCATGGAAGCGGAGCCTTCTTTAAAACGGGTGCTGATCTATAACCACTTCTACGGGGAGCAGCATGCATTCTTTCTGCTGAGCAGGTAATTATGTTTCCTGTCAACGCGAAGGCGCCTGGAGACTGACCTCCCCCGGGAAGTCCTTCGGAAATACCCCCCTGTTTTCCGCTATTGCAACAACACCAGTTCCAGCTCACGCTCGATGCGGAACGGTACTTCGCGCTGGCAATGCCGGTAGGTACTGTCGCAGGCGATTTTTACTTTCAGCTTCAGATCATTCACCATCGCCGCTTTCAGCAGCCTGCCGCTTTGTTGCTGCACCTCGCTGTCGATATCGAAATACTCACGGCCCCACTGCACGTTGAAAGTGCCGGCGGCAGCGGGCCGCACCATCTGGAAGTTGTTCAGCGTGTCGGGAACGACGGGCGCATTCATTTCGTCGAGCATAAAACGCAGGCAGCTGGTGGCCGGCGGACGGAACGCCGTTTTCAGCAACAGGGTATTGTTCCTGATGCCGGTAAGGGTGTTGGAGACCTGCAGGCAATCGTTGCCCAGCAGGATGGAGCTGCCGTTCGCGAAGTCTCCCGTGAGCGGCGCGGGCAGCACAAACCGGTCGCCCGCCTTTTTCAGGGAAGCGAGGCCCAGCTTCGGGCCGAGGGCTACATAGAAAGTATGAAAATCGGTAATGGGGCCTGTCATATCCGCTACGGCGATGCGCGGCAGGGCGAGATTGCCCTGCGTGTGCAGCGAAATGCGGTAGGGCTGTACGGCGCGGGCGCTGTGGCCGGCGTCGGTCGTATCGCTTCCTTTCACGATGCGCATGGAAATCCATTTCACTTCTTCATAGGGAATGCCTTTCGCGTCGGCGCCGGCCGTCAGTTCGCAGACGGCAATGCTGCCGGGCTGGGGCTGCCCGTTGTAACGTACGTGCGTGATGAGCTGGTAACGATGTGTCTGCGCCGTACCGGGGAGGTACAGCAACAGGAGGGGCAATAGCCGGATGATGGTGTGCATGGCATGTTTTCTTTTTGGTCAAAACAGGGCGGATATTTCCGGTATCATTTCACCACCCTGAACACCGGGTACCGCATGAATCCCGGCTCATTCCAGGGCGAAAGGCGGTACACGAAATTCAGCTGCGCCGATGCGCTTTTTGCAAAGGCGGTGTCGGTGGCGCGTTTTTCTTCGAGTGCTTTTTTGGCGTCGGGGTTCGACCGCAGGAACTCCGCGGCCGTGTCTTCGAACACATACGTCGAATACCCTTCTTTCTGGCCGAGGATGGCGTCGAAAAAGTTCCAGGCGAAAAAGGAATCCCCGCCGCGCGGCTCCAGCGTTTCGGCCAGGTAGCGGTTGGCCGTCTGGTTCATGGGGATGTAATAATCGCCTTTCAGGAATTTGAGCGTTTGCCGGCTGCTGCTCACGGTGGTGCCGGTATGGAGGTAATGTTTTTCGTACGGGCGCTGGCCGGTGTTATAGTTTTCGATTTTATACGCTTCCACGGCGACGGTCGTGTCTTGCGCAAACCGCCGCATCTGTACGCCGTTCAATTGCAGGCGCTCGATCACGGCCCACCATCCCTGCGGCACGATGTACGCTTCGGGGCGGGTCACGAAATCGCCGGGCACGAAGGTGTTGAATACTTTGATCTGTTTTTCGAAGGGTTGCTGCCGGTCGTAGTACAGGCGCGGCAGCCCGGATATTTCGCTGGTTTTGGCGCCCGCCTTGTACCCTTTGAAGGTGTACAGGTCGTACTGCGTCATGTCGGGCGCCCAGCTGAGCGGGAATTTTTCCTGTGTCTTCACGGCGGCTTTCGTTTGCTCGCGGAGATGTTTGATCTGCTCGCTGTGCCGGGCGGTGAACGCGATGAAACATTCCATGAGGGCGTAGGTCGCGTCTACCCGCTGGCGGTAGGGCTTCAGCATGTGGGTTTCGGGCACGAAGCCGAAGGTATGGAACAGGGTGGTGTAACCGCTGGAATACCGGGGGCCGTCCGCATACGCCACCCAGCCGCTGTCCGGCGTGCTGCCGTAGTGGTTGACGTAGGGGAGCAGATCGTATCCCCTGGTTTTCATCATTTTATACAGTTCCGGCTCGAAGGTTTTGTGGAGGAATTCCCCCATGGGCCCGCCCAGTTTGCCGTGCTGGGTGCTGAGCAGGGTCATCACGTGCTGGTAGTCGGCGCCGTTGCTCACATGGTTGTCGATGAACACGTCCGGGTCGGTGAGGTGGTAGATTTTGTGGAAAGCCAGGGCGTTGCGGGAATCGGCCTTGATGAAATCGCGGTTGAGGTCGAGGTTCTGGGCATTGCCCCGGGAGCCGAATTCGGCGGGGCCGTTCTGGTCTACCCGGTAAAAGGCGCTCCGGTTGAGGGAGCCGCCGATATTGTAGAGGGGGATGACGGCCAGCACCACGTTGGCCGGCAGCTGTTTTTTGCCCTGGAGGATATCCCTCACCAGCATCATGCTGGCGTCGATACCGTCCGGCTCGCCGGGGTGGATGCCGTTATTGACGAGAATAACGCGTTTATTCTTCTTTTTCAGGCTGGGGAAGGAGAAGTCCCTGTCCGGCGACAAAACGGCCAGATGAAGCGGATATCCGCTGTCTGTCTGCCCTATTTCGAGCAGTCTGAGCTGCGGGAAGCGGGTGGCCAGCATTTTGTAATAGGCGATACATTCGAAATAGGTGGCCGTTTCTTTGCCTTCGCTGCGTTCGTAGCGGGTGGCAAGGTTTTGGGCGGAAAGGCGGCAGGCCAGGGCCAGGAGCAGCAGGATACAGGAGAGATTCCTCATAAATCAATGAAAATCAGATGGTTTAGATTTGGTGACGGTGCAGGTTTTACCGTTTATGGGGTTAAATGTACGATGCGGGGAGCAGAAAAGGAAGGGGATCGAACGAAGGATGAACGAAGCTTCCCTGGGTGATGAACGAAGGAATAGCGGAAAAGTGTAGGTTCGTTGGAGGTTCGTTCGTTGTTCGTTGAAGGTTCGTTGAACACCGTGCAAACGCCCACCCGGTAAGGGGCGTTTTTCTGATTGTCTGGCTGGTGGCGGGTTTGGAAGTGTTATTTCTTCCTGTTTCTTGAAACGGGTTTATTCCCTCCGGTATCAAAATATGCGCTTAGTGCGTTAAAATAAGGGTGGTTTTCAGAAAAAACGGCTATAAGTTATTGATAATGTGTGTGTTGATTGTTTCCCTAAAACGCGTTTTTTGCTAAAACACGCACTCCCTACGCACTATCCCCTAAGTAACCCTTAAGTATCCCTTAAGTAGCATGGGGGGAGACCCTGGGTTGACCCTGCCCAGGATAGGCCTGCCCGTCCTGCTGAAAATTCGGAATAATTGATTTTCAATGATTTACTGAAATCTCCTCATGACCTGCAGCGGCAAAATCATACTCAATTGATTTACAGTGCCTTACCGAAGCATCTTCGGAGCCCCTCCGTAGCAGGAGCATATCCAGAGCATAGCTGAAGCACAGTTACCCCTGTATGAACAATTGTTGCAAAAAAGGAAAGATGGAGTGATAATCAATCACTTGGATGGGAACAAATAAAAAAAGCCCTTCCCGTTTGCAGGGAAGAGCCTGAATTATGTGAAAGCAGTTGCAATTATGCCAGAACGTTCACCTTTTTGGCGAGCTTGCTTTTCAGGTTAGCAGCTTTGTTCTTGTGGATAATATTGCGTTTTGCCAGTTTGTCGATCATAGAAATTACTTCAGGTAAATTCTCGGAAGCGGCTGCTTTGTCGGTCAGCTTTTTCAGATCCCGTATGGCATTACGGGTAGTTTTACCGTAGTAACGGTTACGCTCATTACGCTTTCTGCTCTGACGTACGTCTTTTTTCGTTGCTTTATGGTTTGCCATTGTATAAATTTCAAGTTTCGGACGGCAAAGGTAAGTTTTATCTTTTTATAAACAAAAATAAAAAGCAGGTATTTCCGGATGCCTGCCGGAATTACCGGGTTCAAAAATAATAAATTATATACATATCTGCCTGTTTTAAATCATAAAACAGCCTTCGGAAATACCTTAAAATCCCAAATCTTTAGCGATATTTGCAATCCCATTTGCCGTTTTTTGTGTTTATGAAACAGGTAAGGGAAAATGTGAATAAAAGACCAAGCTTAAATTCGTTGTAAATGAAGGACTTTTCGTTTGTCACCAACTCGCACCCGGCGTATATTGAGTCGTTGTACCAGGAGTACCGCAGAGACCCGGCCGCAGTGGACCCGGAATGGATCAAATTTTTTGAAGGATTCGACTTTGCGGTGAGCAATACTAACGGGAAAGCGGCCACATCCACAGGCGCCGCTTCTTTACCGGTGAGCAGCGAACAGCTTGCAAAAGAACTCGGGGCATACCGCCTCATCCAGGCATACCGCAAAAAAGGGCACCTGATTGCCAAAACCAACCCCATCCGCGAAAGGAAAGACCGCCAGGCGAACCTCGACCTGAAATATTTCGGCCTCACCGACGCCGACCTCAAAACGGAATTTTTCGCCGGCCAGGTAGTGGGCCTCGGTAAAACCTCTCTCGAAAAAATCATCCAGCATCTTAAAGAAGTATATGCTTCCGCGGTAGGTATCGAGTTTACCTACATCAACGATGCCGCCAGAATAGAATGGCTGCAGAAAGAGCTCGAAACATCTTTCCGCAAGCCCCTCGGCCCCGAACAGAAAAAGCGCATCCTGATGAAACTCAACCAGGGTGTGATGTTCGAAAAGTTCCTCCACACCAAATATATCGGTCAGAAACGATTTTCGCTGGAAGGCGGTGAAACCACCATTCCCGCGCTCGACGCCATGATCAGCACCGCCGCCGAATACGGCGTGCAGGAAGCCGTGATCGGCATGGCCCACCGCGGCCGCCTGAACATACTGGCCAATATCCTCGGTAAAACGTACGAACAGATCTTCTCCGAATTCGAAGGCACCGCCACGCCGGATACCACCATGGGCAGCGGCGACGTGAAATACCACCTCGGTTTCCGCGCCAGCATCCAGACGCCGGCCGGCAAGGAAGTGAACGTACAGCTTACGCCCAACCCTTCGCACCTCGAAGTGGTAGACCCCGTGGTGGTAGGTTTCGCGCGCAGCAAGGCCGATGTGATCTACGACAGCGACTACGACAAGATACTGCCCATCCTCATCCACGGCGACGCGGCCATCGCAGGCCAGGGCGTGGTGTATGAAGTGGCGCAGATGAGCAAACTCAGAGGGTATTACACCGGCGGCACCATGCACTTCGTGATCAACAACCAGATCGGTTTCACCACCGATTTCGAAGACGCCCGTTCCTCCGACTATTGCACCAGCGTTGCCTCCATCGTGCAGGCGCCGGTGTTCCATGTGAACGGCGACGAAGTGGAGGCCGTGATCAAGATCGCGGAAATCGCCACCCGTTACCGCCAGGAATTCAATTCCGATATTTATATAGATATGGTGTGCTACCGCAAGCACGGCCACAACGAAGGCGATGATCCGAAATTCACCCAGCCGAAGCTGTACGCCGCCATCGACAAGCACCCCAATCCCCGCGAAGTATATTCCCAGCAACTGATCGCCAAAGGCGATGTGGACGCGGCCATCGCCCAGGAAATGGAAAAAGCCTTCTGGGCGGACCTGCAGGAGCGCCTCGACGAAGTAAAACAGCATCCGCTCCCGTACACCTACCAGAAACCGGAAAAATGGTGGCAGGAACTGCGGAAGTCGACCCCGGAAGATTTTGTGAAATCGCCCGACACCGCGATCACCAAAGCACAGCTGGATGAGCTGTTCAAAGTCATCATGACCATCCCGCAGGGTTTCAAACCGCTGCGCAAGGTGGAAAAGCTGCTCCAGGAAAAACAGAAACTGTTCGACGAACAGGGGCTGCTCGACTGGGCGTCCGGCGAACTGCTGGCCTATGGCAGCATCCTGGCCGAAGGCCGCGATGTGCGCCTGAGCGGGCAGGACGTGAAGAGGGGTACTTTCTCCCACCGCCACGCCGTGCTGCGCAGCGAAGAAACAGACGAAGAATACAGCCGCCTCAGCAATATCAGCGACAAACAGGGCAAGTTCCGCATTTACAACTCCCTGCTCAGCGAATTCGCCGTGCTCGGTTTCGAATACGGTTATTCCATCGCCAACCCTTACGCGCTCACCATCTGGGAAGCGCAGTTCGGCGACTTCATGAACGGCGCGCAAACGCTGATCGACCAGTTCATCACGTCCGCCGAAACCAAGTGGCAGAAACAAAGCGGCCTCGTGATGCTGCTGCCGCACGGTTACGAAGGGCAGGGGCCGGAGCATTCCAGCGCCCGCCTCGAGCGTTTCCTGCAGCAATGCGCGGAATACAACATCATGGTGACCAACTGCACCACCGCATCCAGCTTCTTCCACGCGCTGCGCCGCCAGCTGGCACAGCCGTTCCGCAAGCCGATGATCAACTTCTCGCCCAAAGCCAACCTGCGCCACGTACGCAGTTACAGCCCGGTAACGGAGTTCACGCAGGGCGGGTTCAAGGAAGTGCTCGATGATCCGTTCATCACCGATCCTTCCCGCGTGAAGAAAGTGCTGCTCTGCAGCGGCAAGATGTATTTCGACCTGAGCGAAAAACAAATGAAAGAAGACCGGAAAGACGTGGCCATCGTGCGGCTGGAGCAACTCTACCCGCTGCCCATCGCCCAACTGGAAGGCATTCAGCAGCAATACAAAGGCGCCACCTGGTTCTGGGTTCAGGAAGAACCGCTGAACATGGGCGCCGCCAGCTTCCTGCAAATGAACCTGAAGCAGTTCAACTACGGCGTGATCAGCCGTAACCCCAGTGCGGCCACTGCTACAGGCTATGCCAAAGTGCATGCGCAGGAGCAGCAGGAAATAATCGATACCGCTTTTAATATCTAATTTTTTACTTTATCTCTGGAGGGTATAACACATGATAATCGAAATTAAAGTTCCTACGGTAGGAGAATCAATCAGCGAAGTAACCATTGCGAAATGGCTGAAAAAAGACGGCGATTTTGTGCAGCAGGATGAAGTATTGTGCGAAATGGAATCAGAGAAAGCCACTTTTGAGCTGAATGCTGAAAAGCCCGGCGTATTAAAAATAATGGCGGAAGAAGGCGCCACCCTGAAAATCGGGGATGTGGCCTGCACCATCGATACAGACGCGCAGGGCGCAGCCCCGGCATCCGCAGCGGCTCCGGCCAGCGCGCCCGAAGCAAAAGCGGAAGCGGCGCCCGCAGCAGCCCCGGCCGCAGCACCCGCCGCTCCTGCCGTGAACAAAGGCACGATAGATATCAAGGTACCCACCATCGGAGAATCCATCAGCGAGGTTACCCTCGTGAAATGGCTTAAACAGACCGGCGAATACGTAGAGCGCGATGAGATCCTCTGCGAAATGGAATCGGAAAAAGCCACTTTCGAACTGAACGCGGAAGAAGCCGGCGTGCTCAAAACCATCGCCAAAGAAGGGGATACCCTCCACATCGGCGACGTAGCCTGCCAGATCGATACCGCCGCCGCACGCCCCGCCGGGAAAGCGCAACCCGCTCCCCAGCAGCCGCAGGCCGCCCCGCAGCCGCAACAGCAGGCGCAGCAGGCCCCGGTTACATCCATCCCGAACGACATCAAGGCAACGCCGGTAGCGGCCGCCGTGATCGCCGATAAAAAAGTAGACCCGGCCTCCATCAAAGGTACCGGCGCACAGGGCAAAATCATGAAAGACGATGTGTTCGCCGCCCTGCAGAACCCGGGCGTGGCCATCGGTCATGAACTGTTCTCCCGCGTAGACCGCCGCGAGAAAATGAGCAACCTCCGCAAAGTGGTATCCCGCAGGCTCGTGGAAGCGAAAAACACCACGGCCATGCTCACCACCTTCAACGAGGTAGACATGACCAACATCATGGCCATCCGCAGCAAATACAAAGAAACCTTCAAAACAGCGCACGGCGTGAACCTCGGTTTCATGAGCTTCTTCGCCAAAGCCTGCTGCTTCGCCCTGCAGGAATTCCCGGCCGTGAACGCCTACATCGACGGGGAAGAACTGGTGTACCACGACTATTGCGACATCTCCATCGCCGTATCGGCCCCCAAAGGCCTCGTAGTGCCGGTTATCCGCAACGCGGAAAGCCTCGGCATGGCGGACATCGAGAAAAAAGTAGTGGAACTGGCCACCAAAGCAAGGGACAATAAACTGTCGATGGAGGAAATGACCGGCGGTACCTTCACCATCACCAACGGTGGCGTGTTCGGCTCGCTCATGAGCACCCCGATCATCAACATCCCGCAGTCCGCCATCCTCGGCATGCACAAAATCCAGGAGCGCCCCATGGCCGTGAACGGCCAGGTGGTGATACGCCCCATGATGTACGTGGCCCTCAGCTACGACCACCGCATCATCGACGGCCGCGAATCCGTGAGCTTCCTGGTGCGTGTGAAAGACATGCTGGAAAACCCCGAACAGCTGCTGTTCGGTAAAGATCCCGTGAAGGCGCTGCTGAAAGTTTAAAGTATCTGTAACGTATATCGTATATCAACCGTCTCAGGATCATCCGGGGACGGTTTTTTTGTACCGGGAATATTTTTCCCCGGCACGTAAGGGTGAAGCGGGGGATGGGTGTTATAGGGTAAATTGAGTCATACCAGCAACGATCGTCAGTTTTGGGTAACAGGGAACAGCAGAAGTTTGAACAGGCCTTCAGGGAACTTTTCGTGCAGCATTACGAAAGGCTGCATCGTTATGCCCATACCCTGCTGCGGGATGAAGACGTTGCGAACGACATGGTGCAGGCCGTGTTTACCCGCCTCTGGGAGAAAAAAGACCCGGTTGTGCACGACAGCGGTATCAAAAGCTATCTTTACAGGAGCATCCACAATCTCAGCCTGAACGAACTGCGCCGGGAAAAGAGCAAAAGCAGGTATGCGCTGTACCGCGCCGGCAACGCGGACAACCGGCACCTGCCGGCCGATGCGCTGCAGGAACGGGAACTGGGCGCGCGGATAGAAGCGGCCATCGCAGGGCTGCCGGAACAATGCCGGGCGGTGTTCCTGAAGAGCCGGCGGGAAGGGAAAAAATACGCGGAGATAGCGGAGGAGATGAATATTTCGGTGAAAACGGTGGAAGCCCAGATGAGCAAAGCGCTGCGGGTGCTGCGGGAGAAACTGCAGGACTACCTTGTTTTCCTGGTGATCACCTGGCTGATTTGAAACTGTCATTTTGAGCGATAAAGAATACATACCGGTTGATGAAACATTGCTGATCAGGTACCTGGCGGGCGAAGCCGGTCCGGGTGAAGCCATGGCCATAGACGATTGGCTGGATGCCGACGCGGCCAACCGGGAAACCTTCCGGCAACTGCAGCAGGCCTGGGAACAGGGCGCTCCCGCCTACCGTGCGCCGGACGCCCGGGCGGAATGGGAACGTTTTGCCGCGAAACATCAGCGCCCGGTGCGGCGCATGCCCGTCAAATGGTGGATGGCCGCCGCCGCTGCAGTACTCTGCATCGCGCTGGCGTACCTGCTCTGGGCGCCGCACGGCAGCAACCAGGCGCAACTGCTGTCTCACCAGGCAATATTGCGCGATACCCTGCCCGACCGTTCGGTAGTGGTGATGCCCCCCGGCAGCGAACTGTTGTTCGATAAACGTTTCCGCGTACGCACCGCGCAACTCAAAGGAGAAGGTTATTTCGACGTGCGGCCCGATGAAAACAACCCCTTTGTGCTGCAGGTGGAAGAACTGCACATCCGCGTGCTGGGCACCGCATTCAACATCCGTACGGCGCCGGACGACATCCTGGTGCAGGTGAACAACGGCGCGGTGGCGGTGCAACATGGCACAGAGGAAACGGTCGTGAAGGCCGGCCGGCAGCTCCGCTACGACCGGATACGTCATACCATTACCGTGACGGAGGTAACGGCGCCGGATAAAAATGTGTTCGCGTATGCCACGCAGCAACTGCATTTTCAGGGCGCGCCGCTGCGCGATGTGGTGCGTGAAGTGGCTAAAACATATAATGTCAATATCGTGCTTTCAAATGAAAAGACCGGCGACTGCCGGCTGAGCACGGATTTCAACGGGCAGCCGCTGGCGTATGTGCTGGACGTGATCACTGCTTCCCTGGGGCTCCAATACACCATCAACGGGAACGATATAAATATCAGCGGGAATGAGTGCCGGTAAACGACTGATGATCATCCTGCCCCTTTTGTTGCTGACTGCCGGTTTGCGGGCGCAGCACAATACCCTCGTCAAAAAAATAAAAGTCCCCGCTACTTCGCTTTCAATGGAAGAGATCAGCCACCTGGTGTACAGGCAGGCCGGGTATCAGTTTTCGTTCAATGCGGCCACGCTGGGCGCTGCGTTACCGGTGCCGTTCACAAAAAAGGAATATGCGCTGGGAGAGTTGCTGGAACTGATCAGACAGCATACCGGCGCGGGGTATACGGTGTACAAAGAACATATCATTTTCAGGAAAGCGGCTGTGGTGAAGGGGGATAAAACGGTTGAAGGTGTTCGGCCGGGCGTATCGTTAAAGGACAAAACGGCCGCGAAAGGGGGACAGCCTGCGCCGGAAAAAGAGAAGATAGCTGCAAAAAGGGAAGAATCAGCCATTTCGGATAAGAAGGCGCAATTGAAAGACAAAACAGTTGCTGATAAAAATGCACGGCCTGCGCCCATCAGAGGCGTACAAACAAGGTCTCCATTAAAAGATAAAACAGCTGCGAATAAGGACGAACAACCTGTTGTAAACAAAGGAGAAGAGCAACTGAAAGACAAAACAGCCGCCAACAAGGATGGAGCGCCTATTGCAGGCAAAGATGCACGGCAGCCAAAAGATAAAACAGCTGTCAATAAAGATGCACGTCTTGCTTCAGGCAAAGGGGCTCAACCCGGTGCGTCACTGAAAAACAATACAGTCGCAAATAAAAACGCACAGCCGGCGTCAGCCGCAAAAGATAAAGGTGCAGGCAACACCACAATACCATCATCTTCGCTGAAAGACAGAACAGTAGCCAACAAAGGAGTACAACCTGCTCCGGATAAAAATACACCTGCCACACCAACAACTGAAGATAAGGCCGGCAATCCTTCCGGTTCCGGAAAGGCCGGCCTGTCGCTGCAAAGCATTCCCGTTATCGGGCGAAGCGAGCCCTTCCTGCAACCCGGGTTGATCGTTGACGGCATCGCCCGTTTCATCGCCCCGGGAAATACGCCGGAAGCGTACAACGACGATTCCCGCTGGCTTCTGCAGACCGGTGTGCAGGCTGACGACGCGGTGTATTTTCAGCCGACCGTGATGGCGGGCCTGCAATATGTTTACCTGGTGGCGGGATGGGGCACCAATTTCCACAGCAGCGGATTCCGCTACGGGCTCGGTGGTATGCTGCCGTTGCGGAGCGGCTGGCGGATCAACGCGCAGGCGACTACGGGAAAGCTGACCAGTCCGGGTGTGGCGATCGACTCCATCCGCACCTTCGAAGCCAGAAGCAGCCTGCACCGCCTGAGCCTGCAGCTGGAGCAACGGCTGGGCCGCCGTTGGAAGGTGTCCGCCGGGCCCGTGTTCAACTATCTCGCCACTACTTATTATGTGAACGGTAAAGCCGCCAGTTTCAGCGAGCACGGTACGGCCGCACAGGGCCTCAACGATAAAACCCTGTACACCGTCAAACCGCTCTATACCATCTCCAATTCATACGAACGCACCGCCGCATCGAACGTTAAAACATGGGTCGGGTTGCAGGTCAGTATTTTTTACCGGATAAATTTTTGACGCGCATAAGGGTCGGCGGCAGGTTGTGTGTTGTATATCACAACCATGTAACCTAACTATGTATGTCAACATCCGGAGAAATCTGAAACAATGGTTCTATCATACCCCCCTTGTGTGGAAAATGATCGAGACCATGCAGGGACTTGCTTATGCGGCCGACTATTATTACTACTACAAACTGCCCGGCCACCGCGGCCGGTTGAGCCTGCGCGAGATCAATATCGAGTTTGCCAGCCAGTGTAACCTGCGCTGCAAATTCTGTTCCCTCGATCATTTCAAACCGAAAGAAACCATCAGCAAAGAAACGCTCGAACGTTTCCTGGATCAGCTGATCCGCGACGACCGTTTCCGCAAGACCGAAGTGATCAACCTGCACAACGGCGGGGAAATCCTGCTGCATCCCAAACGGGTGGAGATGCTGGAAGTGATCAAAAAATATAAAACGGAAGCCGCCAGGTTGGGAAAACGTTTCCCCCAGGTGCGCATGCTCACCAATGCCATGCTGCTGCGGGAAAGCCTTTCGCAACAGATCATTCATCTCGACGTGATCGATGTAGTGGGCGTGAGTTTCGACGGCGGCACGCCGGAGCTGTTCGAGGAAATGCGCACCAATGCCGTGTGGAGCAAGTTCCATGAAAACGTGCGGGCCTTTCATCAGATCGTCAAAACAACCGGGAGCAAAACGAAGATCTACGCCATTTCGTGCATTCCGCACGACAAGCCTCTCCACATCCGCTGGATGCACCCGGAGTTCCGCGAGCTGTACCGGCTGCTCGACTGGTACGAACTGCGCCGCCTGCACAACTGGGCCGGCGAGGTGGATGTGAGTGCGCGGGAAAAGAAACACAAGATAGGCTGCAGCATGCTGATGAAACAGCTGGTGCTGCTTCCCAACGGCGATATCACCGTTTGCTGCAGCGACCTGAATTCAAAAGGCGTGATCGGCAACATCTGGCAGAAAGATGTGGTCGACATCTACCAGGGCCGCGAAAGAACGCAGTACCTCGAATTGCTGCTGAAGGGCCGCAAACAGGAACTGGCGCTGTGCGCGGGATGTGAAACGTTTTGAGGGATGTTTGATTTGACCGGTGCCGCACTCCGGAAGCGGGGCTTTTCCCGCTGGACGGAAAACGTTGTTCATGGCCGGATAGCACCAGACATCCGGCCCGATGGGATAATGATGCAGTTGCGGCAAGGAACCACGGTTTTGTAAATGGAAACCTGGATTCGATCCGGATGTGGTGGCAGAAACAATTTGGCGTGATAAACGCAGCGCCATGCTGCGGCTATGTTTTCAAGCGAGCGGGTTCCCCTATTTAATTGCTGCAAACCGTTGTTCCCAGCCGCCTTGCTTCACCATAATGTCGTATCCCGTCGCTGTTTTATCGAACCGCAGATCACCGGGGACTTCCGTTAATACAAAATGGGTGGGATCGTTGAAATACAGTTGCATGGGATTGCTGCCGTTCACTGAAAGATACAGGCGTTCGTTTTGCTGTGTAACGGTCAGCACATCTTTGCCCGCACCATACTTTCCTGTAAAACGGGGAAGGCTGTCGGCCGGCTGCTGCGCCAGTTTTTTGACAGTGGGTTGCAGGATGAGATCCGTCCATCCATAAGTCGAAGCGATGCTGCGGGAGATTTCCTGGATGAGGCCGTTGGCATTACCGTTCACCATGATCACAAAACCGTTGCCCCCTTCGAGGCTGCCGATGTAGACGCAGCTGAAACCTTCATTGCTCCCGTTGTGGCTGAAATATTTCTTTTTGACAATAAATGCGCCCAGTGCGGATTCCGTGTTCAGGAACGGTGTGAGCCTTGTTTTCGTCATGGCCGGCGAAAGCACTTTTGACGATTTGCCTTCGTAGGAGAGCTGTGTTTCGATGATGTATTTCGCCAGGTCGGTGGGGTTGGTCCACAGGCCGGCCGCCGCCATTTCCGGATACACGTGATATTTACCTTTCACCGGTTTGCCGTTTTCGTAGTAGGCGGTGGCGAGGAGCGGCTTTTTATTGGCAGGCGCGGGCTGCGTGTAGGAGCTGCCGTTCATGCCCATCGGGTCGAGCACTTCTTTTTGCAGGTAACTGTCGTACGGCACGCCTGTAACGCCCGTGAGGATGAGTTGGGTGACGGTGGTGCCGCCGCCGGAATATTGCATTCTTCTGCCGGGCGCAAAGGCCGGTTTTACTTCTTTGGTATTGGCGGGGCGTTTGCCGCTGAGGATTTGCTCCACGGTGGGCAGCGTATCCGTTACTTCATATCCCGGGAACCCGTGGACGGTGAGCCCCGCCGTGTGACTCAGCAGGTGCGCCAGCGTGATTTTTCCCGAGTCGGCCGACGGGTGCCAGGTTTTGAGGTATTGATTGATATCCGCGTCGAGTTGCAGTTTGCCCTGTTCCACCAGTTTCAGGATGGCCACGCCATTGATCGATTTACTGATGGAAGCCGCCTGGAAAAGCGTTTGCGGTGTGACGGGCCGCTTTTCTTCCACGTCCGCAAAACCATAGCCGCGGGCCCAGTCGATTTTGTAATTGCGGATCACGGCGATGCTGACGCCCTGTACCGTATGGTCTTTCATCCGTTGCAGGATGTTACCGCGGGTAGGCGCCACGCTATCGAAAGTGACCCAGGCGGAAAGGCCGTTTTCCACCTGGCGTATTTTTTCTTCCGTATCCTGTGCCTGGGCCAGGAAGGGTAGCAGCAGCAGGCATATAGTTTTGAATGGGGACATGCTAAAAAGGGTTATGATATTAAGTTACGGAGAAATCCCGGAAGGGCGTAACGGAAGTGTGGGAACGATGCAGGGATGGGGCGGAATTTTCGGTCATGACAAGATGATGTGGGCCTTATCAGTCTGTCCGGTGTCGGGGAGAAGGGAAAAGGCATGCCGCAAATTGAACGGCCGTATCCGCCCCATCCCTGCATCGTTCCGACACCTGCCGGGAAGGGAAAATAGAATGGCACCATACGAATGCAGGGGCTGGATTGCCTGAAAGAATGACCGGCCCGGTGATGCACTGCCTCCCGGAAGATGCCTATCTTTGCGCCCATGACGCGCTGGGAAAACTACATCAACACGGCTGAAAAGATCATTAAAGGGTACAACGGCGCTTTGCCGCTGCACCATTCCCTGAAGGCTTTTTTCAAAGCGAACCCCCACATGGGCAGCCGCGACCGGAAAAGGATACAGCAGCTGGTGTACCAGTATTTCCGGCTGGGCCGCTGGCAGGCCGCACTGCCCCTGAAAGAGCGCATCCTGCTGGGCGTTTTCCTCTGTGAGCACGCGCCGGATGATCTGTTACAGTTTTTTCGGCCTGATTGGAATGAGCGGGCCACCGCATCGCTGGAAGAAAAGCTGTCGTTGGCAGGTTTCACCTGGGATGCGCGGGAAGCCTTCCCTTTTGCCGCGCATCTCTCCGAAGGTATCGACGCCGGAACGTTCACCCGTTCCCATTTACAGCAGCCGCACCTGTTTATCAGAACGAGGCCCGGAAAGAAGCAGGGCGTTGTGCGGTTGCTGGAGGCGGCGGGCATTCCCTTTGAAGCGGTGGGCGAATCCGCGCTCGCGCTGCCGAACGGCACCAAAACCGAAATTATTCTTCCCGAAAAAAGCTGGTATGAAATCCAGGATTTGTCTTCGCAGGAAACCGGGCTGCGTTTTCAGCCTGAAGCCGGGGAGCACTGGTGGGACTGCTGCGCCGCTTCCGGCGGTAAGTCCATCCTCCTGCACGACCTCCAACCCAAAATACATCTGCTTGCCAGTGATGTGCGCGCCAGTATTCTCGAGAACCTCAAAAAGCGTTTTGCCGAAGCGGGACTGAAAAACTATTCCTCCAAAGTGCTCGACCTCACTTCCCCGTCGCTGCGCTCCGAAATGCCGCGCACCCGTTTTTCGGGCATTATCCTCGATGCTCCCTGCAGCGGCTCCGGCACCTGGGGCCGTACCCCCGAAAGCATCAGTTTCTTCAAAGCTGGCCAGATCGCCGAATACGCCGCCCTGCAAAAGAAGATCGCCCGGAACGTCACCCCGTTCCTGGAGCCCGGCGGCAGGCTGGTGTATATCACCTGTTCCGTATTCCGCGAGGAGAACGAAGACGCCGTGGCGTTCCTGCAGCGCGAGTGCGGTGTGGAAGTGGAAGAGAGCGGTGTGATCGGCGGGTATGAGCGTGGCGCGGACACGATGTTCGTGGCGGTGGGGAGGAAGAAATGAAAGTCTCCATGCTGATTACTATCAAGGTATGCCCTGTACCGGTTTGTACCCATATGCTCTGAAGCCATAAGAACATCATTTAATCGGGAAGGCTTTCGCCCTTTAGCCGCCTTACTTTTTCTAACATCCTACCCAACCTTTCCAACCACCCACCCGGTCTATACCAGCAGCCGCAGGAAGATCCCGCCTGCCAATGATTCGATCTCAAAAATCCGAAGCATGAACCACTGTTTTCTGCTAATGACGCACTTTTCCGCGAAGAGCGCGTACGACCAGGTATTGGAATTAATGAACGAAAAACATTTCTTCGTCATTCACTTCGACCGTAAAACGAACATACCGCCCAACGATCCCTTCCTGCTGCAACTGCAAAGCCTGCCGTGTGTAAGGCTGGTAAGAGACCGGTTGAACGTACAGTGGGGCTCATACGCCACGGTAGAAGCCACCCTCCGCCTTATCCGCGAAGCGTTCCATTTCAGCAACATCTCATATTTTCACCTTATCAGCGGACAGTGCCGGCATGTAAAATCCATCGGCTATATCCATGCCTACTTCAGCACCCACGCAGGAGAAGAATTCATTCAATCTGTCGATATGGACACGATACCTGATTTCTTATCGCGGTTTGCCATTTTCCATTGGCACGACTATTACAATTTGCGTTCCACGAGGCTGAAAGACGTTACCCTGCGGCGGCTGAGCAAGATATCGCGCGTCGTACAAAAAACGATGGCGCTTGTTGGCCTGCGCCGGCGCACCCCGGAGTGGTTTCCCAACCGATACGTTGGCTCCGCATGGTGGAGCCTGACGGCAGAATGCTGCCGTTACATGCTGGCCTTCATCAAAGAAAATCCCGCGTTTGTGCAGCGCTTCAAATACACCCAGCTCGCAGACGAGATGTTTTTCCAGACGCTGATCATGCAGAGCCGTTTCCGGGAAAGGGTGGCGGGCCGCAACCTCCGGTTCATCTCGTTTAAGACCCGCCATGCGGAGGAACTGACGATGGCGCATGCGCTGGAGGTCTCCGGCCGGGATATCCTCTTTGCGCGGAAAATTACGCGGGGAAGTGAGGCGCTGATGGCGTTTGTCAGGGAGCGGGCGGTGGAGGTGGTGGGGTAAATTAAATGGCAGGAAGTTCGGAACGTAAAGTAGGATTTCCTCTTTTCAAAAAAAAGGCGAATAAATATTTGGAATACAATCAAAATATTATGTTTGAATTCCAATTATGTCTGCATGTCTCTATCGTAACGGCGGTAAGTGACTTCCGGACGGAGATATCGCTTTAACCCGAATTCCCGATACCATGAAACGAATATTGTTATGCCTGATATTGCTGAGCCCCGCATTTTTTTTTGGCGTGCAGGATCAGATCAGGAGCGCAGTGTCTGCAAAGTACTGGTACAATAAATGGTTGTACGAAACCCCTGAAGGTTGGAGTTACCAAATAAGTAAGCAATGGGGACGCGCACTAGCATACCAAATGGGCGCTGACAAGCCATCCTCCAATGCACGTTCTTCGGGATCGCGCGGAGGTGAAAGTAAAGACGATGGCCCCGGAATGAGGTTGCTGAACAAGATGACCAATGCGCTGATCCATGCGACTCCTGTACTTGGGTCCGGTGTGAGGGCGATCAATGCAATTCGTTCAGGGGATAAGAAGGGTGCCGCATTAAATGCTACCTTTGCTGTTGTAGAGAGGATTGGTGTTGTGGGGGGGCTTCGGACTTTGGGGGGGTTCCAATGCTGGAAAAGTGGCTTCGAGAGGTGCAAGTGGAGGTTCGGTATCTTTGCACAATGAATTGACGATAATAGGGAAATCCCATTCAGCCAAAGGAGGGTTTGCAGCTATGATGCAAGCGAGCGAGGCAACAAGATACGCACAATATTGGCAAAGCTACGCTCCAAAAAATATCGCACCAGGTATTAATAGAATGGACTGGTTGAGAGTGAGTGGGCGTACTGGACAAGCGGAAAATTCGAAGGTAATATATGATAATTTTGGACGTCAAATATATAGAGTTGACTTTTCAACGCATATGAGGCCTGCAAATCACAGTAATCCTCATCTCCACCAATACGATTATTCGTCGGAGTTTAAAGACGGAAAGGAAACTGTTACTAATTTTTTCAAAGATGGCAGAAATTAAAAATATCGAGAAAATTAAGGATGATCACGCGACATGGAGGCCTTCTAATCTTGCGTTTATTAAATCACTTGTTTGGTCGCCTGGAAGATTAGAAATTGTTTTTTATTCTCAACTGCCGGGGGATGCTGATGTGTGGCCAGATTTTAATAAGCCGTTTTTCGAAATTTCAATGGAGTTTATCAAAGTGAAAAATGTTAAGCTTTTAATCTCGGGTTCCGAGTTACATCAATTGACCGGCTTCGATATTATCGATGTTTCCGGTAACTATTTGGAAGAATTAAATTTCGAAGTAGAAGACTATGAGAACGGGACTATCTCATTTAGTTGTGAAGATATTACTATAAAGGCGGTATCAGCGCCTACTATACTAAACATTTGATTTATGGTTCAAGTTTTTAGAGGTTCAAACGAAGTTAATAGAGCAACAATGTAATATGTGTTATCGTGAATGTGCAAGATGATTGATTAAAAGTCGTGCCGTATAGGTATTACTTCATTGGCTTTTGGGAACTGTTTACTGCTGGCAGATGCGTCGCTTTTCATCAACGTCTCAATCAAAGCCTGCTGTTTCTCCAGTTTCTTATTCAACTCAATAATATACAGCGTCAGCTCCTCAATTTTTTTCATCTGTTGCTGCTGCATCTCCGCAACATCCACACCCTGTTGCATCACTTCCCCCGCCGCCGGGATCCCCGGTAAACGTTTGTTGGCTGTGATGTAGCGTTCCACTGACCGGAGGGAAGCCAGCTGGTAGGTGGAGTCAAACACATAGTCGGGCCAGTTGCTATAGTTTTTAACAATCACCCTTGTAAATATGGCGGAGCCGTTGACGGCGAGGGAATGCCCTTTTGTATCGGTGGTGCCGATGCCTACTTTCCCCGCACTGTTCCATATGCCGCCGCCGGGCATGAACACATTCCCGGCGAAACTGTTTTCGTAGGGGACTGCGGTGACGGCCGTAGCGCCGGAGGCGACCGATTCATCCACCACCGTCCAGCCGCTGAAGTTGGCGGGTGTTTCATCTACGCCGTTGCCGGAAAACACCCTGATCGAAAAACGCTGGTAGTAGCCGCGGTCGTCCAGCACGATCACCACATTGCCGCCTTCGTTTGCCAGGAAAATGGGCGGTGTATAAGCACCGAATGAGGGAGCCTTGTATGCGTAAAACCCATCGAACCAGGTATGGTAGGTGAGCATGATGCCGATGGGCTTGGCGGTGGAATAATTGAAACCCTCGATGATGATGGTGGGCTGCTGGTTGCCGTTCACCACCGGCAGATTGGTTTTGATCTTGACCGTGTTAACCGGCGTGACGTTGCTGTAGTGATTGTACACTTCGTTGTAGAATTGCTGGGCGGTTGCATCGGAGATCAGAAAACAGATGGCAACAGGCATAACAAAACATATTTCATGGGTATAACGGGTTTTATGCGGTAAATGTAAAATAAAAAGACCGGCTGTTCCAAGCCGGTCTCCCTGATTTTTTATTCCCTTACCGCCGGATAATCCCCCCGGCCAGCACGTCGTCACCGTCATAAAACACGGCCGACTGGCCAGGCGCGATGCCTTTCACCTGTTCGTAGAAATGTACTTTCACGGTACCGTCGGGGCTGTTGTACACGTTGGCGAGGGCGCCTTTGTCTTTGTACCTGATTTTTACGGTCGATTCGAGGCCTTCGGGCAGGTGGTCGTACTTCACGTAGTTGAGGCCGCCCACGTTCATTTCGCTGCGGTTCAGTTCATGTTCGTCGCCCAGCACCACGGTGTTGGTTTCCGGGATGATCTCGGTGACAAAAATGGGCCTGCCCAGGGCGATTTCCAGCCCTTTCCGCTGCCCGATGGTATAGAAGGGGTAACCCTTGTGTTTGCCTACGATCGTACCGTCCGCCAGCACGAAATTGCCGCCATTCACCCTTTCTTCCAGCCCGTCCACCTTCCTTTTCAGGAAACCGCGGTAGTCGTTGTCCGGCACGAAGCAGATTTCATAGCTTTCCGCCTTTTTGGCCAGTTCCGGGTACCCGAAATCCATCGCCATCTGGCGGATCTCGGTTTTACGGTAAGTGCCCAGGGGCAGGAGGGTGCGTTTCACCACATCCTGGTCAAGGCCCCAGAGCACGTAACTCTGGTCTTTCGTTTCGTCCAGCCCCTTGCTGATCACGCCCCGGCCGTTTTCCATGCGCAGGCGCGCGTAGTGGCCGGTGGCGATGAACTCGCAGTCCATGGCGTCGGCCCGTTTCATCAGCGCGCGCCATTTGATATGCGTATTGCAGAGCACGCACGGGTTGGGTGTGCGGCCGGCTATATATTCGTCCACGAAATTGTTGATCACGAAGTCCCCGAACTCGTCCCGTATGTCCAGGATAAAATGCGGAAAGCCATGGTGCACGGCAGCCGCCCGGGCATCGTTGAAAGAGTCCAGGTTACAGCAGCCGGTCTCCTTCTTGGAAGGGCCCGCGCTCGCGTAATCCCAGGTCTTCATGGTGATGCCCACCACTTCATATCCCTGCTCATGCAGCATCAGGGCGGTGACAGTACTGTCAATCCCTCCGCTCATCGCTACCAGCACTTTGCCATGCTTGCTCATTTGTCATTGAATTAAGGATGCAAAATTACTGAAATCCCGGCAAAAGGGGGTATTTCTCCTATAGATAACAGCAATAGCGTCATAGATACGCTTCTTCCCTAAAAACGATTTACATCGATTGATTCCCGTAAATGTTTAGTAAATTGTCAAAAATTTGGAATGCTAATTATATATTTATCCGTGATTAGCTATGTTATTTAATAAATTATCTATGCATGCTTCCTAGATTGAATAAGCCACACGTTATGAACAACCCCGCATGGGGCATTACACCTGACTACTTTAATTATCCGGAAAAAATTCTTCAGTTCGGTACGGGCGTGCTGCTGCGCGGCCTCGTAGATTACCTGGTTGATAAAGCCAATAAAGAAGGCGTTTTCAAAGGCAGGATAGTAGTCGTGAAGTCGACCGACGGCGATGCCGGCGCATTCGGCACGCAGGACGGTCTTTTTACCACCCACATCAAGGGCGTGGCGCAAGGCCAGCCGGTTGATCAGTACCTGGTAAACGCTTCTATTAGCCGTGTTTTGCAATCGAATGCAGAGTGGGAGGCCATATTGGCCGCCGCCACGCAACCGTCGCTGAACGTCATTATTTCCAACACCACTGAAGTGGGCATCCAGTACGTGGAAGAAAACATCGCCGCGGGGGTGCCGGCTTCCTACCCGGGCAAACTGCTGGCCATCCTGTACGAGCGTTTCCGCAAGGGGATGGACGGGTTTGTGATCATCCCCACGGAACTGGTGGTGGACAACGGCAAACTGCTGAAGGAAATCGTATTGCAGCTGGCTGCATACAACAAACTGCCGGAAGATTTTGTACAGTGGATCGCATCGGCCAACCGTTTCTGCAGTTCGCTGGTAGACCGCATCGTGCCGGGCAGGCCCAAAAATATCAGCGAATGCTGGGAACAGGCGGGGTATGAAGACGAGCTCTGGATAGACGCGGAACCGTTCCTGCTCTGGGCCATCGAAGGCGATGCCGCGGTGGCGCAGCAGCTGTCGTTCCACCAGTCGGACGACCGCATGCTCATCGCGCCCAGCATCACCCCTTACCGCGAGCAGAAATTGCGCATCCTCAACGGCAGCCATACAGCGGCCGTGTGCGTGGGGTATCTCTCCGGCCTCAACACCGTATACGAATGCATGCAGGACGCGTACATGCGCCGCTTTTTCGAGACGGTGGTGATGGAAGAGATCCTGCCCACCCTCAGCAGTCTCGGCCCGCAAACGGCCGTGTTCGCGCGGGATGTGCTCGACCGTTTCGCCAATCCTTACATCGAACATAAACTCATCAGCATCACCTTCCAGCAAAGCTCCAAGATGAACGCCCGCAACGTGCAGACGCTGCTGCGTTACCGCGAGGTGAAAGGCATCCTGCCGGAGATGATGCCGCTCGGCTTCGCCGCCACCCTGCTGTTCCTCAAACCGGTCAGGGAAAACAACGGCAAGTACCAGGGCCTGCGCGGGAAGGATACGTACTACGATATCACCGACGATAACATCGCCGTATTTGCAGAACACTGGAAATCGGTGGAGAAGAACGGCTACCCGGAAGTGTCTGCCATGGTGCGCGCGATCTGTAAAGACGCCCGCCTCTGGGAAACGGACCTGAACAACATCCCGGGTTTTGCGGACACGGTGGCCGACCACCTGCTGGGCATGCTGCAGAACGGCGTGCAGCCCTACATCACACAACACTCTAAGGTTTTATAAGATAAGCAGTGTCATGAAAACTTTTCTATCTGAGGATTTCCTGCTCCAAACGGAGACAGCCAAACGGTTATATTTTGATTTCGCGAAAGACATGCCGGTGATTGATTACCACAACCACCTGCCGCCCGACGAAATAGCCGCCAATAAACAATTTTCGACCATCACGGAAGCCTGGCTGAAAGGCGACCACTATAAATGGCGCGCCATGCGGGCCAACGGGGTGAACGAAGATCTGATCACCGGCGGCGCCGATGATTTCACCAAGTTCAAAATGTGGGCGGAAACCGTGCCCTACACCATGCGCAACCCGCTCTACCACTGGACGCACATGGAGCTGAAGAAACCCTTCGGCATTACGGAAACGCTGAACGGCAACAACGCGGCAAAAATATACGAAGCCTGTAACGCGCAGCTGCCGAAACTCAGCACGCAAACCCTGCTGCAACAGTTTAACGTGGATACGCTTTGCACCACCGACGACCCGGCCGACCCGCTGGACCATCACATCGCCATCCGCAAACAGGGCTTCAAAGTGAAGGTACTGCCTACTTTCAGGCCTGATAAAGCCATGGCGGTGGAAGACCCTGCCGCCTTCAACGCCTACATGCAAAAGCTGGG
This sequence comes from Chitinophaga lutea, assembly GCF_003813775.1. NCBI lineage: Bacteria > Pseudomonadati > Bacteroidota > Chitinophagia > Chitinophagales > Chitinophagaceae > Chitinophaga > Chitinophaga lutea. Next base: position 905,861 of record NZ_RPDH01000001.1, on the reverse strand, counting down.
CGCTGCCGCGGGTATCGAGATCAAAAACTACCAAACCCTGCTGGACGCGTTAAAAAAGCGGCACGACTACTTCCATGAGAACGGCGGCCGTTTGTCCGATCACGGGCTGAACTATTTCGTTTATGCGGACTTTACGGAAACTGCGCTGGAAGAGGCTTTCAGAGATGTAGCGGCAGGCAAAAAAGTGACCGACGAAATCGCCACGATGTTCAAAGCGGCCACCCTGCACCACATCTGCACCTGGAACCACGAAAAAGGCTGGGTACAGCAGTTCCATGCAGGCGCCATCCGCAACAACAACTCCCGCCTCCTCAAACGGCTGGGAGCCGATGCAGGGGTGGATTCCATCGGCGACTGGCCCATGGCCGAAGCGATGAGCCGCTTCTTCGACCGCCTCGATCAGAACAACCAGCTCGCCAAAACCGTCGTGTACAACCTGAACCCCGCCCATAATGAAGTGTACGCCACCATGGTGGGTAACTTCCAGGACGGCAGCGTGGCCGGCAAAATGCAGTTCGGCTCCGGCTGGTGGTTCCTCGATCAGAAAGACGGTATGGAGAAACAGATGAACGCGCTCAGCAACATGGGCCTGCTCAGCAGGTTCGTGGGCATGCTCACGGATTCCCGCAGCTTTCTCTCTTTCCCGAGGCATGAGTATTTCAGGAGAATATTGTGTAATTTGATCGGCAACGATGTGGAGAACGGTGAACTGCCCGGAGATATTCCCTGGTTAGGAAAGATGGTACAGGATATATGTTATAACAACGCCAAAGCCTATTTTAATTTTTGATGCAACCGGTTTCAGTTATTACGTTTGGAGAAATTTTATTAAGGCTGAGCCCCGAATGGGCCCAGCAGCGCGCCGCTCTTTTCGTAGGCGGCGCGGAAGCGAATGTGGCCGCAGCCCTGGCTACCTGGGGCGACAAAGTGGCCTACATCAGCAAAACGCCGGACAACGGCCTGTCGAGGCAGGTACTGTCGCAACTGGAGGCAGTGGGTGTGCAAACCGACCGCATGCTCTGGGGCGGCGACCGCATCGGCGCTTATTATCTCGCGCAGGGCTCGGACCTGAAACATGCCGAAGTGGTGTACGACCGCAAGTATTCCAGCTTCTCCGAGATCAAACCCGGTACCGTGGATTGGGACGCATTGCTGGGCGACGCCACCTGGTTTCACTGGAGCGCCATTTCACCGGCGCTGAACAAAGACGCCGTGGCGATTTGCAAGGAAGTGCTGGAAGCGGCCACCCGCAAAGGTATGACCATTTCCACCGATCTCAACTACCGGAGCAAACTCTGGCAATACGGGCAATCGCCGCTGGAGGTGATGCCGGAACTGACGAAGTACTGCCACGTGATCATGGGCAACATCTGGGCCGCCAACATGATGCTGGGCATTCCCCTCAACCAGGAAGCCATCCGGGCGGATACGAAAGAACAATACCTAGAGGCGGCAAAAAGTGCTGCCATGGCCATTGTACAGCAATTTCCGAAGTGCGACCGCGTTGCCTTCACCTTCCGTTTTTCTTCCGCGCCCACGCATAACCTGTATTATGCCGTGTACTGGAAAGACGGGGAACTGTATGTGTCCAGGCAATTTGAAACGAATGAAGTGGTAGACAGGGTAGGGAGCGGCGACAGCTTCATGGCCGGTCTCATACACGCTAACCTGAACGGTTACACGAACCAGCAGACCATTTCATTTGCCGCAGCGGCAGCGTATTCCAAGCTGTTCCGCACCGGCGATTTTAACCTGACCGCAAAGGAATCGATCACGCAACTGATGTAGAATATGACACCACAACCTGAAACTGTATTAAGCGCATTTGAATCTACCAAGGTGGTACCTGTATTTTACCACGACGATCCGGAAGTATGTGCGGCCGTGATGAAAGCCTGTTATGAAGGCGGCATCCGTGTGTTTGAATTTACCAACCGCGGCGAAAACGCCCGGCAGAATTTCGCCCACCTCCGCGATCTGAAAGCCGCTTCCATGCCCGATATGTACCTGGGCATCGGCACCATCAAAAACGCGGCGGACGCAAAAACGTTCACCGATATGGGCGCCGATTTTATCGTGAGCCCCATCATCGATGAAGCGACGGCGACCTACTGCCGGTCGCAGAACATCTTCTGGGTGCCCGGCTGCATGACGCCTTCCGAAATTGCGGTGGCGGAAAAGAGCGGCGCGCTGCTCGTGAAACTGTTTCCCGGCAGCACCCTCGGTCCCGGTTTCGTAAAAGCCATCAAACCCCTGTTCCCCGGTCTCCGGTTCATGCCCACCGGTGGTGTGGAGCCCGAGCAGGCGAACCTGCAGGCCTGGTTCGATGCCGGGGTGGTATGCGTGGGGCTGGGCTCCAATCTTCTGCCCAAAGCGGCCATCGATAAAAAAGACTGGGCGGGACTGGCCGGAAAAGTAACGCAAACGTTTGCATATATAAAGGCATTGAAGTAATTTGTTGCCAACATGTATTTATCCTAAACAATCAACGAAATGAATTCCACCGTAGTAGGCCGGTACCGCTGGCGCATAGTTGCTTTATTGTTTTTTGCCACCACGATCAATTACATCGACCGGCAGGTGATCGGGCTGTTGAAGCCTATCCTGGAGAAAGAGTTTAGCTGGACCGAAACACAATACGGCGAAATCGTGATGATATTCTCCGCCTGCTACGCACTGGGCCTGCTCGTGTTTGGCCGGTTTGTGGACAAGGTGGGCACCAAATTAGGGTATACTGTTTCCATCGTGGTGTGGAGCATCGCGGCCATGGCGCATGCGCTGGCTAAATCCACTTTTGGTTTCGGCGCTGCACGTGCGTTGCTCGGGTTGGGTGAGGCGGGTAACTTCCCCGTGGCGGTTAAATCCGTGGCGGAATGGTTCCCGAAAAAAGAAAGGGCGTTTGCCACCGGCCTCTTTAACTCCGGCGCCAATATCGGCGCGGTAGCCGCTCCGGCCGTAGTGCCCTGGCTGGCCTCAGCGTACGGCTGGCAGGAGGCTTTCATCTGGACCGGTGTGATCGGTTTTGTATGGCTGATTTTCTGGCTGGTGATGTATGAATTGCCCGCCCGTCATAAAAAAGTAGGAAAAGCCGAACTGGCGCACATTCAAAGCGACGGCGAAGAGGATCCCGGGGCGGATCAGAAAAAGGTATCCTGGATCAAACTCTTCGGCATCCGCCAGACCTGGGCTTTCGTATTCGGCAAGCTGCTCACGGATCCCATCTGGTGGTTCTTTCTGTTCTGGCTGCCGTCTTATTTCTCCACTACGTTTAATCTGAACATGAAAAGCCTCGGCCTCCCGCTGATCATCGTATACACTGCCACCACCATCGGCAGTATCGGCGGCGGTTACCTGCCGGGCTGGCTCATCAGCAAAGGATGGCCGGTGTTCAAGGCGCGTAAAACGTCCATGTTCATTTTTGCCATCCTCGTCATCCCGATCATGACCGCGCGTTATGCGGAAAATATGTGGGTGGCCGTTGCACTGATCAGTCTGGCCGCCGCCGCGCACCAGGCCTGGTCTGCCAACATCTTCACCACGGCATCCGACATGTTCCCGAAATACACCCTCAGCTCCGTAGTGGGCATCGGCGGTATGGCGGGCTCCATCGGCGGCATGCTGTTCCCGCTGGTAGTGGGCGCGCTGCTCGACCACTACAAAGCGCTGGGCAATATCAATGCAGGATACAACATCCTGTTCCTCATCTGCGGGTCGATGTACCTGCTGGCCTGGGTAACCATGCACTTCTTTGCGCCGCGCATGGAAAAGGTGGAAGTGAAAGCATAATCCCGATTTTATCAACCGGAAATAGAAAAAGGTCTCCCGTTTGCGGAGGCCTTTTTTCATGAGGAAATGTTTATGACGCAGGTGTGGAAAACCGCTGTAATGCGACTTTGCGGAGGGCTTTTTATGCATAAAATGCAGGGTGTTTATCACGCAGGTATGAAAAACCGCAGTAATGCGACTTTGCGGAGGGCTTTTATGCATAAAATGCAGGGTGTTTATCACGTGGGTATAAAAGACCACTGTGATGCGACTTTGCGGAGGGCTTTTTTATGCATAAAATGCAGGGTGTTTATCACACCGATATAAAAGACCCTGTATACAATGGTAGTGGCGGGCAACGACAAATCATCATGGTGTTAGGTGTATGCAACGGGATGCAAGCAGCGGGCCTGATGTGGACGATGGATATCGTGTGGTGTTGGATTTATGAGATGGATGTAAACGATGGAGCTGGTGAACACGACGGATAATGCATGGTATTGGATTTACAAGATGGATGGAAATGATGGCTAGTTGCGCACAAAAAAACGGTGCAGGACATCCCCACACCGTTTTTCGCATATTGATCGGTAGTACGTTATTACAGACTAACGCCGCGCTTCCAGGGAATGAAATCGTCCTGGTGCAGCAGCTCGGCCTTGGTGAAAATCTCACCGCTGGCCACTTTCACCACGAAGTCGAGAATATCTTCGCCCATTTCCGCGATGCTTTTCTGGCCGCTGATGATGCTGCCGGTATCGACGTCGATAATATCCGGCATGCGCTGGGCGAGGCGGGTGTTGGTAGACAGTTTGACAACAGGGGCGATCGGGTTGCCGGTAGGCGTGCCGAGGCCGGTTGTGAACAACACCACGGAGGCGCCGGAACCCACTTCAGCGGAGGTGGACTCCACGTCGTTGCCCGGTGTGCACAGCAGGTTCAGGCCCGGTTTCGTAGCATATTCGGTATAATCCAGCACGTCTTTCACCGGGGAGGTACCGCCTTTTTTGGCGGCGCCGGCGGATTTGATGGCGTCCGTGATCAGCCCGTCCTTGATATTGCCGGGCGAGGGGTTCATGTAAAACCCGGAACCGACAGATTGGGCCTGGCTTTCATAGGCACGCATGATGCTGATGAATTTATCGGCCGTGTCGTCGTTTTCGCAACGGTTGATCAGTTCCTGTTCCACACCGCAGAGTTCGGGAAACTCAGACAGGATGGTGGTGCCGCCCAATGCCACCAGCAGGTCCGATGTGTGACCGATGGCTGGGTTGGCGGAAATACCTGAAAACCCGTCTGAGCCGCCGCATTCCAGTCCCACTACGATTTTGGAGAGGGGAGCCGGCTTGCGTTCCAGTTTATTGGCTTCCACCAGCGCCAGGAAAGTATCCCTGATGGCGGTAGAGAGCATATTGAATTCGGAACCGCTGGTTTGCTGTTCGTACACCAGTACCGGTTTGTTGAAGTCGGGGTTCAGTTTCTTGAGCGCCTCCTGGAGGATGGACACCTGCGCGTGCTGGCAGCCCAGACTCAAAACGGTGGCGCCGGCCACGTTGGGGTGATGGATATACCCGGCCAGCAGGGCGCAGAGGGCGTCGGAATCCTGGCGGGTACCGCCGCAGCCGCCTTCGTGGATGAGGAACTTGATACCGTCGATATTCTGGAAAACGGCATTTTTCCTGGGCTCGGCGCTTGCTTCCGGTGCCTTGTATGTTTTGATGGCATCGAGATTGCCGCTTTTGTAGAGGTTCACCAGGTCGTTCACCTGTTCGTTGTAGACCTCTGCGGGCGCGAACCCGAGGCCTTTTTCAAAGGCTGTTTTGATCACTCCCACATTCCTGTTTTCGCAGAACACCATGGGAATCACCAGCCAGTAGTTGCGGGTGCCCACCTGTCCGTCTGCCCGGTGAAACCCCCGGAAGGTCTGATTGGCCCAGCGGCTTACATCAGGCGCTTGCCACTGGAAGTTCGCGTCTTTCTCATGGAAGGCGTTGGCGTCGTGCTGCAGGTTTTTAACGGTAATGGTTTCCCCCTCCTGGATGGGTTGCACGGCCTTGCCTACGAGCACGCCGTACATCAGTACGGGATCGCCCGGCTGAAGGGGTGCCAGGGGAAATTTATGTTTGGCGGGAACGTTCTGCTTCAATTGAATTTTTGAACCATTGAACTCTATTTGCTGCCCAGCCGGTAGGTCTTGTAAAGCCACCAGCACATTGTCTTTCGGGTGAATCTGAAGATACGTGTTCATGATATGCTAAAATAGCGCATTTGGGAACGTGCTGTTAATACTAAAATCTGAATTTTTGATTGGATCTTAACCAACTGCAAAGTTAACGAAAGCCTGTAGTATTTTAGTGCTGAAGCCCCCGGCGTTACTGATATTTGACGGTTTTATAGCAATTTAATGCAAACGTTTGCATTTCTCGGGATTTTATATTACCTTTCCATGGATATTCTCAAACTTTGATATACCTTTTATCGTAACGGAATTTTTTAAATCTACCAGATGAGCACGTCTATAGAAACCAGATATGCCAGCAGCCCGGCCGAAGCCAAAGCCTGGGATACTGCGCAGGCCAGGGAAGCGCTTTTGATCACGCCGCTTTTTGAAGCCGGCAATGTACGGCTGGTGTACAGCCACTACGACCGTTTTATCACCGGCGGCGTAATGCCCGTTGATCAGCCGGTAAAGCTTGAAACCGTAGACCCGCTGAAAGCGGAGTATTTCCTTGAGCGCCGCGAGCTGGGCATCATCAATACCGGCGGCGACGGCACCGTGACGGTAGACGGTGAGGTATACGAGGTGGGCTTCAAGGAAGCGCTCTATGTCGGGAAAGGCAAGCGGGAAGTGGTATTTGCGAGCAACAACAGTGCCGCACCCGCCCGGTTCTACCTGAATTCCACCCCCGCGCATACCAACTACCCCACCCGCCGCATCACGCGCGCAGAAGCGGATGTGGTGACGCTGGGAGCACAGGAAACCTCCAACCACCGCACCATCAACAAACTGCTCGTGAACTCCGTACTGCCTACCTGCCAGCTGCAGATGGGGATGACGGAACTGAAACCGGGCAATACCTGGAACACCATGCCGGCCCACACGCACGACCGCCGCATGGAAGTGTACTTCTACTTCGAAGTGCCGCAGGGCCAGTCGGTTTGCCACTTCTGGGGCCAGCCCCAGGAAACCCGTCACATCTGGATGCAGAACAACGAAGCGGTGATTTCGCCGCCCTGGTCCATCCACTCCGGCGCAGGCACCAGCAATTATACCTTCATCTGGGGCATGGCCGGTGAAAACCTCGACTATGGCGATATGGACCATTGTGCAATCCCTGATTTACGGTAACGGATATACGACTTTTCAATGAAACGATTTATCATACACTGTATCTGCGCCGGCATATTGTCGGGCGCGGCGCTGACCGCCGCCGCCCAGCAGGTGGCGCTCCACAACCCGGCCTCCGTTGCCGGCGGCCTTGTGGAAGTGGACTATGCGGCCTTGGCGGCGCAATGGCAGCCGCTGGCCAAAGGCAACTTCAAAGTGATCAACACGGCCACCGGGAAAGAAGTGGCTTACCAGGTGTTGACGGAAGGGACCGGCGCGCCGGTGAAAATCCTGCTCGACGTAACCCTGCCCGCAGGCGCCAAAATCACCGTGAAGTTCGTGGAAGGCAAACCTGCGCCGGTTGCGGCCAAAACCTTCGGGCGGTATGTGCCGGAACGGAAAGAGGACTTCGCCTGGGAAAACAACAGGGTGGCCTTCCGGATGTACGGCAAAGCGCTCGAGGCTACGCCGAAGGAAATGGCCTATGGGGTGGACTTCTGGAATAAACGCACCGAGGACCTGGTGATCAACAAATGGTACAAACGCAGCAATTACCATAAAGACGAAGGCGAGGGGCTCGACTATTACCACGTGGGCCTGACGCTTGGTGCAGGCGGCATTGCGCCGTACCTGGAAGACAGTATCTGGTTTTCACGCAACTACACCGGCCACCGCATGCTCGACAGCGGGCCGTTGCGCACCACCTTCGAACTGAGCTACGATGCCTGGCAGGTGGGGCGCAGGTCCGTGACCGTCACCAAACGCGTATCGCTCGACGCCAATGCCCAGTTGAGCAAAATGGACATCCGCTACAGCGAGAACCTGCCCGTGGCGATCGGCATCAGCAAAAGGAAAGAGCCCGGGGCCATGCTGCTGGAAGAAACCAGCGGCGTAATGGGATACTGGGAACCACAGCACGGAGCCGACGGCACCACCGGTATCGGCTGCATCGTACTGGCGCCGGTGAAAGAAATGAAGGTCGAAAAAGGCCATCTGCTGGCGGTTTCCGCTACGGACGGCAACAATGCCATCACCTATTACACCGGTGGCGCGTGGGATAAAGCAGGGAAAATAAGGAACGCCGGGGAGTGGTTCCGCTACCTCCAGGAGCAGGCTATCCGCCTCCGTCAGCCGGTTTCCGTTAAAATTATCGAGAAAAGTAAAAAATAATCTGAGGTTATGAGTGTTTTAAACTTATTCAGCCTGAAAGGCAAAACGGCACTGGTGACCGGTTGCAAACGCGGCATAGGAAAGGCCATGGCAGTGGCTTTAGCGGAAGCGGGCGCCGATATTATCGGGGTGTCCGCATCGCTGGAGCTGTCGGGCAGCGAGGTGGAAAAAGAGGTAAACGCCACCGGCCGGAAGTTTACGGCCTACCAATGCGATTTTGGGAAGCGCGAAGCATTGTATAATTTTATCGGAACGGTACAAAAGGATTTTCCGGTAATCGATATCCTCGTGAACAATGCAGGCACCATTATGCGTAAGCCGGCTGCAGAGCATCCGGATGAGTATTGGGACGAAGTGATTGCCATCAATCAGACCGCGCAGTTCATCCTCACCCGCGAGATCGGGAAGAAGATGACGGAGCGCGGCAGCGGCAAGGTGATATTCACCGCTTCGTTGCTCACTTTCCAGGGCGGCATCAATGTTCCGGGATATGCAGCGAGCAAAGGCGCCGTAGGGCAGCTCACCAAGGCTTTCGCCAACGAATGGGCTTCCAGAGGCGTTAATGTGAACGCCATCGCACCGGGTTACATTTCCACGGATAACACAGCGGCCTTGCGGGCAGACGAAAAACGCAGCCAAAGCATCCTGGAACGTATCCCAGCCTCCCGCTGGGGAGAGCCGGAAGATTTTATGGGACCGGTCGTATTTCTGGCTTCTGCCGCATCCAACTATATGCACGGCACCGTAATGACGGTAGACGGCGGCTGGATGGGCAGGTAACATCCCCTAAACATCAAATCATATGTCGTCCCTTCGTTCTGAAAAAACAATTGTAGACATTGCTGAAGAGCTGGAACTTTCCGTGTCCACCGTATCGCGGGCACTGAACGATCATCCCAACATCAGCGCCAAAACCAAAGAGCGCGTTAAAAAGATGGCGCGGAAGCTGGGCTACCGCCCCAACGCGATGGCAGCCGGCTTGCGGAACAACAAAAGCAAGACCATCGGCCTCATCGTACCGCGCATCTCCATGTTCTTCCCGGCAACCATCAGCACGATCATCCAGAACAAACTGCAGGAGTTCGGCTATAACCTGATCATCTGCCAGAGCAACGACTCACTGGAACAGGAAATCGAACTGGCCAATACGCTGTATTCGGCCAGGGTAGACGGCCTGGCTGTATCCGCCACCCTCTACACCACCGATTTCTCCCACTTCGACATCTTCAAACAACAGAATACGCCGATCGTGTTTTTCGACCGTACGCCGAAAGACTACAACGTGAAAGTGATCAAAGGCGACGATTTCCTCGGCGGCTACAAAGCCACGGAACACCTGGTGGAAAAGGGCTGCAAAGACATTGTGCACATCTCGGGCCCGCTCACGTGTAATCTGTATACGGAGCGGCTCGCGGGCTACAAGGAGGCGCTGCAGCGCCACAAACTGCCTTACAAAAAACACCGCGTGTTTTTCCATGAGCTCACGCGCGAAAACGCCTGGCAGACGGCCGAGAAGATATTCGCGCAAAAACCTTACCCCGACGGGATTTTTGCCACCAACGACACCACGGCCATCACCATCCTGGAATATTGCCGGAAACACGGTATCAAAGTACCGGAGGAATGCAAGATAGTCGGGTATTCCAACGACCCGCGCACCGAGATCATCACGCCTTCCATCACCTCGGTAGACCAGTTCCCGGCTACCATGGGCGAACGGATTGTAGCGGCGCTGATGGACCTGATCCAGGCCCGCCACCCTGCCGCGTACCGTCATTCGCAGGAGATCGTGCCGATTCAGCTGGTGGAAAGGGAATCGAGCGGCGGCACGGGCTGGGAAATCCCCGACCCGGTAAGCAATGGCAAAACCGCCGTAGCCACGGGAGCCACGGCCAAAGCCGTCAAGAAGAAAAAATAAGTCGTGCCGGCAGGAAAGCCTGCCGGCCTCAAGTAAAATTCACACGGAATGAAAAGCAAGATTGTTCTTTTATTACTGGTTTGCTGGGGCGCCGCCGCCCAGGCGCAAACGAAACTCTCCACCAAAAAGATGAAGGCGCTGGTGGACGAAAGCCTCCGGTTTTCGGCGCGGCAGTATAAACACATGATGAAGTCGCTGCCCGACTCACTGTTCCCCCGCTCCACCAACAAAGACGGCAGCCTGATGACCGCGAAATTCAACTGGTGGACGGCCGGCTTCTACCCCGGCTCCTGCTGGTACCTCTACGAATACACGAAAGACGACGCCTTTAAAAAAGAAGCCGAAAAACGCCAGGTGTACCTGCTGCCCGACCAGTACCGCACCAACACCCACGACCTCGGTTTCCTCATGTACTGCAGCTTCGGCAACGGCCTGCGTATCACCGGCAATGCGGCATATAAGGATATCCTGATGACCAGCTCACGCTCGCTCATCACCCGTTATAAACCCACCATCGAGGCCATCCGCTCCTGGGATCATCCCGGCTGGAAGTGCCCAGTGATCATCGATAACATGATGAACCTCGAGATGCTGGCCTGGGCCACCCGCAACAGCGGCGAGCCTATCTTCCTCAACATCGCCGTGAACCACGCCAATACCACCATCAAAAATCATTTCCGCGACGATTACAGCTCGTACCACGTGATCGACTACGATACCACAACGGGCAAGGTGTTCGCCAAAAAGACCCACCAGGGCCACTCCGACGCCTCCGCCTGGAGCCGCGGACAGGCATGGGGCCTCTACGGCTACACGATGATGTACCGCGAAACCAAAGACCCGAAGTACCTCGACCAGGCCAAACACATTGCGGATTACATGCTCAATCATCCCCGCATGCCGAAAGACCTGATCCCGTACTACGACTACGATGCACCGGAAATCCCGAACGCCATCCGCGACGCATCCGCCGGCGCCGTGATGAGCTCCGCGCTGCTCGAGCTGAGCAAATACGTGGACAAACAGGACGGCAAACGCTACTGGAATGCAGGCGCAGATGCGCTGGCAAGTCTTGCCGGCCCCGCCTACCGCGCCAAAGAAGGGGAGAACAACAACTTTATCCTCATGCACAGCACCGGGTCCATGCCCGGCAAATCCGAAATAGACGTGCCGTTGTCTTACGCCGACTACTATTTCCTCGAAGCCCTGCTCCGTTACAAGAATTGGGCGCCCAGGTGATTTTAATACAATTTTAATACGCTATTGACAAGGAATGCGGCCGTTTGGCGCATTCCTTGTCTTTTATTAGCCCTGCCTCCCGCCTTTTTTTGTTATTTTGCCACCGTATCAAAAGAACGGACGGGCGGATGATTCATTTACCAAACCTTATTGCAGACCTCGCTTTGCTGCTCGGTGCAGCGGCCATCACCACATTGATCTTCAAAAAACTGAAGCAGCCGCTGGTGCTCGGTTATCTTATTGCCGGTTTTCTTGTAGGCCCTTATTTCGATTTATTCCCGACCGTCCGGGAGGAGGGCAACATCCGCGTCTGGTCCGAAATAGGGGTGATCTTTTTATTGTTCAGCCTCGGCCTTGAATTCAGCTTTAAAAAACTGATGAAGGTCGGCGGGGCGGCTTCCATCACCGCGCTCGTGGAGGTGGCTGTCATGCTCGGGTTGGGTTATGCCACCGGGCAGTTGCTGGGCTGGGGCATGATGGACAGTATTTTCCTCGGGGGCGTGCTGTCGGTTTCCTCCACGACCATTATTATCCGTGCGTTCGAAGAGCTGGGCGTGAAGGGGCATAAATTCGCCGGGCTCGTATTCGGTATCCTCGTGGTGGAAGACCTGATCGCGATCGTGCTGCTCGTATTGTTGTCCACCCTGGCCGTGAGCCAGCAGTTTGCCGGAACGGAAATGCTGATTTCCGTGGTGAAGCTGGTATTCTTCCTGATCCTCTGGTTCGTGGGCGGCATCTTTTTCATCCCCACATTATTAAAGAAAACAAAATCGCTGATGAGCGAAGAGACCATGCTGGTAACGGCTATCGCCCTTTGCCTCGGCATGGTGGTGCTGGCTACGCAGGTGGGATTTTCACCCGCGCTCGGCGCGTTCATCATGGGCTCCATTCTCGCAGAAACCACGCAGGCGGAAAAAATAGAGCACCTCGTCAAATCCGTGAAAGACCTTTTCGGCGCCATCTTCTTCGTTTCGGTGGGTATGCTGATAGATCCTAAAATGCTGCAGCTGTACCTGGGGCCCGTGCTGTTGCTGACGGTGATCACGCTGGTGGGCAAAACGCTGAGCACCACGCTGGGCGCCGTGATCTCGGGGCAGCCGTTGAAAACCTCCGTGCAGGCCGGTATGAGCCTGGCGCAGATCGGGGAGTTTTCGTTCATCATTGCCACGCTCGGGCTCACGCTCAAGGTAACGAGCGACTTTCTCTATCCCATCGCCGTGGCCGTTTCGGCGATCACGACCTTCACCACGCCTTACCTCATCAAAATGGCCGAGCCGTTTTACGGCTGGCTCGATAAAAGAATCCCGGCAGGCTGGAAATCCACACTGGCGCGGTACAGCACCGGTGCGCAGACGATTTCGCAGGCCAGCGACTGGCAGGTGGTACTGAAAGGATATGTGATCAACACCGCCGTAAGCGCGGTGATCATCATTGCCATCGGGCTGCTGTCGTCGCTCTACGTGCTCCCGAAAGTGGAAGAACTGGCCGGGGCGAGGTGGAGCAGGATCATTACGGCCATCGGTACATTCCTTGTGATGATGCCTTTTCTTTGGGCGCTCGCGGTGCGGCGGGTGGAATCCGCCGCGTTTTCGAACCTGTATGCGCAGAACAAATACAAAGGCCCGTTGTGGCTGCTTCGTATAGCCAGGATAGTGCTGGCCGTATTCCTGATCGGTATGATGCTCGACCGGATTTATTCCTTTACGGTGGCGTTTTCCGTGACGGTGGTGTTCCTGACCGTACTGATCATTTTCTCCCGCCGTTTGCAGGTGTTCTACGACCGGCTGGAAGCCCGTTTCTTCACCAACTTCAATGCCCGTGAAACCGCGCAGGCTGCCGCCGAAAAGCGCCGCAATCCGGTGCTGGCGCCCTGGGATGCGCACCTGGCCTCATTTAATGTGCGCCCCGACTGGGAGGGCGTAGGCCAGACGCTCGAAGAGCTTGGCCTGCGTGAAAAATACGGCGTTAATATAGCCGTGATCGAGAGAGGGGAGCGGCTGCTGCCCATTCCCCCGAAGTCCGAGCGGCTGTATCCCGGCGACCGGCTGCAGGTGATCGGGACCGACGATCAGATCGCCCTGTTCCGCCAATACATCGAACAGCATCTGCCCGACATCCGCCCCGTGAAAACAGAAGTGGAACTGCGCCGTTATGAAGTGCTGCCCGGCTCGCAGGTGTACGGTAAAACCATCCGCCAGTCCGGCATCCGTGAGCAGGCGCACAGCCTGGTAGTGGGCATCGAGCGCGGAACGGAGCGTATCCTCAATCCCATCTCCGATATGCTGCTCGAAGAGGGCGACGTGGTATGGGTGGTAGGCAGTCCAAAACGTACCGCAGCGTTGTTCCGCGTGAAAGGAGAAGCGCAGAAACCAGCCGTGTAGTATTTTATATCAGCCATTTATGGGGCGCCGATAACTTCGTACCTTTGTAACAGTAAACAGGAAAGGTATGAAAGTGATCTATCGCAAACTCGGACGCGAAAAAGCGTACGGAATGTCTGATTACGGTTGTAATACCATTGTGATTGACAGCCGCCTGCAGGGCCGTAAACATCTGGAAGTCAGTCTTCACGAATCACTGCACATCTACTTCCCCGAAAAGAGCGAAACTTTCGTTAAAAACACGGCCAGGAAGCTGGCCAATGTGTTATGGAAAATGAGTTACCGCAGGGTGGATAACTCATTGGGAATCTAGTGTATATGTGCCCGTTGGGGACTACCGGCCATGCCGGTACGGTATTGTCATGAGCCGTTCACTGCAGAAAAACGGCCCCTTAATCCCGATTTTTCAGCGTAATTTCCGAACCTGTTACACAAAATTTATCGATCAACCTCGCGCCGAAGACCGGCCATTAAAAGAATAAAAAGCAGTTTAGCAGTATCATGAAAGATATGAAAGGCCAGGGAATGAAGCGCTTATCTCTGAAAGATGTAGCCAGGATGGCAGGAGTGGCCCCCTCCACCGTTTCCTTCGTACTCAATGGGAAAGCCCGCCAGATGCGCATCAGCGATGAACTGGCGGAAAAGGTGCAGGCCGTCGTTAAAAAGACGGGCTACCAGCCGCATTCCGTGGCCGTCAACCTGCGCACCGGGCAGTCCAAAACACTGGGACTGATGGTGGAAAGCATCTCCGGCAGTTTTTTCGCCGCGCTGGCCAGGGTGATAGAATCCGAAGCCGACCGGTTCGGTTATAATATTGTGTATTGCAGTACCGAAAACAACGCACAAAAAGGCAGCGACCTCATCCGCATGCTGAACCGCCAGCAGGTAGACGGTTTCCTGATCACGCCCGCCGCCGGTATGGAAAAAGACATCGAGCAGCTGCTGGCGCACAAACGGCCGGTGGTCCTGATGGACAGTTATTTCCCCGGCATACAGGTGCCCTATGTACTGATCGACAACTACGGCGGGGTGCGGCAGGGCATGAAACACCTGCTGGGAAAAGGTTATAAAAAGATCGGTTTTATTACGGTGGATATGGACCTCGTACAAATCCAGCAGCGCTTGCAGGGTTATAAGGACGCGTTGAAAGAGGAAGGCATTGCCGTACGCAACAAGCAGGTGCTGAAGATTTCGTATAACAGTCCGCGTGAGGAAGCCGTACGCCTCATCCAGGAGTTTATCCATGCCAACAAAGGGCTGGACGCCATTTTCTTCGCCACCAACTATCTCGGTATCCTCGGTCTGGAAAGCATCGCCGGATTGGGCTTGCGCATGCCTGAAGACATGGCCATGATCTGTTTCGACGACCATGATATTTTCCGGCTGTACCCGCCCGGTATTACCGTGGTGCAGCAGCCGGTGGAGGAGATCGCCAAAACTGCCATTAACCTGCTGATGCAGCAGCTCGATAAAAGTCCCCGCTCCACCCGTAAAAGCCAGGTGCAGGTGCCCGGTAAATTCATTAAACGCGGCTCCGCGTGAGCCATTGCTAAACGTTTAGTTTTTCTTCCCATTCTATTGGACAACCAGCATTACTTTTGCGCTGCACAGGCAACTCATTAAGTGTAAATTCTACGCCGTACTTTTTGTAATTACTACCGGAGGTCGCGGAGGCGATAAATTCTGTTGTTGCCCGAAACGCTTTACTGCATTGCGTTCGCATCGAACTAAAAAAACCGTTCAAATAATTTTTCGTGAAAAAATTTTGAAAGCCATAAATTAATTCTACATTTATGGTACGTATTACTTCTCCGGTGATGCCGGTACAGATCCGAATGGGTCTTTTTTTTGGAAGCTATGCTAAATCGATTTTGCATTTGGCTGTTTTTGAAGGGGAGAAGGGGACATGGAAATTCCAGGTTATTTGACCTAACTGTATTCTGTAATGCTCTGCCAGAGCCCCTGCAGAAGGAATTTTTTTATAAGTGAACTTTGAAAAACCAGTCCGTAATCTAAATCGCGATGCCGGTACTGAATAGGAGTGAACAGAGAAAGTGGTGCGGGTCCGCTAACCCACCACGTGTAATATATATACGCTAACAAAACCGTAGGTAACTGAGAAAATCCATTGGGATTGTTGTGACGATTCCACAACTGGCAATCAATTTTTAATCATTCAACAAAAAATTTATCGTAACAATGAAAGGATAGCAACACGGCAGATCATTTAGTGCCGAATGAGCTCCAGCTTTCAAACCTATTGCTAAATCGATTTTGCTTGCATGGCCAGCTATGCATGCAGGGAGTGTTTTGTGCCTCCTGACGGCTTCCCCCGGAAGCTGAAAGGCTGTGTTTTGCCCTGACTTTTCCCCTTCATGCACAACTGCGGCTGTGTACAGGGATTGTTTTGCCAACTCCCCGCGGCGCCTCCGGAAGCCGGCAGAAATCGCCATGCCATAACGTTTTGAGCTGCTGCGTTACCAACTTATTCCAAATTATTAACCAAATCAATTCCAATTGCAATGAAGAAAAGATCCACGTTTTTCATGCACGTGAGCTGGCTCGGCGCTTTGCTGCTGCTGTCGGCCTCCCTGGCCTATTCCCAATCCAGAACCGTCAAAGGCACGGTGAAGGATGCCAAAGACCAGTCTCCCCTCCCCGGTGTAACCGTCAGGGTGGTGGGCACCAGTACCGGTACACAAACCGGTGGTGATGGTTCCTACAGTCTGAACATTACATCAGGCACACAACTGGAGTTTTCGTACATCGGCTACGAAACGCTCACGCTGCCCCTCGGCAGCGGCAACACCGTGAACGCATCGCTCTCGCTTTCTTCCAAAACGTTGGAAGACGTAGTGGTGGTGGGTTACGGTACATTGAAGAAAAAAGAAGTGACCTCCGCGGTGACCACCATCAAGGCGGAAAACTTCAATCCCGGCGTGGCGCGTTCCCCCATGGATCTCGTGCAGGGTAAAGTGCCGGGCCTCAGCATCACCCGTGTGAACGGCAACAACCCGAACGCAGGCGCTTCCGTACAGATGCGCGGTATTACCAGCCTTAGCGGCACCATCGGCCCGCTGATCGTAATCGATGGCGTGCCGGGCGGCAACCTCGATCTGTTGCAGCAGGAGGACATCGCCTCCATCGACGTACTGCGCGATGGTTCTGCCGCAGCGATCTATGGTACGCGTGCGAACGGCGGCGTTATTCTCGTAACCACCAAAAAAGGGAAATCCGGCGAGCCGCAATTCAACTTCGGTTCTTTTCTCCAGCGTGATGAAGTGGCTAAAAAACCTCGCTTCCTCAATGCGGAAGAATTCAAGGCCAACGCTCCCGCCGGTAACGACCGCGGCAGCAGTACGGACATTTACGACATGCTCATCAACAAAAAGAACCTGTCGCAATACTACACGCTCTCCGCTACCGGGGGCACCGAAAAATCAAACTACCGCGCCGCCGGTTATTACAACGACGGTGAGGGCATCGCCAAACGCAATTCCCGCAAACAGTACGGCGGCCGCCTGAACGTGAACCAGACCGGTTTACAGGGTAAAATGACCCTGCAGGCAAACCTGGCTGCCAACTTCAACAAAGCGGACCTGCTGGGCGGCAGCAACGGCGATTTCGAACAGGCGGTACAAAGAAACCCGACGGCACCGGTTAAGAACCCGGACGGCACCTTCCTAGAAACCACCGCTTTCAACAACTTCAACCCAGTGGCCCGCCTCGAACAGGAATTGTCCGAGCGCGATCAGCAAACCATTCAGGCAGACGGTAAGGTGACCGTGGAAGTATACAAAGGCCTGCGCGTATCGGCATTCGGCGCCATCGTACGCAATAACTGGAACGACCGCCAGTACAGGCTGCGCGCTTCCCGCTCTTCACAGGTAGACTACCAGGGCGGCGGATATGCTTCCAAAGCCAACCGCGTGGAATTCGACAAAACATTCGAATCCGTTATCGATTATAACAACACTTTCGGCGAGCACAGCATTACGGCTCTGGCCGGCTACAGCTACCAGTACAGCACTATTGAAACCTACAATGCCAATAACGCGGGCTTTCTGACGGATGCTTTCCAGGACTGGAACCTCGGTAACGGTTTGTACCGTACCCTCGGCCGCTCCGGCATGGGCAGCAATAAAGTGGACAATACCCTCGTGGCATTTTTCGGCAGGGTGAACTACACCTTCCGTCAGAAATATTTTGCACAGGCGATTCTCCGCCACGAAGGTTCTTCCCGCTTCGGTGCCAACCACAAATGGGCGGACTTCCCGGCATTCTCCGTGGGCTGGACGCTGAGCGAAGAAGACTTCCTGAAAGGCAACCGCACCATCAACCAGCTGAAACTCCGCGCCGGTTACGGTGTTACCGGTAACCAGGGTTTTGCCAACTACCAGTCGCTGATCCTGCTCGGCACCGGCGGCGCTTACCTGCAAAACGGTTCCTGGTTCGAAACATACGGCCCTTCCCGCAACCCCAACCCGGATTTGCGCTGGGAAAAGAAAAAAGAATGGAACATCGGGGTGGACTTCAGCCTGCTGAACAACCGCCTGAGCGGTTCATTCGATGTGTACCAGCGTAAAACGGAAGACCTGCTGAGCAACTACGATACGCAATTGCCGCCGTTCGTGACCAGCCAGATCTTCACCAACGTGGGCACCATCTCCAACAAGGGTTTTGAAATCGTGCTGAGCGGTACGCCGGTGCAGACGAAGAATTTCACCTACAACGTGGACGTTACCTTCAACCGCCAGCAGAACGAGATGACGAGCATCCATAACGACCAGTACCGCCTGGAGAAACTGGAGTTCGGCAGCCTGCCTTCACCCGGTGCGCTCGGTAATGCCATCCGCGTAGTGGAAGGCGGCGCCCTCGGCAACTTCTTCGGTAAACGTTTTGCCGGTTTCGACCAGAACGGCAAATGGCTGTTCTACAAAAAAGACGGCTCCAAGGTGGTGGCCGGTCAGATCACGCAGGACGACCTCGGTGTAATCGGCAACGGTGTGCCTAAAATGATGTTCTCCTGGAATAACGTGTTCCGTTACAAAAACTGGGACCTCAGCCTGTTCTTCCGCGGCAAGCTCGGATACGACATCCTGAACCTGCAGGAACTCTATTTTGGTAACAAGGCCTGGTTCCCGAACAACGTGCTGTTAAGCGCCATCACTAAACACAAGGGCCTCAACGACGTGCCCCAGTATTCCGACTACTACCTCGAAAAAGGTGATTTCATGAAACTGGACAACATCGCCCTCGGCTATAGCTTCAAACTGAAGTCCGATTACATCCGCAGCATCCGCATTTACGCGGCCGGCCGCAACGTGGCCACGTTTACCAAGTACAGCGGGCTTGATCCCGAACTGGAAGATAACGGCCTCACCACGGGTATCGACGCCCGCGGCTTCTATCCCAGAACAAGGTCTTACACCATTGGTTTGAACATCGGATTTTAGAATTTTTTAAAACTGAAGAACATGCAAAAGAAATATATCCTGCCGGGCCTGGTTTCCCTGATGTTGGGAGCAGGCGCCTGCACGAACCTGGAAGAAAAGGTATACAGCGAAATTCCCGCTGAAAACTTCTACAAAAACCGGACGGAGGTAATGGCGGCCGTACTGCGCCCGTTCACCCACGCCAATGCCTGGGCTGCGCCCACAGGGCAGGTGGGTTACTGGCGGGTGAACGAACTGTCTGCCGACCAGCTGGCCTGGCCCCAGAAAGGCCGCCACGGTTTTGACGGCGGCGACTGGATCCGTCTTCACAACCACGCCTGGATCGCCAACGACAACAACGCCTGGAACCCCTGGCGCCTGATGTTCTGGGGGATGGGTTTTTGTAACAACACCATCAAAGACCTGTCTGCCATCGACTTCAAGACGATTGGGATGACGGACGAGGATAAAGCCGCCATCATCGCGGAAACCAAGGTGCTGCGCGCCTGGCATTACCTGAAACTGATGGACCTGTATGGGAACATTCCCATCGTGACCGAGGTGGGTGTGCCCATCAGTCCCGAGAACGCCCCGCGCAAAGACGTATGGGCCTTTATCGAAAAAGAGCTGAAGGAAAACGTGGACCTGCTGCCCAAACTCGCCCCCTCGCTGGTGGGCCGTGTAACCCGGGCCGCCGGTTATGCAATGCTGGCAGAACTGTACCTGAATGCCGAAAAATGGGCCGGTACGCCGCGCTGGGACGATTGTGTGGCCGCCTGTAACAAGATTCTCGACGGTTCCTGCGGTTCCCTGTCCGGTGGGGCGCCTGCACTGGAAACAGACCTGCTCAAGCCGTTCGACAACATGAACCACCTCTCCCCGGAGAACCTTTTCCAGATCACCTACGACTACACGGTGGGCAACTTCCGTTTCGGCTGGAACGGGGATCTATGGCATTATGAGCAAAAAAAGCTGTATAATGCAAACTTTAACGGAAATAACGGTATCGTGGTGATTCCCACGGCTTTTGATGCATTTTCAGCTAAAGACCTCCGGAGAAAGAACTGGCTGCTGATCGATACCGCCAAAATTGATGTGGCTTTCCGCACCAACTTCAACGACAGTATCGTGAAAGGGACAGAGGAATACGCCGGCAAACCGCTGGTGTTCGTGAAAGAGATACGCCGCAATACCGAAGGCGAAACCGGCCCTGGTGGCATGACGAGGGGAGAAGAGAACAGCGGCGCACGCTTTAACAAGTACCGCCCCGGAGTGCAAACCTCCAATGTTTACTGGAACAACGATTTTGTGCTGTACCGCCTGGCGGAGATCTATTATAACAAGGCCGAGGCCCTCATGCGCAAGAACGGCGGGGTGGCAACAGCCGAGGTAGTGGACCTGGTGAACACGGTACGCAAAAGGGCCTTCTCTGCAACAGATTGGCCCACAGAGGCTTATACAGTTGCAAAATTAACTTTGGACGAATTCTTGGCAGAACGCGGCCGCGAGTTTATTTTTGAGGGGAAAAGAAGAACAGACATGATCAGGTTCGGGAAGTTCACAACCGCCTCCTGGTGGGATCACCCGGCTTCAGGACAGGCGAAATGGGAGCTTTTCCCCATCCCATACAATCAGATGATCCTGAACAAGAACCTGAAGCAGAATCCCGGTTACGAATAACTGTTCTTTTTATAAACAAGTGCTTATCATACAAACAATAAAGAGTAGCATCTAACGGCTGGCCCAATCCTGGGCCGGCCCCTTTTTTCCTAACAAAATCGATTTTGCAATAAAATATCACGTCAAGGCAATGAAAAAGATCGGATGGATGCTCTTCCTGGCCACCTATGCAATAGCTCCGGCCCTCCAAGCGCAAACAGTTTCAAAAATCACGGACCCGGTAGAATGGGTGAACCCCCTGATGGGTACAGACTCGAAAGGGAGTTTGTCTAACGGCAACACCTATCCCGCCATCGCCACACCATGGGGCATGAACTTCTGGATGCCCCAGACCAACACGATGGGGAACGGATGGGCCTACCAGTACAGCGCCGACAAAATCCGCGGCTTCAAACAGACCCACCAGCCCTCTCCCTGGATCAACGATTACGGCCAGTTTTCCATCATGCCCGTTACCGGCAAGCTGAAGTTTACGCAGGACGAGCGGGCCAGCTGGTATTCCCACAAAGCGGAAACCGCCAAACCGTATTATTACAGCGTGTACCTGGCAGACGCCGATGTAACCACCGAAATTACCCCTACTGAAAGAGCGGCGCAGTTCCGTTTCACCTTCCCCCGTACAGACAGTGCGTTTGTAGTGGTGGATGCTTTCGACAAAGGTTCCTATATCAAAGTCATTCCCAAAGAAAACAAGATCATCGGCTACACCACCCGCAACAGCGGCGGCGTGCCGGAGAACTTCAAAAATTATTTCGTGCTGGTGTTCGACAAACCTTTTAATGTCGCGCACACCTGGAACGGCAGCCGCCTCGCCGGCGATACCCTCGAACTGAAAGCGGGCCATGTTGGCGCGGTAGTCGGGTTTAAGACCGGCAAAGGCGAAAAGGTGCACGTAAAAGTGGCCTCTTCGTTCATCAGTTTCGAACAGGCCGCGCTCAACCTCGAACGCGAGATCGGAAAAGATCACTTCGCCGCTACGCAGCAGAAAGCCAAAGCCGCCTGGAACAAAGAACTGGGCCGCATATTGGTGGAAGGCGGCACGGCAGACCAGGTACGCACGTTTTATTCCTGCCTGTACCGGGTGCTGCTTTTCCCCCGCAAATTCTATGAGTACGATGCGCAAAACCGCATCGTGCATTACAGCCCGTACAACGGCCAGGTGCTGCCCGGTTATATGTTTACAGATAACGGTTTCTGGGACACCTTCAGGGCGGTATTTCCTTTCTTCACCCTCATGTATCCGGAGCTGGACAGCCATATCATGGAAGGTTTGGCCAATACGTATAAAGAAAGCGGCTGGCTGCCGGAGTGGGCCAGTCCGGGTCACCGCGACTGCATGATCGGCTCCAACTCCGCCGCCATCATTGCAGACGCTTACCTGAAAGGTATCCGCGGGTTCGACATCAACACCCTCTACGAAGCCATCCTCAAAAACTCCGAAAACGAAGGCCCGCTCTCGTCTGTAGGCCGCAAAGGGGTGAAATACTACAACGAGCTGGGATATGTGCCGTATGATGTAAACGTGAACGAAAACGCCGCCCGCACGCTCGAGTATGCATACGACGACTTTACGATTTACAAACTGGCCGTTGCGCTCAAACGCCCGCAGGCGGAAATAGACCGTTTCGCCAAACGCAGCCAGTACTTCCGCAACATCTTCGACCCGGAAACTAAACTGATGCGGGGTAAAAACAAAGACGGCAAATTCCAGGCGCCTTTCAATCCTTTCAAATGGGGCGATGCTTTCACGGAAGGGAACAGCTGGCACTACACCTGGTCTGTATTCCACGACGTGCAGGGCCTGGCGGGCCTGATGGGCGGGCGCGAACAATTTGCGCGCATGCTCGATTCCGTATTCGTGATGGCGCCGGTGTACGACGAAAGTTACTACGGCAGCGTGATCCACGAAATCCGGGAGATGCAGATCAGCAACATGGGCCAGTATGCGCACGGCAACCAGCCCATTCAGCATATGATTTACCTGTACAACTACGCCGGCCAGCCCTGGAAAGCCCAGTACTGGCTGCGCCAGGTGATGGATAAACTGTACCACGCTGGCCCCGACGGTTATTGCGGTGATGAAGATAACGGGCAAACGTCCGCCTGGTATGTATTTACGGCGATGGGCTTTTATCCCGTATGCCCCGGTACCGACCAGTATGTGCTGGGTGCGCCGTTATTCCCGAAAACCACCGTCACCCTCGAAAACGGGAAACGTTTTGTGATTGAAGCGCCGGGCAACAGTGCTACCAACCTTTATACGCAAAGCGTACTGCTGAACGGGAAGCCACATACGAAGAACTGGATCAGCCACGAAGCCATCCAGCAGGGTGGTGTGATGCGGGTTAACATGGGCGCGCAGCCGGAGAAAACAAGGGGCACAAAAGAGGAGGCGTTTCCGTATTCGTATTCAACAGCTAACAAATAATCAAGATCCTGGAATAGTAGCAACTTTGCTATTTCATTGTTCACTGTAGACATTACATCCCGATTCTTCGGGATGTTTTTTTTATGTTCACTTCACCGCTTTGCGGTCCATATAAAATACCAGCTTTCCGCCGTTCATGATATCGCTGTGGCTGATAAATCTTTGCTGCAGCGGTTTTCCGTTCAGCTCCACTTTTTTCACATATACATTTTCCACGCCCTGGTTCACAGCTTCCACTGTAAAGGTGTTGCCGTTTTCAAGCTGCAGGGTGGCCGTCCGGATGGCGGGGCTGCCCAGCGCGTAGGCCGTTGAACCGGGTGCTACGGGGTAAAAGCCCAGTGTGCTGAAGAGGTACCAGGCGCTCATCTGCCCGCAGTCGTCGTTGCCGCCAAGCCCGTCGGAGGTGGGTTTGTACATTTTCTGCAAAATCATCCGCACCCGTTCCTGTGTTTTCCAGGGCGCATCCGTCCAGTTGTAGAGGTAGGCCACGTGGTGGGCCGGTTCGTTGCCGTGCACGTAGTTGCCGATGATGCCGTCGCGGGTGATGTCTTCCGTTTCTGCAAAAAAAGCATCCGGGAGGTGCATGGTAAACAGTGAATCGAGGTGGCGGGTGAACTGTTTTTTGCCGCCCATCATCGCGATCATTTCCGCGGGATACTGCGGTACGTAGAGGCTGTAGTTCCAGGCGTTGCCTTCGATGAAACCCTGGCCGTGGGTGCTGAGCACGTCGAATTCCTTGCGGAACGTGCCATTGGCGAGCCTGGGCCGCATGAAGCCGGTAGCGGCGTCGAACACATTGCGGTAATTCAGCGAGCGTTTGATGAACTCGTTGTAGAGGTCCGTTCTGCCGAGTTTTTGCGCGGCTTGTGCAATCGCCCAGTCGTCGTACGCATACTCCAGCGTTTTGGACACGGCGTAGCTGTTTTTATCTTCCGGCACATAACCCTGTTCCATGTAATATTCCAGGCCGTCGTATTTTTTGTAGCGGGCCGTGGCGGCGCATGCTTCCAGCGCCTGCATGGCGTCGTACCCCTGGATGTTGCCTTTCACGATGGCGTCTGCGATCACGGAAACGCTGTGGTAGCCGATCATGCACCAGTTTTCGTTGGCGTGATGGCTCCATACGGGCAGCATCTTGTGTACGCTCTGGTTGTAGTGTTCCAGCATGGAGCGCACCATATCCGCATTGCGTTTGGGCTGCAGCACGTTGAACAGCGGGTGCAGGGCGCGGTAGGTGTCCCACAGCGAAAACGTGGTATAGTTGGTGAAGCCGGCGGCCTGGTGGGTCAGCTGGTCGAGGCCGCGGTAGCTGCCGTCCACATCCATGTAGGTGGTAGGGCTCAGGTAGGTGTGGTACAGCGCGGTGTAGAAGTTGACAAGGTCGTCGTTCGACAGCGCTTTCACCTGCACTTTGGACAGTTCCTTGTTCCATGCTTCCTGCCCCTGTTTTTTCACGGCGTCGAAGTCCCAGCCCGGTGCTTCGGCGGCGAGGTTCTTCAGCGCGCCGGCCGTGCTCACGGGGGAGAGCGCGAATTTCACCTGCAGTTTTTCGCCTGCTCTGGTGTCGAAGTCGAACCAGGCTCTGATGCGGCGGCCCGCCATTTCAGGGAAGTTGACGGCCTGGTCGAATTTGCGGTAGAACCCTTTGTACACGCTGGTGTCGTAGTTCTGGTGGCCGTATTTTTTAATGGGTTTCGAAAACGTCATCGCAAAATACAGGGTGCGGGTGCGCGCCCAGCCGCTGGTCTGGCGGTAGCCGGTGATGAGCGTATCGTTTTCCACACGTACGAACGTCCACACGTTTTTGCTGCCGTAATTGTAGATACCGGCCATCAGGTCGAGGATGACATGCGCCTCGCTTTGCTGCGGGAACGTATACTGGTGGAACCCTACACGGTTGGTGGCGGTGAGCTCTGCGAGGATGTTATGATCGTCGAGCTTCACTTTGTAATAGGCGGCCTCGGCGGTTTCGTTTTCGTGCGAGAACCGGGAGCGGTAGCCGTTTTCCGGTTTGTCTGCCGTGCCGGGGTTCAGCTGTAACGGGCCGGTGGTGGGCATCAGCAGGAAGTCGCCAAGGTCGGAGTGGCCGGTGCCGCTGAAGTGGGTGTGACTGAAACCGACGATGGTTTTGTCGGTGTACTGGTAACCCGCACAGTATTTATATACGTCCGGGTTGTACTTCCCATTCATTTCGTAGGGAATGGTGTCTGTGTCCGGGCTCAGTTGCACCATGCCGAAAGGCACGGTGGCGCCGGGATAGGTGTGCCCCATCTTTTGTGTACCGATGATGGGCCTGACATATTGCACCGGCTGTTGCGCCCGCAGCAATGGCGGCAGGATCAACAGGGGAATAAGGAAACATCTTCTCATGCTTAGGGTGATTGATTTTGTTAGGCTAAAGATAAATCGTTTTAGCGTTCATAGTTAGTGGAAATCACCATTGTGCAAAAGCTGTGAGAAGCTTTGTGGGCAGGCGTGAGGAGGGATGAAGGGTGATGGGTTGCGGGGGCTTCCGGTGGCATCACATTTCAGGCGTGGGAGATGAGGAAAATCACATTGTGCAGATGCTGTTTTACATTTCACCTATGGGTATGCTGGGCATGAAAGGTGTGGTGAATCGCATCATGCGCGGGTTGTCCCACATCCTGCCAATTGGCATATGAGGCATAACCGTGTGCGGTAGATTACCCCATACACGGATTGTCTGACATTTCGCCAATTGGCATACAGGGTATCAAAGGTGTAGTAAATCAAATCATGTGGGGGATCTCGCATTTCACCAATTGGGACATGAGGCATGAAAGGCGAGAAATCATACCATACACGGGTTGTCTCACATTCGGCCAATTGACATACAATACAAGGGTGTGGTGCAATCACCTCATGCAGGGGTTGTTTCATTTTACCAATGAGCACACAAAAAGCATGGAAAAGAACACGGCGGAGCCTGCGAAGCGTTAAGACGGTCCCGCCGTCTCAAATGTCCACATCAATCATGCGGAGGCGTGAACAGCAGCGCGGTGCACAGGCAGTTGCGGCGTTGTTTCGAACAGAGAATGCCATGATTCACACAACTGCGGCAGCCTTCCCAGAAAGCGGGATCCTGCGGCAGCGCCGCATAGGTCACCGGTTCGAATCCCAGCCGGTTGTTGAGTTTCATGACTGCCGCGCTGGTGGTGATGCTGCATATTTTCGCGGCGGGGTACAACAGCCGGGAGAGCCGGACAATTTTTTCCTTGATCAGGGCGGCAATTCCTTTTTCACGGAAAGCGGGCGATACGATGAGGCCGCTGTTGGACACGAAGGCGCCGTGTTCCCAGGTTTGCAGATAAGAGAAGCCGGCCCACAGGCCGTTTTTGCACACGGCTATAACCGCTTTGCCCTGCAGGATTTTGTCCCGGATGAGGGAAGGCGGTCGTTTTGAAATACCTGTTCCGCGGGCTTTTGCGGACGATTCCATTTCGGCGGAAATCACATCCGCATACTGTACGTCGCCGGCATGTGCGGTGCGGATGATGATGTCTCCGGCGATGTCCGGGACGGTGTCTTCGGTGTTGATTGAAGCGGTTTCCATTATTGTCTGTTGATATGCAGGTGGTGTTGCATGTACTGGTTATATAAATTGGCCGGTATCAGCGAGTAAAGTTTGAGCTGGCTGCTGTTGTCCGGCAGTTTTTCGCGGGAAAGACCTGGTACGATGATATCGAGCACCGCCTTCCGGACGAGCGGGTTGCCCCTTTCGTATAATTTCCCGGCCAGGCCGAGGCTCTTCGCCAGCAGGGGATAATTTTTGTTCCGGAGCTGCTGTAACAGGAACTGGTTCAGGCACTGCAGCGTTTCGTAGATGTGAAAAACGGCCGGGAACTGGTGCAGCGCTTTGCGGAGCTGGGGAAGCGTGTCCTCGATCAGGGCGGGCACTTCATATTGATTGATCATTGGAATATTTTTATAACGATTTGAATAAGAATGGAAAGGGTCACCGCGGCGACCATCGCGTAATACATGGTGTGTTTTTCGGGAGCCGGTTGCGGGTGGTGTTTCATGTGTTGCTGTTTGGCGGGAATATGCCAAAAGCCGTTCCATGCCTGTTCAGAAAATGGCAAGAATGCGCTGATGCTTGCTGGTAGAGGGTTTTGTTGCTGCGGTGAGGGTGCAGCGGGCGATTTTTACCCTTCCGTTTTTGCATGGTTCCGTGCAGAAACTGAAAAATCCTTACCTTCCGATACACCCTACAGGGTTTAAAAATCCATCTTAAGTATAGATCCCGAAAAAAATATGGAAGCAGATCTCGAATACATCAGGCAATTGTACCTGCAGAAGTTGACGGGTACGCTCTCCGAAAAGGAGGACAAAGAGCTGGAGGCTGCCATGCAAGACCCCCGCATCCGGAAGATGTGTAAGGAACTGGACGAACTGTACCGGTCTCCGGAAATGCTCGAGCTACTACGCGTCCGCCCCACCAGCAAGCGCTGGAACGAGCTGGCGGAAAAAGTAATGGAAAAAACGGGAGAGCCCATGCGCTATATGCGGGCATTCAGGTGGCTGGCAGCCGCCTGCGTGGCCGCCCTTGTCGGGTTTGCCGGCTACCTGTTCATGATGCCTTCCCGGCAGCAGGGCGGGGAGATGGCAGCCGTCAAGAACACCGAAACCCCGAAGATCAAAATGTACGACATCCTCCTCCGGCTTTCCAACGGGGAACGGATGGCGCTGCAGCCCGACAAGTCAATGCTGGTGGGCGATGTACAGCTCGAAACGGAAGGCAACGCCCTCCGGTTCCAGCAACGCAGCGGAGGCGTGGGCCAGTGGAGCACGCTGGAGGTCCCGGCCAAAAAAGATTACAAGGTCGTTCTGTCAGACGGTACGGAGGTATGGCTGAATTCCGCATCCACCTTACGGTTCCCCTTCGCGTTCAACGGCAATGTGCGGGAAGTGGAAATACAGGGCGAGGCTTACTTTAACGTAGCCCGCAATGCCGAAAAGCCCTTCATCGTACGGACCCCCGGCGGCGAAATCAGGGTACTGGGCACGGCCTTCAACGTGAACACCTATGAGCCCGGCCGGATTACCGCCTCCCTGGTCCGCGGCAGCATCAAAGCCGTGGGCGCCGCATCCGAAAAGATACTGCAGCCCGGCCAGGCCGCAGCCTGGGGCAAAGATACAGACATGAAGGTGGCCCGCTTCGAACAGGCCGAAGTGCTGGCCTGGATGCAGGGCGAGTACTATTACAACGGCGCCAGCCTTGCGGAGCTCTCCAAGGCTATCCACCGGATGTACGACCTGGAAGTGCTGATCGATAACCCCTCGTTAACAAAACTCCGGTTTGCCGGTAAGCTTGACAAAAATAAACCCATCGAAGACTTCCTCGAAGTATTGCGAATCACCAAAGACGTCAAACACCGGCTGGAAGGCAATACACTGCATTTATTTTAGAAAAGCATTGAACAACTAATATTAATGCATTATGAATAACAGCAATCTAACTAACCGTCTCCAGTATATTTTCCTGGCAGACAACCTGACCTGGGAAGAATTTGCTTACCGGGCGGGGGAAAACGGCAATAACCTGCGCGACGAACTGCTCGAATTGCTCGACGGCGCCAGCGAACTGCTCACCCACATTGGTTATCATATTGAAATCGTGAAGAACAACGAGCGTATCCGCTAATATTTTGTGCACCCCCAATCCCCCAACGCTGACACATCCCGCGGGCAGCTGGCCCTTGTTTAGCCTGCAAGTTTGTTAACCGAAGATTAACAACTTCAGTTTTTCCGGGCTGTCCTTTTTTCACTAACTTGGGTGAAAAGATACTTTCCACATTTCGGGTTATTTCACTATATGTATTTACAAGGTAAATGCGTATCTTGGAGCTTATCCATTCGTTTTACAATATAGTAAAAGTCATGCGTGAAGAATGCACACCCAACAATCCGAGTCACTCACCTGAGGTATTCAAGCACCTGTTTTTCAAATACAGGGAAGCGCTCGTTTTAGAAGCGCATTCCGTTCTGCACGATATCTCGGAAGCGGAGGATGTGGTACAGGAAACTTTCATTGTGATCTGGCAGAAAAATCACCTGGCGAATGTGCCGCCGGCCAATTATCGCAGCTATTTATTTTCCGCCGTCCGGAATAATTGCCTCAGCCAGCAGCGCAAGCTGCAAACCGCAGAAAAGAAAAAGGCGCATTTCCTGGAATCGGCTCCCATGTACGATACCTCCAACCAGGGAGACGCCTGGGAAGTCCGGCTCCGCATCAATCAGGCCGTTCAGGATTTGCCCGAACAACGGCGCTGGGCGTTTATTAAGGCGCACCTCGACAGAAAGTCTTACCGCGAAGTGAGCCAGGAAATGGGACTAAAAATGGAAACCGTCCGCAGCCACGTAAAAATTGCATTGCGTAATCTCCGGATGATGTTGGCCAATTTGAAATAATCGTTCCGGGTTATTATGGGAGCTTAGACAAGAGGATAATCCTATCAGGTATAGGATTTTATTTATTTCAGTGAACCGGTATCCCCAAAAAAGACATCCTTCAGCAGCAACCAAATTCGTGATACGCCGCGTTCGACAGGCAATTGTATATTTATATCCCGATAAAACAGACCCGGATGGGTGAGAGAATTAATTTAGAAAGGATATCAGGCCAAAGAGTCGCATCGCTGAGGAGATGCCTGTTTTTCATTTTGTTACTGGTTAACATACATGTTTGCAGTTATGCACAGCCCGCTGCCGGCGAACCTACACTCACCCTTTCCGGCAATTACACCATAGAAGAGATTTTCGGCGCCGTCCAGACCCAGATGGGTTTGACCGTTACGTATGAATATTCCGTGCTCAACCGGCTGCAGCGCATGCGCGTCAGTTTCAGGAACGCCCAGCTGAAGGAAGTCATGGAGCGGGTTTTGCGCGACCTGCCCGTGGGCTGGGTGCTGGTGAAAGGGCAGGTGCTGTTATATGAAAACAAGGACCTAGCCGCGGAAAAGGAACCCGAAGTGATCAACATCAACGGATCCATTACCGACCCGGACGGCAATCCCATCCCCTCCGCCAGCGTGGTGGTGAAAGGCAGTTTCAAAGGCGCGAAAACCAATGCCGAAGGGCGGTTCCGGATTGAGGGAGCGCCCGTCAAAGGCACGCTCGAAATATCGTCGATGGGGTATTTGTCGAGGCAGTTCCGGCTGGAGGGAGAAAAGTTCCTCACGTTCGTGCTGATGCCCGCCATCACGCAGATCGAGCCGGTTACCGTTGTATCAACGGGGTACCAGGACTTGCCGAAAGAACGTTCCACCGGTTCGTTCGTACTGATAGACAGCGCCCTGCTGCACCGCAGAGTGGGTATGAACATCCTCGACCGGCTCGAAGGCGTAACGAGCGGCCTGCTGAGTTATAAACCCGCCAACCTGAGCACCATCTCGAAAATGCCGACGGGCGTTCCGCTCGGGATATCGCTGAGAGGGCTCAGCACTTTGTCGCCCAATAAAGTCAACATCAACCCGCTGGTGATCCTGGATAATTTTTCCTACGAAGGCGATATCCGGAATATCAACCCGAACGACATCGAATCGGTGACCGTACTGAAAGACGCCGCATCGGCCGGCATCTGGGGCGCCCGCAGCGGTAACGGCGTGATCGTGCTCACCACCAAAAAGGGCAAATACAACCAGAAAATGAGCGTCAGCTTTAATTCCAACATGACGGTAGTGAGCAAACCCGATCTGTACAAAGACCGGAACTACATGAGCGCCGCGGATTACATCGACGCCGAAACGGAGTTGTTTAACCGGGGATACTTTAACGCCGACCTCAACAACAGGACCAGCCGCCCGCCCGTGTCTCCCGCGGTGGAGATCCTGGCCCGGCAGCGTGCCGGCGCCATCACGGACGATGAAGCCGAAAGCCAGCTGAACGCATTAAAAGGCAACGACCTGCGGCGCGACATGCTGAAGTATATGTACCAGCCCGGCATCAACCAGCAGTACCAGATGAACCTGCGGGGCGGCACCAGCAACCTGGCTTACTTTTTATCAGTGGGTTACGACAACAAGCGCGATAACCTCGTCCGCAACGGCGCTAACCGGCTGACGGTTACTTCTTCCAATACCTACCGGCCCATGAAGAAGCTGGAGGTGACGGCTTATCTGAACTATAGCCAGAATACGATATTTCAGCATAATGAGCTGGGGCATGGCGACCTGCTGATCAGCAGCTCGAAATACCGGCTGGCCTATCCCTATGCGCGGCTGGTGAACGAAAGCGGGAGTGCGGCAACACTGACGAAGGACTACCGTGCCGGTTATGTGGATAGCATGATGGGGCTGGGTTTCCTGGACTGGAAGTACCGGCCGATGGATGAGGTCAATAATACGAGGAAGTACACTACGATAAAGGATTTGGTGTTAAGGGCAGGGGTGAAGTACGAGATTGCTTCTTTTTTGAACGCGGAAGTGCAGTTTCAGCATGAGAACCAGGATATCATGTCCAAACTTTACAGGAATGGCGCGGCTTATGCCGCCCGTAACCTGGTAAACAGATTTTCGGTGTACGATCCGCAGACCCAGCAGATCACGTATAATTTTCCGAGGGGCGGGTTATTGAACCTCGGCAATTATGACTGGAAAATCAACAGCCTGAGAGCAAATTTGAGTTACAAGCAGCGGATCCGGATGCATTCCCTGTCTGCGGTGGCGGGTGCGGAAATCAGGGAATTATCGGCTTCAGGAACAGAACAAGGCGCCGTCGGTTATTCTGATGAGTTTGGTACCTCCGCATCGAACCTTAATCTGAACACCCCGTATCCCACCAACCCGGTGGGTCAATCAACGCTGAACAATGCGTTTTCAATGAATGGTAGCGTGCTGGGGTTATTAAACCGCTTTGTTTCCTATTATACCGTGGTGGGTTATTCATATAAGAACAGATATGATTTTACCGCGAGTGCGCGGAAGGATGGTGCGAATTTGTTTGGAGTTAAGACCAATCAAAGACTCGTACCATTATGGTCAGTAGGTGGTGGTTGGCATATCGATAAAGAGCCGTTTTTCCAAGTACCCTGGGTTCAGGTATTAAAGTTGCGTACCTCTTACGGGTTTAACGGGAATGTGTATAACGGTTCTGCATACCTGACCGGAACAAGATTTATTGATCCGCTAACCGGTGCACCATCCATCATTAACATTGTTCCGGCAAATGAGGAGTTGAGATGGGAAAAGATCAGAATCAGTAATGTTGGATTCGATTTTTCCGTGTTAAATTCCAGGTTATCCGGAACTGTTGAATATTTCAGGAAAGAAGGCCTTGATCTTGTTGAGGAGGTGACTTCGTTGATTCCGCAAACCGGCGTAGGAGCAGTCAATATCAATGCGGCAGGTACCTTGACAAAAGGTATGGATGTAACGCTTTCAGGCAAGATTATTGAAAATGACCTTAGTTGGAATGTGACCATGTTGGGTAGTTACATCAAAGATAGAGTAGAGCGGCTTTCGTATAAACCAATCTCCTCGACAGTTATCTCCCGCGATCCGTTGGGCATTTTGTATGTCGTTGGTAAACCGACAAGAGGACTGTTTAGTTACCGATGGGCTGGCCTGGATCCTAAGAGCGGAGAACCACAAGGTTACTATCAGGGGAATGTTAGTAAGGATTATACAGCTATCAGATCAAATTTTCATCCAGACAGCCTGGTTTTTCACGGTACTTCAGTACCCACAGTTTTTGGGGCAATAAGGAATGACCTATCATATAAAGGTTTCAGTTTGTCAGTGAACATCATATATAAGCTGGGCTATTATTTCAGACGGCCGGCAATGAACATGAGCTATCAGGAAATTTTAAGCACAGGGATGAACGCTGATTATGCAAAACGCTGGAAAACACCGGGGGACGAGGCAAGAACTGATGTGCCGTCGCTAGCATATTTAGCAAATACAGATAGGAGCTGGGTTTATCAATTCTCTGAAAATATGGTTGAGCGGGGCGACCATTTCAGGCTGCAGGATATACGAATGGGATATTTAATTGCGTTACCGCGGAATACTGGGGTAAAGAAATTAGAGGTTTATTGCTATTTGAATAATCTTGGGATTCTTTGGCGCGCCAATAAATATAAACTGGATCCTGATGTTTATGACCGAATGCCGAGGAATTATGTGCCAGATCCGTTCTCACTCTCAGTTGGTGTGCAAGCGGAGTTTTAATGTGTTTTTTATGAAGGAATTACTGATTATATCATTGTTGATTTTCTCGCTCTTCAGCTGCAAGAAGCAGAATGATTGGCTGAATGCGAAGCGACAAACCTCCGATGTTGTGCCTGAATCGTTGGCTGATTTTCAGTCACTTCTTGACAATGCAGGATTGATGAATGCCAGCTATCCGACATTAGGAGTGTTAGGATGCGACAACTTTTATTATCCTGATGAAAACATACCTTCATTAAACACGATAACCAGAAACGCCTATTTCTGGAATAGGGACATATTTGGTAGCGCTATTTCTGTTGACTATTCTAACGCTTATAGTGCGATCAATTTAGCGAATATTGTACTTGAGGGTTTACAGGCAATCAACTCCCCAGCCGATTTGGGTACAATCAATAATATAAGAGGACAAGCTTTGTTTCACAGGGCAATGATGTTTTTTGAATTGGCCAATGTTTTTTGTAAGCCTTACAATGCGCAAACCGCGGCTGTGGATCTCGGAATAGCAGTGCGACTAAAATCAGATATTTATCATATAGAACAGCGATCAACTGTCCAGAGAACCTACAGCCAGATAGTAAGTGATCTGGAAACTGCCAGCGCGTTATTGCCGGTTAACCCATTATATCGTACCCGGCCGAGTAAGCCGGCGGTTTTTGCCCTACTTTCAAGAACTTATTTGTTGATGGGAGATTATGGCAATGCGCTGAGGTTCGCGGACTCAACGCTCACGTATTTCGGTGACATGCTTGACTTTAACAGCGGAGAAGTTTCACTTGCGAAGCCATATCGTTTCCCTTCATTTTCCGAAAAGAACCGGGAAGTGATTTTTTATGCTACAGGTGTCGGAAATGTTGCTTCTACACCCAATGAAGCATTTAATGCAGCTTTTATCGACAGTCAGTTATATAGGAGCTATGAAAAAGATGATTTGAGATTGCAGTACTTTTTTGATCAGATTGAGCCGGGGAAGGCAAAATATAGAGGTTCGTACGCGGGCACGGACAGAACTTTTTCGGGAATTGCAAGTAATGAAATTTACCTTATTCGGGCCGAATGCAATGCCCGCTTAGGGAACCTGGGAGCAGCGCTTCGCGATTTAAACAAATTATTAGCAAATCGATATAAAAGGGGGACATACATTGAATTTTTGTCGACAGAACAAGAAACGGTGTTGAAGAAAATTCTACAGGAAAGACGGAAGGAATTTCCATTTACTGGTCAAATTCGTTGGCAGGATTTAAGGAGGCTAAATATGGAACCAAGATTCGCAGTGCTTTTGCAAAGAAATTCCTTTGGGGAGATAGTTCAATTGAATCCGAATGACCCGAAGTATGTTTATCCATTGCCAAAGCCAGAAATCGAACAAGGTGGATTGATCCAAAATGAGAGATAATGATGGTAAAAAAGGGAAGGGATTTTGTTCTTGTTCAGATACATATTATTGATAAATTGTTACAATAGTCGCGTCCTGAGATGGAATGACGTAACCTGGCAACAGGCCTTCTTCCGCCTGCACTGTGCATACATATCCGATATAGCCGGCATTGCAGTTTACTGATGGTTGGGAGGAGGCAATTTCGAATCCGGTATCGTGATGTGATGTGCCGGCAACAATGTAATAAAGTTGAAATGCCTTTTTTGAAGTCCCATAAGCACCCACAAATCCGCATACCAGCGTCAGGGCCAGGATGGCCAGTTTGATTTTCTTCATAGTTAATAGATTTAAATGTGATAGTTGAGTGTACATAGGCTGCCCCTTAGGCGACAGCCTTTTTTTTGTGTGTAGATGAGTGATAGCCTATGAAAGTTTTAGTTGTTGTTGTGCAGGATACCTGTTCAGTGCAATCGCGGCGATATTGATGCCGATAAAAAACAGATTGAATACCAAGTGCTGCGTCCAGCTGAGCTGCTCTATCACCCCGCCGCAGGAGCAGGGAACGGTGTCGAAGTATTGCGCTTTTATCAATACGATGTACACCGTAAAAGTCACCAGCAGCACCAGGGATGCCCAAAGGCCGGTGAGCAGGGTTCTTTTGAAAATCAGGCAGGCCGCAACGGCGAATTCTGTCAGTAATAGTCCCGGTACGAGCCATTTTGTAAAACTGTCGTCGAACGGCTGTGCATTCATCTGGAAAATGAACAGCTTGTAATTGGCCAGTTTGCTGCCGGCTGCATAGGTGAAAAGGACGAATAGCAGCATGGTAATAGTCTCTGATGTCCACTTACGGGCCATGGTTAGCGCTTTTATATGGTTACAAGTAAGGAGCGTAATTGTGTCTGCACTGTGCGAAATATAGATGACGGGATGTGTTCTCGGCGACCCGGTTTTTCATGACGGTCGTGTCATTTCAAATTTCTCATGCAAATGCTGTGTTCATTGTGCTTTATCATAATGGTAGCGGCATAAATTTAAATCACTCCATTTTATTTTTTGTAGCCGATTTGACAGGCTGGCTATCAAATCCGTCACTGCATCCTGATGGTGTTTCTCCTGAAATCGGAGGGCGACTGCCGGAAATGAGCGGAAAATACACGGCTGAAGCTGGTAGACGATTCATAGCCCACTTCCCAGGCTATTTCATGCACGGGCAGCTGCGTGGTCTGCAGCAGGTTGCGGGCCCTGTCGAGGCGCACTTCCCGGATGTAATCGGACAAATGGTGATGAAATACCTTTTTATATCCCCGCCTCAACAGGGTGGGCTGTATGGAAAAGCGGCTGGCCAGCATCTCCACCGACAGCTTTTTGTGTACATTTTCGCAGACGTATTCCTTGATCTGTTTAAAGGTGTCGTATTCCCGGTGATAAGCCGAAGCCTGCTGGTTCTTATACCGGACGCCGATCTCGTCGAGGGTTTTGAACAGCAGGTCGAGTATGATCACCTGCCGTTTAAGCTGCCATACTTCCCCGTTGTAGGTCTTGTCATACAACCCGTTCAGCAGTTGCAGGCAGGCTTCCGGGATCCTGTCCGGCAGGTGGCCGATGTGGGTTTCGTCTACCAGCGAGCGCAGCCGGGCCGTCAACTGAAGGAACAGGATGCGGCAGTGGCCGGGCGCAGTTTCCAGGGCGTGTTGCCCCGGTTTGAACGACCATAGGCTGTAGCTGTTTTCAAATAACGAGGCGGTATGGTGCGGTTTGGTTTTCAGCAGGGCCTCGCCTTTCAGCACGTACACCAGCAGGGGCGTAGTTTCCGGTACAACCATTTCCAGCTGGTTTTCCTGGGCCGACTGTACATCATACAACCAGCCGCGGGCATAGTGTGCATAAAAGTACTGCGCGAGCAGGTGTGCGTGGCCGGCGCCGGCTGCGGCGGCGGTGGTCTCGTTCATTAAATGCGGATGTCTGGCGGAAGGCGGCAGGGTAGAGAACTGAAAGTTCTTTCCCTGCAGGATACTCCAGGTGCTCTTTGTGGGCATGGCAAGAAAAAGTTTCAGGTAGTGAACTATCAGTAAGCTAGTCGGCAGAAAAAAGCAGGCATAAAGACGTCAGAACATCTGTCTACTGAAACAATATCGCAGTGGAAAATGTTGCATCGGCCATTAAAATGGGGGCAGGCCAGACTGCCCGGAAAGGCCCTCAGGCCACTTTTTGTTTGAGCTGGCTCCGGATCTTTTCCCGGTGCATGGTGCCCCATTCCCGTAGGGCATCCACTACATTGCCCAGCGTATTGCTGTAATCGGTAAGCTCGTATTCCACGGCTACGGGCGTGGTGTTATACACCCGGCGCACCACGAAGCCGTTCAGTTCCATTTCTTTCAGTTCGTGCGACAGTACCTTGGCGGCAATCCCCTTCACGGTTTTCTGCAGTTCGTTGAACCGCTTGTTGCCGGAGCTGAGCGCTACGATGATGGGCAGCTTCCATTTGCCGTTCAACACATAGAGCGCATCCTGCACGGCACTTAATGCGGTACAGGCTTCCCATTCTGCCGAAATTGTCTGTAACTTTAGCATATTCCGAAATTTAACTTACCTGGACGTAAGCACTTACCTTCAGGTAACTACTAACAATTTGTAAGCAAATGTACATAAGTTTGCATTCCGTAAAAATAAAAAGCATATTATGAAAAAGATCACCTGCTTAGTATTGCTGGTAGCCGCATCGCTCAGCACTTTCGCGCAGTCTTCCTGGAAATCGGACAAGGCGCACTCCCAGTTGAAGTTTGATATTCAGCACCTTGGCGTGTCCACCGTTTCCGGCGCTTTTTCCGATTTTGATGCGACCGTAACGGCGGCAAAACCCGATTTCAGCGATGCTACCATTGAGCTGACAGCGCAGGCCACCTCTATCAACACCGGTATCGACAAAAGGGACGAGCACCTCAGAAGCGCCGACTTTTTCGACGTGGCCAACATCCCCACCATTACTTTCAAAAGCACTTCGCTGAAAAAAGTAAGCAACGGCAAATACAAAGTGACCGGTGATCTGACCCTGCATGGTGTAACCAAACCCGTTACACTGGATCTCTGGTACCGCGGCACCATCGAAAACCCGATGAGCAAAAAGCCCACAGCGGGTTTCCGTGTTACCGGCAACATCAAACGTTCCGATTTCGGTGTAGGCGCCAAATTCCCGGCTCCCATGCTGAGCGAACAAGTGGCGATCATTGCCGACGGCGAGTTCGTAAAACAGTAGTTCCCCCGACGATTTTTACCCGGCCGGCCTCCAAAAGGCCGGCTTTTTTTATGCGCCCGGTTCTGGTAAAACCCGCCACCATGGCCCAGGGGACAATTTATTTTCCTAAAAGTCTACAAAGTTGGTAGGATAATAGGAATATTCTCCTTATCTTTACAGTACAATACCCGTTTTAAAGATCAAAACCATCATTAAAAGAATCGTATGCGCACCACCAACCGTTATGCAGATTTTCCGCCGCTGTACCCTGAAATCAGGAGCACCAAACCCCTGAACGACAGAACCCGTATCAAACCGGCGGTTGCAGGCAACACCCTGCCGCTGTTTCACCTGCACAAGGACGATTTCATCACGCCATTCACTTTCCTCAGCCGGGAAAACAATTACCTGGTGGGCAGCGAGCTGCTGAACCAGCCGCTGGTACTGGCGTTCTTTTCGATCCACTGGAACGGGTACGGTGAAAAGTACCTGCAGCAATTGCAGGAGCTGTATGCAGACATCCAGGTGATGGGCGGGCAACTGCTGGTAGTATCGGCAGACGGGCGCAAGGAGCTGGACCATCTCGTGAAAAAACTCAACCTCACTTTCCCGCTGGCCATCGACAAAGGTCACCAGATCGCACGCAGCGCGGGTTTATATCTTGAATCCGACCCGCTGTGGGACCGGGTGAGCGGCATCGAAGAAAACGCGCCGCTGCCGGCCGTGTATGTGATCGGCCAGTCGCAGCGCATCAGCTATCACTTCCTCGATCATTATTTACAGCAATCCATCAACAGCCGCGACCTGCTGAGCCAGGTGTACACCACCGGGCAGGGGCAAGCCCTGAGCCGCGCGATCGCGTAAGGCGCCGCTTTCAGCCTGGGATATTTCCAGCTGTAGGGCCGGCATCGTCAGTGTTGTTTCGCTTTTCGCCCGTGAAGTGCTACCTGGGGGCGTCGTCCTGAACTGCGTTTAGGAGTATTGTTCCGCTTTCCGCCCGGGAAATTCCCGCCTGCGGGCATCCGCCCGGAACTGCGGTTTGCGCGGGTTCAGAGATATTGTTTCATCTCATCTTCGATATTCTTCCGGAGGTCCATCAACCGGTGGGCGTATTTTTCCATATTGATCTCATCTTCCGTTTCAGGCACCCATTTGGGAATGGGCACCGTCTGGCCTTTTTCATCGATGGCGGCGAACACCATGATGCAATGGGTGGTTTTTATCTTTTCCTGCTGGCGGGGATTGCCGGCGTATACATGAATGGAAATGTGCATGCTGGTGTTGCCGGTATAGATGATGGAGGCCGAGATCTCCACCAGGTCGCCGATGGCGATGGGTTTGTAGAACCGGATGCCACCCACGTACACCGTTACACAATACTGGCCGCTCCAGTTGGCGGCGCAGGTAAAACCCGCCTGGTCGATCCATTTCATCACGGAGCCCCCGTGCACTTTTCCCCCGAAATTAACGTCAGACGGCTCGGCCAGAAAACGGAGCGTTACGGTGTGTTGTGGTCTGCTCATACAATGATATTTTTAATGTTAACGGGCGGAATACACGGTGCCTTTCTGTTTACGCCAGTTCCAGGGCGCCACGGGCGAAGCGTCCGCCCACAGTCCCTGCTTCCCGGCGCGGGCCTTTTTTTCCGCTTCCGCCAGCACCTCGCTTTTGCTGAACTTCTTATAATGCCAGGCATAGCCTGCCGTTACGAGCGTTTCATTGAGAAAACGCCGGTCGGCCAGGTACACGTCCGCCACGATGCGGCCGTACGGGTCGCGGCTCCGCTGCACGGCGGTGACGGTTTTGCCGAAGCAGAGGCCGGCGGTGTACTGCCGGGCTTTTTCGCCGAAGGGCTGGCCTTTCTCGGGGCAGTCGATCCCGAACAAACGCACGCGTACGGGCTTGCCATTCACCAGCATTTCAATGGTGTCGCCGTCTTTTACGGCGGTCACTTTACCGGCATACGACTGGGCAAACAGGGAGATCGAAAAAAACAGGAGAGATACCGTCAGAATAAATCGCATCCGCAAGTATAAATTAATACTTGTGAAATTCCATGCATTTGCTATTTTGTCGCAAACGTTTGCAGGCCCTTCGCCGTGTTAACGGTAAAACATTCCACCCATGATATCCACCGCAGGAAAACTGACGAAAGCAGCCGCGCTGGCTGTACTGCTTCCCCTGGCCGCCTTTGCGCAGCAACACTCCAAAGCGGAGATGCGCCGGCTGATCGACGACAACATGCGCTTCGCCGTATGGCAGTACGCCGTGCTGAAAGACAGTACACCCGCCAACCGGATGCCCCGCACCTTCCAGCACGGCAAATCCGTGACGTCCAATACGGAATGGTGGTGCAGCGGGTTTTATCCCGGCACGCTCTGGTACCTGTACGAATACACGAAAGACGCCCAGGTGAAAGCCGAAGCGGAAAGGCGCCTCACCATCCTCGAAAAGGAAAAACGCTACACCGGCAACCACGACATCGGTTTCATGATCTACTGCTCCTTCGGGAATGCCTACCGCATCACGGGCGACAAAAAATATAAAGACGTGATCGACACGGCCGCCGTATACCAGGTAACCCGTTACCGCCCTTCCATCCACGCCATCCAGTCGTGGAACAAAAGCAGCCGCCTCAACTGCCCGGTGATCATCGACAATATGATGAACCTCGAACAATTGCTGTGGGTGGCGCAGCAGGGCGGCGACCCGAAATTCCGCACCATCGCCGAAACGCATGCCAACACCACCCTCAAAAATCACTACCGCCCCGACCATAGCACGTTCCACATCGTAGACTACGATCTTAACACCGGCGCCATCCTGAAAAAAGTGAACGGGCAGGGCGCGCACGACACTTCGGCCTGGAGCCGCGGGCAGGCGTGGGGGCTGTACGGTTTTACCATGATGTACCGCTTTACGAAAAACAACGTCTACCTGCAGCACGCGCAACACATCGCAGATTTTATCCTGCGCCATCCCAACCTGCCGGCCGACAAAATTCCGTACTGGGATTACAACGCCCCGCAGATCCCCACCAACCGCGATGCTTCCGCCGGCGCCATCGCCGCATCGGCCCTGCTGGAGCTGGGGCAATACGCCTCCAAAGCGGATCGGGAACGGTATGTGGATGCCGCGGCGGTGATGCTGAAAGCCCTCTCGTCAGACGCGTATCGCGCGAAGCCGGGTGAAAACGGCGGTTTCCTGCTGCAGCACAGCGTGGGGCATTTTTTAGGGAACAGTGAGGTGGATGTGCCGCTGACGTATGCGGACTACTATTTTGTGGAAGGCCTGCTGCGGTATAAAAAATGGTACCTGTAACCTGTAAATGAGATAAAAAAAGGGAGGCCGTTAGCGCCTCCCTTTCTGATTTATGGCAATGCCGGCTCTGCTTCCTGCACCGCCGCCGGTTGCGGCCGCCGGAAGGTGGTCTTTTTCTTTTTAGCCTGTTTTTTCTTCCTGCCCCACCAGATGATGAACCCGGTTACGGGCAGGCTGGCGCAGATGAGGCTGATGCAGAACATCAGGATCTTGCCCGGCAGGCCGGCGATGGCGCCCACATGAATGTCGTAGTTCATGCGGTAGAGCTTTTCTCCTTTGGAGGTGGCCTCGTAAGGTTTGCCGTAGAAACCGCCGCCGGGGATCTTTTTGAGGGTATAACGGTCGTAGAACCAGAATTCCCTTTTATAATAGGTGCCTTTTTCCGGGTTGTAGGTCACGCGGATGGGGTCGGCCGTTTTGTTGGCGAAGTCGATATCGATACTGCCGTTCAGGTGCCGTACCTGCGCCCAGATCTTATCTTCGGGGAGCTGCATGGCGGCAATGGCCGTAGTGTCCGAGAGCGGGGCTTTCCACTCCTTGAACGTGCGGCCGCCGGTAACGGTGTAGAAATAACTTTTGGAGAACCACTGGAACCCCCACACGAGCCCGGTGATGCCGAGCACCAGCGCGATGGTCATGGCGTAAAAGCCCAGCACGTTGTGCAGGTCGTAGTTCAGGCGTTTGGCGCTGCCGCCGGTTTTGACCTTGAAACTTTTGTTGCGGTTGGCGCGGTTCCATCTTTTGGGCCACCACATGATGAGGCCGCTGATGAGCAGCAAAATGAAAATAAGGGTGGCGGTGGCCACGATCGGTTGCCCGATGGGGCGGGGCAGCCAGAGGTTGAAGTGCCCTTCGAGTATGAAACGGAAAAAATCGTGTTTGAGCGCTTTTTCCTTGAGGATGGCCCCGGTGTAGGGGTTCATGTAAATCAGGGTGTACCCGTCTTCCTTGTCCATGTAGGCGGTAATGGCCGAGCGGCCGGTATGGCCGTAGGTAACGCCGAGCACGGGGTTTTCGCCGGCCAGCAGGGCGGCGGCCTGGCGCATGGCGGATGGGGGGAGGAAAGGCCGGTTTTCCGCTTTTACGAAGCGGTAGGGTTGGGTGAGGTCGGAAATCTCTTCCTGGAAGGCGTATATACAGCCGGTGAGGGCGATAATCACCACAATAATGCCTGATGTGAGGCCCAGCCAGAGGTGCAGCCAGTCGTTCACACGGCGGAAGAGCGTTTTGCGTTTGGACATCCGGGTAAAAGCTTTGGGCAAAAATCGGGTAGCCGTGGCGGAAGCGCCTTCGCAATCGGGAAAATTATTTACGCAAAAGGGAAAATCATCAGGGGGGGGCAGCGGGGCTGCCATAAAAAAGCAAAGCATACCCGATTAGGTATGCTTTGCTTTTGCCTACGATATGGATGTTCCCGTGGGCACACGGGAGACGTTCACGGCTTATTTCTTCTGCATATACACAAAGTCGCGCAGGTAACCGCAACGGTCGAACGTTTCCTTGTAAAATGCCGTATTGCTGTAGTTTTTCACCAGTTCGGGGAAGTGCGGGTTTTGCTCCGAGGCCAGGATGTACCAGTCTTTCTTCTCATCATACAGGTGCTTCTGGGCGCAGCGCGCGGCCATGAACAGGCAGCGGGCCTTGAATTCCCGGTTGGTGGCAACGTCCGCCGCTTTTTTGTAGTACTCTTCGGCGCGGTAACAGCCGTAGTACTGCTTCAGGTCGGGGCGGCTGTCGTGCACCGGCTCGTACCAGCGGGTGCTGGGGCGGTACTTCGCGGAAAGCTGGTAGGCGTGGCCGTAGTAGGAGATGCTGAACAGGCCGGTGGCGTATTTGTAATAATCTTCCGCCGTGGCCCTGTTGTTTTTCATCTTTTTCTCCAGCTCCAGCATGGTGGCGGCGTACTCCGCCTGGCTGATCACGGTTTCGCTGCTGTCTACCCCGTAATCTTCCAGCTGCGGCGTAAAGGCCAGCCCCGCGGTGCGGGAGCTGCCGGATTTCTTGAACCAGGTAACGGCATTGGCAAAATCGTGCTGGCGTACAAAACCCACCGCGATGGCTTCGCCCACCTCGTTTTCCGTCATCGTGAACTCCTTGCAGAGATATTGTTCAAACGGCGTTTTCCTTTTCTGCTGCTGCAGGTTGTACAGCTGGATGAGCTGCTGGGCCTGCAGGCTGTCCGTTAAAAAATCCTTCGCGGAGGGATAGTAGCCGTCGATGCCACCGTAGGGGCTTACCTTGTCGCGTTTGGAGAGGATGAGCGCCTGGCGGGTGATGTCGCCCTGCTGGATGTAGCGGGTGGCCACCACGTAATCGAGCAGGTTGCGGTACATCCTGAAATAAAAGTCCTGGTCTATTTCAGCGCTGCTGGGGCCATCGTAATACCAGGATTCCCGTTTACTGGTTGTGTCGAGCTTGCTGTCGAGCCAGCGGAACGATTCGAGCAGCTGCGCCTCGAAGTCTTTCCCGATCTGCGACTGCTCTTCCACCGATACGATCAGCCGTACGATCTCCCACTGGTCTTTCAGGGCGGTGCGCTGCTGCGCCGCCGCCTTCGCCGCGTCGAGCCTTTTATGCGCGCCCGGAAAATCTTTCAGCATATAAGAGAGGTAGGCCGATGAGATCTGCCAGAGCGCCGGTTCCTTTACTTTCCCGCCGCTGGCCAGGCTGTCGAGCAACTGCTGCAGCGCCGCCACCTGGGCGGTACCGGACTCCGCCGCGTTGCTGTAGTTGTAGCCGTCGTCCCCGAACCGCGCCTTGCTCAGGCGGTTGTAGAGGAAGCCGTCTTCGAGTTTGTTGATCTCGCGGCCAAGGAGCACATCGAGCATGGGCGACTGCGGGGAGAGGCGGTACACGTTGCGGATGCCCTGCGGATGCAGGTCGTACACCCGGCAGGCGTACATCGCCGCCACGGTCGCTTTTTCTTCCGTATTGGCGCAGCGCCGCATCACTTCCTGTTCCGGCGCGCCGGCCCAGCCGGTGTTGGTAAAGGCCATTTCCCGGAGGGAAGGCGCCTGTTCAAACACGCGGGAGAAAATATAGGCGCTTTCCGCTTTGGCGCCGGTGCGCAGGAGCGCACCCGCTTTCAGCGCCAGCGATTTGTAGTATATCAGGGAGCCCGAGCGGATAGGCGCCGCCAGGGAATCGTAATACCTGAGCGCCTGGTGATAGTCGCGGCCGTAGTGCGCCAGGCGGATGGCCTGGAAAGCGTACCGTTCCCTGATCTGCTCGTTTTTGCAGGCCTTGTACAGCTGCACCCCGTTGCGGGACAGTTTGATCATGGTGAGGGAGTCGCGCACGGGCGCTTCCCATCCGCCGCCCCCGCCGGTATGCGGTTCGCATTGTTTGGCGTACATGAGGTAACCCAGCGTTTCACGGTCTTTGCTGCCGATGAACCAGCGGGTGAGGGTGTTTTGCTGCACACTGTCCGGCGCCTGCAGGGCTACGCCTTTTTCGATGTGATTGTAGAGCGCCGCCATCTG
The DNA here is from genome assembly GCF_003813775.1 of Chitinophaga lutea. Classification (NCBI taxonomy): domain Bacteria; kingdom Pseudomonadati; phylum Bacteroidota; class Chitinophagia; order Chitinophagales; family Chitinophagaceae; genus Chitinophaga; species Chitinophaga lutea. The sequence goes on along the minus strand of NZ_RPDH01000001.1, from coordinate 860,908 downwards.
GGGGCGGGAGTAGGTGTAGATAAATTCCCGTATATCCGCCTCCGTTGCCTTGCCGCCGAAGAAGGCGTGCCAGCTGCGCAGGTTGATGGCCGTTTCATCCTCTTCCCGGCCGTAATAGTTCGCGAGGCCGGTGTAATAAAACGGCTCGAACCCTTTTTTGGATGCGATGTTGGGGTTGAAGAAGTTGGTGTAATAATCGTACGGATCCGGTTCCCCGCCGCCGCAGGAAAATACATAGACGGATTCCGCCAGGAAAAAGGTCAGGAAACTAGCGCAAAAAATTGAAAATCTCTTCCAGTTCATTCGTTGGGTGCTTACGAAGGGTTAATGAATCAAGATGGTATAAAATCACGGTAGGTGAATATGGTTGCCGCTGCCGCGCCAGGTGTTTCGCCGCCTTTCGCAGCACCACGGGGTCGGAGGTTTCGTAGCGGAGCACTTCGCCCGGGCGCAGCCGGTAACCGTTCAGGGTGGTGTCTTTTAACACGGTGTACAGGAACTCGCCGGCGGGCTGGAAGAGGGTGCGGTTTTCCAGTTGTTCCTGCTCCATATTTCGGAGCAGGCCGGCGTATTGCCGGTTGCGGAAAAGCACCGTCCACTCGAACAATGGCAATGCCAGGTCCAAAGATAAGGGATAATTGCTGATACGGTCGTTGCCGGTGTAGGCCTCGAGCGTTTCCATGTTGAGGATGGAATTATGGTCGCCCCACTTGCGGAGGTCGCCCATGTTGTAGCACATCAGCAGCCCTTTATCCACCGGAGGCACGCCGTTACTTTTCAGGTATTTGACCTGGTGCAGGCGGATGGTGGCGGAGAGCTGTTTGCCCGCAAAGAACGGTTGCGCGCGCAGGTGGCGCAGAAAGGCGAAATATGCCGTTCTGGTGGTGCGCGACCAGTCGCAATCGATCTGGATTTCGCGGATGGTGCGTTGCGGGGTGAGCTGCCCCAGCAGGGTGCTTACCCGCTGCGCCAGCTGCGCCGGCCAGGCGGTATCCGGGTGCTGCCACACTTCGTTGACCAGGAACACCACCGGCACCAGCTCCAGGCTGTCCGCCAGCGGTTCGCGCAGGTCCGCCACGGCCACGGGTGAGGCTACACGCTGCTGTGCGTTCCAGCTCACGTCGAACATTTTTACGTACAGCTTTCTGGCGCCGGTAGCGGCGAGCGCTTCTTTTTCAGTGGCGTTCAGCTGCAGCCGCTGTTTCCAGAAATAGAACGCCGGCGTTACCGCGCGGGGTTCCGAGCAGGCGCCGGCGAAGGCCAGCAGGAAGGCGACGACAATAATCAGCCGGTTCTGTTTCACGGCTGCAAATATCGGGGATTCGGGAGAACTGAAAGGGGCTGCCCTGCTTATTTATTGATCGCGATGATGCGGTACCCCTCCGGGAACACGCTGAACCAGATATCCCCGTTGCCGATCATGGCGCCCTGGGCGTTGCGGAAAATCCTGTCGAGCCGCTGGGTATCCACCACCGCTTTCAGCGACGCATCAAAAATTTTATCATATTTCTCGCGGAAGATGGCCGGGGTTTTATAGTTTTTGAGCGGGAAACGGATGTGGGCCGTAATACTGTCTACATTACCGGTTCTGACCCATTCCTTAAAAGTGACCAGGAAGCGTTTGAAGCCGGCCGGATCGTCGAACCCGGCGTTGGCCCAGCTGGCGGGTATGGAACCATCGTCGAACAGGGAATCCTGGGCGGCGATCTCCGCTTCGTAGGGGGAGGCGGCCACGGGGGGCGGCGGGGCAACGGGCACGAGGGTTTTGGTAGCGTCTACGATGGTACTGTCTTCCTGCTTTTTTTCAGGAGCGGTGTTGCAGGCGATGGCGAGGGTAACGAGCACAATGAGGCGGTGTTTCATAAAGGGGCAGGTTTGGTTATACGGTGAAATTAAGGAAGATTTATATGTAATTGCTGGTCAGGGGGATGACAAAAAAAATCGGAAAAAGATTTGCATGTATGATTTATTTGTGCTTATCTTTGCAGTCCCAAAACGGAAAAGCCGAAAGGTTTTGAAGTGAAGGAGGATCGGTAGTTCAGTCGGTTAGAATGCCGCCCTGTCACGGCGGAGGTCGCGGGTTCGAGTCCCGTCCGGTCCGCAAAATCTCGGAGAGCCCCGCGCATTGCGCGGGGTTTTTGTTTTTAGAGATATGGCTTTAATCTCTCAATTAGCACGGAAGTTTTACGGAATTAAATTTTAGTGATTTGTAGATTTAGGAACGAACAATTTTAGGGTTATTGGTGAACACAGGGAAGGACATGATTAGTCGATATGAAAGAGGGCTCATTACCCCTTCACTGGAGGTGGCAAGAAAAATTGCACAGGTGCTAAAAGTATCTCTCGATTTTCTAGTATTTGGCATGAGTGAGCAAACAGCGAATCAGAATGTAGAGTTGAAGGTCCACGATGTTGCCAGTCTTTCAGATGAAGACAAAGCGCATGTTTTTGCTGTGATTGATGCGTTTGTAACAAAAGCTAGACTTCAGAAGATTCTCCAGTAAATAACAGCGTTTGAAAAAACGCATAAACTTAAAGAACCTGAGCCCAAAAAAATACCGGTTCTTTCATCATCCCCTGTCCTCATACCCGAATTCCTCGCCTTCAGCCAGTTCACGGCCTGTATAGCGGCCATGTTTTAAAACAACATATACCATCCAGCAAACTACAAACGGAGAAAGCAGGAACATTCCGACTGCCAGCCCCTGCAGGCGTTCCACCTGCAGCAGGATGCAGTACGCCAACAGGTAAACGGTGGCGGAGATGATTGAAAAAGATGCGTTCTTAAGCATAAGATCAAGTTTTAGTGTTTCAAACAAACATCGTGGCCTGCGAAAGGCCTGTCAGCTCCCTGGCTACCGGGCCTTTTCGCTGGATGAAAACTTTCAGCTTCGTTCCGATGCCGTTCAGGAGCAGGTGGATCGCCATAGCTTTTTCGTGGCAGCCGGAAGTGTCAGGTGCCGGTTTTCTCAGGTAATCCATCAGGCCGAGCGCCCGGAGAAAATAACCTTGTTCCGTCAATCCGCAGCTTTCCAGCCCGTTTTTCAGGCCCCAGTGCTGCAGTGCGGAGAAGTTCACATGCGCTGTGATATCCTGCTCGCCGATATGGTGATAGGGATCCATATTTACCTGGTGCGCGTGATAACACAGCAGCGTGCCGCCGCTCCTGTATCCGGCGTAGAGTTCGGCAGAAGGGTAGCCGTAATCGATCGTTAGTACGAATCCCTTTTTTAACGACTGTGCAACGTCCCGGATCCAGTCTATTGCCTGTAAGTTCACCTCCGTGCGAAAGCCTTTGGGTAAAGCGATGTGCAGCTGTCTGAAATAATCCTTCAGTTCGTCCGGTGCGGGGCGCAGCGATTCGGCGAAGCCGTTCCGGTAGTCTACGAATACTTCCATCAGCTCATCTTCCATGACCACTTCATGCACCGAAAAGTTGTCGAGCAGTTCGTTAGACAGCACACAGCCTGTAAAGCCGCCGATATCTGTAACGGAATTGTACCAGCTTACTTTTTCAGGCAGGTGTTTTTTTTCCTTTTCGCGCATGGAGGGGCTTTTTTCAATAATGCAGTACCGCAGCTGGTTATAGAAAGGCGGATTGTTTTTCAGGTAATCGAGCAGATCGTGGCAAAGAGCGCCGGTTCCCGCGCCATATTCAACAATGGTAAACGCCTCCCGGCCTGTCAGGTTCCACATTTCTTCAAGCTGGCGCCCGATCATGGCGCCGAAAACATCGCTCAGGCTGGTACTGGTGTAATAATCACCTTTTTCGCCAATTTTATGGCGAGCAGAGGTATAATATCCCCATTGCGGGTAATATAACGCCATTTCCATGAATTCGTGGAAGCTGATCGGCCCGTTCTCAATGATCTTTTCCTGTATGATGCCGGCAAGCTGCATGTTGCTGATCCGTGACGATGATACCTGCACAAAAACTGTGCGCGAAGAGCATCCATGGTTTATTCGCTGAAAGATGTTGCATGCAGGGGACAAAGGGGGAAGCAGCGCCGCGCTGTTGCCTGGATATTTGTGCAGTATTTCACCGGGGCATTGTATTGGCGGGCGTTGTGTTTTCCTGAAGTAGTGTAAAAAAAGCAGATGAGAAATTGCCAGTGTGGGTGTATGGATTGTAAATTATTTTCATTATTTTATATTCCGATAGCCCTATTATAAACCCCGCGGCGGTTCATTTCCACGTGGAATTGCTGCGTAATCACTCCGTTATGAAAATCAAAGCCCTCACAAACGTTACGGCGGTTTTGCTGTTACTGGCAATGGCTTGCCAAAAAGAAACCCGACAGGAAAGCACGGAAGCCGGCGAAAAATCGCTGAACGGTAATGACATCGGGATTAGTGCCGCCCCACCCCTTGGCACATTGATCGATGGCGCTACTTACCGCATCAGGGGAATAGCCTCGGCTGCCCCGGCCGGCCCCGTGGTGGAAGTGACCGGTAATTCCACTGCCGAAGGCCAGAAAATCCAGCAGTGGTGGTGGTTCCCCAACAACGGCCAGAAATGGAAACTGGTAAAAATCGACGCCACTTATTATAAGCTGGTGAACGTAACCAGTAACAAGTGCCTGGAATCGCCCTCTGCCACCTCCGGCGATATTTTACAGCAAGGCACGGACGATGGAAGCGATGGGCAGGCCTGGTCCATTGCCTATTCCGGCAGTAACAATGTGTTTTCGCTCACCAACAAAGCGACCGGTATGAAAATGGTGCTGGATCCGCAAAGCACAACCCCCGGCGCGAAGATCAGGCAGAAGTCGACCGTTACCGGCGACCAGGATTTGTTCAATTTCCACAATCTCCATTTCCAGAACCCGCTGATCAATGCAAGCAGGCCGGATCCCTTTGTTGCGCAGAAGGATGGGTATTATTATTTCATGTATACCAGGGGGAACAATATCGGGCTGCGGAAAACCACTTCCATGTCGTTATTGTCAACAGCGACAGAATCCGTTGTCTGGACGCCGCCTGCCGGCACGCCCTATTCTTCCAATATCTGGGCGCCCGAGCTGCATTTCCTGTCCGGCAAATGGTACATCTATTTTGCTGCGAACGATGGCACCGGCGATTCGCACCGTATGTTCGTACTCGAAAACCCCAACGCGGATCCGATGACCGGCACCTGGACGTTCAAAGGGAAAATTTTCGACTCTAGCGATCAGTGGGCCATCGACGGTTCGATACTCACCGTTGGGTCCACTAATTATTTCGTATGGTCGGGGTGGGAAAGTACCGCCAGCAGGTACAAGCAGTACCTGTACCTGGCTACCATGTCCAACCCATGGACCATCAGCGGCCCGAGAATTAAAATATCTTCCCCCACCAATACCTGGGAAAAGCATGAGCCCAGCTCGATTGGATTAGGGGTGAACGAAGGGCCCATCATGCTGCAAAAGGACGCCAGCAGCCCGGTGTTTATCATCTATTCGGCCAGCCGGTACACCAGCGATAATTACTGCCTCGCCCAGATACAGCTGAAGGCCGGCGGCAATCCCACAGTGGCGGCCGACTGGATCAATAAAAAGCAGGTGTTTGTAAGAAACGATGCCAATGCCGTGTACGGACCGGGGCACAACGGGTTCTTCACCAGCTCCTACACGGATCCGAACGGCGTGGCGAAAAAGGAACACTGGTTTATCTATCATGCGCGCAGTGTGGCCAATACCACCAATGGCCAAAGAGCGCCAAGAATGCAGAAGCTCACCTGGAATAGCGATGGTTCGCCGAACTTCGGCGTTGCCGCAGCAACCGGCGTGGATATGCCGATTCCCGTAGGGGAGTAATATAAAAACCAGCAACCCGCACATTGCGCGGGTTGCTGGTTTGGGATGAAGTAAATGTTCCCGCACTCACTTTACAGCGCATACCACGAGCCGCGCCCGGCACCGTGCTGTTGCAGGCGATGATCGGAAACAAGCCTTTCCAGGTGTTTTTTTACGGTATTCCTGTTCGCTTGTGTCAAGAGTACAATTTCACTGATAGTAATACGTCCTCTTGATTTTGCCAGTTCAAGTATCTGGATCGATAATGCCGGCAATTGTCTTAACAGCAATTTTTCCCTTTCAATTTTTGTCTCGAGCCGGGATTTTTGCTGCTGCAAGGCGCGCAGGAAAAAGATAATCCAGGGCATCCAGTCTGGTTGCTCGGTTTTTAATGTGCCTTGCGTTTTTCTTAACGCAAGATAATACCCTTCTTTACTTTGTTCAATGACGGCTTCCAGCGAGCTGTACGGTACGTAAGAGTATCCTGCGCGGAGTAAAAGGACCGTTGTCAGAATGCGGGACAACCGTCCATTTCCATCCTGAAATGGATGTATGGCGAGGAAGACCACAATAAAAATAGACGCTACTAACAGCGGATGCAGTTCTTTATTTTCAGTAACATTAGCAGTCCAACTGACAAGTTCCTGCATTCGTAGCTGTGTATCGAAGGGGCTGGCGGTCTCGAAGATGATTCCCAGACTGTTACCATCCTGATCAAAAGCTTCCACATTGTTGGGTGATTTCTTATAATGTCCCCGATGCCAACTGTCTTTGGAACTATACTTTAATAATTCCCGATGAAGCTGCTGAATATAACCTTCAGTGAGGGGAATACTTTCGTAATTTTCAAAAATGAGATTCATGACGTCGGCATAGCCGGCAACCTCTTCTTCATCCCGCGAGGAAAAATTCCCGATAGCCAGGTTCTCCAGCAATTTTTCTACTTGTTGATCGGTTAATTTCGCCCCTTCAATACGGGTTGATGACCCTACGCTTTCAATGGTAGCGACCCTCTTTAACGAAGTGAGTTGCTCTGGCGCCAGGCTCCCTAATGCGCGCCATGTACCCTTAAATTCGTCGATTTCTGAAATCAGGGACAGAATCTCGGTATTGAGATGTATGGAGGTAATGTTTATCATATATACCCATAAATATACCCAATTATACCCAATTTAGGATGCTGGATACCCATAAAAGTACCCAATTATACCCAATTAGGGGCTATTTAGGCGATCCGATACCCATAAATGTACCCAATTATACCCAATTTAATGGTCTGTACACAGGGAAGGCCTATTTCTAGCTTTAACAATTCCTGGAGTTGCAAAAAGAGAGGGCTGCATTTGTCTGTTTTATCCGGAAAACTCCAAATTTTGAAGAAATTAGGAGATATTATGAAAACGTATCAAGAGGTATTGCAGATGCCAGCCACCTTTTTTAATGTAAAACAGGTGGAGAATAAGTTTGGCGTGAGCAACCAAACGGCCATGAATGACCTTCATGGTTTGGTTGCGGAAGGATTGTTTGAAGAACGAAAGTTCGGAAAGAAGAGGAAGATCTCCGGATAAAACTTGCCCGTTTGAGAGAATCTGATGGTGTGGTAGATGGATACTCACCATGAACCAAGTTGTGAAAGTCTTGTTTTTATCCGGCGGCCGGGTTAAAATACCAGGCCGTTCAGCTGCTAATCCTTTATTACAGCGCATTTATCCGCTGATAGATCTCAGGCGTATGTCTCCTGATTTTGATTTTCACATGCTTTGATGCGGGCATATTGCTTTCCTTCACGACATTGTTGACAGATACCAGCACGTTCGTTTCCGGGAAATACGTGACCGTATTTTTTTCAGGTACCGGGTAGGGCACCACCACGAAGAGGGGGGCGATGCGCTCTACACCATCGTCGTAATTGAAAAGGTCTACTTTGTCTCCTTCTTTGAGGCCGGCTTTCTCCAGGTCTTTTTCATTCATGAATATTACCCGGCGTTCGTTTTTGATGCCCCGGTAACGATCGTCGAGCCCGTAAATGGTGGTGTTGAACTGGTCGTGGGTGCGGGTGGTGGCCATCATGTATTCATCGTGGGCGAGCGTGGTTTCGGGGAGCCCGGTGAGGGTGAACGGAGCGCGGTTGCCGAATTCCGCGGTGATGAAATCACCGTCGCGGGCGGCATTGGGCAGATAGAAACCTCCTTTTTGCCTTACTCTCGTATTGTAATTTTCAAACCCGGGAATACATTTTTCAATATCGTCCCTTACTGCATCGTAGCTATCGGCATAACGTTGCCAGTCCACAACGGTTTTGCCCTGAAGCGTGGCCATCGCCAGCCGGCAGGCGATGCGGGTTTCATTGATGAGCTGGTCGGATACCGGCGTCAGCATGCCTTTGGACGACTGCACCACGCCCATCGAATTTTCGGTGCTGACGATCTGTACTTCCCCGTTCACAACATCGCGGTCGCTGCGCGAAAGCGTGGGCAGGATGATCGATTCCCTGCCATGTATCAAATGCCCCCTGTTGAGTTTGGTAGACACGAATGCCGTCAGATTGAGCTTCCTGATGGCGGCGGCGGTATAGGTAGTGTCCGGCGTGGCAGACAGGAAATTCCCGCCCATGCAGAAAAGGACTTTCAGCTTTTCTTCCTGCATGGCCTTGATGGCCCGCACCACATCGTATCCATGTTTGCGGGGAGCGGTGAAGCCGAACACCTCTTCCAGGCGGTCGAGCTGCAGGTCGGTAGGTTTTTCGTTGATCAGCATCGTTCTGTTGCCCTGAACGTTGCTGTGGCCCCTTACGGGGCAAACGCCGGCCCCGGGTTTGCCGATGCTGCCTTTTAATAACAGGATGTTGAGCATTTCCCTGATCATGTCTACCCCATTGGGTTGCTGGGTAATGCCCATTCCCCAGCAGAAGATGATCCGCTTTTTGAACGCCAGCATCTGCGCGGCTTCGAAAATCGCTTCCTGTGTCAGGCCGGCCGCTTCCGCGAGCGCGGCCAGGGTGTAGTTTTCAAATTGGCGGGTAAACGCTTCATAACCGATGGTTTTTTCTTGTATGAAAGCATGGTCGAGCACCTGGCCGGGAGCGCTCTTTTCGAAATCGAGCAGCAGCAGTTCGATGGCTTTGAGCAGCGCCATGTCGCCGTTTATTTTTACCGGCAGGTAAAGATCGGCCAGCTTGCCGCCGCTGCCCAGGATGCCGCTGATTTCCTGGGGATTGCGGAAGCCCATTAATCCGGCCTCGGGCAGGGGATTGATGGCAATGATTTTCGCGCCGTTCTTTTTGCCCTTTTCCAGCGCGCTCAGCATCCGGGGGGCATTGGTGCCGGGGTTTTGGCCGATGATGACGATCACATCGGTATCGTAAAAGTCTTCCAGCGTAACGGTCCCTTTGCCGATGCCGATGGTGGGGCGCAGGGCGGCGCCGGATGTTTCGTGGCACATGTTGGAGCAATCGGGCATATTGTTGGTGCCGTACTCCCTGACGAAAAGCTGGTAAACGAACGATGCTTCGTTGCTCGTTCTGCCCGAGGTGTAAAATGCGGCTTCGTCGGGAGACGCCAGGGCGTTCAGGTGACCGGCGATTTTTTTAAACGCATCGTCCCAGCTGATCGGCTGATAGTGGGTGCCGCCTTCGGGGAGGTATACGGGTTCCGTGAGCCGCCCTAAACGGCCGATCTCGAAATCGCTCAACCGGGCCAGGTCGTACACGGAATGGTTCCTGAAAAATTCAGCAGTGATCTTTTTGGTGGTGGCTTCCTCCGCCAGCGCTTTCGCGCCGTTTTCGCAGTATTCGCCCAGGGGGGAACGATCGTCGTCCGGGTCGGGCCATGCGCAGCTGGAACAGTCGAACCCGTCGAACTGGTTCATTTTAAATAAAGCGAGTGCGCCCCGGAAGGGGATACCCTGCTCGAAAAGATCGGCCAGTGCGGCTTTGACGGCGGGGATGCCGGCGGCCCATTTTTTCAAAGGCGTCAGTTGCAGGCCCGATAACCTGTATGGATTTTCCGCATCGGGTAAGGCTTTGAACCGGGCAGTCGCCGGTGTTTCGTTGCCTTTTGCAGGTTCGTCCTGATGTTGCCCTTCTTGCATAGTCCTTTGCGTTTAGCAGTTTTTCAATGATGGGTGAGGGGGGAGTGGTGTCGGTCTTTATTTTCAGTATGCATCGTTATTCGTTCGGGCATACCACCTGCTCACCGGTATGATATATGTTCGCCCTGTTGCCTTTCACGAAGCCGAGGAGGGTGATGTCGAATTCCTTCGCCAGTTCAACGGCCAGGCTCGATGGCGCCCCGATGGCGGCAACAATGGCAATGCCCGCCATGGCGGCTTTCTGGATCAGTTCAAAACTGGCCCTTCCGCTCAGCAGTAGAATATGTTCGTTCAGCGGCAGCAGGCCCTCGTACAGGGCGCGGCCGATCAATTTGTCCAGCGCATTATGCCGGCCCACATCTTCCCTGATCAGCAACAGTTCCCCCTCCGGGGAAAAAAGCCCGGACGCATGCAGGCCGCCCGATGCGGCAAAGCCCGTTTGCGCGGCCTTCAGTTTACCCGGCAACCCGAAAAGCACATCGGCGGATAAGCGGAGCGGGCGTTTCTCCAGCTGATGAAAGGGGCTTACGGTGCGGATGGACTGTATCGAACTTTTGCCGCAAACACCGCAGCTGGACGTGGTGTAGAAATTCCTGTCGGATTGCATCAGGCGGGGGGTGAATCCCCCGGCGAGCGCTACCGTTACGCTATTGGCGTTTTCAGCTGAACAGGCCGCATCTGCGTGAAGCACTTCTTTGATGTGATCTTTGGAAGAAATGATCCCTTCCGTAAATAAAAAACCGGTGGCCAGATCGCGGTCGTTGCCGGGTGTGCGCATGGTGACGGAAATGTTTTTCCGGATGCTGTCCATTCCTGCGTCGCAGGTTATTTTTATCTCCAGCGGCTCTTCCACGGAGAGCGTATCGGAGAACTCGGAGACGGACGGGCCATCGATCCTTTTGACGGAGAACTCCTTGACGGAAACCAATCCCGGGCTGCTTATTTCCATATGCAATCATTGATGAGGCTCAGGTAATAAATTTAACGAAAAAAACGATGCTCCCGGCCGCTGCGGCAACAAAAAGGCTGCCCCATCACAGGGCAGCCTCCAACCTGTCAGGCAGGCGCTTCAACATGCTATGCTCTCTGCTTTTTTCCGCCCGCCAGGTACAGCACAACCCCCAGTACGATCACGCCGATTTTTATAGCCCAGGCAGTGTTGTCTCCCCATTGGTAAATCCATGCGAGGATTTTGGGAACACGGTCGAAATAGGTGGCTACAATGGATAAAAGGCCAAGAATGATTAAAAACGATCCGATTTTTTGCATAAGAAAAAGTATAAGATGAAAAAAGGAGGTTAGGCGCCGGGATTGAGGAATGCGAACTTGTGTTCGAACACCGGGCCAACAACGGGCACGGGTTTCTTCAGCCCGTTCAGGGCATTGATGATGCCCAGCACCCACAGTACGAGGATGATGACGTTGGCATATGCCACTACGGACAATGCAGGCACGATGCTGACCACCACGTTGATGGCCACGCCGAGAAGGATGCTGATGATGGCGATGCCCAAAGCCTGCTTGAGGTGGTAGGCCACGAAGGGATCCTGCTTTTTGTCCTTGTACTGGAAATAGGCGATCACCCATCCGATGATGCTGAGGTAGGAGATGACCGCTATGGTTTTTCTGTCCATGCTGATTTGGTTTTGATGGTGAATATTTGTTTCAGCAAAACTACAGCGGCGGGGAGGGTAGCGATATCCCTGAAATCAGCCAATTTTAGCAGCCAGCTATAACAGGCCGTATTGTGTGGCGAGTTTGATCACGGCGGTCATGGTGCTGACGTCGAACTTTTCGATGAGGTTTTTCCGGTGGCTTTCCACGGTGTGGAAGCTGATGAACAATTGTTCCGCGATCTGCGCTGTGGTGAGGCCTTTGCTCACCAGCAGCATGATCTCCTTTTCACGGCGCGTTATTTTGGGGATTTCGGTGAGCTCGCCTTCCTGGATGGTGCTGACGATGTTGCGCGCGGCGTGGCAGAGGTAGGTTTCACCGTTCAGGGCGGCATTGATGGCGGTGATGATCTCTTCACCCACGGAGTTTTTCAGCACATACCCGTTAGCGCCGCTGCCCAGGATGTTTTTGATCACGGGGCGTTCGTTGTGCACGCTGAGGGCGATGATGCGTACGTCTTTGTCGTGCTTGCGCACCTGCCGGCAGATGTCGATGCCGCTCACGTCGGGCAGGTTGATGTCGAGCAGCACCACGTCGGGCGCCAGGGTTTCAATGGCCTGCAGCCCTTCTTTGCCGGTGCTGCAGCAACCGGCCACGGTAAAATCTTCCTGTTGGGAGAGCAGGTTTTTCAATCCTTCCATCACGATCGGGTGATCGTCTATCAGCAATACTTTTATCATACGAAGTTTAGTTGACGGCACATTCAATGGTGAAAGCGGAACCGGTGCCGGGGGCGGTTTCCACTTCGAGGGTACCTTGCAGCATTTCGGCGCGCGACCGGATGTTGGCCAGCCCGGCGCCTTTGAGCGCCCGCTGCTGGGCGGGGTCGAAACCTTTGCCGTCGTCTTCCACCACGAGGAAAATACGATCGTCGCGCTGCTGGAGCTGCACAAGTATCTGCGAGGCGGCGGCGTGTTTGACGGCGTTGTTGACCAGCTCCTGCATGATGCGGTACAGGGTGACCTGGCGGCTGTGGCTCATGTTGTTGCGGTAATGGAATACCTGGCACGATACGGGCACACCGGATTGTTTCAGGCCGTTGCAATATTCCCGCACGGCTTCGCCCAGCCCGTAATTCAGCAGTACTTCCGGCATCATGCTCCGCGCTATCCGGCGGAGCTCTTCCACGGCATTGTCGAGATGGTGCATGGTTTTTTGGACCACGGCCTGCTGCGGGGATGTGGCGGCGGGCTGGTGCAGCGTGGACAGTTCGATCTTGACGCCCGAGAGCAGGCCGCCGAGCCCGTCGTGCAGGTCGCGCGCCAGGCGGGTGCGCTCCTGTTCCTGCCCTTCGAGCATGGCGGAGAGTACGGTCATGCGGTGCTCCTGGCTGAGCCTGTCCAGCTCCAGGTCGTGCAGCTGCTGCTTTTGCCGGAGGGCTTTGGACCGCTGCTTGAACGCGTAATATAAAAACGCGGCAGACAGCAGCAGCGCCACCGTGAGCACGGAATAGATCTTGTTCAGTTTCCGGTTGTAGTTGAACCGTTCGCCGATGGCTTTCAGTTCCTGCTCGCGCTGGGCGGTTCTGAAATTGGCGCTGTCGAGGGCTTTCAGTTGTACGCCGGCGGCATATTTCGCGTTGAGCAGCGCTTTGTCTTTCACGATGGAGGCGTACCGGGCTTCGAGCAGCTCCTTGTCTTTCCGCCCGGAGAGGTACCTGGCCTGTATCAGTTCGCGGTTCCGCTGTTCGGCCAGCAGCCTGATCTCCAGCAGGGTGCGTTCCTTGCGGGCCATTTCATAGCGTGCTTCGAGGTCTTTGGCCTTGTTCATCTTCTCCACATCGAACAGCTCCTGGTAGAGGTTCATGTACTGTTTGTAATTGAACAGGGCCATGGACGTGTCGCGCTTCAGTTCGTAGGCCTGCGCCAGCACGAGGTACGACTGCGAGAGGTTGAATTTGTCGTACAGCGGGTCTTTTATGCTGATGCCGATGGCGTTGTTCAGGTTGGCGATGGCATCGTCGTAGTCGCCCCGGTTCATGGAGATGCTGGCCAGCGTATTGTATGCCGCCGCTTCCACGGCGTATTGCCGGGTTATCCGGCTTTCTTCCAGCGCTATCCTGTTGTAGTAGTTCACGCTGTCTTTATTGGCGGGCGTTGCGGGGAAATGCTCCAGGAAAATACTGGCGATGCCGATGGCCGAAAAGGGGATATTGCTGGGCGTGATCAACCGTTCCCGGTTGGCGCGGGCCAGGTTGAGCGAACGCCGCATGTAAAAGAGCCCCGAATCCAGCGCCGGTTTCCGGGAAGTGTCGGCGCGGTAGAGGTTCAGGAAATAGGAGCCCCTTTCCTGGTGGGTGCTGATCATTTTCTCCAGCTCCTTCAACCGGATGGCCGCTTCCAGGGAAAGACGGGTATATTTTTCGACGTTGGGGAGGTCGTACCATTTGATGTAGATGCCTGCCAGTTCGGAGTAAACAGGCTGCCGGTAGCGCAGGCCTTCGGGCTCTTTTTCGAGCACGTCGAGCGCCTGCTGCAGCGTGCGGATGGCGTCCGTTTCCTTGTGGCTGCGGCTTTCCAGCCAGCCTTTCATATACAGCACATACCCTTTCATCAGGCCGCTGGAGGAGCGGTTGATGTAGTGCTGCGCGCTGTCGAAATACCGGTAGGCGGTTTCGGTATCCCCGGCGATGAAGCTGGAAGCGGCCATGATGCCGTAGGTGCGTGCCCGGTAGCGGCCGTCTTTCATGGGGGCGGACAGGGCAAGGGAGCTGCGCATCACCGCCAGCCCTTCGTTCCAGCCGGTATTGAAAAACACTACCTGGCCGAGCCGGTCCATCGCGTCGATGCGCTGTTCCAGCGGCAGGTGGCGCTGCGCCACTATTTTCCGCAACGAATCTTCCACTACCTGCGCGTGCGCGGTACCGGCTGCGATTATCAGGGCGGCAGCGCAAATTATATGGTATATCAATCGCATGGTTCCTGGTTCAGTAGGCAAATTTACTATTATGCGGGATTTAAAAATGGCTGGTTTCAGGGATATCCCTGCCGGGAGGGGGCCATTACTTTTGTGACATCAAATCACAAAAAATTTCAGCAAGATGAAAAAACTCAAAACGATGATCGCCCTTTTCAGTGTTGCCCTCTTCGCCAGCTGCGGTACAGCCCCCAACCCCGTGGAATACAACAACAAGCTGATGACCCTGATGAACGGGAACGAAAAGAACATGAACGCCATGAACGAAGCGATGACCGGCGGAGATTATACCAAAGCGGAAGCCGTACGGAAAACCTGGGCGGATGAGCTGGGCAAATCCATCGGTGAAGTGGACAAACTGCCCGCCATCAAAGACGATGCAGGTTTGAAATCGGCCGTGGCCGAAGGCCTGAAAGGGTACAAAAAGATCGCCGACGAATCGTACAAAACGCTGATCGACCTGCGTACTAAGGAAAAAGGCGGCGACACTACTGTGCAGCCCCAGATCCAGGCTACGCTCAACACGATCAACAGCTCCTTCGACGCCATCGGTGAAAAGATCAACAAGGCCTCCAACGAGTTCGAGAAGAAATTCAGCAAGTAGCAATACAGATTGTCTCTATACATGTTTTTACAACAGGGAGGGCCGTTTTCAGGCCCTCTCTTGCTGTTTTATATGCGCCGGCTACCGGCCAGTAATTTTTTTTGGCGTGCCTGGGTGATTTCCCGCGTTTTCGATTATTAATACAGGCAAAGCTGTAATTTACAGCCAGGTATTAAACGAACAGATCATGGAAGCAACGGCGCAGCACCCGGACATTTTATACCAGCACCTCTTCCCGAAAATCGCCGCACATGTGCAGCGGAACAGCGGGGATATCGACGATGCCCGCGATGTTTTCCAGGAAGCCCTGCTGGTATGGCTTAAAAAACGGGAAGAGCCGGGCTTCGTGCTCACATCCACCCTGGAAACCTACCTCTTCGCCATCGCCAGGAACTGCTGGCTCAACAAACTGAAAGAACGGCAGAAAATCATCCCCTGTGAGGCATTCGCGGATATGCCCGAGGAAACCCAGGCTACCCCGTTACGGGAACAGCTGCCCCGCTGGCTGCGCAGCATTACGCAGCACTGCCGGCAGATCATCCGCTCCATCTATTTCCTGCAGGAGCCCATGGAAAAACTCGCCGTGCGGATGGGCTGGAAAAACCGCCACACCGCCGATAACCAGAAATATAAATGCCTCCAGCAATTGCGGAAGGCCAGCCGGCAATAATTTTTGCACGCCGTGGGTGATATCGGGGCCATTGTGTTATAAATAGGAAATTCTTGGCAATGACACATTACACCTCACCCGCAAACGGACAGTTTGCAGCAGACATGCCGGGCCGGCCACGGTTGCTCGCAGATCACGGCTTCGCCATACCATTATCTCAAACTCAAAATGGTGAACAATGATCAGGATCTGCAAAAGCATTCAACAGTGCATGCTGAAATCCGTCAGCTGGCTGACCGGGAAACCACGGGCCAACAACACATCGCGCCAACCGGGCTTGTTGCCCGGCACGGATGCCATCCATGCCGAAAGGAACGGCAAAAACAGGGAACCGGCAGCCGGGAAGAAATATGGCCATTAAGATGTTTTTGAGAGTAGTCACTCACCCGATCCAGCTTGCAGCACAAACCTGGGTTGGGTGAGTGTGCGTATTACAAACAACTATCCCGCAGCAGCTTCATATACGCTTCGCCTTTCTGGCGGGCAAATTCGATATTGCGGGCCGGGATGCCTTCCGGGTTGGGGTAATTCGTGATGGCTTTATGGATACTGCTTTCCCGCAGCAAATGCAGCATGGGGTAAACGGACCGGTTGGTATAATTGGCCGCATCGTCCGGCAGGGCATCTGCGAACCGGTATAGCGGATGGAACCCCGCCACCTGGTAAACGCCTTCGTAACCTTTCCGCCGTATTACTTCTTCGGCCACCCTGACGAGTTTCAGGTAATCCGCGAACACGGCGTATGTATCCGGGAAAATGAGCAGGGTGGTGCCGATGCTGCTGTCTTTATCCAGCCGGATGCATTCGTTGAGGAAAGCCTGCCTGGCGGTAATGGCGCTGCCGGCGTAAGCGACCTCGTAACGCACGCTGTTTTGCTTCACCTCCCTGGCGGCAAACGGGCAGAAATTACACCCTATCACTGTCACTTTGATCCAATTCCTTGTTTGAGCGATAATTTCCGCGGTTTGATCCATTTTTTGATTTTAATGCCCGGCGGACGGGAAATACCGTGCCGGCAAGCCTTACGGGCTTTCACGAATGTAGGTAATTCCATCCAGCTGAGGGGTTTAAAGAAAAATGCCCGTCGCCGGTTACCTTCTGAATCCGGCCGCAGGCGCTGTTGCGAACAGGTTCCGATACAAAAACACAATCCATACTTATTGTACATTTTCGACTCGTGAGTCGCATGTTCCGGCCGGAACCGGGGGGCGCCGATCTGTAAAGAAAAAAAACGGATCTTTGCGGCCAGGATAACATGGACACCACTACCGACATCAAAAGGCTCTCCCGGCTGACGGCCATCCTCACCCGGTTGCAGACGAAACGGATATCGACGGCCACGGAACTGGCCGCTAAATTCTCCGTCAGCGTCAGAACGATTTACCGCGACATCCGGTCGCTGGAACAGGCGGGGGTGCCGATCGTCACGGAAGAAGGGAAGGGATATTCCCTGATGGAACATTACCGCATTCCGCCGGTTATGTTCAGTGAAAACGAGGCCAATGCCCTGATCCTTGCGGAACAGCTGGTGCTGAGAAATAAAGACGCCTCATTTATCAAAGACTACTCCGCCGCCATCGATAAAATCAAAGCGGTATTAAAACACCCGGTCAAAGACAAAGCCAACCTGCTGGCCGACCGTACCCGCTTTTCCCGGAACCTCGAAAGGGAACGGAACAGCCATCATATATCCGACCTCCAGTTCGCACTCACGAACTTTTTCCTCACCCGCATCGAATACACCAACGAAGCCAACAAAACATCCGGCAGGCTGATAGAGCCCTTCGCGTTATTGAGCACCATGGAAAACTGGCTGCTGGTGGCCTGGTGCCGCCTGCGGAAAGAGTTCCGGTATTTCCGGCTCGACCGGATCAAAAAACTGGAAGTGCTCAGTGAGCGATTCAACCCGCATAACATGACCCTGCAGGAGTTCTTCGACCGGTACCATTGATTTTATTTTCGACCCCTGACACAGGGCTGTCACTCGCCCCCGCTAGCTTTGCATCATAAACTTCAAACCTTATGATGAATCAATTAGCAAACCTGAATTGGGTGAGCGTACTGCTGGCCTTCGTGGTGTATTTTCTGCTCGGCGCCTTGTGGTTTACGCTGTTTTTCAGCCGGCCGTATAAAATTTCCCTGGGCCGCGAAAACGAAACGTTGCCAAACAAACCTATTTTTATAGTGGGGCCGGCGCTGTGCAGCCTCGTGATCACCCTGGCCACGGCCGTACTGCTGTATGCGCTGGATATATCGGGCTGGGGCGATGCGGTGGCGTTCGCCCTGCTCATCGGCATCGGCTTCCTGGTGGCCAATACGGTGAATATCGCCATCAATCCGAATATTCCCCGGCCCATCCTGTATGGTGTGATCAGCGGATCGTATCATTTAACAGGCATTTTGATCGTCAGTATGATTTTAACCGCGATGAAATAAATGGATAAAAAGGAAATACCCACTTTTTGCCCGGCAAGCCGGCACGAGTGGCGGCAATGGCTGAAAAAGCACCATCGTTCGCAACAGTGTGTCTGGCTTGTCTATTATAAAAAACAGGCGGCCGGCATACCCACCATCACCTACAGCGAGGCGGTAGACGAAGCGCTTTGTTTCGGCTGGATCGACAGCACCAAAAAACCGATGGACGCCGAAAGATTCATGCAGTTTTTCTGCAAGCGGAAGCCCAACAGCGGCTGGTCGAAGATCAACAAGGGAAAGGTGCAGCGGCTGATAGACGATGGGCTGATGACGAAAGCCGGGTACGACAGCATCGAAACGGCCAAACAGAACGGTTCATGGTCGCTCCTCGACGAAGTGGAGGAACTGGTGATCCCCAAAGACCTCGACAAGGCATTCAGAACGCACCGCGGTTCGAAGCGGTTTTTCCAGAGCCTTAGCAAGTCTGTCAAAAAAAGCATGCTGCATTGGCTGGTGCTGGCCAAACGGCCTGAAACAAGGCAGAAGCGGATCGACGAGCTGGTGACGCTCGCGGCGCAACAGCAGAAACCGGCGCAGTTCAGATAATATTCCTGCTGCACTGGATAATTTGAAGGAGCATTACCCCGCAAATAGCGAAAAAAGAGGCGCGTACGCCCGGAGGGAACACTTCTTCCTCCGGCCCCCTTCCTCCTTTTACATGATATTTTACCCTGTTTTTTTAGGATTTTAACCTGATTTACCGGTTACCCCCGCATGTACGCTGCATCTCCGGCTGCCGTACAGGATGCCGCAGGACAGTGGTACGAATTTTTGCCCCTATTTTGGATGAGGGCTTTTGAATCGGCGCATTCGCTCTATATCTGTTTTGTATGAATTCAACCACGTTGCTAATAACCTAAATTGATGAGAGTTAATCAGCTTTCTTTTTTATGGAAATGCCTCCTGGGAGGCTCCTGTATTGTTTTCCTGGTGGCTTTTGCAGCCTGTTCCCGTCCGAAATTCGAATTCCGGAAAGGAGACCGGATCGCCATCGTCGGCAACGCCCTGGCAGAACGGATGCAGTATTACGGCTTCCTGGAAGCATACCTCCAGGCCGCCTACCCGGAACAGGAACTGGTGTTCCGCAACCTGGGCTTCACCGGCGACAAGCTGCTGCACCGCCCGCGGGCGCACAAAGCCTACGGCGACGCGGATACGCACCTCACCCGCGTACAGGCCAGCGTAGTGTTCGCTTTTTTCGGGTATAACGAGTCGTTCGACAATACGGCCGCCGCGTTCGGCAAGGAACTCGGCAGCTGGATCGACTCCACCCGGCAGAAAAAATACGACGGCAAAAACGCCCCCCGCATTGTGGTGTTTTCTCCCATCGCCCACGAAAACCTCAACGACCCGAATCTGCCTACCGGCGAAGAGAACAACAAACGCCTGAAGGCATATACGGAGGCCATGGCAGCCGTATGCCGGGAAAAGGAAGTTGATTTCGTGAACCTCTTCGAGGCCACGGAAAAACTGTACGGGCAATCCGAAAAACCGCTCACCATCAACGGTATCCACCTCAACGAAGAGGGCTACGGCGAGGTGAGCCGCGCTATTGTCCGTGGCCTCACCGGTTCCGTACCGGATCTGAAAGAGGCGGAACTGACCAGACTGCGCCAGGCCGTGCTGAATAAAAACGGCTGCTGGTTCACCCGCTACCGCGCTACCGATGGTAACGACGTATGGGGCAGCAGGAGCGAGCTGCACGGCAACTACGAAACCCTGCAGCGCGAACTGGTGATGCTGGATACGATGACGGCGAACCGCGACAAACGCATATGGGCCATCGCCAAAGGAAATAAAGACGTATTGCCCCTTACCGACGACGAAGAGCCCTTCTGGGGCGCCTGGGAATCGTGGGCGGTGGATACGAAGATCGACGACAGCAACGTGCCCGCGCCGCTGAAAGTGGAATCGAATTTCAAGCAGGACGTGGTGTACCTCGGGGGCGAAGAGGCCATCGGCAAGATGCATATCGCCAAAGACCTCGAAGTGAACCTGTTTGCGTCCGAAGAGAAATTCCCGGAGATCGCCAACCCCGTAACGGTTAAACGGGATACCAAAGGCCGCCTCTGGGTGGCGGCCTGGGAAACCTATCCCAAACGGGAGCCCCTGAAAGAAATGAAAGACCGCCTCGTTATTCTGACGGATTCGGATAACGACGGCAAAGCCGACAAGTCGGTGACCTTCGCCAGGGTGCACAACCCCACCGGGTTCGAGTTCTGGAACAACGGCGTGATCGTGGTATCCGCCCCCAATATCTGGTACCTGAAAGATACCGACGGCGACGACCGCGCCGATGTGCGCATCGTGATGATGGGCGGCATCGACGCGGCAGACACGCACCACGCCGCCAACAACCTGTTCTTCGGGCCGGACGGGAACATCTATTACCAGCGCGGCGTGTTCATGCTCAGCAACGTGGAAACGCCCTGGGGTAAAAACCAGGAAAACAGGTCGCCCGGCCTGTTCCGCTTCAACCCGCGCACTTACCGGTTCGACTTTGTGACCGAAAACAGCCCCAACGCCCACGGCATCAGCTTCGATAAATGGGGCTACCAGTTCGTGACGGACGGTACCACCGGCCGCGCCTACCAGGTATACCTCGACCCGAAGGCGGACGATTCTTCCGCTTTCAAAACCCGCCGCCTCCTCAAGCAGACGGTGCGCCCGGTGCCTGCGCATCAAATCCTTTCCAGCCCGCACTTCCCGGCGGAATACGATAACAATTTCCTGATCTATAACGTGATCGGCTTCCAGGGCATCAAACGCTACAAACTGGCGTACGACAGCGGCAAGGTATGGGGAGAAGAGATCGGCGACCTCCTGTATTCGGACGACCCGAATTTCAGGCCCACCTCCGGCGTGGTGGGAGCGGACGGCGCCCTGTACATCAGCGACTGGCAGAACCCGCTCATCGGGCACATGCAGCACAACATCCGGGATCCCAAACGCGATCATACGCACGGCAGGATTTACCGCGTCACCGCCAAGGGCCGTCCCCTCATGGAACCGGTGCCCGTAGCGGGCCGGCCGGTGAAGGAATTGCTGGATCTGCTCAAACACCCCGTCAACGAAATCCGCCACCAGGTGCAGATCGAGCTCAGCGGCAGAAGTACGAAAGAGGTGATAGACCAGGCGAAGGAATGGGCGAAACAATATACCGCGGACAGTGAGGAAGGCGCACACGCCCTGCTCGAAATACTCTGGCTGCATCAGCGCCACAACGTAGTGAACAGGGAATTACTGGAACAGCTGCGTGGCTCTTCCGTGGAGCATGCACGGTATGCGGCGGAAAGGGTGGCCTGGTTCTGGGACCGGCGAGGTGACAATACCGCTAAAGCGCACCACGAGCATGGCAGCGATGCGGTAGCCGCCGTACATACCAAAGTGCCCGCGGGCAAATCGGTAGACCTCACGGCCAAAAGAGTGGCCGCCGTTACCGTAGGCACCATCCCGGAGAAAATGCTCTTCGATACCAAGGAGATCATCGTGAAAACCGGGCAGATGGTGCGGCTGACGCTGAAGAACGTCGACTTTATGCCGCACAACCTCGTGGTGGTATCGCCCGGCGCTGCCGATGAAGTGGCGCAGGCGGCCATCGACCTGGGCAGCAAGGGATTCGAGAAGAAGTTCATCCCCGACAATAAAAACGTGCTGTACGCCACCAAACTCATCAACAACAACGAAGAAGAAACACTGGAATTCAAAGCCGCGGCGAAGCCGGGAGATTACCCCTTTTTATGTACCTTCCCCGGGCACGGCCAGGTCATGCGCGGAGTGATCAGGGTCGTTAAATGATAATCGTTATGACAATGGAAAAACTGATAACCGGAATAATGGGTATATGCCTGCTGATGCTGACGCAGGTAGCCTGCAGCCAGCCCCGCAGCGCACATGAAGATTACCGAGTGGTGTACCACGGCGAGAGCGGCCCCGGAAAAGGAAAGAACATCGTTTTTATTGCGACCGACCACGAATACCGGTCGGAAGAAACGCTGCCCGCACTGGCGCGCATCCTCGCCAGACGATACGGTTTCCATTGCACGGTGGTGTTCGGGCTCGACTCGCAGCAGTACATCCTGCCCGGCAGCTCCGACCTCCGCGGCCTCGACGTACTGAAGAACGCGGACCTGATGGTGATCTTCACCCGCTTTGCCGACTTCCCCGATGAGGAGATGCAGCACATCAACGATTACCTCGAAAAAGGGAAACCGGTGATCGGCCTCCGCACCGCCACCCACGCCTTCAACAACGAAAAGAATCCCGAATGGGCGCATTACAGCTATCAATATAAAGGCCCGAAGCAGCAATGGCACAACGGTTTCGGGGAAACCATCCTCGGTGAAACCTGGGTGGGCCACTACGGTAAAAACCACGCGCAGGCATCGCGCCTGCTGATTGAAAAGGGGCAGGAAGCGCATCCCATCCTGCAGGGCGTGAAAGATATGTTCGTACAGTGCGGGGGCTACAACGCGGAGCCGGAACAAACGGGCTCCACGGTGCTCGCGCGCGGGCAGGTGCTCAACGGCATGACGCCGGACGCGCCGGCCGACACCTCCAAAAAGGAATTGCCGGTAGCCTGGGTGCGCAATTACAAAATCGGCGCCGGCGCGGGCGGGCGTGTGTTCACCACCACGCACGGCGCTTCGGAAGACCTGCTGAACGAAGGGTTCCGTCGGATGCTGGTGAATGCCTGCTTCTGGACGATGGGGATGGAGAAGGATATCAACCCCGGCGGCAACGTGGATTTTGTAGGCCCGTACAAACCGACCACCTTTAATTTCGAGGGCTACAAGGCCCATGTGAAACCGGCCGATCTGGCGGGCTGGGATTCGGTGATCATGCCAGGCGAAATTGTGAAACCCAAAGCAAAATAAATGATCAAGATCGGATTCAATGTGCTGGCCTGGTCGGCCATCGTGTCGGACCAGCTGAAACCGGTGATAGACCGGTTGGCGACCACCGGGTACGATGGGGTGGAATTCCTGATCGGCGCGCCGGAAGAAAAAGCTTACCGCGAAATCGGCGACCACGCCGCCACGGCCGGGTTGGAAACGACCGCGGTATTTGTACTGGGCCCTGATGAAAACCCGGTGAGCCCGTCGGAAGCGGTGCGGAACAAGGCGCTCGACAAAATCAAATGGACCATCGACCGTGCGCACGACTTGCGGGCGTCCGTGATCTGTGGCCCGTTCCATTCAGCCTTCACCACCTTCACACGTTGCGCGCCCACGGAAGAAGAATACGAACGCAGCGCGGAGATCCTTTACAAGGCGGGCGACTACGCCGCACAGGCGGGCATCCTGCTCACGCCCGAAGCGGTGAACCGTTTTGAGTGTTATTTGTGTAATACGATGCAGCAGCTGGCCTGCCTGGTGAATAAAACCGCCCACCCGAACGTGAAAGCCATGTTCGATACGCACCACGCCAATATCGAGGAAAAAAGCATGAGCAAGGCGATTGCCTATATCGCGCCGCTGCTGGGCCATGTGCACATCAGCGAAAACGACCGTGGCACCCCCGGCAGCGGGCATGTGGCGTGGGACGAAGTATTTACGGCCCTCGCAAAAGCCGGCTACCAGGGTTGGCTCACCATCGAAGGTTTTACGCGCAACGATCCGGATTTCGCCAACTCCATCGGGGTATGGCGCGAATTCTCGGAACCGTGGAACATGGCGGAGGGAGGCCTCCGCCTGATCAGACAGATGTGCGCGAAACACGGTCTGGAATAAGATAAGATGTTATTACATCAATGAGCAGCCGCCGCCGCAGGTGCCGGCTGCTTTTTCCGTTGCCAGAAGAAAAAGATGAGGAATAATACGATGAGTATCGCAGGGAATGCGGCCATCTTCGCCAGCGTTTGCTGACCCGCCGCCAGTTCGAGCTGCGGCCCGGCAAGCCCGGCCTGCGCGCTTTCCGCCCTGGCCCCGTCTATCCAGCGGCCGATGATGGGCTGGAAGATGGAGCTGGAGAACATCCCCACACCACCGATGATCGACATGCCCAGTGCGCCGCTAAGCGGTACGCGCTGCGCTACCGCGCCCACCATGGTAGGCCAGAAGTAACAAACGCCGATCGCGAAACAGATGGCGGCCACATATGCCAGCGGACCGGTCACCACGCTGAACAGGTAAATGCCGATGGCGGCGAAAACCGCGGAGATCAGCAGTACGCCCGTTTGGCCCAGGGCTTTCACCACCGGCCCGGCGAAATACCGGCCAACGGCCATCAACCCGGTCACCAGTGCGAGTATCAGCATGGGGCTGGCGCCGCTGTTGCTCATCACGAGGCCTACCCACTGCTGCGGGCCGAACTCGGTGATGGCGGTGAAGGCCATACAGATGAAGAGGAAAATATACGTGGGGGAAATCATCGCCCGCAGGTTTTCAGACAGCGACATGGCGCCTTCCTCATGCGGTTTCGGGAACGTTTTGCCCCAGAACAGGAAAGCATAGATCAGCGTGGGGATCATGATCACCCACATTTGTATCTGCCAGCTCAGCTGCGCATCCGTCATGAATTTGGAGATAAGGCTGCCGATCACGATGCCGCCGGGGAACCACATGTGGAACCGGTTCAGCATCTGGTTCATTTTCACGCCGGAATAACTGTCTGCGATCATGGGGTTACAGGCCGCTTCCGTACAGCCGTTCCCGAAACCGATGAACAGCGTTGAAATCAGCAACAGCGTGTAGCCGCCGGCGTAAATGGTGAGCACGATGCCCAGCGCGTGCGCGATAAACGCCACCTGCATGATGCGCTTGGGGCCGAAGCTGTGATAAAAGATGCCGCCCAGGATCATGGAAATAGGGAAGCCCAGGAACCACATTGAATTGATGAAGCCCAGCTGCTCGGCCGTGAGATTGAATTGCTGGCCCAGCTGCTGCAGGATGCCCGCCCTGATGGCGAATGTGAATGCGGTGGTAATGAGCGCGAAGCAACTACCGTTGAACAACGCGGTTTTGTTAACTGTTGGCGTGTTGGATGTCATAAACGTGAGAACTTTAGTGATGCAATAGCGAAATGGGCTGCGGAATGGCTTTTACACAGGTTCGGCCTTTGATATTCCGATTTATCAATATAGGATAACAAGGGAGTTTAACTGTCCTGTGCCGTCCTGCCCCTTTCCGCAACGGAAAAGGCCGGTTCGTTCCGGACATGAACCCCTGGGTGCTCCCCCATACTATCAGTAAATTTAATGATTGTTTTGAGAACATCACAGTTTTTGGCGCCATGGTTGAAGGCAATAATAATTTCAAATTCCGGTCTTAAAGGTAAAACCGGGGCTTGATAACATCAGATAATAACAGGAAAAGATAGTATAACAACCACGGGGGCATTATTAGGATATTTGTTGAGTAGCCGGTAATAACACCGGCATTTGTTCCACGGTTGTATTGTGGCTGCAAATCCGCGCTGATACTGCGGTCGCAGCTGCAGCAGATCAAATCCCGAATTGTTGGCTTACCAAATCAAATGCTATGGACAACAACGCACATCGTCCCGACAAACCCTCCGGTTCCAGAAGAGACTTTATTAAAAATGCCGCCATCGCCGCCGCCGGTTTCACCATCGTGCCGCGCCATGTATTGGGCGGCAAGGGATTCCTGGCGCCCAGCGACCGGCTCGTCATCGCCGGCGTAGGCGTAGGCGGCAAAGGCCGCTCCGACCTCAACAGTTTTTACCAGAGCGGGAAGGCCGACATCGGCTTCCTCTGCGATGTGGACGAACGGATGATCGCCACTTCGAAGGAGCGTTTCCCCAAAGCGAAGTTTTATAAAGACTGGCGCGAGCTGTTTGAAAAGGAATCGAAAAGTTTCGACGCCTTATCGGTATCCACGCCCGACCACAACCACGCGATCATTGCCATGGGCGCCATGCAGCTGGGCAAACATGTGTACGTGCAAAAACCGCTCACCCACGATATTTACGAAGCCCGCAAACTCACCGAAGCGGCGAAGCGATACAAGGTAGTGACCCAGATGGGCAACCAGGGCGCTTCCGGCGACGGTGTGCGCCAGCTGCGCGAATGGTACGACGCCGGCGTGATCGGCGACGTGCATTCGGTGTACATCTGGACCAACCGGCCCGTGTGGCCGCAGGGCATTCCCTGGCCGAAAGACAAACCGGCCGTACCATCCGGCCTCGACTGGGACTTATGGCTGGGCACGGCGCCATATAAAGACTACGTGGATAACCTCATCCCCGGCAGCTGGCGCGGCTGGTGGGATTACGGCACCGGCGCGCTCGGCGACCTGGGCTGCCATCTCATCGAAGCGCCGTTCCGCGTGCTGAACCTGAAATACGCCTCCGACGTGCAGGCCAGCGTTAGCAGCGTGTACACCGCATTCGGGCAGCGCGGGTTTTTCCCGGACAGTTGTCCGCCCGCGAGCCACGCCACGTTAACATTCCCCAAAACAGACAAAACCCTCGGGAAGGTCACGATGCACTGGATGGACGGCGGCATCAAACCCGACAGGCCGGAGGAACTGGGACCGGATGAATTGTTCGGCGACGGCAACAGCGGCATCCTTTTCATCGGTACGAAAGGAAAGATGATGGCCAGTGAATACGCCGCCAACCCCCGGTTGCTGCCGCTTTCGCGGATGAACGAGGTGAATGTGAAACCTACGCTCGCACGTGTGCCGGGCAGTGCGGACGGGCACTACGCGCAATGGGTGGAAGGCGCCATCGCCGGGTACGGCAAAACGGAATTAAGCGCCCCGTTCGATCTGTCGGGGCCGCTCACGGAAGCGGTGCTGATGGCCAACCTGGCGATCAGGGTGGCGGACATTCCCGTGCCGAGAAAAACAGGGAAAGGATTCGATTACCCCGGCAGCAACACCAAACTGATCTGGGACAATCAGAACATGCGCGTCACCAACTATGAGGCGGCCAATCAATTCGTGAAACGGGAGTACAGGAAAGGCTGGGGAAGCCTTGGCTGAAACCCCTCAACTGCAACGATATGAAACATGCTTTATTACTCTTTGCGGCGGCGGTCGTAACGATGGGCCATTCGCCCGCTGTCACAAACTCCACTGGTGCGCATCCCCGGCAGCAAAGCTGGATGCCGCTCTTCGACGGCAAGTCCCTCAACGGCTGGAAAGTCGGGGAAAACGCGGCGACCTTTTCGGTGGAAGACGGGAAGATTGTGGTGCATGGCCCGCGGGCGCACCTGTTTTATGTAGGCGATGCCGGCGGGCATCATTTCAAAAACTTCGAATTCGAAGCACAGGTGATGACCACGCCGGGCTCCAATTCAGGGATATACTTTCATACGGAATACCAGGAGAAAGGCTGGCCGGACAAAGGTTTCGAAGTGCAGGTGAACAACTCGCACACCGACTGGAAACGGACCGGCAGCCTTTACGACATCAAGGAGATCAGGGAAAAACTCGCGGACGATAACGTCTGGTACACCCAGCACATCCGCGTGGTGGGCAAACAGGTCACCATCAAAATAAACGGCAAAACGGTGCTGGAATACACCGAGCTGCCCGGCGCCGTATCGCCCGAAGGCCATCCCGGCCGGCTGATCGGCAGCGGCACCTTTGCGCTGCAGGGGCATGATCCCAAAAGCAAAGTGTACTACAAAGATTTAAAAGTGAAAATCCTCCCGGATTAAAACCGCGAATATGAAACCGATCGTACAGATATCGCTCGATCTCACCAACATCGACGAAGCCCTCGAAACCGCCGCCATGGCTTTACGTGCGGGCGTTGACTGGCTGGAGGCCGGCACCCCGCTAATACTGGCGGAAGGGTTGCACGGCGTGCGCAAGCTGCGCGAGGCATTCCCCGGCGTACCGATTGTGGCCGACCTGAAAACGATGGACGGCGGCTACCTCGAATGCGAGATGATGGGCAAAGCCGGCGCCACGCATGTAGTGGTGATGGAACGGGCGCACGAAGAAACCATCCGCTGCGTGGTGAAAGCGGGAAAGGATTTTGGCGTACAAGTGATGGGCGATAACCTGGCGAGCCCGGACATGGTGGAGGGCGCGAAACGCCTGGAAGAATGGGGCTGCGATTATGTGATCCATCATATCGGTTACGACGAGCGCCGGGGCATTGCCGCCAAAGGCCACCGCATGCCGAGCCCGCTGGACCAGCTGCGCGAAGTAGTGGCCGCCGTGAGCGTGCCGGTGCAGGCGGTGGGCGGGCTGTCGCTCGAACAGGCCATCCTCTGCCCTTCGTATGGCGCGCCGCTGGTGGTGCTGGGCGCTCCGCTAACCATCGATGCGGATGCATTCAAAACGGCAGACGGTAACCTCGAAGCATCGTTAAGGTTGATCTGCGAAAAAATCCATGCCTACGGCGATGTGCCGGCAGGAAAAGAAAGAGCCATTAAAATTTAATGCATGAAATCAGCTGGAGTAGTGAACTATGCGCCGGAAAAAGGCGCCGTCGAAATACGCGAAGTGGCGAAGCCCGGGATCGGGGAGGAAGACGTGCTGCTCGAAGTGGCCTATGTGGGCGTTTGCGGCAGCGACATCCATCAATGGACCAACGACCACAGCTGGACGGTGAATTACCCCGTGGTGTTAGGCCACGAGTTTTCCGGCCGCATCGTCGAAACCGGCAGGGCCGTGAAAGGCTGGCAGCCGGGCGACCGTGTGGTGAGCGAAACCGCCGCCATCATCGACCCCGCCAACCCGATGTCGAAAATAGGCTTGTACAATCTCGACCCCACGCGCAAAGGTTTCGGGTACGGCGTGAACGGCGCGATGACGCGGTATGTGTCCACACCCGCACGCTGCCTGCACCGCATTCCCGATCACCTGCCGTTTGAACATGCCTGTTTGACGGAGCCCTGCTGCGTGGCCTACAATGCGGTGGTCAACAACGCGCACCTGAAGCCCGGCGACCGTGTAGTGGTGCTGGGCCCGGGCACCATCGGCATTCTCTGCGCCGCCGTGGCGCGCCTTTGCGGAGCAGACGTTGCGGTGGTGGGCCTGGAAAACGACCGCGGGCGTCTCAACATCGCCGCGCAATACGGTTGCGATACGATCGTGGGGAATGCAACAGCCTGGGCGCGGGAACGCGACGGCCTCGGTGCCGATTGTGTGATCGATGCGGCGGGCGCCAGCGCCACGCTGAAGGTGGCCATGGATTTGGTGCGGCCCAACGGGCACATCCTGAAAGTAGGCTGGGGCCCGCAACCGCTGAACTTTTCCATCGATCCCCTCGTACAGAAAAACGTAACGCTGCAGGGCAGCTTCAGTCATAACTGGCCCGTGTGGGAAAGGGTGATCGCCCTGCTCGCCAACGGCCGGCTCGACGTGAAACCCGTTATCGGCGGTATTTGGCCGCTCGACGGCTGGCATCAGGCGTTTGAGCAGATGCATAGCGGAGCGGTCGTGAAAAGCATCATTAAACCTGTATCATAATGCGGCTGAAAGATAAAGTGATCATCATCACCGGCAGTTGCACCGGCATCGGCAAGGCCATCGCCATCCGCTGTGTGGCGGAAGGGGCGAAGGTCGTGATCCACGGCCTCGACACGGCGCCCGGCGAAACCATCGTGGAGCAACTGGGGCACAACAACGCTGTGCTGCACATCGAAGACATCACGGCCGAAGGAGCGCCGCAACGCCTTGTTGCCGCGGCCATCGCAAAGTTTGGCCGCATCGACGCGGTGGTGAACAACGCCGCCATGATCGCCTCCTCGGATATCCATTCCACCGATCTGCCGTTTTTCCGCGGCATCCTGGAGGTGAACCTGCTGGCGCCGTTTGCGCTCATCCAGGCCGCGCTGTCTTACCTGAGCACCTCGCGCGGGTGCGTGCTGAACATCGGTTCGGTGAATGCCTGGAGCGGAGAACCGAACCTCTTTGCCTACAGCGTTTCAAAAGGAGCGCTCATGACCCTGAGCCGCAATCTCGGCGATACGCTTCACCGCGAAATGGGCGTGCGCGTTAACCAGATCAACGTGGGCTGGGTGCTCACGGATAAAGAAGTGGCCATCAAACGCGGGCAGGGATTGGCGGACGACTGGCACCAGCAGATACCGCGTGTGTTCGCGCCGGCCGGGCGCATCCTGCGGCCGGAAGAAGTGGCCGCGGCGGCCGTATACTGGCTGGCCGATGAAAGCGGGCCCATCAGCGGACAGGTGGTGGAACTGGAGCAACATCCCATGATCGGCCGCAACCCGCCCAAAGATCAATCCATCCTGCCCGCCGCACCGGGCAATCAACCTTAACTGAAAAAACGCGACGATATGCCGAAACTGGCTGTTTTTCCGAAAGCCTTTATGCATGCGCTGTGCAAAGACGGCAGCATGCAGCTCTCCGAATGGATAGACCTGGCCACCGCACTGGACGTGGACGGACTGGAGTGGTACGCCGGCTTCCTCGAAATGGCGGACGCATCCAGATGGGCCGGCTTCCGCCGGCAGGTGGAAGACAAAGGCAAAGTGATACCGATGATGTGCTGCTCGCCGGATTTCACGCACCCGGACAGAAAATTCCGGGAGCAGGAAATCGCGAAACAGCAGCGATGGATCGATATGACCTACAGCCTGGGCGGCTCCTACTGCCGCGTACTGTCCGGCCAGCGGCGGCCGGAACTGACGGTGGAGGAAGGCCTGCGGCTGGCGGCGGATTGCATCAACGCCTGCATTCCCTACGCCGCGGAGCGCAACATCACCCTGATCATCGAAAACCACTACAAAGACGACTTCTGGGAATACCCGGAGTTTGCACAGCAAATGGAAGTGTTCTGCCGGCTGGTGGATATGATCCATCATCCCCGTTTCGGTGTCAATTACGATCCCAGCAATACTTACCTGGCGGGTGAAGATCCGCTGGAATTACTGAAACGTGTATCCGGCAGGGTAGTGACCATGCACGCCAGCGACCGTTACCTGAAAGAAGGCACCATCGAAGACCTTCGCCGCGAAGAAGGCGGGGCGGCCGGTTATGCCAAACGCCTCAGCCATGGAGAGATCGGCAAAGGCCTCAACGACTACGACGCCATCTTCACCGAACTGACACGCGTAGGGTTCGACAGCTGGATCAGCATCGAAGACGGCGTGGACGGTATGGCGCAACTGGAGCGCAGCGTAGCTTTCCTCCGCCGGAAAATGAAAGAGTACTGGCCCGCTTAAAATGTATGGAAATGACAGCAGCCGTTTTGTGCAAAAGCGCATGTATACTGGGCGAAGGCCCCATCTGGTTCCCGGATGAAAATAAACTCATGTGGGTGGATATCGAGCAGCAAAGGGTGTTCTCCCTCGACTGGCAAAGCCGCGCCACCCATTACTGGCGGCTGGAAAAAAGAGTGACACTGATCCTGCCAGTCGCTGACGATCCCAACAACCTGCTGCTGGGCATGCAGGGCGGCCTCGCGAAATTCGACCCCATCAACAACCGCTTCCAGTGGCTGGCCGACATCGAGCAGGAACAGGTCACCCACCGCTGCAACGACGGGGCCTGCGACCGGCAGGGCCGTTTATGGGTAGGCACCATGTGTACGGATTTCATCACCGGCGCGGGCTCGCTGTATATGCTCAACGATGAGCTGGCATTGTCTAAAAAGATAGACCGGCTGACCATTCCCAACGGCATTTGCTGGTCGCCGGACAATCAGCGGATGTACTTTATCGATTCCACGCTGCGGACGGTACAATCTTTTTTATACGATACGGCCACCGGCCATCTCACTTTTGAAAAGATCGCCGTGGAAGTGCCGCCCGCGCTGGGAAGCCCGGACGGTATGGCGATAGATGAGGAAGGGATGCTGTGGGTTGCGCATTACGGCGGGGCCGGCGTTTACCGGTGGAACCCGCATACCGGCGAGCTGCTGGACAAAATTGCCCTCCCCGTTCCAAATGTCACTTCCTGCGTGTTCGGCGGCCCCCACCTCGACACGCTGTTTATCACCACCGCGCGCCAGGAGCTGAGCGATGAAACGCTGCAGCAATACCCCGACAGCGGGCATGTGTTTTATGTACAGGTACCGGTACGCGGCCTGCCCACGAATCCCTGCCGCGTCAGGGAATCAGCCGGTTTTCCCAATCATGCCGTGTATGTGCCGAAGCAGGTCTTCAGCGCGCCAGCCCCCTGAACCATTTTGCTGCGTTTTTCCAGTAGATTTTGTCCACCACCGTTTTGGGCAGCTGTAAGCCTTTGAATGCACCGTCGAATGCGGAGGAACGAAGCGTGTCGCTGCCGGTGAAAAATGCCCAGTCGCGGAGCCAGGCGTCGTGGATGAACGCCGCTTCTTCGGCGGAGGGTTTGCTGTTGTCCGAAATGCGGTCGGTGCCGTAGAGCAGGCGATCCTGGTAGCGGATAAAAAAGTCCCGCACTTTCTGGTGGTTTTTCATGGTGAGGAATTGCAGCGACGATATTCTCGCCGCCATGTCTGCCGCCATGTTGGGATGCCCGTCGAGATGCATGGCGAGCGTATCGGTGTCCCATTCCTGGCTGCCGAGGTGCGCGCCAACGAAACGTAATTGCGGGTGTTTTTTGAGCATGCGGTTGCGGGCGGCTATCTGTTCATGATACGAAGGATAGTCCGGGTGCAGGAACATATGGTACTCCGGGTGGCGGGTGTAGTATTTCCGGTTGGTGTTCATCAGCATTTTGTCCAGCGGCAGCCAGCAGTCTTTCGGCTCGCCGAAGTGCCCGATGACCGTGATGTTATGGGCGGTCAGGAAGTGGAGCACGGTATCGAACCGCGGATCGTCGATCATCACAAAGCGCCCGTCCGGGTCTCTCAATTCCATCCCGATATTCTTGTAAAACTTCACCCCGACCGCTCCCTGATCGATGGCCGATTGCAGGTGCGCGATGGTCTTTTGGCTCCAGTCGCCCCGGCCCCAACCGTCGAGGGAAAAGGTGGCGGCGAAACTTACCTGTTGCGGGAAAAGTTGCATTTGCGTAATGCCGAACTGTTCCTGCGCTTCGAGGCCCGGCGGCTCATCCACGGCAATGGTCAGCAGCCGGTAATTATCCCGTTTCGCCTGTTGCGCGAAAGTGGTGTCGCTGCTGCGGATGTGTACGTGCGCGTCGATCTTTTCAACGGCCGCAAAATCGGCGGGTGTGTAAAAGGCCGTGTCTGCAGA
The DNA here is from genome assembly GCF_003813775.1 of Chitinophaga lutea. Classification (NCBI taxonomy): domain Bacteria; kingdom Pseudomonadati; phylum Bacteroidota; class Chitinophagia; order Chitinophagales; family Chitinophagaceae; genus Chitinophaga; species Chitinophaga lutea. Next base: position 827,636 of record NZ_RPDH01000001.1, on the reverse strand, counting down.
GGATGAGTTGCTGGTGGTAGGCCCGCCGCAACCGGCGATGATCAGTAAACCGGTTATCCGGAAGGGTATACGCATGGGTATCGTTGTTTTTTCTTCGTGGCGGCCCGGAAACAGGGCGGCGCTATTTCCTCCGGCTGCGGACCGGCGGGCGCCGCCGCTATGAGGTTGCAGCGAATATATCATTTATCGGTGGTGCGTTTTTGCCGGTGATTGTCCGGATGCTGTACTATATTATCATGTAGAGGTGCTTCGGTGAAGGGGGGCGAATAGTTGCCAATCAGGGGATTTTGGCTTACATTTAGGAAACAGCATCCGCCACGGCTATGAAACCGCTTTTCCATAAAGTTCCGCGTCCCATACAGACTTCATTCAGCATCCGCCACGATGTGGAGCCCAGTTTTGACACCACCTGGCATTACCATCCCGAGCTCGAACTGCACTTTGTGCTGAAGGGGGAAGGCATCCGGTTTATCGGGGATAAGATCGGCAACTTTTCGGCCGGGGAGATGATACTGCTGGGCGAAAACATGCCGCATACCTGGTACTGCAAGGAAGAGCAGACCCAGAAGAAAGGACATAAACACGTGGAAGCCATCGTGCTGCAGTTTCTGCCCAACTGCATGGGCGACGATTTCCTTTTGCTGCCCGAAGCTCATCTGCTGCTGAAGCTGTACGACAAAGCAAAAAGGGGCATGATCATCCAGGGTGAAACGAAAAAGAAACTCTCCGGCCTGCTCTGGCAGATGGTAAGCGCGGAGCGGCTGGAAAAAGTGGTGATGCTGCTGTCGATCCTCAACCTGCTGTCCGAAACCGAAGAATATGCGTTCGTGAGCAATTCCTATTCTTTCCATCCCGCCGGCAGGCAGGAAACGGAGCGCCTCAATGCCGTGTACAACCATACGCTCGTGAATTTCAGGAATGTGATCACCCTTGAGGAAGTGGCGGCTATCAGCAATCTGACGGTGACTTCCTTCTGCCGTTATTTCAAACTGATGACACGCAAAACCTATTACGATTTCCTCACGGAGGTGCGCGTGAGCCATGTGTGCCGCCTGCTGATCGAAGACAAATTATCCATTCCCCACATCTCCAACCAGTGCGGGTTCATCAATATTTCCAACTTCTACCGCCAGTTCAAGAAAGTGACCGGGCTTACACCGGTGGCGTATAAACGAAAATATCTGCAGGTGAAAACCTTTGCCTGAGGGGCATAAAAAAAGCGCCGGCCCTAAGACCGGCGCTGCGCTCCTGTATGCGCGTGATCTATTGTTTGATCACTTTCAACACTTCACGCCTGTTGGCTTGTAATACGTCTATAAAATAAATGCCCGCCTGCAGATCCTGCCCGAAGCGCAGTACCTGGCCGGGGTTGGTGTACATCAGTTTCACGAGCCTGCCGGAAATATCCAGCACGCGCACCTGTATCTCTTTAGCGGTGCTGCTTTCCACGGTCAGCGTAAATTCATGGCTGCTGGGGTTGGGATAAGCCTTCACCTGCAGCAGCGTGGTTTTTACGCCGGAAGTACCCGCGGTTTTGCTGATCGCCGGAATGTCCGCCGCAGTGGCGCTCTGCGCGATGGTAGACCAGGTGCCGATTTCCTGGTAGGCCGGTGTTACGTACAATGATTGCTGCAAGGCTTCGCTGCCGGATGCGGATTGCAGGGCAAACGCATTGCGCAGGTAGAAGAAATTACCGTCGGGATTCACCGGGGTGTATTTGGCCAGCCGTGCGGTGCCTTTTGTTATCTGGTCGTCCGTGTCGGCATTGTACCAGAACTTGATGCGGAACGTTTCGCCGCCGGTGTTGCGGGCGGATACTTTTAATTGCAGCACATCGGCAGGCGTATAGGTCACACTGTCGCCCGTGATGGGGATGATGAACTGTTTGCAGTTGCCGAGGCCGGGCCCGGAAATGGACTGGTTCAGCAGTTCTCCCGTACCGATCAGCGCGCCGTTCAGGTACAGTTGCGCCTGCAGGTCGATCTGCCGGTTGTTGAAATCGCTGCCGGCATATACCGTTACCGCGTCGAACGCGCTTTTGAGATATTCCACGGTGATCACCTGCGTGGCGGTAGATACGTTGCCGCTCAGGTCGGTGGCCGTCCAGGTAACGATGGTATTGCCTACGGGGAATACGGCGGGTGCATCGTGCGTGAGGCTGGCTACACCCGCATTGTCGGTAGCGGTGGCCTGGCCGATGTTCACGGCCACGGTAGACGCGCCGGGGGCGGGGTTGGCGGTAATGGCTGGCGGTACGGTGATGACGGGCGCGAGGGTATCTTTCACCACCACTACCGTCAGGGAGTCGGACCATGCGCTGTGCAACGCGCTGTCGGTCACCTTCGCACGAATGCCGTACGTGCCGGGTGCGAGATTCGCCCAGCTCCACTGGTAAGGCGCCTGGGTAAAGCGGGCTTTTTCTTCGCCGTTGATATATAACTGTACACTGTCTACCTGCCGGTCGTCGCTGGCGTTCGCCTGGATGAGCGTGGCGCCGTGCTCGGGAAGGGTGTCGTTATTCACCGGCTGCACGAGCGAGATCTGCGGAAGGGCATCGATCAGCAGCACGGGGCGTAGATCCGCTTCCGTTACTTCTTTGGAATGGAAGGTGGCATCGTTGGTCTGGCCGGATACGGAGGATACGATCGCCAGCGACAGGATTTTGTCGCCGCCGATTTCCGCGGCTACCTGGCTGCTGATGTCCCATTCCACATACCCGCTTCTTCTGCCGGGCTGGCTGGCCAGCTGGGTGGTGTTGGCGGGTTTGTTGTTCCAGGTGAGGCCGGTTTCGGTCCAGTTGTCTGCATCGTTTTTCCATACCTGCCATTGTGTGCCGGTGACCGCAGACCCTGCGCCGGCCACATACAAACGGAGGATGGCGTTACCGGCGCTGCTGAAGCTGTTGAGGTCGAACTTCAGGTAAGTGATGCGGCTGAAGCCGGCATTGCCGTCTTTTTTCACGACGAGACCGGTGGCCGTGCCGAAGTTGGAACCGGCGCTGCCCCCGTCACGCACGTAAGCATCCGCCTGCGGGAATTGCCCGCCGCTTACGATGCCCACACCGGTGGATACGGCGGTGTCGCCATTCTGGCCGATCGCTTTGACCGTTAAAGTATAGGTACCTGCCGCAGCGTTCTGCCAGGAGAAGTTGTAAGGCGCTGACGTGGCCTCGCCGATCTTCACACTGTCTGCATAAAACTCCACCTTGCTCACCGCATGGCTGGTGTTGGCGCTGATGGCGATGGGAACGCCCGCCGGGAACGATGCGTTGTTGGCGGGGGAAATGATCGATACCGATTCCATGGTAATGTTCACCACGGCCGAGGTGCTCTCCACGCCGCCACGGGTGGTGGCTTTGGCGGTGAGGGCGTAGTTACCGGGGCTCACGTTGTTCCAGGTATAATTGTAGGGAGCGGTCGTGTCTTCACCGAGTTTGACGCCGCCCTGGAAAAACTCCACCTTGGCGATCGCATCCGGCCCGAAGGCGGTAGCCGTCAACGGCACGTTGGAACCTGCGGGGAATACCGCATTGTTCGCGGGTGTGGTAATGGTGGCCACGAGGTCTTCGCGCAGGGTAGAGGGCTCAATGGCCGGTGCGGGCAGCCCCAGTGCGTTGATCTCGTCGTAAATGGACTGGTTCACATTCAGGCCCCAGTTCCGGAAAAACTGGGCGAGGTTTTCGCCGCTGATCTGGGAGGCATACAGCATAAAGAGCCGCATTTCCTGCTCGTCCCCGCTGGGCGCCGGGGCTTCCGCCCTTACCCGTTTATGCAGGGTATGATAAAAGCTGTCGCCGTAAGCGAGCCACAACTGCTGGAACATACCCAGGCGCATGAACAGCGATACGCTGCTGGCATTGAAGTTCTTGGCGGCCTGCGGTTGGGCGAGATAGTTCATGATGCCATTCCAGTCGCTGGTGCTCATGCCCTGCTGGCCGGGGAGGATGGCGCGTTTGGCGGCGAGGGAATAAATGTTCACGCAGACTTCAATGCAGGTAGACCAGGTCCATGCCCAATGCTGGTGGTGATGGCCGATTTCATGGAACATACCCCAACCGCCGTCTTCCAGGATGTAGGAAGGCGACAGGAGCCAGTGGATGCTGCCGGTGGGGATGCGCACGCGGCCCAGCGAAGTAGCGTCCGGGTTGCCGCTGGCTTTTTCCAGCATCATGAGTTTGTTGCGGAGGATGGGCGCATGGATGGGGAGGCTGTTGTCGAGCCCGCTGATGTCGCCTTCCGCTTTCATTATCCTGTCCATCAGAGTGAGCAGGGTGTCCTGGTTCTCATTTTTATATTGTTCCGCTTTTACCTGCGATACAACGATGAATGTCCGGTCAGACACGAGGGTGGCGTTCGGGGAGAGGGTGTCCGCGGCCAGCATGTCGAGCCAGTCCTGGTGCGTACTGGTGCCCAGGATGTACAGCGGCATGGTATGGTACCCGCTCTGGAAGGTCACTCTTACCTTGTTGTTGTCCGATGGTGTGGCGGAGGAATATTGCAGGTAGAGGTCGCCGCCGTTGGCGTTGGTGATGGTGTTCACGCCGGCCACCAGGTCGTAGGTGGCCACCGTCTGGCGGTCGTAGGTGCCCATGATGAGTTTGGGCAGCCCGGCCCCGCTGAGCTGTTCCACGTTGATCACCAGGGGCGTGTTGGCCGTGGCTCGTAGCCCCACCGGTTCGAAGTCGGCCACCTGCAGCGAGGTTTTTATCCTGGCGGTTTCGGTGGTGATGTTGGGGACCTGGGTAAGCTCCCAGACGGAGCGGGATATCATGTTGAAATACCCGGAAGGAGGGGGCATGGCGGCAGCTGCTTTAAAGGCCGGCAACAAAGTGCACAGCAACAGTACCATGCAGAAACTGGTAAATGTTTTCTTCATGCTGATAGGTTTTTTTACGGAGTGGGAGTAGTTTTTGGTTGAAATGTTGATGCACTAAAACTACCCTTCCGTTTCCATCCGGATACCGGTGAAAACGGACATAATACCCGGAGGAATGTATCAGTTACCCGGTGATGCAATGACCGGCCGTGAGATAGATTCGCTGGTATTCAATGTGTTAATGAAAATTCCCGCATGAAACGAAAGCCCTGCGCCTTTCCGGAATAATGTTTATATTTGAAACCAAACGGTTTCATAAAAGAGTCTCATTATGAAAAACGAACAACACCGCGCCGAGGCGCAAATGCTGATCAGAAAACCGGTGGGGGAGGTATTCAATGCCTTCATCGACCCGGCGGTGACCGTCAATTTCTGGTTCACCAAAAGCACCGGTAAGCTGGCGCTCCACCAGCAGGTTACCTGGGAGTGGGAGATGTATCATGTTTCCACGCCGGTAACGGCAACGGCTATCGTGCCCGACCGCCTCATCACGGTGGAGTGGGGCGACCCGGCCACGACGGTGGACTTTAAATTCCAGGAACTGAAAGACGGATCGACTTATGTAGTGGTGACCAATTATGGTTTCAGGGAAACGGGCGACGACCTCATCGCCATCATCCGGGATTCCACCGGCGGTTTTACGACCGTGCTGGATGGCCTGAAAGCATACCTCGAGCATGGCCTCCGGCTGAACCTCATCGGCGACAAGTTCCCGAAAGAGGTGGGGGCGCATGGCGGGTAGCTCATTTCCCCCTCCCGAAACTTCGCCGGTATTTGAGCGGGTTCATGTGGCAGGATAGAACACGGCTTTGCCGGCGAACAGGTAGGCGCGTCGCAACATTATGCAGACCTCGCTTTAAAGACCATGCGACTGCTGCATGTGGAGCTTAAGGTGGGCGACAGCCTTATCTTCCATCCCAACCTGCTGCACCGCTCCGGAGCGAATCTTTCCGAGCACCAGAGAGTTCCGCCGGAGCGGGCCGCCTCTCGCAATCGGGCCACATTATTTTGATTAACGCCCTGTTAACCGTTTTCGTACAACCCGCGCCGTTCTTACGGTTACGGGTATATGAAAAAATTATACTGTATTGTAAAGTTATATACGTGATCAATTTTTCTAATTTGGTATGGATGTTGAAATATGCAGGCCAAAGCATTTATACCATGAAGAGAATTGTAACGAAAGCACTTGCTGTCATGGCCATCATGGCGACCCCCATGTTGTTAAAAGCGCAAAACGCATCCGAAGGGACCGTGAAATTCAACAAAACGGAATGCAGCGCAGTGATCGCGGAGTTTGATTACCCGGCAGACCTCGTAAAAGCGGCGCTCGCCGCAAAACTCAACCAGGCCGGGTTCGGTAAACAAAGAACACAGCGAGGTTTTATGGCCTACAAAGGCGTGAACTGGAATGAAGTATCATCAGAAAAACTCGACGTGTATGCGCGGGTAGACGGTAAAAAGAAACGCGCCACCGTATCGCTGCTGGCGGCGAAGGGGTACGACAATTTTGTGAGCAACAGCTCGGATCCCGCAGCGGTGGACAGGATGAAACAGTTCCTGAACGGCTTCGCGGCCGACATCGTGGCGTACCAGCAGCAGCTCGACATCCGGCAAAAGGAAGCCGACCTGCAGAAAGCGCAGAAGGCATATAACGAGCACACCAGAAAACAGAAGAAACTCGACGAAGACCGCGCCAAACTCGCGGAAGAACTGGACAAACTGAAGAAAACGAATTAACGGAAACCAATACAAAAGGGCTGACCAACCGGTCAGCCCTTCCTCATTCAAACATGTCGCTCACACTTTATCGTTCTCACTTCTTTCACGTTACGGTTTTTTGTCCCACCACACTTTCGACGTATAGTTATCGCCTTTGGTGAGACGCTGCACCGCAGCGTTGTAATTATCTGCATTCAGTAATGCTTCCAGTGAAGAGTATACCGCCCTGCGGGGAATGGTGCCCGCGGTGGAGCCCTGGTTGCCGCCCGGCGTCAGTACGGGATAACCCGTGCGGCGCCATTCGGTGAAGGCTTCATAATCGCGCCCGAACAATACGATCCATTTCTGGGTCATGATTTTTTCGAGCTGTTGCTCGGCACTCAGGCCGGCGAGTGAAAACTCCGCCGCTATGTAGGCCGGCGGAATGGTGGTGATGTTATAGGGCGGCAAAGCCATGGCCGCTTTGATACCGTCCTGGTAGAAAGTCTGTGCATCGCCCGCGGCGGCGCCCCAGCCCAGCAATGCGGCTTCGGCTTTGAAGAAACACACTTCCGCGTACGTGAATACATAACATGGGATGGGCGTGGCCAGCGTTCTGTTGAAATAGGTGGTGGTAGCGGCGGTGGAATAATCGTCCTTGATGATGGTCAACAGCTGCGCATCGGTGAGCGCCACGCCCATGCCGCGGTAATCGGGCGCGCCCGCTTTTACGGAGTTGACGGTAGGTGCGGCGATCATCGGCAGGCGCGGATCGTTTTTCGTTTTCAGCGTGCGCACGAATGCGTCGGCGAGGTAACGGAGGTCGGAGCTGCCGCCGATGAACTGCTGGAGAATGGGATGCGCGTTGGTGGTCTGCGCATTGTTGAAGGTAGGCACCGCCGCATTGTCCGCATTGCCGGTCAGTAACGGTTGCGCCATCGCTTCGCGCACGGTTTTTTCGGCCAGTTGCGGGGCAACGTAGCGGAGGCGAAGGCCCATTCTCAGTTTCAGGGAGTTGGCGTAACGTTTCCATTTCGCCACGTCACCTTTGAAATAGAAGTCCGCATTGCCGTAAGACGCGTCGGTGGCGTTGAGTTGCGCCATGGCGTTATCCAGCATCGCGATGAGGCGGGTGTAGATCGCCTCCTGTGTGTCGAACGCGGGTTTGCTGTTTACGTTGGTGGCGCTCTCGCTCGTTTCCGACAGAGGCACATCGCCGAACAGGTCGGTCAGCCGCTGCCATACGGAGGCTTCGAGGATGGCCGCAATGGCCAGTTTGCTTCTGCCGGCGGGCATGGTTTCCAGGCCTTTCAAAGACTGCGTCCGTATCTGCATCAGGTTGCGCAGCAGGGCGTAATGCGCGGCCCACACACCATCTGTCGGTTGCTGGATGTAGCGGCTCACGGGCGCTACCTGGCCGCCCGCCCAGTGTTGTATCCACGAGCCGAATTCGATGTTGGCCCTTTCATTGCCTTCGGCGAACGCCGCGTCTTTCTGCACTTTCGAGAGCAGCAGGCCCGCGTCGATATCGGTGACGGAGGTGGGCGGCGTGTTCAGCGTTTCAAAATCCTTTGTACAGCCGGTTGCCAGCACCATCGTGCAGAAGAGGCCGCCTGTGATGTATGTGAGAAATTTCCTGTTTTTCATGTTCTTGTTTTTTGCAGCTTAAAACTCCAGGTTCAGGTTAATGCCAAAATTCCGCATCATGGGCAGGGAAGTGGATTCCAGGCCGAGTGAAGAATTGTTTACGTTAAAGGCCGATGCTTCGGGCGAGAACCCGTCGGTTTTGCGCTGGAAATAAAAGAGGTTCCGGCCGTACAGCCCGATGCCGGCCCTTTTGATAAACTTGCCGGACAGCATCTTGGCGGGCAACTGGTAACCCAGGCTGATTTCGCGCATGGCGATGTAGCTGGCGTCGTTCAGCATTTCTTCAGATACCACGCTTTCTTTATCGTTGGCCACCACGTTCCAGTAGTCCTGCGCGTTCACCGTTTTGGTATTGGGCTGGTTGGTGCCTTCCCAGGTACCGTCCGCTTTTTTCTGTCCCACGATGCCGGAGGCGAGATAACCGCCTTCGCGGCCGGCGAGGGTCTTTTTGGTGGTGCCGTAAATCAGCTCTTCGCGGTTGCTCTGGGAATAGAGCATGCCGCCCTGGCGAATGTCTATCAGCCCCGTCAGCAGGAAACCCTTGTAACGGAAGCTGTTAAAGAAACCGCCGGTCCAGTCGGGCATCGCGTTCCCCAGTTCCTGCTGCACGCGGCCGTTGGTGCGCAGCGGCAGGCCGGTGGCGGGGTCGATGAGCCTTCTGCCCTGTGCGTCGCGCAGCCAGGCGAAACCATTGCTCACCAGCACACCGAAAGGCTTGCCGGGCTCCGCTTTCACGATCACGCCACGGTCCGAGCCCAGCACAAATGCATCCACGCCATCCGCCAGCGATACCACCATGTTGCGGTTGCGGGCGAAGTTGAACGAGCTTTCCCAGGTGAACCCGTTCGCCAGTTTGAGCGGCGTGCCGTTTACGGAAAATTCGATGCCGCGGTTGCGGATTTCGCCGGCGTTCACGCGGCGGTATTCAAACAGGCTCGAGAGCGGTAACGGCACGTCGAGGATCTGGTTTTTGGTGGAAGCGTTGTACCAGGTGAAACTGAAACCCAGCCTGCTGTTCAGCATCCGCACGTCCGCACCGAACTCGGTGGAGGTGGTGAGCTCGTTTTTCAGGTTGGGATCGGGGATGATGGAAGAGAACGAGCCCATCGGCTGGCCGCCATGCGTAAACTGGTCGAGGCTGTAAGTACCGGTAAGCTGGTACGGGTTGCCGGAGCTGCCCGCCTGCGCCCATGAAGCGCGCAGTTTGAGGAAGCTGAGGGTGTTGCTCCTGATATCCAGCGCGTCGGTCAGCACCAGGCTGGTGCTGACGGAAGGATAGAAGAACGAATTGTTTTCAGGAGAAAGTGTCGACGACCAGTCGTTCCGCGCAGAAAAATCCACGAACCAGAATTCCCGGAAACCGAACTGGCCGGATGCGTATACGGAGTTGATCTCTGACTGCTGCAGGTCGAACAGGTAGCTGTTGGTGAGCGTGTTGTTGATCACAAAGAGTTTGGGCACGATGAACTCGCGGCCGGTATTGCCCGTGAGGCGCATGAACCGTTTCTGGTGGCTGCCGCCCAGGTTGAGGCCCAGCGTCATGTCTTTATTCAGTTTCAGGTTGCTGGTGAGCAGCAGGTCGTAATTGTCCTCCCGCACACGGGTCACCTGTTCTTCGATGTCGCCGTTGCGGTTCTGGCTCTGGTAGGTGCCGATCTCGCGGTAGCGCTGGCGCTGGTCGGTATAGAAATCGGTGCCGCCCCGCGCGGTCAGTTTCAGCCAGCTGGTGAAATCGTACGAAAGGCGCAGCATACCGATCACGCGGTCGCGGTTGTCTTCGTTATGCGTTTTGTTGATCGTCCAGTACGGGTTGGCGGTGGAGCTGTTGGTGGCGTACGTTTTTTCGAGGCCGGCATACACGCCGCTGTACCCGAACTGTTTGGCCACATCCTGCGCCGACCAGGTATAATCCGCCAGTACGCTCATGGGCATGCTGCGGGGCTGGCTGATGAAGAGATAGGCGGGGTTGTCCGACGCGTCGGACAATGTAGGCCGGTTTTCTCCTTTCTGGGCGATGTAGTTGATCTTGGCGTCCAGTTGCAGTTTCGACGTGATCTGCGCCTGTGTGCGGAGGTTAAAGGTATTGCGGTTCAGTTTGTTGGTGGGCACATACCCGTTCACGCTCGTGTTGGAGTAGGAGAAGCGGTAGTTCACTTTTTCGGTGCCGCCGTCTACGCTGATATTGTTGACGAATTGTTTTTCCGTGTTAAAAAACGCTTTGTAGGTACCGGGCTGCGGTGTGAGCTTGAGCACGTTGCCCCACTGGTCTTCATACTCCTGCCCCTGCATTTTCGGGCCCCAGCTGCTGCGCATGATGCGGTCGCGGCCGGCGCTCATTTTAGGCATACCCTGTAAGCCGAGTGTTTTTGCTTCGGCCATGGTGTACACTTTGCCGTCGGTGGCGCGGAAGTGCGTGAAGTCGCCGTTCATGCCCTGGCCGTATACGTCCTGGAAATCGGGCGTTACCAGTGCGTTGCCGATGGAATAATCCGAGCTGAATCGGACGCCCAGGCCTTTGCCCGCCATACCGGTTTTGGTGGTGATCAGCACCACGCCGTTGCTCCCGCGCTGGCCGTAGAGCGCCGCGGCGTTGGGGCCTTTCAGGAGCGAAATGTTTTCGATGTCTTCCGGGTTGATATTGGAGATACCGTCACCGTAATCGATGCCGCCGGTGGCGCTGGCGGGGCGGAGGTTCTGGTTGTCGAGCGGGATGCCGTCCACCACGTACAGCGGCTGACTGTTGCCCTGCAGCGAGTTGTTGCCGCGGATCACGATCTTGGAGGAGCCGCCCGCGCCCGATGCCGCGCGCGTCACTTGCACGCCGGCCACTTTGCCCGAGAGGGCGTTGGCCACGTTCACTTCCTTGCCCTGCGAAAGTTCCGCGCCTTTCAGTTCCGCTACGGTGTAGCCCAGCGCTTTTTTATCGCGTTTGATGCCGAGGGCCGTTACCACTACTTCAGACAGTGACTTGGTGCTTTCCGCCAGTTTCACCTGCAGGGTGGTGGCGCCGGTGAGCTCGACGCGCTGCTGGGTAAACCCCATGAAAGAAAATACCAGTGCGCGCGCACCGGAAGGCAGGCGGAGGGAAAAGCTGCCGTCCGGGCCGGAGATGGCGCCATGCGAAGAGCCTTCCACGCCGATGGTCACGCCCGGGAGCGGATTATTTTTTTCGTCCGTCACCTTGCCGGTGATCACCGTATCGGCCACTGCCGGTTTGATAACGGGTGGCTCCGGCGCTTTTTCCTGGATGGTGATGGTCTGGTCGATGATCTTGTAAGTAAGTTGCCGGCCGGCAAGGCAGAGTTTCAGTACTTTGTCGATGCCGGCGTCTTTCACATCGATGTTCACCTTGCCGGCTTTTTTCACGACGTCGTTGCTGTACAGGAAATAAAAGCCCGTTTGCTGCCGGATGGCGCTGAACACCTGTTCGAGCGTGGCATTGCGCATGGTGAGGGAAATCTGCTGCTGTGCCGCCGCGGAAACGCGCAGGCAGATGAAAAGCAACAGGCAGGAGCCGAGCATGACGGCCCGCTTTGCAAATGTCAGTTTGTTCATCATCTTAAACTTTAAGTTAAAAGCGATTTGGTTGTTTATTGGTTGATCAGTCAGAACTGAATAGTCACGGTATTGCCTTCCACGCTACACTGCGCGCCGCTCACGTAATGGAGCATGTCGAGCACCTGGGTGAGGGAAGCCTGCCTGCGGACGTTGCCGGAAAAGAGGCGGGCGGGCAGGGGGCCTTTTACCACCACTTCCACATCGTACCACCGCGCGATCTGCGCGATGATGTCGGCCATGGCGTCGTCTTTGAAATAGAAGAGGCCGTTTTTCCAGGCCAGCGCCTTGTCGATGTCCGCGGGCATCACCTTCACGTCGTTGTTATCCTGTACCAGCGCCTGCTGGCCGGGTTTGAGCTGCCAGGCGCGGTTGCCGGGCAGTTGTATTTTAACGGCGCCTTCGGTGAGGGTGGTGCGGGTGATGCCGTTGTAGGCCATCACGTTGAAACGGGTGCCGAGCACCACGATCTTCACGCCGTTCACCGATACGAAGAAGGGCTTATGATCTTTGGTTACTTCGAAATACCCTTCCCCGGTCAATTCCACGGTACGGTCGTTGTCCGTAAAGCGCGTGGGGAAACGGATGGAAGAAGAGGCGTTGAGCCACACGGCCGTGCCGTCTGCGAGGGTGAGCCGGAACTGCCCGCCTTTGGGGGTGGAGAGTGTGTTGTAGGTCACCTCTTCCGCACCCGCCGCATCGTACACCAGTTGCCCGTTGTTGCCGCTGATGCGCGACCCGCCTTCGCTCAGCACCGTGTCGGCCAGCTGGCCGAGGGTCACGGTTTTGCCGTTGGAAAGCTGCAGCATCGCCTTGTTGCCGCCGGGCTGGGGGGTGATTACCGGGGGCCCGGCGAGCGCTGTTCGTTGTTCATTCCGCTGCCCCGAAGGCCAGAGCAGGAACACGCCCGCCCCCAGTAAAACGGCGGCCGCGGCCGACCAGTACCATATACGGCGGCGGTTACCGGTGCGCTGCGTGTTGTACCCGGCGCGCACGGCAACGGCTTCCCAATCCGCGTCGAGGTCGAGGCTGTCGAAAAAAGCCATGTCCTTTTCGAGGGCTGCCGGATGCCGGAATGAATCGAACAAGGCACGGTGCCGTTCATCTTCCACCAGCCAGGCGTTGAGCCGCTGTTGTTCTTCCGGCGAAATGCCGCCGGCATAATGTTTTACAATGAGTTCCGCGATCTGGTGCGGCAGTTGCTGCTGTGTCATCTGGTATTAAGAAACGCAGCGGGCGGAAAAGGGTGACAGGGAGGGAAAATATTTTTTGGGCGGTGGGGAGCGGCCGGGTTGATTGCAGGGGGCCGAACCGCTGGAGGAGGTGTAATTCCGGAGCTTGCAGGTTGCACCCATCCCGGAGCATGCGGCTGATCGCCTGAACAAATGTGGACGGCTGCGGTCATTATATATTCAATCCCGCGTAAGCAGATACAAAAGCAGCAGGTACGTTTCAGGCGGGAGCCGCAGCCTCAATAACTGGAGGCCGCGCCGTTTCTGGGTTTTCACCGTGTTGATGCTGATGTTCAGCTGCCGGGCAATCTGCTGGTTTTTGAGGCCGTCGATATACCCCATGCGCACGATGCGGCCACATTCCTCCGGCAGGCTCTGCAGCGCCTCGTGCACCGCGGCCAGCACTTCGGTGCGGATGATGGCCTGCATGGCGCCCGCATCTACAGGAGCGGCCGCGGTCTGTTCCTGCACGAACTTCTCCACTACCTTATGATGCCGCAGTACATTGAGACAGGCATGGCGGACGGAGGTATAAAGGAAATTGCGGATGGCGTCGGGGTGAACGGACACTTCGTCCTGGCGGGCGAGGTAGCCGACGAATGCCTCCTGCGCAATGTCGCGCGCCTGTTCGGCATCGCCGGTAAACTGGAAGGCATAGTGGCACAGGCGGGCATAATATTGCCTGAACAGCGTTTCCGCTGTCATAATGTCCAATTTCACCGAACCTTTATGTGGCGCCCCCATGCGTAGTCATTTAGTAAATAGCCCTCCAGGTATAAGGGGAATCGTTGCCCTTTGCAATTTAAATATACATAAAATACGATAACCCCGTAGCGGGCCAGGCGCGGCCATATGCGGATTTTAAGACATGTAATGGAAGAAACGCGCTACCGTGCGCTGATCAGCGGGATAAAGGCCGGTACATTTCACGGCAGCGGTATAAAAAAACGCCTCCCCGCAAAGACGGAGAGGCGTTGTTATTTCAACAGGCAGGATTAATTGATCTTCACGTTGGCCACTACCGGCCGGTGATCGGAGGCATACACCTGTTTACCGGCATGGTATCCGGTAATGGCGTTATAGAATGTGACAGTGAACTTGCCCGTAGGCGCCGTCAGGATGTAATCGATGGTGCGGGTCGGCTTGTCTGACGGAAAGGTGAGCGGGCATTGCTGCAGGCAGCCCAGGTTCATGAAGCTGCGCATCACGCCCATGGTCTGCGATTCCGGCACCGCATTCAGATCTCCGCCCATGATCAGCGGCAGATCGAGCGCGCCGGCGATTTTTTTGAGCTCCTGCGCCTGCAGCAGCCGGCTGTCTTCCTGCTGGAGATGGTCAAGATGGGTGGAGGCGAAGTAAAAATCTTTCCCTTCCTTGTTCACTTTGATCATGGCCACCGACCGGAATTCGCCGCTGATATTGGGCGCCACCGGCAGGGCATAACGCCGGCTTTCCTTGATGGGCAGTTTCGACAGCACCGCATCGCCGTATTCGCCGCCGCCGAGGTCGATGGCTTTGGTGAAATACCATTCCATGCCCGTCAGCGCAGCCAGTTCACGGGCCTGGTGCACGGTGGCGCCGGTGCGCGACGTAAATACGTCCACTTCCTGCAGCGCCACCAGGTCGGGCTTTTCATCGTTGATGATCTTCGCGAGCACGGCAAGGTCGGCCGGAGCGCCGCTGCTGGCCCGCGCACCATAGATGTTGAAGGTCATGACCTTTACCTGCGGCGCGGGTGTGCCGGGATCGGGATTGTTGGGCGCCGGCGTCGATTTTTTCCCGCAGGCAACCGCCATGATGAGCGCTGCGCCGATGATGAGTCTGTTCATGTTCAAATCAGAATACGTTGATTTCCGCAAGATGCGTCAGGTAAATATCGCCCTGGCTGGTGTTGATGGTGAACCTGAAATACCGGGCCTGTTGCGAATAGGCGAGGTAAAAGGTGTTCAGTCTGGTATTCTCCAGCACGAAGTTTTCCTTGTAACTCCAGGTAACACCGTCGGTACTGGTTTCGAGAATAACGTCTTTCGGGTTGCCCGTGGTTTTCACCGCGCCGCTCACCATCCGGCCCGTGAAGGTAAAGCCGTGGATCTTTTTCTCTGCCTGCATGTCGATGGTGACATGATGCGGCGGGCCGGGTTTGGCGGCTTTCCATTCGGTGCTCCAGAAAGTATCGTCGTTGCCGTCGAGCGCGTAGATGGCGCGGCCGTTGGCAAGGCCCTCGCCCGTTTTTTCTTCAGACGAGAAATTGAGCACCTTGAACGCGGCACGGTCATACGCCTGGAAAGGATTGACGGTGTACAGCGCCTTCACGAGGAAAAACGTGGTGCGCAGTTTTTCATTCACCTTCGCATCGGTCTGCACCGTTACCGGCAGCAGGTAACCGCCCACACCGTCGAGTTTATCGAGGTGGAGGGTGATGTTGAACGGCGCGGTGTTCACTTTCCCGGAAGGAATGACGGCGCTGGTCTGTTCCAGTTCGTAACTACCTTCCGGCATCAGCGGATACGTGGTGAAATTTTCGGTGTTGAAGTGGCCTACCAGGGCAGGACTGGTGGAGAACTTTACGGCAATGTCGCCTTTGGGCGCATGCGGCCCGCCGTAGCAGGCGCCGTACACGATCTGCGCGGTAGCCGCATCGCGGTTGAAAGTGAAGCTGGCCGGCGAGCGCGACGCTTGCGGCATGTATACCACCGCCGTACTGTCGGAGATGTGGCTGATGAGGTCTCTGTTTTTTCCGCAGCTGCCCAGCACAAGGGCGGCGCAGCAGAGAGCGGGAATATATTGTTTCATGATGCTGGTCGTTAAAAATGTACAATGCTTACCATCCGGGATTCTGAACGAGGTTCGGGTCCCTGTCCATTTCAGACTGGGGAATGGGATGGAGGTAATAGTTTTTCAGGAACACCCTTCTCTCGAATACCGTACGCTGGTAAAAAACGAGGTCGGTAAGTTTGGTGCCGGCTTCCACGTTCATGCCGTAGAAAGGCCCGCCGTCGGTCTGCTCCGCGATTTTCCAGCGGCGCGTATCGAAATAACGCAGGTTCTCCAGGCAGAGCTCCACCCTTCTTTCGTGGCGGATTTTGGTACGCATGTCCGCCTGTCCCAACCCGGCCGCCACAGCGGGCAAACCGGCGCGGCTGCGGATCTCGTTGAGGTACTGGAGGATTTCCGCATTGCCGGGCGCATATTCGTTCAGCGCTTCGATATAGTTGAGCACGATCTCCGCATATCGCATCATCACGAACGGCCGCGCCACATACTGCGTGATGCGCGGGTTGCTGTTGGGATGGATGTTTTTGCGGGCGATGTAACCGGTGCGCGGGAAATCCCATGAGCCTTTTTTGCCGGTGTTGCCGGTGAAGTACGTCTCGATGATTTTGGTGCCTTCGCTGGTGTTGATCCAGGGGCTGCCGTTGTAACTCACGTTCACGTAAAAGCGCGGCTCGCGGCCCACGTACATGTTGTAAGTGCCTTTCAGCGCATATTTGGTGGCGGCGGCGGAGAAACCTGTTTCCACATAACCGGAGCCCGCTTCTTTGATGCCTTTGCCGTTTTCCATTTCGAACTCATCCACCAGCTGCTGCGTTACGGCTACGGCCGCAAACCCGTTGCAGAGGCGGGGCGAGGTAGACCTTTCCCAGGCGCTGAGCCCGTTGGTGGTGCGGGCGAAGATCACCTCGCTGTTCCAGGGGTCGAGGAATACGTCGCGGGTGGAGAGGTACGGATCGAAGTTACCGGCGGCATCGTTTTTCCGGTATAGCGCCAGGCCGAAACCGGTCATCAGTTCCTTTGCCGCATCGGCAGCACGTTTCCATTTGTTGGCGTCGTACTGCTGGCTGATGAGCTGTTTGCCGTCTTTATTCTTAAACCCGGCGTAATCGGTGTTCCCGTTGAACTGCGGGCTGGCGGCGTAGAGCAGTACCTGGCTTTTTACGGCTTTACAGAATGCCTGCGTTACGCGGCCGTAATCGGTTTCGCTCTGTGCGGTGAAGTGTTTGGGCAGATTCTGCGCGGCGAGGTCAAGCTGCGATACGATGTAATCCACACACTCGTCGTAGCTGCTGCGAGGCAGTTGCATTTCTTCGGCGGAAGGAGCAAGGTCGCCGGCGATGGGCGTGTCGCCCAGCAAGATCACCGGGCCGTACTGGCGCAGCAGGCAGAAGTAATAATACGCGCGCAGGGCACGGGCTTCGGCTTTGTATTGCTCGATCAGCGCAGCGCCGTTGGGCAGCTGTTTTATTTCGGTGTTTTCACCGATGCGCGACATGAAATAGGTAGCCGAGCGGATGCCCTGGTAGTACTTGGGCCAGTAGTTGAAATAGTTGGAGGCCGCGTTCCAGTTGCCAAGGTTGGCGGGATAGGAGTCGTAGCCGGAACCGGGCCGGTCGTAGGTGATGTCCGCGTCGTCAGACATGCCTTCCCAGGGAGAGGTGTTCCGGTAGGAGTCGTTCGGCAGCGTATTATAAATGTTGGCCAGGTATTCTTCGGAGTATTTCCTGCGCTGGAAAACCTGGTCGATGGTAATGCGGTCGTCCGGCACCTGGTTCAGGAAGTCCTTGTTGCAGGCCGGCGAGAGCGACACGGCGGCCATAAAGAGCAGGGTGAAATGTTTTATATTCATCAGCAACTGATTAAAGATCGTAATGATTAAAAGTTGACAGCGATGCCCGCGGTGTATGAACGGGTGCTGGAATAAGCGGCGCCGCGGCCGTTGCCTACTTCCACGTCCCATAATTTAAAGGGAGAGAAGGTGAGCAGGTTGACGCCCTGTAAGAAGATGTTGGCGGATTTCAGGCGGAGCCTCTGCATCCAGGCCGACGGCAGGTTGTAGCTCAGCTGCAGCGTTTTCAGGCGCAGGTAGTTGCTGTTCTTTACCCACCAGGTGCTGGCGGTGTAGTTGTCGTTCAGCGAACCGGCCATCAGCCTCGGGTAGAACGCGTTCGGATTCGGGTTGGATTCCGTCCAGCGGTCGGTAATGTTGTCGAACAGGTTGCCGCGTGCGAGGCCCTGCTGGAAGGGCATGGTGCCTTCGCCGCTGAGCAGCACGTCTACATTCGCCGCGCCCTGGAACAACGCCGATATCGCAAATGCCTTGTATCCAGCGGTAAAACCAAGGCCGTACATGATCTCGGGCACGTCTCCGTAGCCGATGGGCACCTGGTCGTAAGAGTCGATCACGCCGTCGCCATTGATGTCTTTGAACTTGATATCGCCCGCACGCACGTCGCCCGTCTGGCGCGGACTGTTTTCCACTTCCTTGTCGCTTTCAAAGAGGCCCAGGGCGATGTAACCGAAACGCTGGTTCACCTTCTGGCCTTTGCGGTTCAGCCAGGGATATTTCCAGGAAGGGTCGTCGTTTTCGATGGCCTTGTTGCGGTTGAAGCTGAAGTTGCCCATCATGGAGAGCGATACGTCGCCGATGTAACCGTTGTAGTTGAGGGCCACATCGATGCCTTTGTTTTCGATGATGCCCACGTTGCCGTAGGGTGCGTTGATCATGCCGATGTAAGCCGGCAGCGAACGGCGGCGGAGGAAGATGCCGCTGCGGTATTCCCTGAACAGGTCTACCTGGATAGACAGCGCTTCCTTCAGTATCCGGATGTCGAAACCAAGATTGGTCTTGCGTGAAGTTTCCCACTGCACGTCTACCGAATATTCCCCGATTTCCTTACCGGTAAAGGGATTGTTGGGCGTTTTGCCGAATACATAGCTGCCTGTGCTGGCCACTGTGGCGAGGTAAGCGAACCTTCTGCCGTCGATCTGGCTGTTGCCTACCAGGCCGTGGGAGAAGCGGGCCTTGAAGAAGGGGATGATGTTTTTCAGCGGGCGGAAGAACTTTTCTTCAGACAGCACCCAGCCGAGGCCGCCGGAGGGGAAGAAACCGTAGCGCTTGTCCGGATAAAAGTTCTCGGAGCCATTGTACCCGAAGTTCGCTTCCACGAAATATTTGTTGTTGTAGCCGTAGGTGGCGCGGCCGGCCAGGCCCTGGTAGCGGTAGGGCATGGAGGTTTCGAGGTCGCCGGCAAAGGTGTTGATTTTGTCGTTTTTATTATAGAGCAGCATCCCGCTTACGTCGTGTTTGCCGAAGGAGCGGTTGTAGTTGAGCGCCATTTCGGAATAGATGATCCGTTCGCCCGCGTTGGATTTGCCATAGGCCAGGAACTCGGAACCGATGGCCGTCTGTTCGTATTGCAGCTGGCCGTTGACGTCGCGGCCGGTCGCCAGCCAGGTATCCGGTGTTTTGGTGTACCGGTTGCTGGTGTAGTTATAGGCGTCGAAAGAAAACATGCCTGTGACGGACAGCCCTTTGGTGAGGAAAGGCAGCTCCTGCGTGAGGCGCAGGTTCGAAAAGATCTGGCTTCTCCACTGGTTGGCGTAACCTGCCTGCGTGAGGCTGGCCCATGGGTTGGAGAGGCCGCCGCTGCGCACGTCGGCAATTTTACCGTCCGGGTAGCGGGTGGGGATCTGCACCGGCGTCATGAAGTAGGCGTCTTCGAAAATCCCGCTGACGCCCGTATTGGGCAGGTTGATGTTATTGAGGTATCCGCTGATGCCCAGCTTCACGGTGGTGGTGGCCGAGGGCGACAGCGTGATGTTGGACGTTACGTTGTAGCGTTTCTGGAAAATCGAAGAATTGTATTTCGCCAGTTCGTCGATATTATACAGCCCCAGTTCATCGTAAAACCCGAGCCCGATATAATACACCGCTTTTTCCGAGCCGCCGCTGATGTTGGCGTTGGCGTTGCGGAGGCGGCCGTGGCTGTTAAACAGTTCCTTGAACCAGTCTACGTTCGGGTACAGGTAAGGATCGCTGCCGTCGCGGGTTTTCTGGATGGCCTCGTCCGAATACTGCGGAGAGCTCCCGCGGGTGCGCAGCGCTTCGTTGGACATTTCCATGTACGTAGCGCCGTCCGCAAAAGATGGCAGCGTGGTGAAGTTGGTCATCCCTTCCGTATAGCGGAAGTTGTAGCTCGGTTTGCCGGCCTTGCCGGATTTGGTGGTGATCAGGATGACGCCGTTAGCGCCCCGGACGCCGTACACGGCCGTAGCGGCGGCATCTTTCAGTACGGAGAAACTCTCGATGTCTTCCGGGTCGAGGTTGCCGATCTGACGGGGCACCCCGTCTACCAGCGTGAGCGGCGCGCTGAGGCCGCTGGAGAAGGTGGAGATGCCGCGGATGTAGATGTTCGCATCGTTATATCCCAGTTCGCCGCTACGCTGCACGCTCACCATGCCGGCGATGCGGCCGCCGAGCGAGCTGGTGAGGTTGGAAACAGGCTGCTTCAGGTCTTTCGGCGATACGGTGGTTTGCGCGCCCACGAGGCTCACTTTCCGTTGCGCCCCGAAACCTACTACCACCACTTCTTCCAAAGCGGAGGAGGCTTCCTGCATCACCACGTCGATCTTGTCGCGGCCAGACACCGGGATTTCCTGTTTGCGGTAGCTGATCATGCTGAATACCAGCACCGCATCGTCGTCCACCGACATGATGTACCGCCCGTTGATGTCGGTACCCGTGCCCGCGCGGGAATCTTTTACCATGATGGTGACCCCGATCATGGGCGCGCCGGTGGAATCGCGCACGATGCCCGTTATTTCCCTTTTGCCGTTGCTTTGGCCCGCGGAAGATGCTTTGCCCCGGGTGGTGACGGAGATGTTGTTGCCCGTTACTTTGAACTGGAGCCCGGTCTGTTTATCGATTTCGGAGAGCAACCGCGATACGGTGATGCTCCGGTAGGTGAGCGTGTATTTACCCGGCGCCGTTTCCAACGATTTGTCGTACAGGAACCGGAAGGTGGTCTGTTTTTCGATAGCGCGGAAGATGTCGGTAACGCCGGCGTTTTTCACGGAAAGTGAAATCGTGCGGTCTTCCTGGTTTTGCGCCGCCGCCGGCATGGCCAGCGCCAGCAAAGGCATGGCCAGTAGAAGCAGCCGGAGGTGTAGCAGCTTTCTCAGTAAAAATGAATTCATACAATCGGTTTTGAACGTGTTTTTGCGTGGTTATTTTTTGCGGATACGAACCATAGTGCCATCCTGCGAGTACTGCAGGTTGAAGATGAAACAAACGGATTCCAGGGTGCTGGCCAGCGAAGCGTTCACCTGGGTGCCGGATAATACATGAGCGCCGATGCCGGGTGTTTCCAGCACGATGCGCACGCTGTACCAGCGTTCCAGTTCGGCGCTTACTTCCTGCAGCGTTTTGTTGTTCATGTTGATGATGCCCTGCTGCCAGCTGCTCATCTGCGCCGTGTCTGCCCGGAAGCGGTTGAACGCGGTGGCGCCGGTGTTGTACTGCGCCTGGTCGCCCTGCGCCAGCACGATGTTGTGGCCATGCTGGTCGGCTACCTTTACTTTACCCGTCAGTACCGCCACCTGCGGTTTTTCGTTGGCATAGGCCTTTACGTCGAAGGAAGTGCCGAGCACCTGCGTGCTCAGTTCCCCGCTGCACACGATGAAGGGGCGCTGCTGGTCGGCCCGTACGTCGAAGAATGCCTGTCCTTCGAGGTGCACGGTCCGGTTTTCGGCCGAGGTGTTGTAGCGGATGCCGGAGCGGGCGTTCAGTGTTACCATGGAACTGTCCGGCAGCATCACTTTTTTGATCTCCCCGTCGTTCGCATAGGCCGTGGCCCATGTTTCCGGCGCCGTCTGCGCCGGCCGGAACACCTGGATAAGGGCGGCCGTGACCACTGCCGCGGCTGCGGCGTAGGGGAGCAGGCGGCGCAGCAACGGCTTTTTGGGCGCTGCCTTGCGGATGAGGCGCTGTTCCAGCTGCGTCGGCAAAGGTTGCGGGGCGGCCTGTTCCCACTCCTGTGACGGCAGCAGCTGTTGCTGGTCGGCTTCTTCCGTGAGGGCGATGAACTGGCGCAGTTCTTCGGCCGTGGCGGTGTTGTGCTGGATCTTTTCGAATAATTCCCGGATACGCGCGGAATGGTCGTGACTCATGTGATAGGAATGTGCTTTCCTATATATACACGGGAAATGGCTGGACTACTTAGTGGAGGGGTAAAATTTTTTTTGGCCCGGGAAGCGGCTGCGGAAGGGGGTATTGGCGGGCGTTGGAGCACGTTACCCGGCGGGCTGTCTTTTTTAAGCTTTCAGGGCCGGGAGTTATTGGTGGAGGAACAGCAGCACCAGCAGCACGTAGCTATCTTTCAGTTCCGTTCTGATCACTTTGAGGCTGCTGTGGATGTGGGCTTCCACCGTGCGTACGGAGATGCCCAGTTTATCGGCGATTTCGCGGTGGGAGAGGCCTTCTTCGCGGCTGAGCCGGAATACGGTGCGCTGTTTGTCGCCCAGTTTGCCCAGCACCTGCTGGTACTGGCGGTAGAGCTCGTTATAGTCGAGTTTGCGGACGATGCTGTCTTCCTGCTGGAGGGCAGCCTCTTCCGGCGCCAGGGCGCTGAGGCGGCGCAGCGCTTTATTGCGCATGAAATTGATGATGTGGTTGCGGGCGATGGTGAAGAGCAGTGCTTCCGCGTTGGCGTCCGGATCGAGCCGGTCGCGGAAGTGCCAGAGTTTGAGAAAGATGTCGAGCAGCAGTTCTTCCGCGTCTTCGTCGTTGCCTGTTTTCTTTTTACAATACCCCAATACTTTCGGGCCCAGGATGCCGAGCAGTTCCCTGAGCGCTTCTTCTTGTCCCTTTTTAAACCGGTGCATCAATGCCGGTGGAATCTGGATGACGCTACTGTCCATGATGACGCAAAATTATAAAGCCAATGTTATCGTAAGGTTACGCTTCGTGCGGCTAGTCTCTTTGGTTGATCTGAAAAATGTGGAATATCCAATGCTCAATATTAGTGAATTAAAAACGAACTTTTACGCGGTAAATTGGCGCTGCTTCGGGTAAGGGGGATAGGAGGAGGTAATTTTGTATTGATATGTTGAGAATTTTTATGTCTGGAAATTTGGCGATTTGAAATAAATATTTCTATATTTGCAGCCCCGAAAGGGGACAACCGGTACGCTGAAAGGCGTGTTGGTGGTGAGGATCGGTAGTTCAGTCGGTTAGAATGCCGCCCTGTCACGGCGGAGGTCGCGGGTTCGAGTCCCGTCCGGTCCGCAGAAATAAAGGTGCTGAGAGATCAGCGCCTTTTTTGTTTGTTTTAACCTGGGATGATATGGCATACTACGTATATATCATGCAGAGCTTGCAGGGGCGGCTCGTACTATAAAGGATTCACCGAAGAACCCCTTAAAAGGTTGACCCGGCACAACAATGGAGAGTCACCCCCGAAAGCCCTTAAGATGACACTTTTACAAGCAGCGACCTTTGTCTTTAAATACCAGATAAACTGACCCGCTATTACATGGATTTAGGTAACGGCAAACACACTGGCCAGGTTTTGTTTTCTGCCATCGGCAAGGTTGAGCAACTAACTTCCAGGAAATCTGCCCCTGTGGCCAAGCTTCCAATAGCAACCAATGAATTTAATGCCCAGATGCAGCCACATAGGAATATATATCGTTTTTTTGAAAATCGTATAATTGCGCCTATTTTTGAGCTGGTGGCGAGTGTAACAGACGACAGTATCAACATATAAAAACAATGCAGGACATACTATTTGACTTTATATCAAAATACGTTTCTCTGACAGATGATGAGAAGAACGCAATACTTTCGTTAGATTTATTCCGCTCTGTTAAGAAAGGGACGACTTTGCTCAAGGAAGGACAAAAATCGAAAGACAGCTACTTTGTTTTAAAAGGTTGTATCCGGACATATTATGTTTTGGATAGCGAAGAAAAAACGACTGCTTTCTATACTGAAATGGAAGCTTTGACCCCGCCTTGTGTAATAAGCAAAACTCCGTCCGAATATTATGTAAGCTGTATAGAAGACACCATACTTACAGTTTCAAATGCTGATATGGAGGCAGAAATAAACGGTAAATTTCCGAAGTTTGAAACCATGTGCAGAATATTATCCGAACAGCTTTTAGCTAAACAACGAATAGATTTTGACGAGTTTAAAACTTCTTCCCCTGAACAACGATACCTGAACTTGATGCAAAAAAGGCCGGACCTTATTCAGCGTGTGCCACAGCATCAATTAGCGAGTTATTTGGGTGTCAAACCCCAGTCTTTAAGCAGGTTAAGAGCAAGGATTGTAGAGAAAAATAAGGGGTAGGATTCATTTCTTAACTTAAGTGAACGAGTTATAGCATCTCGCGAATCTACCTTTGCATATCATTTAACAACCAGTAATATTGATATGCAAAAGAAAATTCTGTTCGTTTGTCTTGTCTTAATGACGATAAGCACGCTCCACCTCAAAGCCCAATATGCCAAACAAGACAGTACTTACAAAAAGTATTTTATTGGGAGTACCTTCCTGATGTTGGGGAATTTTATTCCCAATGACCGAAACCCACCTCATTTTATACAGCTAAATGTTGGATATAGGATAACACCTAAAAATGTTGTTTTCCTGGAATTAAAAAGATCCAGGTTTGCCTACCCATTAGGTATCCCCTGGGGAAAATCATTTGATGCACCGGGAGAAAACTACCCCGGACATGTCCGCCAGAATGTACTTGGAGTCGCGTACAATCGTTTTTGGTGGAAAGGATTATATACGGGTGTTCATGCAATGAATGCTTTTCAAAAATATTATGATGAGGATAACGAAAAGATTGCAAATGGATACACGCTATTTATGACTTACCGTTTGGGTTACCAGGTTAAACTGTTTAAAAACCGTTTCTTCATAGAACCATCTATTGGTCTGACCCATTGGCCTGTAAAAACTAATACACCCCAATCTTTTGAATTAGCGGAAAGTAAATGGCCTGAATTCTTTGGTTTTGAACCCGGGCTTCATTTTGGGTTTAATTTTTAGCATCGAACCCGGATCTCCAAGCAGGTTAAAAGCAAGGATTGTAGCGAAAAATATAGGGTAAGGTTCATTTCTTAACTTAAGTGAACGGGTTATAGCATCTCGCCAATCTACTTTTACAGTATCGTTTAATACTAATTAAAATAGAAATGCAAAAGAAAATTTTATTGATTGGTTTTGTTTTGATGATGACAGGTACGCTCCAACTCAAAGCACAGTATGATAAAACAGACAGCACTTACAAACGGTGGTTCGTTGGCAGCACTATATTTTTATTGGGTAATCTGGCTTCTACCAACCCCCCGGGCTTCGTTCAACTCAATGTAGGCTATCGGATTACAGGAAAAGATGTAATTACAGTAGAACCCAAAACCTGGAAATATGCCTGGCCGAATGGTATTCACCCATTTTTAAACAAATCATACGGTAAGCCGGAAGAAGAATTTCCGGGATATGTTCGTGAGTATGGCGTATCAGTGGCTTACCAGCGATTTTTGTGGAAAGGTTTATATGCCGAACTGAATGTAATGCCTACCTGGCAGACTTTTATGAATGTTGACGGCAAAAAAACCGACAATGGTTTTCAGATTTTCAATACTTACCGTGTTGGTTATCACATCAAACTTTTTAAGGACAGATTTTTTGTTCAGCCATCAATTGCAGTTACCCACCGTGCTTATCACACAAAAATGCCTGATGGATTTAAACAGCTGGATGATAAATGGTCCAAATTCGTCTTCGGAGAACCGGGATTTCATTTCGGGTTTAATTTCTAACTGATAATTTATGCATACACAAAACACACCGCAAAACTCATTGGAAGACATCAAAGTCAGTTTGAAACTCAAGCTTGCAGCGCTGTGGGCGAGTTTTATGTTTCTCTACATCTATGTAGATTATTTCCACCTGTTTATGCCGGGTTCGCTGGAAGATCTGTTAGCAGGCAAGGTATTTGTATTTGACATTTCGCAAGCTTTTCTTTTGATAGTACTCGCTGCTGTGACGATTCCGGCGTTAATGATTTTCCTTTCCGTTGCCCTGCCGGCTAAAGTAAATCGCTGGGCAAATATCATCATTGCCGCGTTGTTCATTCCCTTTACGTTGTTTAATCTGGTGGGAGAGGCCTGGATACACATGGTGTTTGGCGCTGTTGTGGAAGTCGTTCTTCTTTGTCTGATTATCCTTTATGCATGGAAATGGCCCCGTATTGAGATGAAAAACCTATGATCCAGGACGATGCCCCGGTTTCGTATTGGCCATTTTTTTGTTACCTCCCTTAGTGCCAGGTACACGGATACGGCAGTGCCCAAATCCGTGTACCTGGCATAATTGTCCCTCCCCAACCTCCACAATTTTTCAGAGACCCGCTAAAAACTGAAAATATATTTGCGCAACTCGAAAGTTGCATATATATTTGCAACCTGAGGGTTGCTTAATTAATCAACAAGAATGAAACAAGATATATTCCAGGCCATTTCAGACCCCACGCGCAGGGCTATTTTAACGTTAATTGCTATCCAGGCATTAACACCCAATGCTATGGCCGAAAAATTTGATATGACCCGGCAGGCGGTATCAAAGCATATTAAAGTATTGTGCGAGTGCGAATTGATTAAACCTGAGCCGAGCGGCAGGGAGATTTATTATCACCTGAATGCGAAGAAAATGCAGGAGTTTGACCATTGGTTAGCCCAGTTCAGGCAAAAATGGGAAACGCAGTTTAACCAGCTTGACAATTTATTATCAACAATTAAAAAACAGCAATAATGAGCAACGATTTGCTATTTGATTTTAATGTTGACAAAGCGGCAAAAACCGTGGTTATAATCAGGGAATTTAACGCCGGGCTTTCTTTAGTATGGGATGCCTTTACCAAAGCCGAGTTACTGGACCAATGGAGCGCGCCTGCACCTATGCGCGCCAAAACGAAGTATATGAATTTTGAAGTGGGCGGGCGGCGGTTTTACGCGATGATAAGCCCCGACGGGCAGGAGCGTTGGGCGGTGCAGGAATTTACGTCCATCACCCCGAAAACCAATTTCAAGATGTACAACACGTTTGCGGATAAAGACGAAAACCGTGAACTGCCGGGTTCTGAATGGGATTACAATTTCAGCGAACAAAATGGCATCACCAAAGTGCACATTACCATTTTTAATGAATCGTTTGAGCGATTGGAAAAATTACTGGCGGGTTTCAAAATAGGCTTTACCATGACCTTAAAAAACCTGGAAGAGCTGTTAACCACTTTATCACAGAAATAATAAACAGGAAGATCAACAATTTAAAAATAAAAACTATGAGAACAATCAATCCATGGATCAACTTCAACGGGAATGCCGAAGAAGCGTTCACTTTTTACAAATCGGTTTTTGGCGGAGAGTTCAAAAAGATCATCCGTTTTAAAGATCTGGCAAACGATGAGTTTCCGGTAGCGGAAGCTGAGGCAAACAAGTTAATGTACATCGCCTTGCCAATTGGTAAACAAAATGTGCTGATAGCCAACGACGTTCCCGAATTTATGGGCCGGGTCAACGAAAGCGAAAACAGATCTAAAATATCAGTCAGCGCCGAAAGCCGTGAAGAAGCAGACCGGATATTTAACGGCCTGTCGGCAGGCGGAGATGTTGAAGGGCCCATTGGCGAAGGTCCCTGGGGTACATACGCCGGGATGTTCAGAGACAGATATGGTATTGAATGGATTGTGGAATTTGACCCCCAATTATAACGGGCAAATTTAACCGGAGAAAAAAGCGGCCCTTATAGGGTGGCGAGCCCACTGCCATAAAGTTAAGCCAACCATTTGCCCCTAAAGCTTGGCATACTGCGTATATGCCATACAGCGCCTGCAGCGCGGCGATGCCCCTTAATCCGTCGAGAATCTCGAAATGCTGTTTTGTCTGCAGGATGGTTGCGGTGGTTTTGTTCGAATCCATTGAATGTATGTAAGGCCCCTTTATTCTGGCAGCAGTTCTTCAATATGTTATTTGACCCTGAACAGGTTAATCGTGTAGTCCAATAATGCTTTGTTCCCATATTCCCCGTGCCCGGGCACAATAATTTTCACATCCGGGTAGTGGTCTTTCACTTTTTCAACCGTGCCTGACCAGGCGGCAACATTTGCATCACCCAGGAAACCTTTGCCGGCATTCAGTTCTTTGATCAGACAACCTCCAAACAGGACGTTTTCGCCGGGGAAATATCCGACGATATTATCCCTGGTATGCCCTTCTCCGAAGAACTTCGCAATCACTGTTTCATGGCCTACTTTCAGGATAAGCGAGTCCGGGAAGCTGTTTTTTGGGGTGATAAAATTGTTTTCTTTGGCGAGTTCTATCGTTTTGACATATGCGTAAGATGGAATGCCCTGGTCGTCAAATGCCTTGAGGCCACCTAAACAATCATGGTGGAAGTGGGTCGGGATAATTGCGTTTATCCTGCAATGCAGCGACTGTTTTATCCATTTGATGAGCTCTTCCGAAATTTTATCGTTGGTTGGCGTATCAAAAACAATGGCTTCCTGGCTGTTTCTGACGATCAGGCCGTTACAGGGAACGTTCCCGAAATCCTGCGTCTGTAAAAAAGAAGTATGCTCAAAGGCGTTTTCGGAAATCTGGGTAACAATCAGGTTATCGGATTTGTAAACCACTTTGGCTTTGAATGCGTCTTTTTGTTGAGCCCTGCAATTTAAAATCGAAACAGTGAATAAGGTTATCAATAGAATTTTTATGGCGACTTTCATATTGTTTGTTGTTTTCAGAATTTTAGCGTACACCCGGGTAATGGCAATGCGAATTTGACAGTTATACTTGTTTGAGAACGGTAAATTTACAAAAAACATATAGTAACATGTGCAGAAATTGGTTCGTATTGGATGCACCGTATAAATCTTCGTATCCGCAGATGTATCGGGCTTAAAGGGATTTTACAAAAGCCGTATCTTCGTCAGCGCCAATCGTCCAACGATGGCAAACCAATATTTTCCGGCAATGGACCAGATTCGAAAGTATTTTGAAACATTAACGCCGATCAGTGACCATGACTGGCAGTTTTTTGCTTCCAGGCTTACACGGCAGGAATTTCCCAGGAAAGCCATGTTGTTAAAAACAGGGCAAACAGAAGATTACCTCTCGTTTATTGAAAAAGGGATCGTCCGGTTTTATATCCCCAAAGATGAGCAGGAAGTCACCTTTTCCTTTTCCTTTGCCAATGAATTTGTAAGCGGGTACGACTCCTTCCTGAGGCGAACGCCGTCCGTATACTGTATGGAAACGATTACGGAAACCACGCTCTGGCGTTTAACCTACGCGGATTTGCAGGTTATTTATGATCGGACGGACGTCGGGGACGCGATTGGCCGGAACGCCAGCGAGGGGCTTTATATGGAAGGGCTAAGGCGGGAGATTTCGCTGCTGACCGACACGGCGGAACAGCGATACCTGAAACTGATCGAGGAACAACCGCGGTTAATGCAGCAAATCCCCCTGAAATATATCGCCTCATACATCGGGATTACTCCACAGGCGTTAAGCCGGATACGCAAGCGCATTTATTAACCCTGGTTCATTGTTTGCTCCGGCGTTTCGGCTCATCTTTGCAAAAAAGAAAGAAATGCCGGAAAGTATTTTACCTGTCGTTTTCCTCATTGCGTTACTGGTCATGAGAATATTATACAAGGAATATAGATTCGCCCTTTCGGGCAGGATGGCAATGGCGGCCATGCTGGTGGCAACGGGCGTTGCGCACTTTGTGTTTACCAAAGGTATGTCGATGATGCTGCCCGATTTTGTGCCTTTCAGGACTCCGTTGGTATACGCCACCGGGGTGCTGGAAATATTGGCCGCGGTTGGGCTCCTGTTGCCCAGGTACGCAAAATTGACGGGGTGGCTGCTGATCGCTTTTTTTGTGCTGTTGCTTCCCGCAAACATTTACGCCACGATGCACCACGTCAATCTTGAAAGCGCGACCCTTGACGGGGATGGGCCGGGTTACCTGTGGTACAGAATTCCCTTGCAGGCAGTCTTTATCGGCTGGACTTACCTTTCCTGCATAAAACCTTCCATCATTAACGCGCGGCTTTTCACACAAAAAGATCACAGGTATATCGAGGTGAATGAAAGCAGGTGATCGTCTGTTTGACCCAATGGCAAAGCTCCGGCTAATCCTTAATGGATATATGTATGCGGGACCGGGGCGTGGGGTGCCATATGCTAGCCCAGCAAGCCGCTTAATACGTCATTGATAAAAGGAATGAAGCCTTCCGGTCCCGAAGCCCTGTCTTTCATGTGAACGGAAGTGGTGTCGCTGGCGCTGAATATGTACCGGATAATTTGCAATCTTGTTTCCAGCTCAATTCCTGCGCCCATGATCACGATATCAATATTGTTGTGATGCTGGAGAAAAACGGCCTCTACTTCCGTCTGGTTGGAGGCCGCAAACAGTGCAATATTTTTTATAGTTATTTTGTCTGCTGACGGAACATTGGTTAGCAGAAGGCCGACAAGCAGCACTCTTCTCATTTCGGTTCATTTTATTGAGATGATGAAGGAAGTCGCCCGCCATCGCATGGCGGGCAGTCCCGTAAAAAAAAGCAATACTGTTTTTTATTGTTTTAAATACGTTATCGGCGGGCCAACTCTTTCAAAGCCGTGTTCTTTTCTAAGATTATCTCGTTCCGCCTCTGTCATTTTAGCGGCTACGCCTTCACTGAGCTTCTTGAAATATTCTTCCATTTTACCGGCAGGTTGATGACAGATGATCAGCTTTGCCAATCCTGGCCCTACCTTTGCAAAGGTATGCGGTACTTTCCGCGGGCCAAATATCAGGTCGCCGGGCCTGGCGGTATAAGTGGTCTCCCCGACCCGCACAAGGAATTCGCCCTCTAAAATATACCACCATTCATCGGTGTCGTAGTGCGTATGCAGTATGGGGCCTCCTTCATTTATGCGTGTCGATTCAAAAACATACATGCCTCCATCTGTGTCGCTGCCTGATACTTTGGTATAAAAGGTATCACCGGCAAAAGGGGTCGTGCTTTTATTAAAGCGGTCTTTTCCCGCATCCACTTTGAAGCCTTTGTCGTCGCGGATTTCTTTTCTGACTCTTGCATAAATACTGAGCGGAGCGGTAAGAAGGGCACCCATGGCGAGGCCCAGCTTTAAAAAGGAGTTGCGTTTCATAAAGGAAGTTTTGATTCTGGATAATTCAATATGATAGTGATCTGACCTTTAGGCTTTCTTTTCTTCAATGATATTGTCGCGTTTCTACTGAAGTTTTTTGGTGGTTATCTTTGAAAACACTGGCAATTATTGCACTGTTGATCAATTCTTCAAAAGATTGAGTTGTCGTGTACATGCTTTGTCGGCAAGGTATATTACCATTAATTTTTTCAGGAAAATGGAAAGCATACAATCTTTCCTGGTATTTGGAGCCGCTTTGGGGAACGTATATTAACGCGTAAGTCCTGAGATTTGAGATTTAAATATGATTAAAAATACGAATAAATTGTGCTCATATGTTTCATCCCATTCCAATGAGCAGTAAATTACGAAAAAGGCGGAAGATGAAAAAAAATTGATGCGCCGGATGTTGTGCTTCTTCCGCCATTGGCCGGTGGGCCCTTTTTGATGATGTTGGCCATTGTTTCCCGGGAGACGATAGTCGCAAACGGCCCCCTTATTGCCGCGAATGCCCCTGATGCGGTCAATCCTTCCGTTTTACCTTTGGCTAAGCATTCACCTAACTGCATACAAACATGAACAGCATCAACACTACCATCGCCGGGCTTGAACTGGCCCAGATCGGCTGGGTGGTCCCGGACATTCACGCTGCGGTCAAGTTCCTTACGAATGCCCTGGGTATAGCGGGTTTCCCCGAACCGGAACACGTGCGCGCGCGGGATCTGGGGATGACCTACTACGGCCTGCCGGCGGCCGGGGAATGGCTGACCACCCAGACCTACAACGGGGGCACATTCATCGAGCTGGTGCAGCCGCTTTCCGGGCAAAGCATGTTCCACGACTATCTCGCCAAGTATCCCGCGGGCGGCACACAACACCTTGCCTTCCGTTTGCCGGTCAGCGATTTCGAACGGGTCACCGGCGATCTGCGCGGCCAGGGGTATGCGGTCATCAGCGAAGTAGACCACCCGATCGCGCGGATGGTTTTCTTTGACACCTACCAGACGCTCGGCGTTGTGACCGAAATCATGGGCATCACGCCGGAAGGGTGGAAGGCGATCGAACAGATGAAGGGCGGGTGAGGATTGGTTTATCCGGTCTGAGGCCAGCGCTCCGCCGGATACCATCGAGGGTGTCTGACGGCCTTGACTTATGGATAGTTTTGAGGACTTGTATTTATGCTCCCTTTTTCACGTAATAACAGCGGTGAAAAAAAGATTTATCCGTGATCGTCGCAGCAGCTTTCCGGTCATAAAAAAGATACAGGCGGAGGACCATCTTTGTTGGCGTCAACCGTTCGATTTTCACAAAGTGCCTGTCGGCCAGGAAAAAACTGCTGTCCTTTTTGTTGTATTGTAATTTTTCACGCAATCCGTCGTCATTGGTAAGCCACCCGTCCTTTGAAATTTTCAGGTGGTAGCCATTATGGCTCTGCATCACGGTTTTTATTTTACTGGAATATGGCTTCCCGTCGCTACGTACCCTGACCGTACCTCTCCAGTTGCCGTACAGATCTTTCGGGATATCCTGGGATGAGGCGAAATGCCCAAGCAATACGAATGGGATAAAGAAAATAGCTTTCAGCATGCGTTTATAAGCAAATGTTAAACAAATGATGACGGGGATTCTTCAGCGGGCCCGTTACTTGATCTTTAATTCAGGGACAAGCGGATCCGTTTCCACCAGTTCCAGTTCCCTGACCATATGCGCAGTCCCGTTTTTATACTTCAAAAAGTGCGTGGTTTTCAGATGCGCCTGATACGCCTCTTCTGTGGCATAGATTTCCAGGATTGTGAGGTGGGTCGGTCTTTCCTTTTCAAAGACCGCATATAGTGTCAGTACGCCGGCCTCCTTTGCTATGGATGCTTCGATCTCTTCTTTCAGGAGCGTTTTATAGTTTTCCAGCTGCGCAGAATCAACCACGATCTTTGCAAGCCGGACCTTTCCCGGCTTTTGAGGGGCTTTGGCGGCATTGCAGGCGGCCAGCATGATGGCGATGCCGCTAACGATCAGGAAATGAAAGATGCCTTTTGGCTGAACCATATGAAAGCACATTTTACTTGTGACAGGATGTTCTTCCCCTGGTACAATGTTACAAAGTTTTAGCCTCATTCAGCTGCCATATTTCAGAAACCTGCATATCATTTCCCCTCTTCTTTTACCGGCTCCGCCAGCGGGTGAACATAACTTTCTTTACATTCCGGCGTAAGCGCTGTACAGCTTCTGTCAGGGGTACGGCGCATTTATAATACGCTGTTATATCTTTGTGCCCTAAAACAACGGACGATGCGGCTCATTTTACCCTTCATCCTGATGGCCGGCTGCTATGGCTGCGGGATTTTTAAACCCAGTGCAAAATATCAGTTCTCGGACGGTTACTATAATGCCAGCGGCACTGGCAACATGCGAAAGGTATACATTCACAATGATGACGATCTGATACGGGCTTATCCTGTCTCAAAGGTGGCGGCCCGAAAGCACGTGGATACCATGCAGGCGCGTGCGCTCGTTTATGGGAACGTAGCGCCCGGCAGCCTGAGCCAATCGCCTGTTTTCACCAAAGGGAGCTTCGACATCGATTTTCTTACCGTTCCCATTAAATACCGCTTCCCGGCAGAAGGCGTCACCAGGCAGCTGAATGCCAATCTCAACGGCGGGCTGTACCTCGGGTATCGAAAAGACTTTTACATACTGCGCTACAACGTAAGCCCCATCGGCATTTCCAAAAGAACGATCACGCACCTGGGATTTTCCGTTGGCACCTATATGGGGTTCGGCAATACTTTTGTCAGTCCGCATGTAACGTCCGGGGCCGTTCAATCGGAGTACGACGGCGTTGTGTTCAACAGGGGGATTGCTGCCATTGCCGCTTTGAACCAGTTTACCGCCGGCGTCGCAATCGGATGGGACAGGCTCATGGATGGCAACCACGGCAGCTGGGTTTATAACAACAGGCCCTGGTTGGGCCTTGTGTTTGGGTTGAACCTGAACTGACGGCTTGTGGATGTTGTAAACCTGCGTCGTCCACAAATGGGATTGATATCGGCCAGCTCTATCCGTCCTATGTGTCATGAACGCAGTCCTGGATTGTTTAAGAGGCCCCGGTTAAATTCGTTATATTGGTATAACAATCCCTTTGCCATGGGTGAAACCTTTCTTTTCGTAATCATTTGCGGAGTTTTCTACGGTCTTCATTGGATGATCAGTCGTTTTTGGGGTCTGAAGGCTGATTATTTCGTATTTCTCGGGCTGGCAGGTAGTTTATTGCTGATCAGCCTGTTTGTTCCATTGAGCTCGGCCATGACGATCCCGCTTGCACTGGCCATCCTGTTTTTTATTGCGCTGGTAGCCTGCTGGCATAAGCGGGAAAAAGATCAGAAACGGCGTGAGATCGCAGCCCGCCACCCGGAAAGGGCCCACCGCATTCCAGGGTACAATGAAATCCAGGAAGACTGGTTTCATATCTTGCTTGTGATTTTAAGCCTAACGGCGTTCGTTGTATGCCTGGCGATTGTTGTATTTGTATTGCCCTATTCAAAGATCATTATGAGCTCCGGTAGCAGCGTAGTTCCTTAAAAACTGCCGGCTTTATTATTCCTTCACTCCGTGACAGGCGAAGCAACAACGAACCTCGCAATTGGATGGGGCGCACTCCCTGACCGCCATCGCCACCCTCATACTATTCTAACAAATGTTTGTTACATTAGCACGGAATAATTCACGTTTCAAACATGCACCATGTCTCGTCCCGATCCGAAGTTTAACGACGCCCCGGCCACGGTGGCGCATTTGGAATATGAGCAGCTCGTACGGGAACATACCGGCAGATTATTGGGCATTGCCTATGGCAAACTGGGCAACCGCGACGATGCGGCCGATATTGTGCAGGAGCTGATGATCGACATTTGGGTGAAAAGAGAAAAGTTATCCATTAAAGGCTCGGTGGCGGCCTATCTCAATACCGCCCTCAAGAACAGGATATTGAATCATCTGTCGAAAACGGACCTCCACCAGCGGACCGTCGAAAAAATGACGCTGGGCATCAGGGCGGTACAATCTCCCGTACTGGACCTGCTGGTGGAAAAAGAGCTCAATACCAGCCTTTCGGCCATCATATCGGAACTGCCGGAGAACATGCAAAAGATTTTCGCGCTGCGGAACGAGGACTATACCCTGAAAGAAATTGCCCAGGCTTTGGGGCTGGCCGAACAGACGGTAAAAGGCTACAGCATGGAGATGTACCGCAGGATCAGG
Organism: Chitinophaga lutea; assembly: GCF_003813775.1. Lineage (NCBI taxonomy): Bacteria > Pseudomonadati > Bacteroidota > Chitinophagia > Chitinophagales > Chitinophagaceae > Chitinophaga > Chitinophaga lutea. Next base: position 792,354 of record NZ_RPDH01000001.1, on the reverse strand, counting down.
CAGGCCCTGAAACAACGGCACCCCGACATTCACCATTCCCTCTGCATTACCGTATTTTGCCTGCTCACCAAAGGGTAGCCACATTTTTTTTTGCTTTCCTGCATACTTTTCCCCCCTGCCGCTTGTCTTAGTCCTGTAAAACGGGAAGACAGTGGAAAATCACCAGCTGCAGAAACTCATACAGAAATACCGGAACGGTACCGCCACACCGGCGGAACGGTTCGTGGTGGAGTTATGGTACCAGTCGCTGGAGGAGGCCCCGGCCGACGAACCAACGGCCATCAGCGAAGCGTTCATATCCGAAGTAGAAACCAGGATATTGTCCGGAACGGTCCGGGCTGCCGCCGCGCCGAAGGTGAGGCGCCTGCCGTGGCGCTGGGTGGCTGCCGCCGTGCTGCTGCCTGCGCTGATCTTTACCTGGTACCAGTGGTCGAAAAAGGAAGCGGTTGTGCAACCCGCGGAATTTTTGGCGGGCCCCGTTATACGGACGTTTAAAACCGGCCCGATGGAACAGCAGCGCGTTGTGCTGCCCGATAGTACGGTGGTGGTGCTGAATGCGAATACGGAGCTGCGTGTGCTGGCGGATTATACGCGCAACGCGAGAAAGGTGGCGCTGCAGGGCGAGGCTTTTTTTGACGTGCGGAAAGACCCGCTGCGACCGTTTGTTATCGAAGGGGGCGACCTGGATATCCGTGTGCTGGGCACCAGTTTTAATGTGCAGGCATACCCCGCTGTAAAGAGCACCAAAGTAGCCGTGCATACGGGCATGGTGCGTGTTTCCCTGAAAGAGAAAATACTGTCTGCATTGAAGCCCGGTGAGGAGCTGAAATTTGACCGGCGGACGGGCGGCTACAACCTCGGGGCTGTTGCCGATAACCACGGCAATTCGTGGATGACGGGTGTGGTTGTGCTGGACCAGTCCAGCTTCCAGGAGCTGAGCCAAACCATGTACAACATGTACGGCTGGAGGTTGGTGACCGGCGATGCCGGTTTGCTCAAAGACCGTTACAACATTACGTTCCGGAAGTCCATTCCCGGGGGGGAAATGCTGCAGCAGATACTGCGGCTCACCGGGAAAAAGTACACCGTCAAAAAAGAAGACAGATCGCGTATAGTGCTGTATTAACCAAAACAAGAGGGGCCGCATGATGCGGCCCGGTCATAGATGTGAATGATCCGGAGGAAAGCTGCCGGCGCTTTTCCGGTGGATCCGTTTACGCCGTCTTTACCGTTTCGTCAAACAATTTAAAGTCAACAAATGCTACTCTTCAGACCCGCGAAAAAATCACGGAGGCCGGGATGGCCTTATGCGTTGCCTATGGTGCTGGCATTCGCGCTCTGCCTGCTCACGGCGGTTCCCGCCAATGCTCAATCCGCCGGGAAACCGCTGCATCTCACCTACAATAACACCACGATACACGAGGTATTGGTAGACCTGCAAAAGAAAACAGGGGTGGATATCGCTTTTACCGAAAAGCTGGGGCTCAAACACCGGAAGATCGATCAGCTGGTGATCAGGGGCGAATCCCTGGAAAGCGTGCTGCACAGGCTGCTGGATCCGCTTGACGTGAAGATATTGAAAGGGAACAACGGCCTCACGCTGGTAAAAAAGGAACAGGCGAAAGAACAGGAATCGCTTACGGGTAAAATCGTGTCGGCCGACGGCGCCGGCATTCCCGGCGCAAGCATACGGCTGAAGAAAAGCAATATCTCCACCGTATCGGGCGCGGACGGCGCCTTCCGCATAGCCGCTCCCACGGGAGAAGACACCCTGACCGTCAGTTTTATCGGGTACGCCACGAAGGAGGTGGCGGTAGCCCCTGCATCCGCCGACCTCACGGTGACGCTGGCGGAAGGGAAGGCCGTTGCCCTGGGGGATGTGGTGGTGGTAGGATACGGCAAACAGAAGAAAACAAACCTGACGGGCTCGGTGGAAGTGATCGACGGCGCCCGCCTCCGGAACCGGCCGGTGATGAACGTGAGCCAGGCCATGCAGGGCACGGTATCGGGCGTGCAGTTCAACTACGGCGCCATGGGTTACGAGCCGGGCGCCAAAATGGGCATACAGATACGCGGCCAGGGCGCGCCCTTCGTGCTGATCGACGGTACGCAGGGAGATCTGAACGATGTGGATCCGAACGACATCGAGAGCATCTCCGTATTGAAAGATGCGGCCGCGTCCGCCATTTACGGCGCCCGCGCGCCTTACGGCGTTGTGCTGATCACCACCAAATCGGGCGCGCTGGGGAAAAAGGTGCAGGTGAATTTTTCCGCCAACGGGGCGGTATCCACACCCATCGACAAGCCCCATATGCTCGACGCATACACGTTCGTAAAAGCGATGAACGAAATGCACGATAATCAGGGCGTGGCCCGTTTGTTTACGGAAGAAACGATCGACCGGATCATCGCCTATATGAAAGACCCCGGCGGCCCGCAAACGATCCCCGACCCGGGTAATCCCAAGAACTGGGGCACCTACCTGCTTTCCAACGGGAACAACGACTGGATGGACATTCACTTCGGCAACGGGCATCGTAACCAGCAGAATTTATCGGTCAGCGGGGGCGGGGAGAACCTGGCGTATTTTATTTCCGCCGGGCATACCTACGAAAAAGGCATCCTTAAATTCGGGCAGGACGACTACAGGCGCGTCAACCTGAACTCCAAGCTGGATGTGAAACTTACCGACTGGTGGAAGTTTACCTCCAACACCCGCCTGATGCAGTCGCAACGGAATAAACCCGGCGTTGACGGCACTTATTCGCTGGCGCTGCACCACGTGCTCCGCACGCATCCCAACCAGTGGCTGAAATCTCCCAACGGCCACTACTCCAACCTTTCCCGCATACCGGCGATGCTGGCCGCTACCGATGAAACGGTGGGCCGGGAACTGACGCAGCGTTTCGCCACGGTATTCACGCCGGTGAAAAACTGGGAGATCAATGCGGACTATTCTGTGGATTTGCCCTACAGCGATTATGAAAAAGTTTTTCTGACGGCGTACGAAGACATGGTGGACGGTTCGATGTCGGCCATACAATCCACCGTGCCCTCTTACATCTCCAAGGAAAAAACGAACAGCGTATACAGTTCCTTCAACCTTTACACCAGCTATAAATACGATTTGCTCACAGACCATCATCTGTCGCTGATGGCGGGCTACCAGCAGGAATCGAATAGAAGCGACGCGCTGGGTGGTTTGAAACGCTCGTTGCTGGCGCCTTCCGTACCGTCCATGACAACGGCCATCGGGGAAATGCAGGTGTATGACGCGATGAGCCACTGGGCCACACAGGGGTATTTTGCACGGTTCAACTACAGCTACCGCGATAAATACCTGCTCGAAGTGAACGGCCGGTACGACGGCACGTCCATCTTCGCCCGCAGCAAACGCTGGGGTTTCTTCCCGTCATTGTCCGCCGGCTGGAATATCGACCGGGAGCAATTCTGGGAACAGGTAAGCCCCTACGTGAACGCCATGAAGATCAGGGCATCGTGGGGGAGGCTGGGCAATCAGCGCGTGGCCGCCTACCAGGACCTGCCGCTGTTGAACATCCAGCCCAACCTGAACTGGATCGTGAGCGGCAACCGGCCGGCATATACCACCGGCCCCAACCTCATCAACCCGGAGCTTACCTGGGAATCGTCCGAGTCGCTCGATCTCGGCATTGAAATGAGCTTTTTGAAACAGCGCCTGAGCATGGTGCTCGATATCTACCAGCGGATGACGTTCGACCGTCTCGGCCCCGCCAAAGCGCTGCCTGCGGTGCTGGGCGCAACCGTCCCCAGGGAAAACAACTCGGAACTGAGAACGCGGGGCTGGGACCTGTCGCTGGCCTGGAAAGACAAGGTGGGCGGTTTCTCCTACGGCATCAGCGCCCTTGTGTCCGACTACCGTTCCGTCGTAACCAAATACAATAACCCGACCGGGATACTGACCACCGAATATGTCGGTAAAACCATGGGGGAGATATGGGGATATGAAACGGTTGGCCTCATCGGCACGAAAGAAGATGCGGACCGTATCAACAGCACCAAATCCCAGAATTTTATCAGCGCACAGGTGTGGCGCACGGGAGATGTGGAGTACCGCGACCTTAACGGCGACGGGAAGATCAACCAGGGGATGGGGACCGTTACCGATCCCGGCGACCTGAAGGTGATCGGCAACACCACGCCGCGTTACCAGTATTCGCTGACCCTGAACGCCGGTTACAGGAACTTCGACGTGTCGGTTTTTTTCCAGGGCGTGGGGAAACGCGATTACTGGCTGAGCGGAAATATGTTCTGGGGCTTTAACGCCTGGAACCAGAGCTCTTTGTTCCCGCATCACCTGGATTACTACCGCGATGCGGAAGCCGGCAAATATTCAGGGCTGGGCGTCAATACCGGCGCATATTACCCGCGGCCCTACAGCGATAATGCCCAATACCGGAAAAACCAGCAGGCGCAGACGCGCTACCTGCAAAGCGGGGCCTATATCAGGCTGAAGAATTTGCAGATCGGCTACGCTCTTCCGAAAACATGGGCAAGGAAAGCGGGCCTCCAGAAAACAAGGCTTTTCCTGTCAGGAGAAAACCTCTGGACGCGTACGTCCATTACCAAAGGGTTTGATCCGGAAACGGCCCTGCTGGGCGAATACGGCAACGGTAAAAACCTGTTCGTACAGGCGGTGTTCGCTGCCGGCATCAATGTTTCATTCTAAACCCGTAACGCTGAAAAATCATGAAAGCAAAAGCATATGTATACTGGGCCGCGTTGCTGTTAACGACGGGAATCACGTCCTCCTGTAAAAAAGATTACCTCGAAAGGAAACCGCTCACCCAGGTATCGAACGACGAATACTGGAAAACCGCGGACGACCTCGACAAATATGTGCTCCAGTTTTACACCACGTTCCCCGTGATCGAGTCTGTGGGCTCGTATACCGGCCTGACCAGCTGGGATGCCGTACGCGGCGCGGATACGCAGATATCCGGCACCGCCAGCACCATGTGGAACGGCGCGCGCGCGCCCGTCACTTCCGGCGGTAACTGGACGTGGACCGATATCCGCAACGTCAATACCTTTTTCGAGAACTACCGCAAGTGTAAAGATCCGTTTGAAAGATACCAGCAGTATGTCGGCGAAGCGCATTTTTTCAAGGCCAAATTGTATTTCGACAAAGTGCTGGCTTATGGCGATGTGCCCTGGTACGACAAACCGCTGGGCATGGACTCGGATGAGCTCTACAAAGCGCGGGACGTCCGCACGGCAGTGGTGGATTCCATCCTGTCGAACCTCGACCAGGCCATCGTTTACCTGGCTTCCCTGAAAACCTTGCCCGGCGGTTCGAACCGGTTGAGCAAGGAAGCGGCGCTGCTGTTTAAATCGAGGGTGGCGCTCTTCGAAGGCAGCTGGCAGAAATATCACAAAGGCACCGAGTTTGCAACACCGGGCGCCGACCACGACAAATACTTCCGCATAGCCAGGCAGGCGGCGGAGGAACTGATGAAACCGGCCTACAAAACAGGCATATACACCAGCGCGGGGCCCGGTGAAGATTACAACAGGATGTTCTCGCTGACCGACCAGGGCGGCAATCCGGAGGTGCTGCTGTGGAAGAAGTTCGACCGTACCCTGAACATGGGGCACAGCTACCAGATCTACGTGTCTGACCGCACGGCGGGCATTGCCGTGACGATGGGGCAGGTAGAGCATTATCTCGATAAAAACGGCGCTCCTTACGATTACATGACCCTGTCGAAAACGGTGAAAGGCAGCAAGTTCCTGGCAAGGATCGCGCAGGACTGCGATCCCCGCCTGTCGCAGCTCATCTGGATACCCAACATGGTGATGTGGGACAACAGTTACGGGAAGGGCGTGTTCAGCAAACCGTTCCTCGACAAGTCGGGCGAGTACCTGAACAACACCGGCTTCCAGATCAGGAAAGGCAACGACCCCAAAGATCCGCAGGCGGGGAGCGGCGTGGCCTGGAACACCAACAGCATCACCGCGTCCATCGTTTTCCGCTATGCCGAGGTACTGCTCAACTATGCGGAAGCCACCGCGGAGCTGGGCGAGGCGGTGGACTACAACAGGTCCATCAATCTCCTGCGCCGGCGGTCGGGCATGCCGGACTTCAGGGTAAACCCCGATCCTTACCGGAGCCGCTATGCGGATTACGGTTATCCGTTATCCGACGAGCTGCATGAAATACGCCGCGAGAGAACGGTGGAACTGGCCGCCGAAGGTTTCCGCTACGACGATCTCAGGCGCTGGGCCGCACATAAACTGATGGCAGGCAAAAGACCGAAGGGGTATCCCCTCGACCTGACCGAGTGGACGGGCCAGAAAATCAACTACCAGGTAGATGCCGACGGCCTGATCGACCCGTTTGTAAAGCAACTCCCCACCGGATACCGTTTCAATGCCCGGCGCGACTACCTGGAGTGCATCCCCACCAATGAAATCACGCTGAACAAAAACCTTAAACAGAATCCCGGATGGTAAAACAATTTTCCCGCCACATACTCGCGCTCTTTTTTCTTTTTATCAGTTTACAATCCGCCGCGCAGACGACGGCGCCGGCTGTCCGTTTCGGCGTCATCGCGGATATTCAGTATGCCGACCAGCCCGACCGCGGCACGCGTTACTACAGGCGCTCCCTGCAGAAAATGGACAGCTGCGTCGCCGATCTGAACAACGAACAACTCGCTTTCAGCGCCGTGTTCGGCGACCTGGTGGACCAGGGGCCGAAAGACCTGGGGCCCGTGATGGCACAACTCAAACGGCTGAAAGCCGGATTCCGTAATGTGCTGGGCAACCACGATTTTGTAGGCGTATCCGACCGCGATGCGTTGTTCAGGCAGTTTGAGATGCCCGCGCCCTATTATGCGTTTGAAAAAGGCGGCTGGATGTTTATCGTGTTAAATACCAACGAGGTGTCCGGTTACGGCGCCAATGAAGGTGCTCCCGTACGAAAGGAATGGGAGGCGCAGATAGACGGTCTGAAAAAAGCGGGGAGGAAAAACATGCAGCCCTGGAATGGCGGCGTTAGCCGGCGCCAGCTTTCCTGGCTGGAGCAGCAGCTCGCGAAGGCGAAGAAAAAGAAGGAGAACGTGCTGGTGTTCACCCATCACCCCCTGTTTCCCGAAAGCGGCTATGAAACCCTGAACAACCGCGCCGTGCTTGCTATCCTGGAAAAATTCCCCAACGTGAAAGGCATATTATCCGGCCATCATCACACCGGTGGTTTCGCCTATTACAACAGGATACCCGCCGTAACCCTTGAAGGCATGATCGAAACACCGGATCAGAACGCTTACGGCGTGGTGGAGCTGTACCCCGACAAAATAGTGCTGACGGGGCGGGGGCGGATGTCGTCAAGAACTTTATTGTTCAATTCAAAATAAAACCCAAAATGAAACAAACAGGAAAACTGCAAGCTACGCTGCTGGCGATGATGCTTTTTGCCGGCGCGGCCGTCACCAGCTGCTCCAAACAATCCGGACCCGACGGTACCGCTCCGGCGCCGGAAAAACTATCCACCGTGGGGGCACAGACCACCACGGGCCCTATAGTGGCCGCACACAGGGCCAATAACCTGCTGAAGGTAGACGAGATCATCGCTGCCGGCATCAAAAGCATGGAAGTAGACATTTTCGTGGGCACGCGGAATAACCAGCCCGCCCTGCTGATCGGCCACGAAGCCGCCACCGCCACGGGCCAGAGCCTGGAAGAGTATTTTGCGAACCTTCACCAGAAAATGCCGGATTTTGAGTTCCTGTGGCTGGATTGCAAAGATCTGAACAGCACCGCCAACGAGCAGCTGTTTATGGCCACCCTCAATAAAATGGACAGCATGTATGCCATCAAGAGCCGCGTACTGGTGGAAAGCAGGTATATACCCTACCTGGTAAGTTTCAAGCAGCAGAGCTGGCTGGTAAGTTACTACTGCAACTGGCAGGATGTATACGGCAAAACCCCCAAACAGCAAACGAAAGCCATGGACGCCATGTACAGCGATATGATCACTTATGGTATCGACGGCATCAGTTACGATGCGGCGGTGAATACACCGATGAAAAATTACTTTACGGGCAAAACCGTGGGAACGCAGCCCGTGAAAATGTATTCCTGGGCGCTGGCAAGGTACTACGGTGAGCCTGACCTGGCCAATAAACTGGCTGTTTACAGCAACCTCGGCGTGCTGTTGATCACGTTTCAGAGCAACAACAATTCGTAATAAAAAAGCGTCTTAACCCCATACACCGGCCCCGGAAAAGCTTCCGGGGCTTTTGTATGTTATTTCCCGAACGGCGGGGCAGCAGGTTGCTCCGCTCCGTTGTGTCAAATCCCCGTTTGACGGGCGCCGTTTCCCTTCCGGTAGAAAAGAAGCTGGCAAACTGCCTTGTGCCACCACCCCGGCACGGAGAAAGACGAACCTACAACGAAGCTACAACGAACCTACAACGAACCTTCCCTTTGGAGCGTAGGTTCGTTATTCCCCTAGTGTAGGTTCGTTGTAGCTTCGTCTTTTGCCCTCAGAATCTCCACTCAGATCAAATCTCTGTCCATTCGTGCACAATTTCCGGCCCGGGGGGGCGGTCATGACGGGCATGGGCGATTTTGTCCATATTCTGCACTCATGCACATTTTCCGGCAGGAGGAGCGGTGTCCGGCAACGTTTATCCCCGCCGTACGACCGCCGCGACCATTTCAGGGAACTCAACATCGCAGCGGGGATATTCATCAGCGCAAACGGGCATTTCAGATAATATTCCGCCCCGGTGTGCCTATTCGCGGTAAATTTATACTGTGAAGGAGCGAAGAAGGCTATTACACTGTGCAGGTACAATCGTGTCGACGATAGACAGATCATGCGTGCGCTCCGTAAATTGTAACGCTTGTAAAATAACGCGGGATAAACCGGGGCTATTAAAAATCATCGCATCATGAAAGAACTGATCATCAACAAAGATTACGAAGGAATAAAAAGGGCGCTTTCTCAAAACCCTTCCCTGGCCAATGAGGGCATTCTTTTCGATGAAAAGAACACAACCAAAGCCCATCCGCTGCACCGGATCTGCGACGGCGTATTTGCCCATGCCTATACCGATCAGGAAGCGGTTGAAATGGCCCGCATATTTCTGGCGCACGGGGCCAACGTGAACGGTAACGCACAGGCCGAAAAGCAGGATACCCCGCTGATTGCGGCGGCCAGCCTGCATGCGGAGGAAGTCGGTATCCTGTACATAGAAAACGGCGCGGATATTCACCATGCAGGGTGTCATGGCGGCACCGCCCTGCACTGGGCCGCATGGGTTGGCAGGGACAAGCTGGTGGAGAGGCTGCTTCGGGAAAAGGCGGACGTTCATCAACGATGCATCGATTTTAAAGGCACTCCGCTCTTATGGGCCGTTCATGGGTTCAAACACGGAGGGGCGGAAAACAGGCTTCGCCAGGTGGAATGCGCCCGGCTGCTGATTGCAGCAGGGGCCGATAAAACCGTTACGAATATCGATGGCACCACGCTGTTGGGTTTCCTTGATGAACAGGATACGGCAATGATCGACCTGTTACGATAGTGCGGCACTGAACGGCCTTCTCGCATGAAATAGCCGGCACTTCCTGCCGGGGCGCGGCTGGCGGTGCAACGCGGCGCAAACTTCTCCTTTAATTAGGCGGTTCTCTTCGCCATGGGAACATTCCCTCGCGCTGGGAACATTCCCAATAAAAAAATCACCGCTCTTTCTTTGTGGGCACCTGCCTTTTTGTGTTACTTGTTTCCATAAGCATTCCACACATGAAAAGAACTGTCCACGTTATCCTCTATGTACTATTCGTGTCCAATTGTTTCGCGCAATCCTTTATCCCGGGAAATTTTGTGGTGCTGAGAATCGGTTCGGGGGCAGACACCCTCACGGCCGGTGTGGCGCAACCTGTTTTCCTGGATGAATACAATCCCTGCGGCGACCTGGTACGAAGCATCGCCATGCCCGTAACTGTTTCGGGCGATCACAAAAGGCTCACACTGCCCATTTCAACAACCGATTACACCGAGGGGTATCTCAGCCGTTCGCAGGACGGGAGCAAACTGGCGCTCGCGGGTTACGATGCGGACCCCGGCACCACGGGCGTATCGTCCATTTCTTCCACTACCGTGAAAAGAGTGGTTGGAGTGGTGAATACAGACGGTACGGTGAATACCAGCACCGCGTTAAGCGCGTTCAGCGGCCAGGCGGTGCGGGCGGCGGTGATCGACGGCTCGGGCATCTGGGTGAGCGGCGGCTCCGGTGGTATCATGTATACCACGCCGGGCGGCACCTCCCACGTGCAGCTCACCAATGCCACGGCGCGCTCGCTCGTGGTATCCAACGGGCAGCTGTACGCCTCTTCCACTTCCGGCTCTTACCGGCTCACCACCGTGGGCACCGGGCTGCCTGTTACGGCGGGGCAAACCATGGTGAACCTGCCCGGCCTTCCGGCCACGGGGAGCCCGTATCAGTTCCTGATCGTTAACGCGGGCAGCGGGTCCGATGTGCTGTACCTCGCGCACGATAACCTGCTGCGGAAGTATTCCCTCTCAGGCGGCGCATGGGTGAGCAACGGGGCCATCGGCGTGGCGTCGGATAAATACCGCGCCGTTACCGGCACACTGCATACCAACGGAACGGTGCTGCTGTACGCCATCCGGAGAAACGACAACGCCACCGCTGCCGGCGGGGAAATCGTGACGCTGACCGACAGCACCGGGTATAACAGCGACTTTTCAGCCGCAGTGCCCACCGTGATCGTCAGGGCCAACGAACAGAACGTATTCCGGTCTGTCGTGATGGCGCCGGAAGGAGTGGCGGTCAATACGCTGGCACGTAAAGGCGATACGGATTCCATCAGCCTGAAACTGTCGCCCAACGGGGCGAGAGAGAACGTGGTGGTAACCTTCAATACAACGCAGCTGTCCAACCCGTCTATCGTGCTCACGAACGCCGCGGGGCAGGTTGTACGGCGGATTGCGCCGGCTTCGATACAGGCGGGCAAGGTGACCATCAACGTGCAGGGGCTGGCCAAAGGCGTGTATTATGTGACGCTGAACGACGGTAAAAAACAGACCACCAAAAAGTTGCTGGTACTGTAATAATCCGGCAGGCCTATTCAAATCATAAAATAACAAGCAAGCATACCATGAAACTCACTTCCCGAATATTGCATCTCTGTGTGTGTATGGCGTTGGCCGTGGCGGCACAGGCGCAGCTGCCCGAGCTGAAGCCCATCCTCGACGCGCAGAAGAACAATCCCGTTATCGAAATCCCGGCAGGCAAATACCTGCTCAACAATATGACAAACGGAGCTTACCAGTTCGCCAACCTCAGCAATGTGGAGATCAGGGGCAACGGCGCCTCCATCATCTGCAATTCCCAGGAACTGGCCTTCCGGTTCCTGAATTGTACGAACATCAAAATATCCGGCTTCTCCATCGACTACGACCCGCTCTGTTTCACCCAGGGCGCGATCGTGGCCAAAGATGCCGGTAACATGTGGTTCGAGGTGGAAATCGATCCGGGATATCCCGTCGACAATGTAAAGAACGCCCGCGTGCAGTTCTACGATGCGGCCACGCGGCAGCTGAAAAGAAACAGCATCACCACCGGCGAAGGACATTATTCCGCCTTCCAGAAAGTAGGCACCCGCCGCTTCCGGCTTACCAAAAGCACGGCCTGGGCAGCGGGCGAAAAAGTGGGCGACCTGGTGGTGCTCGACGTGGTGTCCACCAAAGCCAATCCCGCCGCGCACGCCTTCCAGCTGGAAAAATGCACGAACGCCACCGTGGAAGATGTGACCGTGTACGGCTCGAACAGTTTTTCTTTCTATGAAAGGGATTGCAGGAGCACACACTACAACCGCTGCAAGGTAGGCCGCGGCCCCACGGCGCCGGGCATGCCGGCGAGGCTGCGTTCCAGCAACGCGGACGGTATTCATAGCAGCATGGCCGGCATCGGCCCGCTGGTGGAAAACTGTGACGTGAAACACAACGGGGACGACTGTATCATCGTATGCGGCCGCTCATTCCCCGTATGCCGTGTAGACAGCGCCACCAAATCAGTATACCTGATGGCGCGCGAAGCGAACCTCGTATTCTACACCGGCGATACCCTGCAGCATGTATTGTATGCGGGCACTAAAAACAGCAAAATGAAAGTGGTGGCTGTTGAGCCATATACACCCACCGAGACGGAGAAACAGGCCGTTTTCGCGCTGTACGAAACCCTGCTGTTCAAACCGAACTACACCAGGGGCGTGCGCATCACCGTCGATACCATGCCGGCCATGGGGATTGGCGATGTGGTGTACAACGACAGCCATATGGGAAAAGGGTTTGTGATCCGCAACAACAAAGTGGGCTATAACCGCTCCCGCGGCATCCTCATCAAAAGCAGCAACGGCATCGTGCACGACAATGAAATAACCGGTACCGCCATGAACGGCATACTCGTAGCGCCCGAAATCCACTGGATGGGCGGCGGCTTCGCGGACAATGTGGAGATCAGGCACAACCGTTTCTTCGAATGTATGTTCGAGAAAACCAACCAGGCCATGCCGCCGGGCGTACTGTCCGTATTCTATTCCAACGGAGCGGGGAATGTGCCTGCCGCCGGTGCGTTCGGGCAGATCAACGTACATCACAATACCATCCAGAAATCACCTTACCCCGGTTTCGTATTTACCTCCGTGATCGGTTTGCAGCAGTCGGCCAACACGATGGTGCCGCATCCGTGCGGCAGCCGCGAGCATGGGAAGAAGTACAGCACGACCTTCACCGGGCCCGTATGGGAGAAAAACAATACGCCGTAAGAGATATTACAAAGCATTGGAAGGAAGACCTGCGCATTGCGCGGGCCTTTTTATTACCTGGAAACAGGTAGCTGACCGTACCTGTAAAACGGGGATGTGGATGCCGCTGGTTGTAGGGTTCGTTTTTTCCCTAAATTTGCACCGTACCCTGGCAGCATAAACTAGTATTTTTAAAACATCACAACATGACCGTTACCCGTTTCAGACTATTCCGGGCGTTGACCGCCGTGGCGCTTGTATGCGCTGTAACCTGCAGCAAGGGGCAAACCATCGTAAAACCTGACAATCAATCCCTGGAGAGCAAATGGCTTAAAAACGGGCAGTTCGAAATGGCCTGTTTCATCAACAACGGCGGCGAGCCGGTGCAGATCAGTTCGTTCGCGATAGAGATCAACGCCAATAAAGAAACCGTGTCCATCTACACCGCCATGAACCTCGTGGGATCGGAAGATATGTGGATCGACACCAGCATCACCGATGCCTCCTTCAAGCCCATTTACCGCTCTTCGTTCAACAGGAACCGGGAAATGGTGCTGACGTACGGCAAGGAAGTGACCGGCTATTATTACGACAGGCAGACCGACCAGCGCACCACCGTGAAAGAAGCGGTGAAGGAGGCTTTTTTCGACAGCTACGCCTATCCTTATTTACTGGGCCTGCTGCCGCTCGCATCCGGGTACAGCGCCACCATGCCGGTATACGACTATAAACCCGACAACAGCACCAACATCAAAAAAGCGGTGATAGAGGAAGTAAAAAGCAACACCTACACCAGCAGCCACAGCGGCACCCGTAAGGTTTGGCAGGTAAGCGTTTTTGAACCGGCCACCAACGACCGCTACGAATATTACATCGACAAGGAAACCCGCCGGCTCTGGAAAGTGGATATCCAGACCAAAGGCCAGCAAATCGCGATGATCGACCGGGAAGCCGATTATAATCCCATCAAGAGCAAATTCGATAAGGCCACCGCGATGAAAATGATCAAGTCCGGCAAATCGGTGATCAGCGGGCAGGCCTTTGCAAGAGATAATCAAAACTCGGGTAGTATGCTGGGCGGCATCGCGGTGCTCAACGTCAACAAAAAACAGTACGCCCGGAAAGGCACATCGGTCGTGCTGATCCCCTATACCGATTTCTTCAGGGAATGGGTAAAGGTGAACGATGCGTCGAGGAAAAAGGGCCAGGCCATTCCGCTGCCCAAAGAAGCGGCCGAATGTATCAAAGTAACAACGATCTACGACGATAAGGGAAGTTTCGAGTTCGTGAACCTGACGCCGGGAGAATACCTGGTCTTCAGCGAATTCGGTTATACGCATACGACCCACAGAACGGAAGTAACGGGGTATAGCGACAGGTACGTCAACGGGCTCTACCAGGGCACCATGACCCATACGACTTCCAGGGCCTATGATTCGAACGCCGCGGCCAGTGTCAGGAAGACGGTGACGATCGATAAAGACGGGGAGAAGGTGGAGATCAAACTGAAGAAGACATTGTAATGGTCGTCGTGTTTCGGTTTAAATACAGTTAACATGAACCCGCAAGTCAAACACAGCCTGGTATTCCCCACCATACAGGTGGGGGATATCCTTACCGCCATTGATTTTTACGTGGAGCGCCTCGGCTTCACCCATCAATTCTCCTGGGGCGAGCCGCCTACTTTCGGCGGGGTGTCCCTGGGAAATTCCGTACTGCACCTGGAAGCAGGCCCATCGTATGCGAACGGGCCTTCCATCGTGAATTTCATCGTAGACAATGCGGACGAGCTGTATGCCTTCCATCAGGCCAACGGCGTCGACATCATAGAACCGATCGAAGACCGCCCTTACGGCATCCGCGATTATATGACACGCGACCCGTACGGCAATTGCATCGGCTTCGGCAATTACATCTACAACCAGGGGCCCGCCGTTAAGATCGAACGGGTAGACGTGCCGGTGCGCCTCGAAAAGCGGCTGGCGGCTTTACTGAACGACCTGGCCGAGCACAAGCGCATGAGCGTGAGCAGCTGCCTCGAGGAAATGCTCCTGCACTCCTTTGAACGGATCGGCGACACCGTGGCCAGCCCGCATACGCTGAATACACTCGATTATATACAGGAACTGAAGAAAAAACACGGTATCGATTACGATACGCACGCCAGCTACCGCTTCGAAGAGTAACCAGCGTACTGCTACAGGCTCCGCACCGTTTTGAACGTAGCGTTCAGCGCACGTTCCTTGTACACCGGGCACCCGTTGGCGTCAAAGCCGTCGGCGGTATACAGCGTGCCGCTGAAAGAACCTGTTACCGGTTCACCCACCTTTCCCCATGTTTTAATGTTCAGCACACCCGATGAGAACCGCTTGACGCGCGGCGGCCCGCATTCTTCATATTCGGAACCGTAAGAAAAAGTTTGTGTGCCCAGCGATCTGCCGGCGTGGGTGTACGATTGGCCGATGGTGCCGCGCTCCCCGCTCGGGTACCCGGATGCCTGGAAGCCGTAGGCCTCGAAGCCGACACTGATGTTGGCGGAATGGCCAGTCACGTAAATGCGGCCATTCGCCAGCAGGGCGGTCACCTCCGTCATGTTGAACGGTTCGCCGAAATCGCCGGCCATGAATACATCGCCCAGAATGTCGATGCTGGTGAGGAGGATGAGCTGTTTGAAGGTATGATAGCCGCCGGGCGCGTTTTCGTCTTTTACCCTGATGTTGCCTTTGCAGGTAACGGATATTTCCGCTTTGTTGTCGCCGCCGGGCTCGGGATGATCGGGCACATACTCCGCTTTACTGGGGTCGTTGGCGTTGTAGGTGAGCGCGCCGAAGTTGTTCAGCAGGTTCCAGTCGAAATCTTCCAGCCAGCCACTGAAATCGCCGACGGGTAAAGGCGCCAGCAGGTCATCGTCGAGCATCACAACGCCGGTCACCTCCAGCTGCACTTTTTCACCCACCGACACATATTGTTTGGATGCTTTCAGTTCCACCGCGGAGTTGAACATCCAGTCGCTGAAATGGGTGGTTTGAAAGCTGAACTGCTGCGTGGTGGTGTTGACTTTCGCCGGCACCGCTTTCCAGGTGCCTTCGGCCGTCTGGTACCCCGCCATCAGCAACTCCGGCCGTATGCCTTCGGTATCCCCGGCATAATGGTAGATCACCTCCACCGGTTTGCTGAAAACGGTGCCTTCGGGCGTCAGCCGGAACCCCCTTTTGGCGGTATCGTTGAGCAGGGTGTTGGTGATGGGCTGTATGCCGAAGGTGGCGTTGGCCGTTACCGCACCGGCGGGGACCCTGACCGTCAGTTTACCGTCGGCGCTGGTAAGGGTGCCACCGGCCGGGCCGATCACCTGCTGCACGCCTGCTCCTTTGGTGACGCCTTTGGCGGTGACGGCAGGAGTGAGGGAAGATGGCCCCTCGCTGCGGGGATTCTTTTTACAGGCTATGAAGCTGCAGAAGAGAATGCACAGGGATATATAAGCTGCGAAGTACCGGGGTAGAGGTTGCATGATATCGGAATTTATAGCAGGCGAAAATAACCAGCGCTATTCATCCCGCCCCGGCAGGTCCGCCCGGATGACGAATAAACGCTTCAGCCTGCCGGAATTCGCTGGTGGAATGAAAAGCGGCCCGTATTCCTGCGGCCGCGTCCCGGCCATAGCCATAAAAAAAGGAGCATGCACCTTCGTGCATACTCCTCCCGGTTTTTATCATGATGGTCTAGTAGCCTGGATTCTGTTTGATCGCGTCGTGACTTCTTTTGATTTCATCGCGCGGAATGGGCAGCAGGTAATAATGATCGCCCTTCCACGGTTTCCTCACTTCCGCAGCCTGGATGACGCCGTAAGTGTATGTGAGCTTGCCGGCGAGGTCGCCTGCTTGTGCGCCGGTCCAGTCCATGGTTACACCGGTCAGCCCGCGGATGGGGATGTCGATGTTGCCGGGAGCGGCTTTCCAGCGGAGGAGGTCGAAGAAGCGGTGATCTTCGAGGTGCAGCTCGATCGCTCTTTCGTTGCGGTAGTCCCTTACGAGTTCTGCGCCGGTGCTGGTGATATCGGGCATGTTCACAGATGGCCTTTTCCTGATTTTATTGATGTATTCCCGCGCCACGGCCTCATTGCCCAGTGCGATCTGGATCTCGGCGTAGTTCAGGTAAAACTCCGCTATTCTCAGGAAAACGACAGCCTGCTTGTAATCGTGCTCAAAGCTCGCGCGCGGGCCGGTAAAGTCGAGGTACTTTCTGAACGTATAACCGGTTTGCACTCTCCAGTGAAACGGCGTCAGGCCTTTTATCCAGTACGACTTGGAGTCGCGCCCGAAGTCGAACAGCGTTTGCCCGTTTTTAGGGTCCGTTTTATTGGGATTCGTGTATGGCGGTGCGTTGTTGGCGTTCGGGTTGGCGTCTTCCCAGTATTCATACGTGCGCACGGTGCTCTTCGAACCGTCGTTGATGGTGAAGGGCCCGGCGCCGGGGTAAATGATGCTGGTGTAATACCGGGGATCCCTGTTCTTGTTCGGCTGCTGCGGATCGTAGCCCGCTGCCGGGTTTACCGTAACGCCGTCCGCCAGGTAGGGATACTGGCCATTCGTCAGCTGGAACATGTTCACGAACGTCTGCGTAGGCATGAGCCGTTGCTGGGCGTCGAAACCGCAGGGCCAGTAATCGTAATTAAAGCCCCATCCCGGCACCCTGGTGCCTGTGGTGGAAGATCTGCCGAGGATGATCTCCGAGCCTTTCAGCGGCCTTGTAAACAGGTCGTCGTGCGTGGGGTGCAGGGAGAACCCGAGGTCGATCACGGCTTTGGTGGCGGCTTCGGCAGCCAGCCATTTGGCCCTGTCGTTAGAGGGGTTGTTCTGCGGACTGGCCATATAAAGCAGCACCCGCGCCTTCAGCGCCAATGCAGCGGCTTTCGATATTTTCCCGGCTACGGGTGTGCCTGCTTTCAACAGGCCGGCGGCCAGGTCGCATTCACCCAGGATGAATTTTGCGCATTCGTCGTAGGTGTTCCGCGGCACATCAAAATTGCCGTCGTCCAGTTTGTAGCTTTTGGTGATGATGGGCACCCCGCCGAATGTTTTGATCAGTTCGAAATACATCCACGCCCGGAGGAAATGCATTTCGCCTTTCATGGGATCCAGCACCGCAGGGTCGAAAGTGGAATTGGCGATCCTTTCGAAGAAAACATTCGCTTTCCGGATATATCCGTACTCTTCGTTCCAGATGTTGGTCAGATCGGTTACGTTGTCAGGCGAGATGTTCCCCTCGATGTACTGCCGGATGCCGGCGGACCTTTCGTGTGTTTCCGGCTGGGACACGGCCACATCCGTCAACGCTTCAAATCCTCCCGTACCGGGCGCCCAGATGGGCCGCATGCCGTTGTACACATTGTACACGTAATTCTGAAGAAAGGTGGCGTCCGAGAACACCGCATCATCCGTCAGTTTGTCCAGCGGTTTTTTATCCAGCAAATCCTTGTTGCACGAAAAAGTGCCGGCCACCGCGCCGCAGAACAGGATGAAATAAACTTTCGCGGCTTTTATCTGTAGGAATTTCAATCTTTTCATAATCAATGTTTAGAAAGTAAGGTTAGCGCCGAAGCTGAGTGTTTTCATGTTAGGATATCCGCCGCCGTTGCTCAGCAGGAATTCCGGATCGCCGGCTCCGTACTGCTTCAGGTTGTTGTAGAGCATGAAGAGGTTTTCGCCGGACAGGTACACCCTGAATGCCGATATTTTGGCTTTGGACAACAGGTTCTTCGGGAGCGTATACCCCAGTTCCACCGATTTGAAACGGGCCCAGGTAGCATTGTGATAATAAAAATCGGCGTCGGATGCCGCCACGCCGGTGGGCGCTATCATCGGCAGCACGGAGTTGACGTTTTTGAGCGAATAGGCGTTCAGCGCCACATATTGCAACCCGTTCCCGCCCGAACCGGAGTTGAAGGACGTATTCAGCCGCCATTTTGCGCCGGTCTGTCCCTGCAGCAGCATCGTGAGGTCGAAGTTCCCGTAGTCCAGCCCGATGGTGAGCCCGAACTGCGCTTTGGGGAATGCGGAAGCATCCAGCCTGTACCGGTCATTCGCATCGATTTTGCCGTCGCTGTTCAGGTCCGCGAAGATCAGCCCGCCGGTGCGCGCACCGCTATAGCTGGGATATTTGTTCAGGTCTTCCGCCTGCCTGTAGATACCGATGGTTTTGTACACCAGGATGGCGCCGTTCGGTTTGCCTTCCTGTTTCTGATATGGCTGCGACTGCGGTGTTTCATCAAAGAACACGATCCTGTTCTGTGCGTAGGAGAAGTTACCGTTGGTCCTCAGCCCGAGGCGGCCGAAGTTTTGCCGGTAACCTGCCGTAAGATCAAAGCCCTTGCTGTTCATCTTGCCGATATTCTCGTCCGGCAGCACCAGGCCGGTATAACCGGGAACGGAAGCCTGTCTTTTACCGAGGATGTGAGACGTGTTGGTGTTGAAAACATCAAACTCGAACGTCAGGCTGTTGTTGAGAAAGCCCGCTTCCAGCCCGATGTCGGTTTTTTCGCTGACCTCCCAGGTAATGCGGGGATTCGGCGTGCGGGTGGGCGCAATGCCCTGCACGTCTGCCGCATTCACCACCCAGCCGGCCGCATAGCCGTAGGAACCGAGGTACTGGAAGGGATCCACGCGGTCGTTACCCAGCTTCCCCCACGATGCCCTGATCTTCAGGTTGCTGAAAATATTTTTAGGTATAAAGGATTCCTGGCTGATCACCCATCCCGCCGATGCCTGCGGGAAAAAACCGAAGCGGCTTTCTTTCGGGAAAATAGTAGAACCGTCGTACCGGGCGCTGAAACCCAGCAGGTATTTCCCCTTGTAGTCGTAAGTCAGGCGGCCGAAGTAATTTTTCCTGGCAAATTCGGATGCGCCGCCGTCGTTGTTCCAGTTCTGGCGATCTTTGCTGCCCGCGGAAATCTGGTCGATCAGCGGGGAGTCGTAACCGTAACGGGCCGTCCAGAAAAAGTTGTCTTTGTAATCCATCTGCTCGTAAGCAACGAACGCGCCTATTTTGTGATCGCGGATGGTGGTGTTGTAAGACAGTCTGAGGTTGCCGGTAACGCCCAGGCTTTGCCGGAAGTTTTCGGTGATGCCGGTGTTTTCCACTATTCTCGACTTCCGTTTGATGACTTCTCCCGGGTTGGCGCCTCTTTCGTAATAGAACCAGGTATAGTTAAAGGTTTTGTCGTAATGCATGGTTTTGGCGACGGATGCAAAACCGTCGAGCGTGAGACCTTTTACGAAGGGCATATTGTATTTGAACCGGAGCGTGCCGTTGCTGACATCCGCTTTATACCGCTGGTAGCCCGGGCCGAGCAGCCTGGCGGCAGGGTTGAGGTGCGACCATCCTTCGCCGGGATACCGGTAGTCGCCGCCGATATATGCTTCCTGCAGCGGGCTCGTGCTCGCGAAGTAGGCGATCTGCCCGGAGCCGGCCTGCGGCGTTTGCGTGTTTTTTTCGCGGAACGAAAGGTCGAGGCCCACTTCGAAATCTTCGGTAACCGACACGTCGATGTTGCTTCTTACGTTGTACTGCCGCAGTTTCGTTTTATCGTCGCCGCGCATGATGCCGCCCTGTGATGCGGTACCGAGAGACACAAAATATCTCACCTTCTCGCTTCCTCCTCTCATGGTCAGTGATTGCCTGGATTGTTTGGCAGGAGGGCCTATCAGGGCATCGAACCAGTTTTCCGCCCTTCTGGTGCCGTTCCTGAAAGATTCGATCAGGGCATCCGGGAAGTCCGGCGGCGTGCCTTCCAGCGCCCTTCTTTCATTCAGCACATTCATGTATTCGAATACGCCGGCCGATTTTACTTTCATGGTCGGGGTCTGGTAAGAATGCGTGGTGCTGAAATCGAAGGAAGGTTTGCCCGTTTTTCCCCGTTTGGTGGTAACGAGAATAACACCGCCGGCGGACTGTGCCCCGTAAACGGCGGCCGATGCGTCTTTCAGCACGGAAATGGATTCGATATCATTCGGGTCGAGCCTGTTGAGACCGTCTGGGTCTGCATTGGCCACCCCGTCTATCACGATCAGCGCGGAACTGTTGCGGTAGGTGTTCGGGCCTCTCACCAGTATCTGCGCATCGTCGAAGCCGGGAGCCGCGCTTCGCTGGTTCACGAATAACCCGGCGAGGCGGCCGGAGAGGGAGTTGGATACCGATACGGCGGTCGACTTCTTGACTTCCGCGCCCGATATCTGCACCACAGCATTGGTGAGCTCTTTCTTCTTCTGGGTGCCATATCCCACTACGATCACGTCGTTGAGGTTTTTCGACAGGAGCTCCATCTTTACATCGACGGTAGCGGACGAGCCCGCCTTCACCTCGCTGGTCAGGTAGCCGATGAAATAAAACACCAGCACGCTGTTGGCGTCTTTTACCTTGATGGAATATCTTCCCGTCTGGTCGGATACGGCCACATTATTGGTGCCTTTCTCCGAAATGCTCACCCCTGGAAGCGGTTCTCCTTTGTCCCCGGTGATTAATCCTTTGACGACCTGTTCCCGCATGACGGCCGTTTTTTCGAAGCCCGCGGGAATTGCTGCAACAGGCGGAGCATGCTTGTCATTTGCCCGGAGGGCGGAGCCTGAAAGACCTGGTAGCAGCAGCCAGCAAAACGTGCATGTAGCCCTGTACCAAACACGTGATAGTTTAAGTGTTTGCATAACCGTGGTTTATTGTATTTGAAATATCATACTGTTCAATAAGAGCATAGATTCTGGTCGTCTCACTTGTATATACTGATAGCATCAATCAGGTTGGGGCCTGATGTTACATGTTAGGCTTTGCTCCACTGGAGCCTCTCGATTTCGGTTCTTCGATATGTTTGTATGTACGAATGTATATACATATCAAATGTAGTGGAAAACTTTTTATTTGCAACTTTTTTTTGAAGAAAATATCTGCGGGGATCGAATGTTGCGAAATGTGAGGAAGGGAAGCGGCCTGCTGCGGTGTAGGCGCGGGGCGGGATTGCCGGAGATAGCGGAGGTGGCGATGAAATCAGCTGTGGCAAGCCGTTTCAAGGATGTTCATAAAACGCAAAAAGTTGAGATAGCATCTCAACTTTTTGCGTGCCGGCCAACTGCTGTTGTTACTGGCAATTGCCGTTGTAACACGAAATTTTATTAACGGGCAGCTTCGAATAACTGATAGTTAGGCTGGTTGTCCATTTCATATCGCAGTTCGCAACCCCTGTTGATCTGATCGTGCCGGATAAAAAACTGCTTCAGTTTTTCCCCGTTCACGCTGGCGCTTTTGATGTACCGGTTGGTGGCCGATACATTTTTTGCGGTGATGGTGAAGGTTTTGCTTTGATAGTATTTCGGATCCAGGTAGATGGTGGCTTTGGAAAACAGCGGGCCCGTCAGTTCGTATTTGGGATTGGCTTCGGTGCCGCCGTTCGTCTGGAACAGCCCTAGTTTCAGCAGTACGCTCAGGCTGCCCATCAGGCCCTGGTCTTCGTCCCCGATGAATCCGCCCTCGGGTGAGATATCCGCATAGATGCTGTCGATCACCCGTGATACCCAGTACTGGGTGAGCCAGGGTTTGCCGGCATGGTTGAATATGAAAGCCGTCTGGATGGAAGGCTGGTTTTCGTAATTGATCCACGAACCGATGAAGCGCGACGGCGCGGAGGCTTCGTATTGTTGGTTGAGGCGGTCGGCGGCTTTTTCTTTTCCACCCAGCAACGCAAACAGCGAATCGAGGTGATGCGGCACATACCAGAGATACTGCGCCGCGTTCCCTTCTTCAAAACCCTTGTCTGATTTCAGCGGATCGAAAGGATGCTGCCATCGCCCGGCGCTGTCGCGGGGAACAAAATAACCGGCTTCGGCGTTGAAAATGTTTTTATAGTTGCCGGCCCTTTTGCTGAAATAGGCGTAATCGTCCGTTTTCTGCAGGGCTTTGGCCAGCTGCGCCAGCGTCCAGTCCTGGTAAGCGTTTTCCAGCGTGATGGTAGCACCGTCCTGGTGCATGCCGTAGATGGTTTTCGACAGCGGGTATGGAACATACCCATGGCTGATATAGAATTCAATACCGCCGCCTTTCGAGGTCTTGTGCTCATAGCCGATCTTTCCCATCATGCCGCCCGGGAGGTGGTTCTTTTTCAATCCCTCGAACGCCAGCCCGATATCAAAGCCACGAATGCCTTTCTGCCAGGCGCTCACAAAAAAAGGCGTGGTGGATGCGCCCGTCATCACATAGGTGTAGTTCCCGGCCGCGGGGCCGCGTGGTATGAGCCCGCCGTTTTTGTAGTATTCGAGGAAGGAGTTACAGAATTCCTCCGTGATGTCGGGATATACCAGTGGCCACAGCGTATTGAGCGTCCATTGCGCGCCCCAGAAAGCATCGGAATTGTACATGTTGAAACGGGGCGTGCCGTTGCTGCGGAGCGGCAATTGCCGTACGCGCGGCGTGTCGCCCGTGCAATCGGTATACCGGCCGTCCACATCGTTGATGATGCGGCGGCCCTGTATTGCGTGCGACAGGTCGGTGTAAAACCGCTGCCTTTGCACGAGGGTGCCGCCTTCCACTTTTATTCTCGACAACAGGGCGTTCCATTTGTTTTGCGCATCGCGGACGGTGGCATCGAAGTCCCATCCCCCGATTTCTTTCCGGAGGTTGTTGGCCGCCCCTGCTTCGCTCACAAAGGAAAGCCCCACTTTCATGTCTACCGCGCCGGCAGCATCGTCGAACGCTACCAGCAACTTGCCGTCTTTCCCGCGCCATTCCCGGCTGTTTTCCCGGGTACTGCCCTCGGCCCACAGCAGGGTGCGCTTCATCGGGCGGCTGAATTCCGCGGTGAAATAGACGGTGTATTCTTTCGGTTTGCGGATGGTAGGGCCGTTGACGATGAAGCCGCTGATCCGGTTGGGGCCCGTTTGCTGAAAGCCGCCCCGCACCATGTTGATGCCTCCCAGCTTGCCGCCGAGGTCGAAGAGGATGCCCCGGTGCCCGCTCTTTTTGAACGTATACCGGTGAAACCCTGCGTGATTGGTGGCCGTCAGCGCCGCGTCGATATCGTAGCGGCTTAACGTTACCTTGTGATACCCGGGTTTCACCACTTCATTGGCGTGGCTGAAATGGGAAGCATGATTGTTGAAAATCCCCTTCAGGTCAGCCTCCGTTGTGAAAGCGACCGGCATTACGGGGAGGCCGGACAGCTGCCATTCGTGAATGTGGCTGAAACAGCGGATGGTATCGATGTTATACCGGTAACCGCCTTCCCAGTCGGTGAGGCTGTTATTGTCCGGGAACAAACTCACCATGCCGAACGGTACGCTGGCCGATGAGAAATAGAACCAGCGGGAATGTGCCGTACCCATCTGCGGTACAACGAGATCAACCGGCCGTTCCGGTTGGCGCTGTGCGTGAACGGATGGCGGTACTGTCGTCAGCAGCAACAGCAGCCGGTAAAGACGATGCTTCATTTTCTTCGTGGAATTAATGCGCGGTAAATATTGTGTTTTTTTGAGTATCCCCATCATTATTTTTTCAGGTTCTCCAGCATCACGATAGCGGTGTACAATACGCCCGCTTCGCCGCGGAACGTACCGGAGCCCCGGGGTTTATTATCTACCGAATACCATTCGTAGAAGCCGTTATTGTCTTTCACACGTTTTACCATGGGCTGTATCTGCTCGTAGGCCTCCTTCACAAAACCGTGTTTTATCAGTTGCTGTATCATCCGGGCGCCGAACCACGTCCAGTCGCCGCCGTTCTGGTAGCTGTAAACCGGGTTCATGATCTTGTTCGCAAAGTAACCTTCCGGGTAGGGAGGGTACAGCGTGAGGCCGATGGAAGCTGCACCGGCGAGTTTTACCCTTTTGACCATTTCATCGAGCGAAGCCTTGATCTGCGCTTTGCTGAGGAGGCCTGCTTCAATGGCAACGGTGGTGCCGCCGAAATAATAGATCTTGTTCTCGTCGAAACCGGCGGGGAAGGGAGAACCTTTGAGATAGATATGCGGAATGAACTTCTGTTCCTTTTTATCCCATAAATGTTTCATGCTGTTTTGCATAAGCCTGTTCCTCACCGGCTGCCATTTCTGCCTGGATGCGGGAAGAATGTCCATCAGGTTATTCAGGGCCACGATGAACATGGCGTTGTCGTAAATATCGATGGCGGGATGTGTGTTGGCATCCAGGTCAACGCCCCAGCCGTGCTCTGGTTGTACATCGCCCCAGTCTGCCGTGGTGGCGCCGATGATGAGCCCGTACTGTTTGTTGTAACGGTGGTTCATGAGGAAGTCCATCGAAAATTCCAGCCGTTCCGCCACCGTTTTATCGCCGATCTTTTCCTGCAGGATCGTTTTGTCGCCGGTGAGCTGGATGTACCGGTACACCGCCTGTACCAGCGAGGTCTCCTGGTCGGTCTCCACGGTGTTCTTGTGACCGGCGTATCGCGGCTCCAGTTTGGAATAGGAAAAATCCGTCTCGCCTTTGCCGATTTTCTCCGCGGGCGTGAAGCCGTCTATGATATTGCCATCGTCGCCCTGCATCCGGAAAAAGACCAGCAGGTTTTCTTTCAGCACTTCTTTCGGATTTACCTGGGCGGCCAGTTCGATGAAGGTATTGTAGTCGCGGATCCATACTTCCCGGTAACCGTCGCCGGCATTAAAGCCCGTTTTCATGACCTCCAGCGCTTTGTTTTTGACAAAGGCGAAGTACTCGTTGTTTTTTATTTCCTGTACGAGTTGCCTGCCTGCGGGCTCTTTTACCTGTGCGGTTCCCGCAAGGGCAGGAAGCAACAATAATAACGGAATACATTTCTTCATTTGTATGAGTATTGATAGTGATTGTTCAATTTAGTTTGATCAGCGGGCAGGGACTTTGAAAGGATATGCACCCGTTCCCCAGGAGCGGCTGGGTTCCGGCCCCAGCCATAACTCCAGCACGCCCCCCTTCGCGAAATCGCTGTGGGAAAAGAAAAACTGCTGATGCGGCTGCCCGTTCAGGGCGCCTCTCTGGATATAACAATGCTCCCTGGAATTATCGTGCGTTTTGATCACAAACTCTTTGCCCGGGTAATAATCGTTGTTGAGTTTGATGTTGATTTCGTCGAAAACGGGACTGGTGATGTCGTAAACGGGGTCGATGCCGGATGTGCCGGTAAGACTGAACAGCCCGATGGACGTCAGGGCGCTGACGCCACCCATCTGCCCCTGGTCTTCATCGTGCCCGCCGTAGCCCTTATCCGGCGTAATGCCGCCGTAGGCCTGTTCATTGACCCTTCTCACCCAGTACTGGCTCAGGTCGGGGCGACCGGCGTAATTAAACACATGGGCGTTGGAACATCCGGGCTGATTGGCATAACTGACGTAACCGGAACTGTAGCCGAACACGAAGTCCTGGCTTTTTGCCTGCTCGAACGCGTAATTGAGTTGTCGGCAGAGGGAATCGTTGCCACCCATCATATTCGCCAGCCGGCTGATGTCGTGAGAAACGGACCAGGTGGCCTGCCAGGCGTTGGCTTCCACCCAGCCGTTACCGTCGAGCGGGTTTTGATGCACCCATCCTCCCTGTTTGTTTTTGGGGAAGAGCAATTTTTGGGTGCTGTCGTACAGCCGGCTCCAGCCCTTCGACCGTGCGGAGAAATATTCGAAGTCTTTCTTTTTTCCGAGCTTTTTGGCCATTTGCGCCAGCGCCCAGTCCTGGAACGTGATTTCAGTGGTGATGCCTGCGTTGGAAGGGTAGTAGCCGTTTTTGATATAAAACTCCATTTCGTCTTTCCCGCCCATCATGCCGCCGGGCGCATGATTTTCTTTCATCACGCGGTAGGCCGTTGCGGTGGATTTTTTTGTCAGCACGCCTTTCTGGAAAGCCGACGTGATCAGGTTGGTAGCGGGGCAACCGGTCATGATATAGGTATATCCGCCGGCATTGGGGCCCCTTGGGAGCAATCTGCCGTTTTCGGCGTATTGTACCAGGCAGGCCGCAAAATCGTCGAGCACTTCGGGCCATGCGAGGCCCCACAATACGTTCAGGTTCCATTGCGTCAGCCAGAAGGCATCCGAATTGTACATGTGGAACTTCACTTTCCCTTTGCTGTCCCTGGGCAATGTCCGGATTTTAAACTTCGTGTTGATAGTGGCATTGCCGCGCCGTTCCCCTTCGGTGTTGTCGGGGTAGTCGCCGGATACATCGTCCAGCTTATGCCGTCCCAGCAACACATGCCACAAGTCGGTGTAAAACTTTATCTGCTGGCTGGCGCTGCCTCCTTTTACGGTGATGCGGCCCAGCATTTCATTCCATTCGTTTTGGGAGGCCGCACGGAGCTGGTCGAAATTCCAGTGCCTGCATTCCGATTCGAGGTTGCGCCGGGCGTTTTCTACGCTGGTGTAGGAAACCGCCACTTTCATCTGAACGGACTCGCCGGCTTTTACGCGATACCGTGCGGATACGCCGGTTGTGGGGGCATCGTAATAACTCATATGGCCACCTGGATTTTTGGCGGTTTTTTCCGGGCCGCCCGTTAAGGTGGTAACATCCTGCAGCTCACGTTTGTTGTCCCAGCCGTTCAGTTGTTCAAACGGTTTTTCGAAGTCGACCGCAAAATAGATCCGCACATTTTCCGGCCCGCCCCATAAACGGCCGGTGGTGTTGACGGAGCCTTCGATGCGGGTATTGCCGACCTTTTCTACCCGCGCATCGGTCATGGTGGTGGTGGACACATAACCGCCCAGGTTGATCAGGATATTGGCCAGCGCATCCCGGGTATAGGTAAAGCGGTAGAAGCTGACGCGGTCGCCCGCTGTCTGTTCCACCCATGTATGATAGTTGTCGAGGTAAAGGCGGTGATACCCCGGCTGGATGATCTCCCCGTCGTGTGAGAATTTCGACTTCCAGGCCTGCTCCCCGAGGTGAGGGGCAACGTCGCCGGTGGTGGGCATCAGCGTGATGCCGGCCAGCATCCAGCAATGTACCTGCGGAAATCCCAGCACCTCCGTCGAATTGTAATTGTATCCTCCGCCGTATTGATTTTTGTTGCGGGTCAGCGGCGATGCGCTGATCATGCCGAATGGCTGGCTGCCGGTAACACAGAAAAAATAGCGGCCCCGGGCAGACTCGATGTACGGGTCCACCCACGAAACCGGGTCGGCAAACCGGGCAGGCGCAGGGAACACTTCCATTTCCGACAGTCCTACGTTGGGACCGTCGGCATCCGTTGTTTCGAAACGCACCCAGCTCACGGTCTGATCCGCAAAACTCACCACTTTGGGCGCGCCGTTGTTCGGTATTTCGAAAACGGGTATCCGCGTGCCGTTGCTGAAGATGAGCATGCCGCCGGCATTGTGCGAGGTTTCCGCAGCCCGGTCGTACAACACGATTTTATTGACGGTCTGTGGTGTTTTCCAGTCCAGCTGCACCCAGGGGTAGTCGATATACCCCCAGAAAGTGACTTTGCTGTTGGATACCCATTCGCCGATGCCGTCTGTCCTGATAATGCCGTCAACAACCTGTTGTGCCTTTCCTTTCCCGCCGGCCTCGGAAGACGCCGTTACGCTGGCCGTGGCGGCGATATTG
Organism: Chitinophaga lutea; assembly: GCF_003813775.1. Classification (NCBI taxonomy): domain Bacteria; kingdom Pseudomonadati; phylum Bacteroidota; class Chitinophagia; order Chitinophagales; family Chitinophagaceae; genus Chitinophaga; species Chitinophaga lutea. The sequence continues at coordinate 763,978 of NZ_RPDH01000001.1, read as the reverse complement.
CCCGGGCCGGCAAACAACGGCCAGCTGCAAAGCATCAGTGAGAGCGTGCAGCAGGCAGTCAGTATTTTGATGGTGCGCATGTGATGGTGCTGTTTATGTTGTCAGTTGCTTGAAAACGTGGTTATCATTGCATGTCCGTGCTCATGGACGGCGGCGGTGTGTTGACACCGAACGTGGTATCGGGCCGCGGCCCCATTTCAAAACGCAGCACGCCGCCCGCGGTCAGTTTGTTGCGTTCAATCCAGCAGTTATCGACGGGTTTCCCGTTGAACGAAACCGACTGGATATACATATGCTGCTTCGAGTTGTTCGCTGATTCGATCACGAGTGTTTTACCGGTATAGTATTTCGGATGCAACCGGATCGTCACCTTTTCGAACAGCGGGCTGCCGAACTGAAAGGTGGGTTGCATGGCGGCATGCCCCTGCACATCGAACAGGCCCAGTGCGGCCATCACGTACCATGCCCCCAGCTGCCCCTGGTCTTCGTCCTGCCCGTATCCATACCCATGTAATGGTTCCGCGCCGTAGAACTCATCACAGATGGTGCGTGTCCATTGCTGTGTGAGCCAGGGTTTACCGGAGTAGTTGAACAGCCAGGAATGGTGCAGGCAGGGCTGGTTACCGTGGTTGTACAGTTTCTCGATCCCGGAAAAACTGTTGATTTCGTTGCCGCCGCCGAAGGTGGATTTGCGGCTTTCCTCAAAGGTATGCTCCAGCCGTTCGTTGAAGAGGTCTTTGCCCAGCAGCCGGATCAGACCCGCGATGTCCTGCGGCACGTACCAGGTGTACTGAAAGGCGTTGCCTTCCTGGAAACCTCTCCAGGGCTGCATCGGGTTGAAGTTTTCGATGAACGTTCCGTTTTCGTATTTCGGCCGGATCAGCCTGGTGGTTGTGTCGAAAAGATTTTTCCAGCATGCCGCCTGTTTCATCAGGCGCCGGTAATCGTCCTGCTTCCCGATGGCTTTGGCGAACTGTGCAACGGCGTAAGAGCTGAAGCAGAATTCAAGGGTGTGCGAGGCCCCGAAATTGAACTTCCAGCCGTTGGAAAGCAGGGTATCTTTTGAAGGGATGTAACCATGGTTCACCAGGTAATGCAGGTCATATTTCCCGGAGCCATAGGGGCGGTTGACGTACCCGGTTTCGTTTTTATAGGCCGCATCGTACGCCTGCTGCACATTAAAATCCCGGATCCCGCAGTTATAGGTGGCCGCAATCAGAAGACCGAAGAAATTCGTTTGCACCCCGTTGGAATGCGCGCCGGCCGCCACGCCATCATGCATCCAGCCGGTTTCCTCCGCAAAGTCGAGATTGGATTGTATGTACTGGCTCTGATAGTCCGGGTATGCCAGGGCCCATAGCTGGCCCAGATTCCAGAAAGCGCCCCAGATGCCGTCGGTGTTGTAATGATGATAGGGAGGCAGGCCGTTTTTGCCCGGAGGTATCTGGCCGATGCCGCCGTGGTTTTTCGGGTATTGCCCGTTCACATCGCTGGCCAGGCCTCTGCCCAGCAACGCATGATAGAGGCCGGTGTAGAATTTCACTTTGTTGATGCTGACTTTTCCTTCCACCCGGATACGCCCCAGTTTTTCGTCCCATTTGTCAGCCGCCGTTTTCCTGACGGCATCGAAACTTTTACCCGTAGCTTCCGACAGCAGGTTTTTCCTGGCATTTTCAATGCTGGTGTAAGAAAGCCCCACCTGCATTTCAATCACCTCGTTCTGCCGGGTGGAGAAATTCAGGAACATGCCGTTGCCGGTGCCGCGTGTTTCTTTCTGCTGCTGATAAACCAGGCTGTCTGTGAACGCGCCGAAAGATGCGGGCGCTTTGCTGAGCTTTATGACGAAATACATTTTCACCCGTTTCCCCGGGTCGCAGAATTTCAGGTATTCCGGGTACGTCACAATCGAGCCTTCCAGTTCTTTGGGGGCCGAGAGGCGCATGCTGGCTTCCGTTACCCCGCTGCTTTCTCCCTGGCGGTGCCCGATGTCTACGATGATGCGGGCGGTGGATGAAGCCGGGAAGGTATAGCGGTGATAACCGACTCTTTCGGTGGCGGTGAGCTCCGCTTTGATGCCATAGTCTTTCAAATACACGGAATAATAGCCCGGCACGGCGTGCTCCGACTTTTTATCGAAACGGGAACGGTAACCGGAATCGGGGTGCTCCAGTGTGCCTGGTGTGGTTTGCAGCGGGCCCGTAACAGGCATCACCACCAGTCCTCCGATCTGGAACTCATGGAAGTGGCCGAAACCTTCGATGGAAGTGTGCCGGTCGTCGTAGCCGCAGGGCTGCCAGCTCCCCGGGCTGCCGTATGCGTTGGTGTGCGGGGCGAGTTTAGCCATGCCGAAGGGCAGCGCTGCGGGCGTATAAAAGAACCACCTGCCGTGAACCGACCCTATCTGCGGGTCTACCCACGCGGAGGGACGGAACGTGCCGGTTTTTACCTGGGCGGTAGCGGCGGCGGAGAGCGCCAGCAGGAATAAAGCAGACAGTTTGATAATTTTCATGATCTTATCGGAATTGACGACATTTAAAATGTCAGGCTACCGGAACCGGTATGATCACTGGCGGCCGGCTCCGCTGACGGAAATATCCATAACGTGCCGCTGATACGGCTATTCAAATGTATATACATATGTACATATAATCAACAATTCCGCCGATTATTTTTGCCGGGAGGAATTACGGGTAACAAACTGGCGCAAAAAAATGTAATATTGTATATTCTTAAATACATATGACTTTTGCAATAGACCATAAGAGTCCTGTTCCGCTTCACATTCAGACAGAGGACCTGCTCCGGAAGATCATCAAACAGCCGCAATATCAGAAAGGTAAACATTTGCCCAATGAGATTGAGCTGGCGAGGACGCTGAATATATCGCGCGGGACGCTGCGGCAGGCGATCAACAAGCTTGTTTATGAGGGACTGCTCACCCGTAAGAAGGGGGTTGGTACCAAAGTCAACAATATGGTGAGCTCCAGGGCGCTGAACTGGCTGAGCTTTTCGCAGGAAATGGCGGTGAGGGGCATTCCCATCAAGAATTTCGAGACGCACCTGAGCTGGGTGAAGCCGGAGGAAAGTGTGCGGAATTTTTTCGATATAAAGGGGAACAGGAAGGTGTTGAAACTGGAGAAGTTAAGAGGGCGGCCCGAAGGTCCCTTTGTTTATTTTGTTTCTTATTTCCATCCAAGGATAGGCCTGACGGGGGAAGAAGATTTCAAGCGGCCGCTGTACGAGATCCTGGAAAGCGACTACCAGGTGGTGGCGGATCTATCCCAGGAGGAAATCAGCGCCAGGGCGGCCGACAAATTTCTGGCGGGCAAGCTGCAGCTCGATACGGGCAGCCCGATATTATGCAGAAAACGGTTCGTATTCGACCAGGCGGAGCGGCCCATCGAATATAACCTGGGCTTCTACAGGGCCGACAGTTTTGTTTATACCATCGAAAGCCGCAGGGAACAATAGCATGTATTGCGCCGGGCCTCCCGTAAAACGTTTCCCGGCAGCACAAAGGCAGCAGCAGATATTGCCCGGTGACATTCGCCGGGGCTTTTTTTCAGCGGCAGGCGGCGGCGTGATGCCGTAATCAGTTCCACGTATCAAAAATTAAGCGAACATCGGCGGGTTTCCCCGGAACGCCGTTTTGTTTCCCGACATTCCAACCCCTGCAAGCGCTCTGCGATACACCCTCCACCTGTAAGTACCCCAACACTGACAGGCGCATTCAATCACCGGCCGGCATTCCGAAAAAGATACGCATCCGTAACCACAGGTGCCCCGCTGTAAACCCGATTCTTTTCCCCAATGCTGCCGCCTGCAGGCCTTCCATGAAAGCAGACAAATATTCAATTGATGCAAAACCATCAAGCCGCAAAATATATTTGGAATTTCACAGATTGTTCAATATGTTTGTTCATATGTATGTACATATGGACAAACATATGCGTAAGTATGATAAGCGGGACGGATACCGGGATGTTCTGAAAGAATGGTGCGGGAAAACCAACCGCGCCGGAAATTGTTAATTATGGGCAGGGCCGCTTCGCTACGCAGCGGTGCGCCGGCTGCGCCAGAAGATCGCGCAACCAGATTGAGTTTGCAGGCTATTCAACCGGCGACCTCGTTTTCAAACAAAATGAGCCCGGCGCACTGGTATTCAAAGCCGGAATGGTTGATGCCGGATATCGCCGGAACGATCAATTTACCTGTCACGGAGCATTATAACATTCTGAAATAAATGAAAGGGGGTCTGAAAAAAATAGGAGTGGATGTAGGCGGCAGCCACATTACCGCGGCGCTCATCGGTGAATCCGGCGGAGAGTGGCAGCTGTTGCATAAAAACAGGATGGCCCTCGATTCTGCAGACAGCGCCTACAACATTGTGGCCGCGATCAGCGACTGTATCGAAGAGCTCCAGTTCGGCGTGCAGGCAATCGAAACCGTAGGCATTGCTTTCCCCGGCCCCTTTGATTATGAAAAGGGCGTTAGCGCTATTCTCAGCGTTGGGGGGAAATTCGAGCAAACCTTCGGCCTGCATGTAAAACAGGCCATCCAGGATTTGACGGGCCTGCAAAATATTCATTTCCAGTTTTCCAATGATGCGCACTGTTTTGCCGCCGGCGCATACCGGCTGCTCGGGCTCAGGAGCAGGCGGACTATTTTCCTGACACTGGGCACGGGGCTGGGCTCCGCTTTCATGGCGGATGGCCGGGTATTGATGCAGCATCCGGATATTCCTGCGTCCGGCGCCTTGTACGACCAGGACTATGGTGAAGGGAAGGCGGACGACTATTTTTCCACCCGCTGGATTGTAAATGCCTATGCCCAAAAAACAGGTTCGGATATTACCTGCGTGAAAAAAATAGTGGAAAGCGGGGAGCCCGCGGCCGCTGAAGTAATGCAGCAATTCGGCGCCGGCCTCGGACAGTTTCTGCGTCCCTGGCTGCAACAGTTCGGATGCGACGAACTGGTGATTGGCGGGAACATCGCCAGGGCTTTTGCCCTCTTCGGCCCTTCGTTCAAAAAAGAAATCGGCGATCTGGCCGATACCATCAACATCGTATTGTCCGAGAATACGGAAGACTGCATCATTTCCGGGGCGGCGATCATCGCGACGATTGCGGCCAGTGATAAATATTCAAACAGCAAAAAAATAATGAGAAAAACGCTTCAGGAACTGCTACCATTGACTGTATCGAAAAACGCTACAGCGGCTTATGACATCTATCCATCCTTTCCGTCCGCTGAAATAGTATACAGCGGGTTTGATTCACTGGCGGCGGAAGTATTAAAAGAAAAAGTAATCATCATAGACGGATACGGCGGCGTACTGTGGGAGAATTTCAGGGAACAATTGCATGCCGCGTTAAAAGCCGGGAATAAACAGGTGTTCTGGTACGATATCGGGGCCTGCCTGAAACCTGCCGCGGAAATACAGGCGATGATCGCAGACAGCCTGAATGGAGACGACCCGGTATTCGGGAAAAGATACACCGGGGAACTGGCGGATTTTTTCGATGCCGGCAAACTGCGGCAGATCAAACCGGATCCCGCCGCGGATATTTCCATCATTTACGGTACCGGCGCCGCATTGAGCGGCATCAAAGGGAAGCTGTACTATGCGGATGTGCCCAAAAACGAGATCCAGTTCAGGATGCGCGCCGGCAGTATTGCCAACCTCGGGGCGGAGGGGCCGGAAGACGGTACACAGATGTACAAACGGTTTTATTTTGTAGACTGGCCGGTGCTCAACAAACATAAAGCAGCGTTGCTGCCGGCAATAGACTGCCTGATCGACGAGCAGCGCATACAGGTGATCACCTGGATGAAGGGCGACGCTTTCAGGCGCACATTGCTCCGCATGCTGCAGCAGCCATTCCGGGCAAGGCCCTGGTTCGAGCCGGGGGTGTGGGGCGGCGACTGGATGAAAAAACACATTCCGGGGCTTTCCCAGGACGCCATCAACTACGCCTGGTCTTTCGAACTGATCACACCCGAAAACGGCATCGTGCTGGAAGGCGACGGCAACCTGCTGGAAGCTTCCTTTGATTTCCTGCTGTACGCAGACAACGAAAAGTTACTGGGCAAGGCGGCTCCGCGCTTCGGAACGGAATTCCCCATACGCTTCGACTTCCTCGATACGTTCAACGGCGGCAACCTTTCCATACAATGCCATCCCCGGCCGGAATACGCCAAAGAACATTTCGGCGAAAACTTTACACAGGATGAAACTTATTATATCCTCGATTGCAAACCGGACGCTTCGGTTTATCTCGGCTTCCAGGACGATATTGACCCGGAAGAATTTAAATCGGCCCTGATTGAAGCGCAGGCCACCGGCGATGAAATGGAAGTGGAAAAATACGTGCAGAAACTGCCGGCGCACAAACACGACCTGTTCCTCATACCGAACGGAACGATCCACGCATCCAGCGTCAACAACCTGGTGCTCGAGATCAGCAGCACGCCTTATATTTTCACGTTCAAAAAATACGACTGGCAGCGGCCCGGCCTCAACGGCCAGCCCCGTCCCATTAACATCGACCATGCCCTGAATAACCTGTACTTCGACCGGAAAGGGGATTACGTTGCAGCCAAATTGATATCGCATCCCGTGGTGGAAGAGGAATGGGAAGGCGGCCGGAAGTTGCAGCTGCCCACGCACGAAGAACATTTTTACACCGTGCAGCGGTATGAGTTTACCGATAGCGTCACCATCAGCACCAATGGCCAGTGCCATATATGTATGCTGGTAGAAGGGCAACAGATCAGTGTAAACGGCGGCGGCAGCGAGACGGCGTTCTATTTTGCGGAGACTTTTGTTGTGCCCGCATCCACAGGAAGCTATGAAGTGACCAACAAAGGCAACGGTACGGCGTTCCTGGTGGTGGCGCATGTAAAAGACAGCCATTGCTGATATCCCGTATTTAACAATCAACCTATCATTCCATCTGGTAACTGCAATTTATGACGCAAGTAAAAACAAACAGGTTCATCGCTCTCATTACGCTTATCGCTGCGCTGGGAGGTTTTCTTTTCGGTTTCGATATGGCCGTGGTAAGCGGGATCATCGAACCGGTGAAGCTCCAGTACGGGCTGTCGTCGTCGCAGGAAGGCCTGTTTGTATCCTGTGCCTTGCTGGGTTGCATTGCCGGTGTGGCTTTCTCGGGCTATCTCAGCGATAAGATCGGTAGAAGGAAGGTATTGTTCATCGCCGCGGTGCTTTTTCTGGTAAGTGCGGTGGGCTTTGCATTCTCCACATCCTATGCGGTGCTGATTTTCTTCCGTGTGTTGGCAGGGGTTGCGGTTGGCGTGGCATCCAACGTGTCGCCGCTGTACATTTCCGAAGTTGCCCCGGGGCGGAAAAGGGGAGCGCTTGTTACCTATTACCAGCTCGCCATTACCGTGGGCATCCTGTGCGCCTACCTGAGCAACTATTTTATCCTGAAGCATGCGGCGGCATATACCGGCGCCGAAAGCGGCATATGGTTCCAGCTGTTTGTAACGGATGCGTGGCGCGGCATGTTCCTGGTTGGTGTTATCCCGGCTTTGGCTTTTACATCATTACTTCTCATTGTGCCGGAAAGCCCCAGATGGCTTGTCCGGTACGGGAGAACGGATGAAGCGATGGAGGTGCTGCGGAAAGTATCGGGTGAAGAAAACGCCGTTGTGGAATTGAAAGCCATACAGGAAGCGGCTGCCCAGCAGAAAGGCGGTCTGGCGGACCTGATGCGTCACCCGCTGAAGAAATTACTCGCGCTGGCCATGATACTCACCGCACTGTCGCAGCTCAGCGGCATCAACGGCGTTATCTTTTACGGACCCACCATCATGAAATCGGCCGGTATCGTTACCAGTGATGCCCTGTTTTACCAGGTCATATTGGGCGTGGCGAATACACTCTTCACATTTATCGCCATTCTGAAAGTGGACAGCTGGGGCCGCCGCCCGCTGTACCTCTACGGTTCCCTTTTCTCGGCGCTGGCGTTGGCACTGACCGGCTTTTGTTTTTTAACTGACATCACCGGATGGCTTATGCTCGGCAGCATCATTCTTTTCCTGCTGTTTTTCGCGCTTTCGCTGGGGCCATTGAAATTCGTCATTTCCACGGAAATATTCCCGACGCATATCAGGGGCACGGCATTGTCGATTTGTATCATGACCATGTGGGTGGCCGACTGGCTGGTCAACCTCCTGTTTCCCATCATGCGCGACGGGCTGGGCATTGCTGTGACCTTTTTTGTGTTCGCGTTTTTCTGTTTCCTGTCGTTTTTATACGCTAAGAGCAAACTGATGGAAACAAAAGGGAAAAGCCTGGAGGAGATAGAAAAAATGCTAACCTGAAAATACATCCCTGATATACCGGAAAAATATTTTGAATAACGGGATTAAGCGTCTTTGTAGTGCTGCCCGCTGAACGAACCGGCGATGGACAGTTGTTGGCAGTGCCGGGCGCCGGATGAACAGATTTATGAAAGATGAACGGCCGGTTATTGCCGCCCACGTGTAAATTCTACGAGATGACAGAACAGCTACTCAAATTGACCGTGCAATTCTTTTGCCCCCGGTGGGGGCAGGAGCACGAAACGTATGACGCTTTTTGCAGAAAGGTAAAAGATGCGGGATATGACGGGATTGAAGCGCCTGTACCTGACGATGAAAGGGAGAAAGAGGCCATGATGAATGCCTTGTCCAGGTATGACCTGCTCCTGGTGGGCCAATACTACCAGTCTTTCGAAAAAGATTTCCAACAACATATCGCCGCCTACGAAAAGCACCTGCGCAACCTCATGGAAGCAAAACCGGTGAAGATCGATTCGCAAACCGGGAAGGACTATTATTCTTTTGATCAGAACAAAGCGTTGTTCGATCTGGCGGAGAAACTATCGGCAGAGTACGGTATCCCGGTCGCCCACGAAACACACCGCAATAAAGCCCTGTTCTCCGCACATAATACACAATCGATACTGGAGCAGGTTCCTCAACTGTCCATCACCGCCGATTTTTCGCACTGGTGCACGGTTGCCGAAAGTTTGCTCGAAGATCAGGCCGATGCGCTCGCGCTGGCCTGCCGGCGGGCTATTCATGTACATGCCCGGGTAGGGCACGAAGAAGCGCCGCAGGTAAACGATCCACGCTCGCCGGAATGGGAGCGGCAGCTGAACGCACATCTGCGCTGGTGGGATGCCATTCTGGAACATCACCGGGAAAGGGGGGCATCCACAATGACCGTTACGCCTGAATTCGGTCCCCTGCCGTATATGCCGGCTATGCCATACACCCGGGAACCGCTGGCCAGCCAATGGGACATCAATATCCATATGATGCACCTGTTGAAACAACGATGCCGGTAGGGTGATACAATGAGCTCGGTCCCGCCGGCGGACTGTAAATCCAATTGGCGAAAGATGCGGTATTACGGTTGACATTAGACAGCAATCTCGAAATATAAATAATGAAAAATTTCTTTTGTGGCTTATTGGTATTAAGCAGCGTTTGTTCTGTTGCACAAAACAGGCCGGCCGATGGCCGTCAGCGGCCGTATGTGGAATATCATGTATCGGTGAACGGTGATGATAACAATGACGGCACATCCTCCCGTCCTTTGAAAACGATCATGGCGGCCGCCCATAAAGCGATGCCGGGGGACGTGATCACCGTACATGGGGGCATTTACCGCGAGGCAATCACGCCGCCGAGAGGCGGGAACAGCGGGCAGGAGCGGATTGTGTACCAGGCGGCCCGTGGAGAGAAAGTAGTGGTGAAAGGCTCCGAAGTTGTGAAAGGCTGGCAACGGCTGAATGAGGATACCTGGGTGGTCAGCATCGCCAACAGTTTCTTCGGAAAGTTTAATCCCTATAAGGAATACATTCACGGCGACTGGTTCTGGCCCACGCCGAAAGACAGGAAATACCTGAGAGGCGCTGTATACCTGAACGGCGACTGGCTGATGGAGGCGGCTAAGAAAGAAGAAGCGCTGCGCCCCGCCGATGCAAAGAATCCGCTCTGGTGGGCGGCGGTAGACGCGGACAGTACCACCATTTGGGCGCAGTTCAAAAATATTGACCCGAACAGGGAACTGGTGGAGGTGAATGTCCGCCCCACCGTTTTTTACCCGGATAAACCCTTCATGAATTTTATCACTGTTCGCGGGTTTACGATGGAGCAGGCGGCTACCAACTGGGCGCCTCCCACAGCGGAGCAGATGGGGCTCATCGGAACACACTGGAGCCGTGGCTGGATCATCGAAGATAATACAGTGCGGTACTCAAAATGTGTCGGTATTTCGCTGGGCAAATACGGCGATGCGCATGATAATAATCAAACCGAGTCCGCGGAAGGTTATGTGGGTACCATCAAAAGGGCATTGGCGTTCGGCTGGAACAAAAGCACCATCGGCGGGCATCTTGTTCGCAACAATACCATCAGCCATTGTGAACAGACCGGCATCGTGGGGAGCATGGGCTGCGCCTACAGCATCGTGGAAGGCAACACCATTCACGATATCTACATCCGCCGCTTGTTCAGCGGGGCGGAGCAGGCGGCCATCAAGTTCCATGGCGCGGTAGACGTCCAGATTCGCAATAACCACATCTACCGCAGCAACTTCGGTATCTGGCTCGACTGGATGGCACAGGGCGCCCAGGTAAACAATAACCTCATGCACGATAACGACGAGGATATCTTCCTGGAAGTGAATCATGGCCCGATGCTCGTGAGCAACAATATCCTGTTGTCCAAAACCAGCTTCCTGATGAATTCAGGCGGGGCGGCCATCGTGCATAATATGATCGGCGGGAAAATAAGGGTGATCAGCTACGACAGCCGGTTAACGCCTTATCACCGCGCTCATGCCACCGAGCTGGCGGGCCTGCACGACAATCCCGGCGGCGACATCCAGTTCGTCAACAACCTGTTCGTGAACAGGGGAGATGCAGGTGAATATAGCAAAGCCTTACTCCCCGTAACATTTACCGGGAACGTGTACACAAAGGGAGCCGTCAGGGCCGTCAATGCCGATAGGACGCAGCGGTTGGGGGAGATGAACGCGGGCGGAAAGGAAAAAATGAAGCAATACAAGGAGCAGGCAGCCACGGAACTGCAGGCTTTGGTGAAAACCGGTTTTGATGCCGCAGCCCGTTTGATCACCCGCAACGATGGGATTTATCTCGAAATAAATCTTGACAAAAACTGGCTGACGGAACAGCCCCGGAAACTGGTGACTACACAATCGCTGCGCCCGGCTATTGTTCCGGCATTACCGTTCGGGAATAGTGACGGTACATCGCTGAAAATAGATACGGATTATTCCGGGAGCCGGCGTAATACCGCCAATCCATCACCGGGGCCGTTTGAGATAAAGCGTAGCGGTAAGCTGGAGATAAAAGTAAAATAACATCGATACACACCCGTGCCAATATCCCGGCCGTCAACGGCGGGAATTGCCGGTATTTACCTCGCATCATCAATATCAGACAAAAAAATATTTATGCGTACTCACAAAATCAAACGGACAATGGATGGTTTAGCGACACAGATAAGGCGATGCTTTTATGCACCGCCTGTCTTGCCGATACCCTATCGTTATCCGGCGGCCATCCTGGCCGGAAAGGCTCTTCCGGCAATGCTGCTGCTACTTTCTTTGCAGGTTTCGGCACAGAACAACCCCGTATCACCGATACCCGTACCGGCGGCACCTTCCAATCTGTTGCCGGGGAAAACGGCACCGGAGGTCACGGACATCTGGGTGGTGTTTAAAACGCACTGCGACATCGGTTACACCATGCCCGTGGAGGCGGTGCTGAAAAAGTACCGGGAAGATATGATGGACAATGCCGTCCGTTTAATAGACGCCGACAAACAAAAGCCGGTGAATGAAAGATTTAAATGGACCATCGCTGGCTGGCCGATGAAAGGCGCTATTCTCGGCCCGTTGCAGACGCCGGACAGGAAACGCAAAGTGGAGCAGGCGCTCCGGGACGGAACGATCAGCGTTCATGCGCTGCCGGCGACGATGGAATCGGATGTGATGGAACCGGAAGACTACGTGCGGGGATTGATTTTTTCTTCACAGATCGCCCGCGAGTACGGTCACAAATTGCCGGTGGCGGCGAAGATGACCGATGTGCCGGCGCACAGCTGGCTGCTGCCGTCCCTGTTGCATCATGCCGGTATCAAATTCATCCAGATCGGCTGTAATTATACTGTACGCCCGGTGGCCGTTCCGCAGCTTTTCTGGTGGGAAGGCCCCGATGGCTCACGGGTGCTTTGTAATTATACACCGCACTACGGATCCGGCGTTAAGCCTCCCGAAAACTGGCCTTCTAAAAATTACCTCGCCGTTATCATGACGCACGACAATGACGGTCCCCCTTCTCCCAAAGAAATCGAAGACGTGAAAAAACAGCTGGCCGGTATGAAAGGCGTGAAGCTGCATTTTTCAGACCTCGAGGAATATGCGGCCGCCTTATTGAAAGAAAACCCGGAAGTACCCGTCGTTCGGGGTGATATGGTGGACCCGTGGATACACGGTGTGATGGCGATGCCCGTAGAATCGAAAACGGCCCGTAATGTACGCCCATTGATACCGGCGCTCGACGTATTAAATACACAGCTGAAAGGATGGGGGCTGGTGCCGTCTTCATTGGCGGCCCCACTGGCAAAGGCGTATGAAAACAGCCTCCTTTTCAGCGAGCATACTTTCGGCGCCCTTACGCCCGGATACGGAGCGTTTTCGGCGGACGGTAAAACTAATCCGCCGGCCGAGGTGAGATATAAGTACAACGACGAATTTGTCAAAGCCAGGAAAGCGGGTTTTTATGAAAAGTTCGAATCGAGTTTTAAAGACAAGGCAAGATATATCGAGATCACAGACAGCATCACTACTACGGGACTGCAGTCGAGATTGAAACTGCTGGCCGGTAACGTAAAGGCGAATTCGGGAGACGTGGTAGTGTATAATGCATTGCCATGGGCGCGCAGCGGGGTGGTGGATTTGAACGGCGAAAAAATGGTGGCGGAAAACATCCCTGCCAATGGCTACGCCGTCATCAAGAAAACCGCGTCTGCCTTTTCGCCTCTCGATGCCGGTACGGCTGTACTACAGACCAAATACTTTACGGCGAAATTCGATACTCGGAAAGGCGGCATCGTGTCGCTGATTGAAAAATCTACGGGAAGGGAGCTCGTTGATCAGCAATCAGCGTATGCATTGGGCCAGTTCCTCCATGAAAGATTCAGCTATGCCCAGACGATGGATTACCATGACAGGAATTATACGAGGAATAATCATGGCGCCGGCGCAAAGCCCAACATGCCGAAGGATATTACCTACCTGGCCACCACGCTTAGTAGCTGGACAATAAAAATGGAACGTTCCGCGATGGCCGACAAGGTGACGCTTGTGACGGAGCAGGCAGCGCCTGTGGCCGGGTCGGTTTCGATCGAATACACATTCCCGGCGGCTTTCCCCTATGTGGATGTGGAATGGTCTATAAAAGATAAGGTGCCCAATACGGTGCCCGAAGGGGGCTGGCTTTGTTTCCCCTTAAACGTCCGGCAGCCTCAATATACCGTTGGGCGTCTGGGTGGAGCGATGGACCTGGCGAAGGATCAGATCGTAGGCGGTAACAGATATCTGTACGGGGTACAGACGGGAGCTTCCCTGGTGGAGGCGGGTGGAGCCGGCATCGGGATTTGCGCCATCGACGCACCGTTGCTCAGTTTCGGCGAGCCGGGCCTCTGGAAATACGACTACGATTATTTCCCCAAACAGCCTGCTGTATTTGTGAACCTGTACAACAACATGTGGAATACGAATTTCCCCTACTGGACGGAAGGGTCGTGGAGTGAGCGCGTGCGTATCTGGGGCATAAACCCCGGCGAAAAAACCGCGGAGAACCTCGCTGTGAAGTCATGGGAAGCCAGGGTGCCGCTGATGGCGGTTGCTGCCGGCGGACAGGGGAAGAAGCTGCCTTCGCGGCAGGCCGGCATCACCGTTTCTCGGAAGGGTGTGCTGGTTACAGCCTTCGGTGCAGATCCGGATGGCAACAAAGGTACATTGCTACGCTTGTGGGAACAGGCGGGTAACGCCGGGGAACTGACGGTCACGCTGCCAAAAGGGCAAACGTTCAGCAAAGCCACGCCCGTAAGCCTTCGTGGCGAAACCGCCGGCAAACCGGTAAAAATCATCAACGGAAAACTCAATTGTTCCATCCGGCAATTCGGGCCGGCCAGTTTTATACTGGAATAAAGCGCGCCCGATTGTTAAAAATTGCATGTATGAATCAGTCTTTTCAACCAGTTCGCGATCTGTCTCATTACAGCAGCCCGATCGCCGATATGTTCGAACAGCCGAAAACCGCGGCGGAATGGGAAAAATATATGCTGACCGAACACCAGGTGGCTGCTTTCCGGGAGCACGGGTTCATTAACGGTATTCAGATATTGACGGAAGAGCAGGTCGGCATCCTGAATGAGGAGCTCGTGAAACTGCAATCCGTGAATGAAGAAGACCGCAAATTGTTTTATCACTATGAAAGCAACGAGGCGGAAGACCCGGGCAAGGTACTGTTTCACGCCATTGGCGGCTGGCGGGTAACCCCTGGTTTTCACGACCTGATCTGGTCGCCCGCATACCGGATGGCCACTTACCAGTTACTGGGGCATCCGTTCCGGCTTTTCCATGATCAGCTGTTTTGCAAGCCCGCCCTGCATGGCGGCGTAGTGGCCTGGCACCAGGATTTTTCGTACTGGACTTTTACGAAGCCGATGCACCACCTTACGTGCTGGATTGGGCTGGACGATGCTACCACCGAAAACGGCTGCCTTTATTATGTGCCGCACAGCCATAAATGGGGCCTGCTCCCGATCACGGGTTTGACGGGGGATATGACCGCCATAAAAGAGGTATTGACAGACGAGCAGTTTGCGATTTTTGAGAAAAAGATACCCAACGAACTGCCGAAGGGATATGCCAGTTTCCATCATCCGCTGACGATTCACGGGTCGTACGCCAACTATTCCGAAAGGCCGAGGAGAGCGGTGGTGCTGAATGCAATGGCAGACGGTACGCTTGGCAACAGCGCCAACTACGAACGGCTGGACGCGCTGCACAATTTTCCGGCCATGGAACAGGACCAGGTGCTGGACAGCCGTTTTTTCCCGCTTTTATTCGAGGGCGACAGGGAGCTGGGGGCCCTGATCAACGAAATACCCAGAATTGACCCTGCATGTTTGTACAATGTGGAATAACAGCATGTTCCGGAATCCCGACAC
Source organism: Chitinophaga lutea (assembly GCF_003813775.1). Taxonomy (NCBI): domain Bacteria; kingdom Pseudomonadati; phylum Bacteroidota; class Chitinophagia; order Chitinophagales; family Chitinophagaceae; genus Chitinophaga; species Chitinophaga lutea. The sequence continues at coordinate 748,696 of NZ_RPDH01000001.1, read as the reverse complement.
AACTAACAGTAGATGGATTTTAAGAATATGTGGAAAGCAAACGCCTGCTGATCTTTATCAGCGGGCTTTGATTTTTCTTGGTAACTTGAGTTTGAATTACCTGCGATAATAGAGCGCAGTCCGTTTAACTTAACGAACCGTACAAATGAACACCGATCAATTCTTCAGGAAAATCCGGACCTACTACGACATTTCCGCCGCGGCTGAATTGGCCTGGACGAACCTTCTTCAGGAGAAAACGTACAAAAAGGGCGACAACTTTGTATCTGAAGGACAACATCCCAGGAAAGTCGGATTTGTGGTAAAAGGGCTTTTTTCCCAGAATTATATTGCAGACAGCGGCGAGGTGGTCATCAAGTATTTTTTTCCGGAGGAAAGAATGGCCGGCTCCATGGGCGCCATGTTGTCGGGTAAGCCGAGTGTGTTCTACATAGCCGCCATTGAAGATACGACCGTGCTGGAGTATGATTTTTTTGAGTTCAGAAAATTATTCGCTTCTCACCCGGACATTGCACAGTTTTATATTCATTATAATGACCGGCACTGGATTGTGGAAAAGGAGCCCCTGGAAATCATCCTGAGAGCCGAAACAGCCGCTAAAAGGTACGACGACTTCCTCCGGAAGTATCCCAACCTGGAAAAAAGGCTCAAAAAGCACCACATCGCTTCATACCTGGGCGTTACCCCCACGCAGTTGAGCAGGATATTTTTTGCCAACAAGTAACTTTTTTCCGTTTTCTCAACATATGTAAAAGTTTAAGGAAATCGGCTGCCTCATCTTTGTGTCATCATTCACAACAAAAACTTACAAAGATGGCAACTAAAATTTTTCTGAACCTCCCCGTAAAGAATCTCGAACAATCCATTCACTTCTTCACCCAGCTCGGTTTTTCCTTTAATCCTCAATTTACCGACGAAAAGGCCGGATGTATGGTGATCAGCGAAAACATTTTCGCGATGCTCCTGGTTGACAGTTACTTCCAGACGTTTACCAAAAAGCAGCTCTGCGACGCCAAAACGGCAACAGAGGTGTTAATTACCATCGACGCCGAGTCCAAGGACGCGGTCCGCGACCTGGTAAAAAAAGCAGCGGAGCTGGGGGCTGTGATCTACAATGAGGCGCAAGATCATGGTTGGATGTACCAGCACGGCTTCGCCGACCTCGACGGGCATCAATGGGAAATCGCCTATCTCGACGCTTCCCAGCTCCCAAACCAGTAAGAAAAGCGGCACAGGGCAGGCAGCAGTAATAAGCTTTATTACCGCTGCCTGCTTTAGTTAATTGTAGAAAGCCCCATATTAACGGCCGTTGGTGTTTTATGTCATCTGTCATAGAAAAGTCATGGCGATAAGCCTTTAATAACCTTATGCGTACTTCCTACACTACGCGATGATCAAAAAATCCGGGTCATTTGAACGAAAAAACGGGTATTCCGTTCACTTGTTAACATGACTTTTAAAATCGCATATCAGATATTGTCGATGAAGTGTCACATTTAAAAATGTTGCTAACGGCTTCACTCATTAGCATACTATCTTGTGCTTACAAACAGCACGGGGATGTATGGAAAATTAGGAGCCTAAAATATCCCGGAAATTGAGCAAATGAAATACACCCTGACCCAACATCCCGGCTGATAAACCAGAATCATTTTTGTAACGAATCGCTTTTTATTGTTGTTGTATGACTACAGGATTTCCCGTACAGTAAGGCATTGTTATGTTTGTTCCACCAGGCAGGAGTCGCTCTTGTGAATAAGCATTATTCCATCGGGTAAATCAGTTGTAATCACCATCACTACAAGTCTGTCAAAAAAAGCTTGTCCGCATGCGGGCCTGCTGAATTTTTGCAACAAATATTCGTCGTATCGAACGAAGGCTACTCTTTATTGTGCTTTCCGGGCTTCCTGTGCCCGGAAAGCTCCTTTCACGCTTCCGTTCTCCGAATAAACAATGCCGGGGGCCACAGCTCCGGCACTAACATTTAAAACATTCTGGCATACTATGAAAGATAAGCATTCCATGCGATGGCCTGGGGTAGGGGGACGTGTATCTTTTTCCCTCCTGGCGGCACTGTCCCTGCTGCACACGGCAAACCGGGCTTATGCTCAGGAAGCGGTGAAACCGGATGCGCCTGCGATCGAAATATCGCACCACAACGACGATGGCCGCTACGGGCGTCTGCTGCGCACTACCGACACCCTGCCCGTGAAAAAAACGGCCCTCGTGCCTTTTGTGAATCTTCAGCAAATGGTGAAAGGCAATCTTAGAGGCGTATACGCACAGGAATCCACCGGCGAGCCCGGTACGGAGCAGTTTATGTTCATCCGCGGCCTTTCCAACCCGCTGCTGCAACGTAAAGACGTTTACCAGGTGCAGCCGACGGTGTACCTGAACGGCATCCCGCTGTTGCAGGACAATACCCTGGTGTTCGACGTACAGCCTTATGATTTCACGAGGCTGGGCCCCGGCATCAACCTGCTTTCCATCATCAATCCCGACAACATCCGTGAAATACAGGTTGGCAAGGATGCGGCTACCGCGGCCATCTTCGGCCCGCGCGGCGCGAACGGGGTGATCAACATCATCACGAAAAACGCCGTGTCCGGCAAACGGAAAATCAGCATCAACAGTTATTATGGCCTGGCGATGCATGATCCGGTGTTCACAACCAATGCACAATATGAAAACGGTTTCCGCCGTCAGTTCTATCTGAAATATGCGACCGCCGCGGATTCACTGAGTTATCCCGCCTACCTGCGCGATTCTTCCAACATGCTGTATTACGGCCCCGCCAACTGGAGTGATGCATATTACCAGAACGCTACCGTGCACAACATCAACGCCAGCATTTCCGGCGGTACCGAACGCGCCAACTTCCGGTTTTACGGGGATAAAACGCAAAGCAACGGCATCGCCGGCGATTCGCGGATGGACAAGTACAATGCCTCCTTCCTCGTGAACATGGCGCCTTTGCCCTGGCTGATGGCCTCTACCATGATCAACGCCAGCCGTATGGACCGCGTTCCGGTGAAAACACTCCGCAGCCGCTTTGCGGAAGCAGCCTACATCCCCGACGTTACGGCTCCGCTCACGCCCGGCCTGGATGGTTACAACAAATACTTATACTCCTTTAATAAGTCGTTCGACAAAAATCACATGAATTCCGTGCAGGGGATTTTTGCGTTGAGCGCAAAATTCCAGCGCCTGAAAATCACTTCGCGACTGTTGTATGATTACAACGAAAGCCTGCGTGATATATTCTGGCACTCGTCGTTAATGGATGGTAACAACTACATCTCCAACTACTTCGGAAACAACCAGCGCGTGGGTATTGAAAATTCTGCCGGCTACAGCTTTCAGCTGGGCGGCGAAAAGTGGCTGGATGTGGAAGCAGGGCAGTCGTTCCAGTCCGAGCTTTACCGCTATGAGTATTCCCGTGGCTACAAAGGCCCCAGCGACCGGGTGAAGATGAACATCGTGGAGCCGAACTCGCAGAGCGAGAACTATCTCAACCCGCTCTCGTACGGCAACCAGCTGATCTACCGTTTTCTTGACGGGCAGAAGCATCGCCTGTTTTCCCTGTACGGCAACTTCACCTACCGTCACCACGACCTGTTTTCGGTGAACGTTTTGCTGCGCAACGACGGCTCGTCGTACATGCCGGCTCATGCGCGCTGGCTGTTTACGCCGACTGTAGCGTTTGACTGGAACCTGAAGAAACAGCTGGCGGCGGATAACGGCCGCATCAATGCCTGGAAACTCCGCGCATCGTGGGGAAGAATGGGCCGTTTGCTGACGGACGACCGGTATGCCGTAGGGCCGCAATATAAAGTGGATCTGGGCTGGACGGGGCATGAGAACGCCGCATCTTACAACGCTTTCCCCGGCATCAGCAGGCCGTACTCCTCCGGATGGGTGGGCAACGATATTGCATGGGGGTATACCGACATCGCGAACCTCGGAACCGACCTGGCAGTATACAATAACCGCCTGCGCCTTTCGCTCGACGTTTATTCCAAAAACGACAAAAACATGCTGCTGCCCATGCCGGTGGTGGCCGAAACTGGTTATAAGTTCGCCTACCGCAACGGCCTCGACGTGAATAACAAAGGCATCGAACTGATGGCCGCGGCGGACGTGATCAAAAAAGGCCCCTGGCAATGGACGCCTTCCCTGCAGGTGTCGTACAACAGGAATTCGCTGAAAGCATTGCCCGGCGGCGCATCGCAATTTGTGAGCGGCAACCGGAAACTGGTAGTGGGCGAGGCGATCGACCGCTTCTGGGTACTGGAGAACAACGGCATTTATGCTACCGATGCGGACGTGCCGAAGAATCCCGCCAAAGATGCGCCTGTTACTTACAAGGGCATCGCTTTCAAAGGCGGCGACCCGGCGTGGCGCGATAATAATGGCGACTATACCATTAACGACGACGACAAAGTGCTGAAAGGAAACTTCATGCCACCGGTAACCGGCGGTTTCGGGAGCAACCTGCAGTACGGTCACCTCAACGTTGAATTCAACCTCTATTTTGCTCTCGGGCAGAAGGCGGTGAATGAAGAAGCAGCGGCGCGCTACGATTTCATCAACCGTGAAGGCACTTACGATATCAACTCCGTGAAGGAGATCACGTTCTGGGAGAAGCCGAAAGACATGAAGGCGTATCCCGTATACAATCCCTGGAGCCAGGTGATCCCTTATCGCCTCGACCAGGACCTCTTCCTCGAAGACGCCTCTTTCCTCAAACTGCGCTCCGTGACTATCGGCTATGATGTGGCCGGCACAGCATGGCTGAAGAAGAAAAAAGCCGGCATTACCCGCTGCTACTTCTATGTGTCGGGCACCAACCTGCTGACCATCACCAAATACACTGGCCGCGACCCGGAGCTGACCACCTACAACGGGTACGACAACGGGTTTGCCATGCCCATCCCGAAAACGGTGATCGTAGGCCTGAAACTGGATTTATAAACACAAAGCATATCAGTTGTATATCATGAATAAATTATTCCGAACCTTCCCAAGAATAGCCATACTGGCGGCGCTGTGCTCGGTGTTGTTCAGCTGCAGCAAGATGCTGGATGTGGAGAGCAACCGTGTGAAGCCTGAAAAAGACAACTGGGAAGATATTGAAGACACCCGTAACGCCCTGATCGGCGTGTACGGATTGATGCGTGCGGCTTTGTGCGACAATGCGACGCACTGGATGCAGGGCGAGTTCCGCATGGGAGATTTTTCCGCGGTGGCGCGGCCCGACCTGAAAGCGGTGATCGGTAACAATCTCAATGCTTCTTACCCGCTTGTACAGAACCTGCAGAGCTGGCGCCGTTTTTATGCGGTAATCAATGCTGCCAACCTCTTCATCGAGCGGGCAGGCGAGGTGCGGGCGAAAGATGCCTATTACTCCGAAGGCAACTATAAGATAGACATAGCGCAGATGCGTTCGATGAGGGCTTTCGCTTATTTCTACATGACCCGTATCTGGGGCGATGTGCCTTTGCTGGTATCGTCGTTTGACGGGCAGTTTCCCCAGCTCCGCCGCACCAGCCAGGACACCGTGCTGGCTTTTGCGGAGCGCGAACTGGTGGAGGCGGCCAAAGACCTTCCATACATCTACAGCGGCGCGGACCCCCAGTTACCGAATTTTTATTACAGTGAATCCATGGGCCGCTGGAGCGGTACGCTCTTCAACAAAGTCTCCGCTTACGCTGTACTGGCGCATATTGCAGCCTGGCAGGAACGGTATGCAGATGTGATCGCGTACACCCGTTTCATCATCGATAACTATCCGAAGGCCAGCATCCGCTTTACGCCTACTACGGTGGAACTGACGCGTGCAAGCGACGGTTTCTTCGCCCGCCGCACGCCCACCCAGATACTCAACTTCACCTTCGACTACATGAGCCAGGAAGGTACCACCACCGGGCACATCGAAGAATACACCCTGGCCAAACCTTTTATCAGCAAAACGGTGCCGGAAGTGTACGTGCCGAAAGACTCCATCGTAAAAATATTCAACCAGCCCGGCGATGAGCGTTTCAGCATCGACCCCGGTACCGGTTACCCGCTGCGGGATTATTATTTCTCCAGCTACAACCAGAACATCCCGGTGTTCAGCAAAATCAAGGTGATCGAAAACGGTGCTTCGTCCGGCACTTTCCGACTCTTCACCGGCACCCTTTCTTTCACCCGCATGGAGGAGCTGGCGCTGTTGCGCGCCGAAGCCGCGGTGATGACAGGAGACAGGGGGGAAGCGGAGCTCTGGCTGGCCAACGTGATGAAAAGCAGGGGCATCGTCAACCCTGCGTTCACAGGTAAAGACCTCATCGAAGAAATATTCGCCGAGCGGCGCCGCGAGCTGATGGGCGAGGCCTGGCGCTTTTATGACCGCATCCGGTACCAGCGCATCAAAAAAGATGATCCGGCTTTCCTGAAGCTTATCGGCGAAGGCGGTATCTACTGGCCGGTAGCCGCAGACGTGCTGTCGCAAAACTCCCTGCTCACTCAAAATTCTTACTGGTTAAAATAACTGCCGACATGAAAATGCGCGATTTATATAACAACAGATTCGTGGTGGCCCTGGTAGCTTTGGCGCTGATGATGGCGGCCTGCCAGAAAGACGGCGGCTATGCGGAATACTCCCGTTCCAAAAGCCAGGTGAACCTCAATACCTACGATTACCTGAAAAGCCGCACCGGTGTGTACGATTCCATGGTGAAAGTGATTGACCGGCTAAACCTGGAACGGACCGTAAAAAGCAACCGCCTCACCATAATGGGCATCACCAACAGCAGCTTTACCGCCGCCATCAAAAACCTCAACATTATGCGGGGTGGTAATTTCAAAGAGCCGCTCTACATCGCCGACCTCGACATCAATCACCTCGATACGCTGTTCTGCCGTTACATCATGCCGGGCCTCATGCCTACCGACAGCCTGAAAGGTGCGCCGGACGGCAAATTGTACAACAGCCTGAAATTTAATGCCGTGATGAACATGCTGCTCTTTTTCCAGCCGGCATCCGGCCTGGATAAAGGCGGCCCGCAGTACATCACCTTCAGCGATACCAAAGGTTCTTTTTACATCAGCAAATGGGCCAGAACGAATACAGCCTCTATGGACACCTACACCATCAATGGCATTGTACATATGGTATCGCCGGATCATGAGTTCGGGTTCAATGAATTTATCAGCCGTTTTAAAAACTGACTTCCGATATGAGAAAAGATCTGATCATAAAAGGTGTGATGCTGCTGGTGATGGCTGGCGCTGTAAACGCCTGCATCAAGGTGCCGGCGGATATCGACTTCATCAGCTCGCAGGCCGCCTATACAAAAACCGTGTACGAACCGGTGCTGGGTCGCACCACGCTGTACCCCGAGGAACTGGGCTCCGTGCTGTTCAACGCAGACAACTCCACGCAGCCGCTCTCTTTCAAAATACTCAACATCAAAGACAGCCGCGGCGACTCGGCTGAGATATTCTATAAAACCTTCCCCGTACAGGTGTGGAAAGACGCCTACACGGGCGAAGAAACGACCCGGGCCGAACTGGAAAAGAAAAGGGTGATCGAGCACCACCGCCTCTTCGAAGTAAGGGAGCATTCGGGCCAGTTCGTGATGTGGGCGCCGGTTAACCTGGCCTACCTCAACGCCGTGCGCCAGCAACCAGATGCGGGGTATAAGTTCGATGTAGAGGTTTCCAATTCCGGTGGTACCAAAGTCATCCGCGACATGCAGCTGAAACCTTTCCGCAGCCGCCCCTTCGAGCCGGCGGTAACGGACCCCATCACAGGCAATACTTTCGGTTATGCGCGGCCTACCACACTCTTTGGTATCATGGACGTGCACACGCAGCGCACCATCACGTCGGGCGATGTGGCCGTGGTGTTCTACAAAGAACCGGAATCCACCGGCCGAACGCTCACCTTCGAATTCAGGGACACGGCCTACCGGCCCATTGATCCGAAAAACTTTGCGGCCACCAGATGGGAAGAACTGGTGCATCACTACGGCACGGCCAAATTTGAAAGTGACCGCGTGGTGTTCGATGTATCGTATCCCATCCCTCTGTCTCGCGTACCTACACGCTATACCACCGCAGGTGGTTCCCGCGCCCGGGTGAAATTCGGTTACGACCGCATCGTGAACGGCACCTCCCGCATTCAGGCGGTACTGGGGCTCGACTTTGCGATCTATGAGCCGGGCGACTGGAAAGTAATTTTCTGGTTCAAGGAAGGGAATCCTGATTTTAAAGACAACTGATCATCAAGTTTTAAAAAATAAACTGAATGCATAAGTACACAAAATCCTTTCTCGCGCTGCTGTGGATGGCCCTTACCGCCTCCGCCGCCTTTGCGCAGCAGAAAATGATCACCGTAAAGGGGATTGTTTATGAAAAGGGTTCCAATCAACCCCTGCCGGGCATCGCTATCTGGGCGGGCAATCCACCTAAAGGGGTGGCCGTTACCGGAGGGGATGGTTCCTTTACCGTTACCGTGCCGGAAGGGACCGATCTGAATTTCCGCTCCCTGGCATATGAGCAGGCCAAAGTAAAAGCGCGGGAGGGCGCGACTATGCGGATACAGCTCTCCATCAAAGAAAGCAAGCTGGATGAAACGGTGATCATCGGTTACCAGAAAAAGAAAAGGGAAACCACCACCGGCTCCACCGTGGTGATCAGCGGCAAGGAACTGCAGGATGTGCCGGTGGCGAACGTAATGGAGCTCATCCAGGGCAAGGTGCCGGGCCTCAACATTCAGAACAATACCGGCGCCCCGGGCTATGCAGGCACCATCCAGATGCGTGGTGTTTCGTCCATGAACATCACCGGCTCGGGGAACGATGCTTTCCTGTCGCCCACCTCTCCGCTGTTTATCGTAGACGGTGTGCAGGTGGATCCGAACTCCAACTTTGAATACGGTTTCCAATCGTCCGGCCCGGGTCTCAGCCCGCTGTCGCTCATACCGCAGGAAGACATCGAGTCCGTTCAGGTGTTGAAAGACGCGCAGGCTACCGCCCAGTATGGTTCCCGCGGTGCATACGGCGTTATCATCGTGACCACCAAACGCGGTAAATCTTCCGTGCCCATCGTAGCCTACACCGGCAACTTTTTCGTGAACATACCGCCAACCCTGCGGCCGGTAATCGGCGGGCATGGGGAGCGCGAACTGAGAATCTGGCAGGCGATGCTCAATACGGATTCACCGTACAAAACGGCCGGCGACATCAACCGTACGCCTTTCCTGGCCGACAGCCTCAACCCGTATTACAACCAGGCCACGGACTGGCAGGGTCTGTTCTATACCTATACCTATAACCAGACGCATAACATGACCGTGTCTGGCGGGGATAACAAGTTTAACTACAAAGCCAACCTCGGTTATTACAACGAAAAAGGCATCGTGAAAAACACGGGCTTCAACCGGTATTCGCTGGGTACCAACTTCCAGTACATGCCGTCTGAAAAGCTCCGGGTTTTTTCCAATATCAGCACGAGCCTCGGCGTAAACAGCAAGGGTAGCGGGAACGGCCTTCAGCAGGCCGATGCGGCAGACGCAGGCAACAACTCATCATTGCTGCCGCCGCCGTCATTCTATTCTTCCACTGCCTCCGCCATCGCGGCGCTGCGGACCTCGAACGTCAACAAAACGGCCAGGGTGGCTACCAGCCTTGAAGTGGATTATGAGCTGATCAAGGGCCTGCATGCCGTCAGCACTTTCAGCTTTGAAAACACCACCGCCACCGAAAACAACTACAGGCCCGCCGCCATCAACGATAACTTTTCCGAAGTTTATTCTTACAGCGACCGTAAAAGCAAGGTGTACAACCGTAACAGCCTTTCCTATTTCAGGTCGTGGGGCGCACAGGTGCACAATGTCACTATCGGCGTGTTCAACGAACTGAGCCGTACTACTTTCCAGGCGAACGTGAACCGGCTGCAAAGAACGCCTGGCGATAGCTACTACGGGCCCATCGGTTCCGATCCGTATTACAACCGTGGCGGCGTACTGCCCAATGCGGCGGACCTGCGGGAGATGTCGATCGCCACTTCGCTGACTTACGACTTCCGCAAAAAATACGTGGTTGATCTGTCGTTCCGGAGAGACGCTACTTCCCAGGCCGGCCGGAATACGCCGTTCTCCAATAACCCGGCGGTTGGCTTGCGCTGGAACTTTTATAAGGAAAACATTTTTGAAGACGCCTCCTGGCTGGAATACGGTTCCATCCGCGCCACCTGGGGCCGCAACATGATGCCGCAGGGCAGCATTTTCGATGCTTACGGCACATACGACGATCGCGGTGGGAGAAGGTATAACGAAGAACTGCAGAGTGGTATCATCTACGACGATTTGCCGAACGCCAACCTGAAACCGAAATCGGCTACCACGTACAACCTGGGTTTCGACCTTGGTTTATGGCAGGGCAAACTGCAGCTGGAGTTTGACGCCTATCACCGTTTTGTGAACAACGACATTCTTGACGTGCCGCTGCCTTCGATCAACGGGTTTAAAAATGTAAAATCCGACGATGCAGCCATCCTGAACATGGGTCTCGAAACCATGATCACGTACCGTCCGCTCTCCAAAAGCAGTGCCTTTACCTGGACAATCACGTTGACCGGCGCACTTAACAAGGATTACATCGCACGACTGCCATACGGCAAACGGGAGATTCTCCGGCCCGATCCCACTACGGGCCAGATGATCCTCCGCCGCGTAGGCCGCAATACCTTTACCAACGTGCTTTACGGGAGCAACGGCGTGTACCGCAACGACGGCATGGTGCAGGTAGACCCTGCAACCGGTGCGCCCGTGGCGGTTGCGCAGAACGGTAGCTCCGTTTATTCGTACCTGCAGGGCGGCGATGCCCGCTGGATAGACGTGAACGGCGACTACCTCATCAATACCAGCGACTACGTATACGCCGGCAGCTCGCAGCCGCTGGTGACCGGTGGTTTCAACAACTTCATCCAGTATAAGAACTATTCACTGAGCATCAATACTTCTTATACCGCCATCCGCTCCATTCTGAACAACGCGGTGGCGGCGCGGTTCCAGAATTTCTCCGACCCGCTGGGCAATTCGTCGCTGGTGCCGATCGATAATTACAACTACTGGAAGAACAACACGTCTGATGCGAAGTATCCCAACCCGTACGACTACCGCCGTTATCCTTACCTGAACCCGTTCCGGTACGATCAGACGCTGTTTGAAGAAGACGGTTCGTACTGGAAGGTGAATAACATCACCTTGTCGTACAACGTAGACAGGAGCAGGCTGAAACGGATTGGCATGAGCTCCGCGCGCGTGTACCTGTCTGTGGCCAACCCCGTGATGTGGCAGAGCTATACCGGGCCGAACGCAGAGAACGTGACCGCCCTGGGTCGCGACGACTCCAAAGGATATCCGATGCGCCGCTCCGTGAACCTCGGGCTCAACGCACAGTTTTAATCATGCAAAAATGAAGGAGATGAAAAAATATATTGTGTTCGTTGCGGTACTGCTGGTAGCCATGGCCACCACGCCCGGCTGCAAGAAGTTCCTCGATACGGAGTCGCCCACCCGCGAATCCGGCGCCAGTTTCTGGAAAACCCGTGCCGACGCCGAGCGGTTCACCAATAATCTTTACGGGGAGATGGCAGACATCCTGCTCAATAATTCCTTTTTCCTTGCCGCGGAATTCCGCTGCGGGCTTTACCGCCAGACCCGTGTATACCCCCGCGACTATTTCGACTGGTTCCCGGTGAATAACATCAAAAGCATCGTATACGGTAATAACTACTGGAATGGTTTTTTCCACTTCGACCGGCTCATCGACTGGAACCCTTATTTCAAGATCATCCAGTCGGCCGGCATCCTCATCGATCGTGCGCCGGGTGTGCCTGATTCGGAGCTGAGCCCCGAAGAAAAAAAGCAGTACGTGGCGGAAGGCGTGTTTGTCAGGAATTTCTGTTATTTCCTGATGGTGCGGCTGTACGGTGACGTACCGTATTATACCAAGCCATACTTCGATAAGGTCATCGGCCGCAGCAATTTTGTGGAGGTGCTCAACCAGTGCATCGCCGAGCTCGACAAATACAAGAACGACCTTCCCTGGTCGTACCCCGACCCTCGCAAACGCGCCGTGCGCCCGACCGTCGGTACCATGTACGCGCTGATGATGCACATGAACATGTGGAATGCCGGTTTCGACGATCTCAACAGAGGAAAATATCATGAGCATGCCGCCGCTTTGTTCAAAGAGTTTGAAGGGAAGAACAACGGCACCTATCGCCTGCTCACCACGGCGGAGTTTACCCGGCTGTTCCGCGGCGGTTCTGAAGAAGGGCTTTTTGAATTTTCACAGAACGTGAACTATGGTGAACTGCGCGGACTGGGTTATCAGTATCTGAACGACAACGTGATACGCGGCGGCTACGACCGGCCTTACCTCTACCTCCAGAAAAAATTCCTCGAAAAAATGTATCCCCTCAGCGACCCTGACAAAAGAAGGGATATCTGGTTCGATGGCAATATGATGAGTGAGAGCAGGGGCGAGTTCCTGAAGTTCAGCGGCAACCGTGGCAGCGGATCCGGGTACGACGGTAGCCTGATCGTATTCCGCCTCGCCGACATGTACCTGCTGGCTGCCGAAGCCAATGCGGAGTTGGGCAGCGACCGTTCGGAAGAAGCTATCCGGCTGCTGAATGTGATCCGCGGACGTGCGGAAGCACCAGCCTATAGCGGTGTTACCCAGCGCGACCTGCAGGATGCCATTTACTGGGAACGCACCAAGGAGCTGATGGGCGAAGGTCATTATTTCTACGACCTGGTGCGCACCAAAAGGATCCTCAACAGTGAATACTGTGCCTTCCCGATTTCGCAGCCTGCGTTCCAGCGAGGCGCATGGACCTGGCCCATCACCGAGGAAGCCCTGAAAAACAATCCGCTGATGCGGCTGAACGAATACTGGCGCTAACACCCGATTGTATCACTACCAAGAATTATGCAACATGAAACAGATGATGCGATATGAAAAACTGCTGCTGGCGATGATCGTTTTCGCAGGCCTTTCGACCGCCTGTAAAAAAGATTACTTCCAGGATACCGGCCTCGCCAAAGGGAAGTTCGACGGCAGTATCATGAAATACCTCGAATCGAAACCCTTCTACTTCGATACCCTCGTGCAGGTGATCAAGCTGGCAGGAATGCAGGATGTGCTGGAGAAAGAGCGCGTTACTTTTTTCGCTCCGCCCAATATGAGCTTCGACAGTACCCTTTCCCTGACCAATACTTTGCTGTATGCCGAAGGCAGGGATACCATCAAACGACTCGACCAGATTCCAGCGGCCATCTGGAAAAAAATGCTGGGACGGTACATCTTCAAAGGCAAAAACATGCTGAACGATTACCCGCAACTCGACCCCGTGTATTTCGCCACTTATCCCGGCCAGTTTTACGCCTCGTACTACGGCGACCTGATGAACATAGGTGTGATTTACAACAGCGAAGGCGGCGCGCAGTATGCCGGTTACCGGCAGCTGGTGATCTCCTATACACCTGATATCACCTTCAAACCCGTATCGTGGAGGCTTTGTTTCGTTGCCTCCTCGAACATAGAACCGGACAACGGGGCCGTGCACGTGTTGCGCTTTGCGGCAGGCTTCCGGAAGCAGGGTAACACGCTCTTTTATGAGCCTGGCCATTCTTTCGGATTTGATCCCTATGAATTTTATCTGTTGTGCAAACAATACGGGGTAGGAGAATAATGAAAAAGATCCATCAACAAACAAGCGTATTCAAGATGATGCAACTGCTTAAATATACTACGGGCGTTTTGCTTGCGGCGGTCATCATGACCGGCTGCAACAAGCAGGAAAAGGAATATCCCAATCCCTACCTGGGCGGCAAGGAAAAGCTGGGCATATTGTTCAGCCAGGAGCTGCCTTCCCCCCAGAACGGTAGCGTGGGCGACGTCGTTACCTTCAAAGCTGAGGGGCTGCTGCCGCATAAAGACAACCTGAAATTTTATCTGAATGGCGAACTGGCGCAGATCACCGGCGTAACCGATAAAACCATCAGCATCAAAGTTCCTGCTTCGGCCAGTTCGGGCGGCTCGCTGGTGATGGTGGGAGACCAGCTGTTTCCCGCGCCGGTGTTCCGCGTGAACGGTAAAGTGGGGCTCGACCGTACTTTCCAGGCGGGCAAGGGTACCGACGGGCTTACCACCGCCATTATCCCCACGCGCCGCAACCGCTTCCTCGTGATGGGCTCCTTTATGGAGTACGCCAGCGCCGGTGTGAGCGATCCGATGTTCGGGCTGGTGATGACGGAAAAGCATGGCCAGTACGTGAGCACATTTAAAACCGACTCCGCCGTGGGCCGCAATGGTGTATTGTTCTGCGGGGTGCAGCTGCCGGACGGCAGGTTTATCCTTGGCGGTTCCTTCGGCCAGTACGGTCGGAAAAAAGGTGTGTTCAACCTTACACGCATTCATGAAGGCGGCCAGCTCGATTCGATGGTCGTGAACGTGATCCCGCGTGACCTGGGCGGCGATCCGCACGCCGGGCACGAGGCCGAAGTGGAAGCCAGCGGGCGCGATACCGTGCCGGCCTTCAATGGCGGCTTTTTAGGTACCGTGAAAAATGTATTCCTGCAGGGCGACAAGCTCATCTGCGTAGGTGACCTGCTGCTTTACCGGCAGTATTTTTACCGGAACTCCACGCGCGACAACCGTGTGGTAGACCATCGCTTTGTGGGCGATGTGGTGCGCCTCGATCTCGACGGCAACCTCGATTCCACTTACCACTACGACCTGACAAACCACCGCGGGAAAGACGGTCCCATCGGTGGCCTCAGCAACGGTGTGCTGCTTCCCGACGGCAAACTTATCGTGATCGGTTCATTCAAAACATTCGACGGTGTGCCCGCCGGCAATATTGCACGGCTGACGGCTGCGGGTGATCTGGATCCTGCTTTCCAGGCAGGCACCGGGGCGGACGATATCATCACCGATGTGCACTACAACAAAAATACCCGCAAGCTGGTGATCGCCGGGCGTTTTAAAACCTATAACGGCCGCCCCCGGGCGGGCCTGGCCATGATCAATGAAGACGGCTCGCTCGACGAAACCTTCGTGCCCGGCACGTTTACCGACGGTGTGCCTTATTTCAGCGGCCAGATCAGCGACGGGAAGGTGATCGTAACCGGTACCTTCAAAAAATACAACGGCGTGAACCGCGAGGGTTTTATGGTGCTGAATGCAGACGGTACGCTGGCCGCCGGTTACAACAACACAGGCCGCCTCAACGGACAGGTGTACAGCATGACGGAATCGGTGACCGCAGAAGGCGAGCCCGCCGTTATTCTCACCGGCCTCATCAATTCATTTGACAACACCAGCCTGGGCGGTATTATGCGCGTTGTGCTGTCGAAATAACCTGGTTTAAAATTTAATAAGCTACGATCATGAATAAATTCATTCCGCTTTTCCTGCTGGCCCTGGCGATGGCCTGTAACAAAAAAGCAGAAGACATGCCGGGAGATGTTGAGTACAAAAACGACATCGGGCAGCTCCCCGGCACGCCCAAGGTGCTTTACCTGGTGATCGACGGGGCAAGAGGGCTTTCCATCCGGGAAATCAAACCGCCCACCATCTGGAAGATGCGCGACAGCGCGGTGTACACCTGGAACGGTATCGGCGATTCCGCAGCCGTGGACGGCGGCAACTGGGCTACCATGCTGACCGGTGTGCGGCCCATCAAACACGGCATCGTCAACAACGATTATACCAACAGCAAACTTGGTCAATACCCTGTTTTTTTCCAGCGCATCAAAGAAAGCAAACCGGCCATGCGCACGGTGGCGTTGACGGCCTCGCCGGACCTGAGCAATAAGCTCATCGGTGCAACCGCCACCGAAAACAAGTCGCTGGGCAGCGATGCGGCCGTGAAAGATGCCGTGATCGCCGAACTGCAAAAGGATGAAGCCTCCGTGGTGCTCGGCCAGTTCAAAGGCGTGGCCGATGCCGGTACGCAATTCGGGTACGATGTATCTGTTCCCCAGTACACCGACGCCATCCTGAAAACCGATGGCTACATCAAAGAGATCATGAACGCCCTCTATGCGCGTAAAACGTATAAGAACGAACGCTGGCTCGTGGTGCTGACTTCGAGCAGGGGCGGCGCCTGGCAGCAGGACCCGGAAGACAGTACAGCCATGGGTAACCCCAGGCTGAATACCTTCACCCTGTTTTTTAACAGCCGCTTCCAGAGCAAAGTGATCGTAAAGCCGCAGGACCTGCGGGTGCCGTACGAAGGCAAAACCGTCCGTCTCACCGGTGACGCCGCTGCCACCGCGGTAAGAGGCCGTTGTGTGGATAATACCATCGGCGATATTGGCAAACTGAACGGGCTGACGGTGGAACTGAAAATGAAACTCAACCGCGGGCCGAATAATAATTTCCGTTACACGTTCCCACCCTTTTTCAGTAAAACCAAAGACCGTACCGGCAGTACTATCGGCTGGGCGCTGTTTAAAAATGGACAGGGCACCACGCTTTTCCTGGCCGACGGCTCCACGAACCTGCAGTTGGTGACTGATGCTTCAAGAGGCAGCAAAAACACGGACGATGGCAACTGGCATACCTACACCGCCGTGTTCGAGCGAAGCGGGAATACCTACAAAGCATCGCTCTTCATTGATGGGGGCAACAAATTGACAGGTACTTATACGGCGAGCCGCGAAATCCTTGCGCCGGAAGGGCCGCTCACAGTGGGCTTCAATCCGTCCAACTTCGGTAATGCGATCGACTGTTACATCACCGATGTGAAAATCTGGAATACGGCGCTGCCCGACGATATTATCAAAGACTGGGCGCCACGCACCTATATCAACAAGGAACACTTTTATTTCAACAACCTCATCGGGTACTGGCCCTGCATGGACGGTAGTGGCAACCGCTTCAAAGACTATGGTCCCAATAAAAAAGATATGCTGATAGGCGGTGCTTACCTGTGGACGCCCTTCTCCGATCTGAGCAGCTACCTGTTACCCGGCATCGCCGACGGCACCAAATACGTGCCCAATACTTTCGATATTCCATACCAGATCCTGGAATGGCTGGGCATCAGGAGAGAAGACAGCTGGGGGCTCGACGGCCATACCTGGCCGGCGGAATTCCGTGACTATCCGCTGTATGGTGGGATTTGACGTTGAACTTTAAAAGCACTAGCAATGAAAACAACCGCAATAAAATGCTTCCTGATAGCTGCGCTGGCAGCCACCGCCGGCGTTTCGGGCTGCCGCAAGAACTACAATTTCAGTAACGGCTACGACCGGCCGCCTAAAATAGACACGGCCGGCATAGGCGACCTCGATACGAGCCTCAGCCGGATCGACAGCAGCGGCTTTGCTGAGGCGCGCAAGTTTCCCGGCCTCATTTCGATAGTGGAGCCACGGTTGCAAAATTACAACGTGGAGGTAGACATGAACTACAAGCTCCTCAGCCCCTACATCCGTATCAACGTGGTGCCGGGCAACTGGATCAGCACCGGGCTGTATGCCGCGCCGGGAGAGCTGGTGAAGATCGTGCTGCCGCAGGATTCCGAAGGGCTCACGGTACAGGTCGGCGCCCATACGGATAATGTAGGCAATAAAGTACCGATGCTACGTCCTGCCGTCATTTCCACGCGCAAACTGCTGCTGCCGGGCGTGAACTATGTGCGCAATATTTACGGCGGTACGATTTACCTGATTCCCGCCGCTCCCGTGGCGAAAAAAATGACGGTAACGTTCAGCAACGTGGTGAAGTCGCCGGACTTTGTGCTGGGCCAGACCACCAGCGCCGAATGGAAAGAAATGCTGCGCCGTTCCAACGTGCCGGTATTCGAAATGCGCGGCGAGCGTTTCATTATCACCATGTACCGCAAGATGATGCTGACCATGCTCGACCGGTTCGACGCAGAAGCTGTAATGAGAAAATGGGATGAAACCATCATAAAAGATTATAATGAATGGTACGGCCTCGAAGATAACCCCGTGGATGTACGCGACCAGGCGCCCACTACGCCGCACCGTTTTGTGCTCGATATCCAGATTTCGCTGGGCAGCGGGCATAGCGGGTATCCCTGCATGGCGTACCTCGACTGGCACAGCGATTTCATCGACACGGCCGTGATCAACAAAGGCGCCAGCTGGGGGCCTTTCCACGAGATCGGGCATAATTTCCAGATGAGCGACATGTGGAGCTGGGGCGGATCCGACGCATTGGGCGAAGTATCCAACAACCTGTTCGTGTTCAAGATCGCCAGTCGCTACGGCCGCAAACCACCGCGCATCTATTCAGATGAGTTCGTGACGCCTGCGCTCGCCTTCGCCGAGAAGGTGGATGCCGCTAAACGGTTTTCACAGGTAACGGACGTATTCCAGCGCCTCGTACCGTTTGTGCAACTGTTCCAGCGCTACGGTTACGGGATGATGACGGCGGTATCCAAAGCAGCGCGCCGCGAAGCCCGCGTACCGATCGTAGACGAGGTAAGAAAAAACTTCTTTTTCGTGCAGGCCAGTCTCTACGCCAAAACCAATCTTAAACCGTTCTTCGACCAGTGGGGCATCGTAGTATCGCCATCCGCCGTGGATGAAGTGAAACACCTGCCGCTGCTGACGGAGCAGCTCTGGAAAAAAGACATTCGCCTGTAAAAAATATCAAACCGATGAAGATATCTAAGAACATACAACGCAGCTGGATGGCCGGTATCATGGTGTTTTCCATGCTGGTGGCAGCCTGCAGCAAAGTACCCCTGGTGCCCTCCGACAAATCGGAAGAATTTCCTTTCCGGGACAACAGCAAGGTGTTGCTGATACTGGTAGACGGAGTGGTGGGCAAACAGATCGAACGCATCACAACACCGGAACTGGACGCCCTCAAACCGAACAGCATTTTCAGTTTTGAAGGCTCCGCCGATTCGGTAACCACCGACCCGGCGTCCATCGCGCATATTATGACCGGCAACGCTGTGGGCAACACCGAGATCAGGGACAGCTCGCTCGTGCCCCGGGTGCCCCGCGGCGAATTATTTCCTTCTTTTATCAAAAGGGTGAAAGAGCAGAAAGCCCGCCCGTTCCGGGTGGTGACGGTAACACCCTGGGAAACACTGAACAAAACACTGTTCAAAGAAGCCGATATCAGGATATCCGTTGCCGGCAACAATAATGATGTGGTGCGCGACTCCGCCATCAACCGGCTGAAGACAGACAGTGCCGACCTGGTGATCGCGCATTTTAACAGCGCCAACCTCGCCGGGCTGCAGGAAGGTTTTACCACCGATGCTCCCGCCTACCGCGACGCCCTGCTGAAAATCGACGCATACATCGGGGCACTGGTGAAAGCCATGCGGGGGAGAACAAAATTCCCGGAAGAAGATTGGCTGGTGATCGTACAATCCACCCACGGCGGTAACGGTAAAAAATACGGCGGTTTCCTCGAAAACGAGCGCAACACCTTTTCCCTGTACTACAACGCCCGCCTGAAATCGAACCTTGTGATAGCGCCTGCCGGTGTGAAGTTCGGCGTGAAACTGGCCGGCTCCGATGCCAATGCGGTGAACGCCAGCCTCAGCGATGCGGCTGCGTACAACGTGGGTGAAAAAGACAATTTCACCATCGAAATGAAAATGCGCCATGTTCAGAAGGGACAAACGGCGAACTATCCCGCGTTTTTTTCCAAACGTGCCAACTTCGCCGGTGGCGTGGTGGGCTGGGTGTTTTTCCAGGAAGGCGCATACTGGCAGTTCAATGCGGGGCAAACAGGAAAGGGGAACGTACAGGCCCGTGGCGCCAACATCAACGACGGCGCCTGGCACCACCTCACCGCCGTGATTTACACCAACTATTCCACCACGCCGTTCAAACGTTTCGTACGGGTGTACACCGACGGTATTTTTAATGCACAGTCGGAGATCACCGTATTGGGGAATATCAACAGTCCCTCCCCGCTGACCCTCGGCGCCACCCTGCCGCCGAACGGTTCCATGATAGACATGTACGTGAACGATGTGCGTATCTGGAACGACTCCCTGCCGGCAGACATCATCAAACAATACGCCTGCACCAACAAAATCGACGCTACGCATCCCAAATACGCCAACCTCATCGGGTACTGGGGCTGCGCCGAAGGAGAGGGGAACCGCTTTAAAAACAGGTTTTCCACGTCCCCGGATTTTGTGATCAAAAATGCATACAAATGGGAGCCGATGAACTCCATTTTTACCTGCGGTAAAAGTGTGCCCGATGCGCCTTATTCCAAAGAAGTGTTCAACCAGATCGCCTACTGGCTCAACGTGCCCGTTGCAAAAGAATGGGAGATCAACGGCCGCCTCTGGCTGGCGCAACTGTAGGAAAAACTATCAATCAAAAAGACATTCAACATGCGGAACATACCATTCAGGATATTTCAGGGAACGCTGGCATTGCTGTGCGCGGGCATCTTCACCACTTTGCCCGGCTGTGTGAAAGAGATACCCGATAAGCCTTATTACGATACGGACAGCAGCCGCCAGCAGTTCGGGAACATCAAACTGAAAAAGAAAAAAGTGCTGCTCATCGGCATCGATGGCGCCAATGCGAGCGTGGTAAAGGATTTGAACCCTCCCGTGATCAAAGACCTGCTGCCGGCGAGTATTTACAGTTTCAACGGCCTGGCCGACACATCGGTGTCCGTAGCATCCAGCTGGGCTACCATGACCACCGGCGTACGATACGACCTGCACCGGATTTACGACAGCTCGCTGATTCCCCTTACCGACAAAGGCGGGCATGCGGACGTGAAATATTACGAAAGTTTTATCAGCACCGTGAAGCTCGACGATATCGCCACCAAAGTAACGGTGATCACGCGTTGGGAAGACATGACGAGTTTCCTGCTGAGCAGCGCCGATAAAGTAGTGAACACGTCGCCCGCCGCCGGCGACCAGGGGGTGGAAGATGCCGCCCTGGCAAACCTGAAAGAAAGCGGCGCGGACATCACGCTGGTGAATTTCAGCGCGCCGGCCGTAGCGGGACAAACCTCCGGCTTCAGCGCCGCCAATCCCGCTTACACCAAAGCAATCCTGGATACCGATACACGTATAGGGAAGCTGCTGGCCGCCATGAAGGCGCGAAGCACCTTTGCCGATGAAGACTGGCTGGTGGTGATTCAATCCACCGGCGGCGGCTACGGCACCCGCCTGGGCAGCCATAAGGCAGAAGCCAGATATACATTCTCCATATACTATAGTCCGAGTCTTATTGCAGCTGAATATACCAAAGTGCATAAGATCGCCGATGAGGTGGTCCGTTTCAACGGAGGGGCTTCCGACTATGTGCGCGCCGTGAACAACGACGGGGGATTGTACAATGTAGGCACGGGTGCTATCACCATAGAAGCGAAAGTGCGGTTCAATAAAAACGCCGCAGGGAAATACGAATGGTCGTTCCCTCCATTTATCAGTAAAATCGCCGTGCGTAGCGGCAATACTCCCGGCTGGGCAATGTTCCGGAACGGCGATAAGATCGTCTGGTTTGTAGGGGACGGGAATAACAAATCCGAATTATTGTCCAAATCCCTCCCGGACGGCAACTGGCATACAGTGACCGGGGTGGCCTATAAAGAAGGCGCCCAGTATAAGACGACCTTCTATATCGATGGTGAAAACAAACTGACCGGCTCCATTACGTCCACGCCCACCGGCAACGTATCCACTACCGCGTCATTCATCCTCGGCTACATCACGGACCCTTTTACCAACGCCACAAACAATACGGATTTGTACATGGCGGATGTAAGGGTGTGGAACACCGTACTGACAGACCAGGAGATCAAGGACTGGGCTTATAACACCGGTGACCTCGGTGCCCACCCGAAAATCGCGAACCTCGTCGGTTACTGGCCGGGGCAGGAGGGCAGCGGAGGGGTGCTGAAAGACCTCAGCCCGTCAAAAAAGGACTTCACGCTGCAGGGGAACTATACCTGGAATTTTATGGGTAATACTTTCGATGCGGCTTCCGCCAATCCGCCGTCGCTGATCGATGTGGTGCCGTCTGTATATTACTGGCTGGGCATTACCCTGGAAGGCAATAAGAAGCCGGCCGGCACCAACTGGCTGAAACTGAAAGTGCAGTAATTTCCGTCGAGAATAACCAATATGCCGGTTCAGTCACCCGGCATAAGAAGGAGGGAGGCCGCAAGGTTTTCCTCCTTCCGCGTTATGGGGGGTGGGGGCCCGGATTTCTTCCATCTTGCAAAAAACTTTTTTTTCACTACTTTTAACATGAGGCTTCTAACCAAAATCAGCAAAAAACACCGGTCTCCCGTATGCAGAATATTCCACATAGTGAAAGCGAGTTGTTGCGTCGTATTGCTGCCGGGGACGAGTACGCCTACCAGATCATCTTCGAATCTTATTGGGATGCGGTGTATTCCGCCGCGCTGCTGCTGACCAAATCACCCGGACTGGCCGAAGATGTGGCGCAGGACGTGTTTACCATGGTTTGGGAAAAACGGACTACGCTGCCCGCTGTCGAAAAGCTCGACGGTTTCCTGTTCATTACCGCCCGTAATATCATTTACAGCCGTTTCCGCAAACTGGCGTCGGGAGATGCCTACCGCCGCTACGTGCTGGAGCGGTTTCCCGAAGAGGCTGCCGAAGGCGCCGACCGGCAGGCGGAGTTCCGGGAGCTGGAACAAACGGTGCTGCGGGCCATCCAGCAGTTGCCACCCCAGCAACAGAAAGCATTCAAACTGAGCCGTTTCGGCGGCATGCGGCATGAAGAGATCGCCCTGACAATGGGCGTTTCCCGCATTACTATAAAAAGTTATATCGTACAGGCTATTGCCAGTTTGCGCAAGGCTTTGTCCAACCACCCTTCCGGCGCCCTCGCCATCCTTTGGGGGCTGCTTTTCCTGCACTGAAATTTTTTTTGAAAATGGCACCTCCCTTTTCCGCCGATACGCGTCTTCATAATACGACCGGCATTCCGGCATTCGCGTTATGGACCATCAAACTTTTTCCACTTTATTAGACAGGTATCTGCGCGGAGACCTCAGCCGCGAAGAGGCGGCCCGCTTAATGGATTCGCTGCACGACGAAGATATGCGCCGGCAATGGGAATCCGCTGTAGGAGGGCTGCTGGAGAATAAGGCAATGCATGGCCTCTCTGACCCCGCGCGTATGGACGCCGTGCGGCGCTCCATCATGGCCGGCAAGGCCCCCGCTCGCCAAACGCAGCCCATCCTGAAACGGCTCATCCGCTATGCTGCCGCAGCCGCTGTTTTACTGTCCGCTACGCTCACTACCGTTTATTTGTTCAGGCAGGCGTCGCAAAACCGGCAGCAGGCTGCTATCCCCGTGCATGCCGGAGCATTGATCCCCGGCGGCGATAAAGCCATACTGACTTTGGCCGACGGCAGCCGCATTACGCTCGATACCGCCGGTAACGGCGCTATTGCCAGCCAGGGGAACGTACAGGTGATCAAGCTGAACAGCGGGCAGCTGGCGTATAACACCGACGCCTCCGGGAAAGGGGGCGGGATCAGTTACAATACGCTGTCTACCCCGAAGGGAGGCCAGTTCCGCATCATCCTCCCCGATGGTTCCAATGTGTGGCTCAATGCTGCATCGTCCCTGCGTTTCCCCACCGCCTTCAGCGGTAAAACGAGAGAGGTGCAGCTGAATGGCGAAGCCTATTTTGAAGTGGCGAAGAACCCGGCCATGCCCTTCACCGTGAAAGTGAACGAGATGGCGGTGCAGGTACTGGGCACGCATTTTAACGTGATGGCTTATAAAGACGAAAACAGCATACAAACCACCCTGCTCGAAGGCGCGGTGAACATTCAGCACGGCGCGCAGGCAATGCTCCTCAAGCCCGGCCAGCAGGCCCGCCTCAGCGCGGCCGGTAAAATGACGCTGAACGACAGGGTGGACGTGGAAGAAGTGACGGCCTGGAAAAACGGCTACTTTCATTTCAACCACGAAAGCCTCGAAGGGGTGATGCGCCAGATCGGGCGCTGGTACGATGCGGAAGTGACTTACGAGGGCGATATTCCGGCCAGGGAGTTCGGCGGAAAAATCGAAAGAAGCAGCAGCGTAACGGAAGTGATGAAAATACTGGAACTGAGCAAAGTCCGCTACCGGATAGAAGGTAAAAAGATCGTTATAACACCATAGTAAAAATCGTTATGTAGAAAACTAAACAAATGAAAAAAAACAGGCTCCATTGTCCTTAAAAAAATAACCGGACCCGATGGCACTCGGATCCGGTCGTGTATAAGGGCAATCCATGATCAGTTATTTCCACGGTACTCCACGTTCCCGGCCCATGGCCGGGTGGGAATTTATTACCCTAACAAACCAAAATTATGTTTTTTAGTTCTATTTGCACGCGGTATTTTAAACGGCGCACCACCGCCAAAATGCTGTTAGTTATGAAGTTCTCCGCTATCATCCTTTTAGCCGCATGTTTACAGGTCAGCGCAAAAAGTTTCGCTCAGCAGGTAACGCTGTCCGAGAAGAATGTATCCCTCGAAAAATTGTTCCGCAGCATTGAAAAACAAACGGGATACGTGTTTTTCTTCGACCACCTGCTGATCGACAAGGCGCCGAAGGTATCGGTCGACGTCAAAAAGATGCCGCTCGAAGAAGCGCTGCTGGTGTGCCTCCGCAACCAGCAACTGTCGTATTCCATCGTCGGGAAAAATATCGTCATCAAACAAAAAGAAACGTTCTCCGCGCTGTCGGTGGTGAAAACCCTGGTGCAGGATACCATAGTGACGGCCAACGGCCGGGTGACGGATAAAAGCGGGTCGCCGCTGCCGGGGGCTTCCGTGGTGGTGAAAGGTACCACCAACGGGGCCGTGACCGATGCCAACGGAAACTATAGACTGCGCGTGGCGCGCGGCACCACGCTGCTGGTGTCGTTCATCGGTTTTAAAAGCGAAGAGGCGCAGGTGATAGGCGACCAGCCGCTGAACTTTTCGCTGGAAGACCAGGTGAGCAGCACCGAAGAAATTGTCGTGATCGGCTATGGCGCCATCAAAAAGAGCGACCTCACCGGTTCGCTGAGCCAGGTGAAATCGAAAGACATCACCTCCTATCCATCCACCAACATCATGCAGGCGCTCAACGGCCGCGCGGCCGGCGTGCGCGTGATGCAGAACAGCGGTGCGCCGGGTGGCGGTATCAGCGTGCGCATACGCGGCACCAACTCCATCCTCGGCGGCAACGAACCGCTGTATGTGATCGACGGATTTCCATACAACGGCAATCCCACCTTTCTGCAAAACTCAGATATCGCTTCCATCGAAATCCTGAAAGACGCTTCGTCCACCGCCATCTATGGTTCGAGGGGCGCCAATGGCGTGGTGATGATCACCACCAAAAGCGGTCGTAAAAAAGATGCCACTACGGTAGATGTGGAAGCGGGCTACACCCTGCAGACCGTTTCGAAAAAGATGCCGCTGATGACTGCGCAGCAGTACGCATTACTCTATAACGAACAGGCCAAAAACGACGGGCTGGCCGCCTATTTCACGCAGGCGCAGATCGACAGCCTGGGCGGCAATGCGGGCACCGACTGGCAGGATCTTGTGCTGCGCACCGCACCGATCTACAACATCAGTGCGACGGTGAACGGCGGTACGGAAAAGACGAAATTCTCCCTGTCGAGCTCAGCTTACCTGCAGGACGGTATCATCGAAGCCAGCGACTATAAACGTTACAATATCCGCGGCAACATCGAGCACGACATCAGCAAGATGTTCAGCGTGTCTTTCAACACCGTGCTCACCCGCCTCAACAGTTCCCGGCAGAATTCCAGCCAGGGCAACCGTGGCAGCGACCTGATCTCCGCCATGCTGATGGCGCCGCCTTCGCTTACGCCTTACCTGGCGGATGGCACGTACAGAAGATTGAACACAGCGTATCCGTTTATTTCCAATGTGATCATCAACCCCCTCATCCCGATCAATGAACAGACAGACCGGATCAAGGGTGACCGGGTGTTCACCAATGCCGCTTTGACGATACGTCCGCTGGAAGGGCTTACCATCAAGATTTCCGGCGGCATCGATAACCTGAACGACCGGGTAGACAGGTATTCCAACATCGAGCCCACCACCAATTCCGTGGGCAACGCCGCTGTGGAAACTTCCCAGCAAACAGGGCTCCTCAACGAGAACGTGGTGACATACATGAAAGAAGTGGACAAACACTCCTTTACCCTCATGGGCGGGTTCACTTACCAGGACCATACCAGCACCTCCCTGAACGGATCCGGCACCGGTTTTCTGAGCGATGTGACCGGCACCGGCAACCTCGGCAGCGCCGCCACGCCCGGCATCCCGTCGAGCGGGTATTCCAAATGGGCATTGCTGTCGTATCTCGGGAGGATCAATTATTCCTACAACGACAAATACCTTTTCACCGCCAGCATCCGCCGCGACGGTTCGTCGCGCTACTCCAAGGAAAACCAGTGGCAGAACTTTCCGTCCGCCGCCATTGCGTGGAAGGCTTCCAACGAAAATTTCCTGAAGCAGTCACGCATCATTTCCGACCTGAAACTGCGGGCTACTTACGGCCTTTCCGGCAGCACGTCCATTTCGCCTTACGCCACGCTAAACCAGCTGGGCTCGTCCAACACCATCTTCGGCGATGCACTGTACGTGGCGTTTGCCCCCGGCACCACATTGCCCGGCGACCTGAAATGGGAAACCACCAAACAGCTGGATATCGGGGCAGACATCGGTTTCCTGCAGAACGCCCTGCGTGTTACGCTCGATTATTATAAAAAGAGAACGGAGAACCTGCTGAACACCGTGCGCCTTCCTTCTTCTACCGGTTACCTCACCACCCTGCAGAACGTGGGTGAAATGCAGAACACCGGTTTTGAGTTGGGCGTGGAAGCAGACATTCTGAAACGTGAAGTGAACTGGAGTGTGAACGGCAACATCGCCTTCAACCGCAACAAAGTGGTGAAACTCTACAAAGGGCAGGACATTTTCGGGCAGTCTTTTTACACCGGTTCCCTCAACGATTACGTGAACCTGCTCCGTGAAGGTCAGCCGATGGGGATTTTTTACGGGTACCGCGAAACGGGCTACACCTCCACCGGTCTCCTGCAATACGAGGATATCAATAAAGACGGCGCTATCAGCGCGGCCGACAAGACCTACATCGGCGATCCCAACCCGGATTTCATCTACGGCCTGAATTCCGTAACAAGCTGGAAAGGGCTGGAACTGACGGTATTCATCCAGGGCTCGCAGGGCAACGACATCTTCAATCTCAACAAGGCCGCTTCCCTCGACCTGGGCATGGGCCTGAACCTGCCGCGCGAAGTGTACGAAAGCCACTGGACGCCGGAAAATCCGAACGGCAAATACCCGAAGATCACAAGGACTTTAAACGGGAATATGTCGACCCGCTTCGTGGAAGACGGATCCTACCTCCGTTTCAAAAACATCCAGCTGGCTTACAACCTGCCCGTGCAGAAGTTTGGCTGGAAATGGATGAAGAGCGCACAGGTATACGCCAGCGGCCAGAACCTGATCACGTTCACGAAGTACTCCTGGTACGATCCTGAAGTGAACGCATACGGCGGCGCCAACTCCGTTAACCAGGGGATCGACTACGCCATTTATCCCACGAATAAATCCGTAACGTTCGGTATCCGCTGCGGGTTCTAGTTTTTTAACATCACAAGTCATTACGTATGAAACAATCCTTTCTCCTCATATTCACCGCGTTGCTGATGGCTTCCTGCTCGAAAGTGCTCGAAGAAAAACCGAAGTCCATCGCCGCAGAGCTTTTTTACAATACGCCCACTGAAGTGGAAGCCGGTTTGAACGCCATTTATACGCCCGTTCGCGGCAGCGGTACGATGGGCGCGCTCTATCAGTGCCAGCAGGAAATTTACGGCGACTACCTGATCGGCCGCGGCAGTCATGCCCCGCTGAACGATTACAACGGTCTCGATAACACCAACATTACCCGCGTCGGCGACATGTGGAGCGCCTTTTACCAGGGTATCCGCAACGCCAACATCGTGATACAGAAAGCCCCGGCCGGCAAGGAACTGACGCCCGCGCAGCTGCAGCGGTACCTTGGTGAGGCGAGGTATATGCGCGCGCTGTACTATTTTTTCCTGGTGCGTAACTGGGCCGGTGTGCCGCTGCGCACGGAGACCAATATGGATACCATCAACCTCCGCCGCTCCACGCAGGAAGAAGTGTACAGCTACATCCTGGCCGACCTGGAATATGCCGAGCAGAACCTGGGCGATGCGCCCCGCCTCATCGGCACGCCTTCCAAGTGGTCCGTGAAAGCCGTGCTCACCGATGTGTACATGAATCTGCTCCAGTATGGTAAGGCGCGGGACAAAGCGCTGGAGGTTATCCAGTCCGGCAAGTTTTCGCTCGTAAATGTAACTGTGGCCGCGGATTTTGATAAACTCTTCGGACCGGATATCGCAACGTCCACGGAGGAAATCTTCTACATCAAATACGCCCGTACGCCGTCTGGCCAGGGTTTTGCTTACCCGCAATACTGCCATTATCCGAACTCGGGGTATTATCCTCCCGGTGGGTTTTATACTTTTTACAGTGATTCGCAGCAGAACAGCTTCATCAAAAACTGGGACAAGAACGACCTGCGCTACAGCTTTAACTGGTACAGCCAGACTTTCGGCCTTGGTCCCGCTACCATCCTGAATAAAAAGTTCAGCGACAAGGGTGCGGTAACCGCCGGTGGCAACGATTATCCCATGTACCGCTATGCAGACATCCTCCTGTTTTACGCGGAAGCCGTGGCCCAGGCCGATGGCGCGCCGTCTGCCGACGCGATGGAGAAACTGAACATGGTGCACCGCAGGGCGTACGGTAAAAATCCCACCGCTGCCGATGCCACCGTGGATTTCAAACTCGCGGACTATGCTGCTAAACAACCTTTCATCAACCTGGTGGTAAAGGAGCGTGGATATGAAAACTGTGCGGAAGCCAAGCGCTGGCTCGACCTGAAGCGCCTCGGCATCGCCCAGCAAACCATCCTGGCGGTGAAAGGAAAAACGATGACGCAGCGTCATTTGCTGTGGCCCATCCCGACCATCGAGTACAACTACAATACGGCCATCGACCCGGTGAAAGATCAGAATCCCGGATACTAGACGATTGGTCCGGTAACGCGAATTTTTTAACACAACATGCCGCCGCCCCGGAGTGAATCTGTATTCCGGGTGCGGGGCGCTTTTTCAAACAAACCCGATAATAATGAATAAAAGATCAGGATTACTGCTCTGCCTGTTCGTGCTGCCGCTGGCGGTGCTCGCGCAGGCGGTGAAGCAGGTAGACATATGTGTGTACGGCGGCTCTTCGGCAGGCGTGATAGCCGCGTATACCGCCAAAAAAATGAACAAGACCGTGTTGCTGATCGAGCCCGGCAAAAGACTGGGTGGCCTTACGTCCGGGGGCTTGGGTTATACCGATATAGGGAACAAATACGCCATTACCGGGCTTTCCCGCGATTATTACCGGCGCATCGGCAAACATTATGGCAAGTTCGAACAGTGGATATTCGAGCCCGGTGTAGCGGAACGGACCTTTCACCAGTATATCAGGGAAGCGGATGTAGCAGTGCTCTACCAGCACCGCATCACTGCCGCGAAAAAAGAAAACGGCCGCGTGACGGAAATTCAGCTGGAGCCTTCCGCCGGAGGAACGGCCAGGCACAGCGTAATCAGGGCTAAAATGTTCATCGACTGTTCCTATGAAGGCGACCTGATGGCGAAGGCGGGCATCTCTTACACGGTGGGCCGTGAGGCGAATGCACAATACGGCGAAACCTACAATGGGGTGCAGCTTCGTGATAAACACCAGTTCCCCGACAGCATCGATCCCTATAAAGTGCCCGGCAAACCGGAAAGCGGGCTGGTATGGGGCATCAGTCCCGCTCCGCTGGAACCGCAGGGTACAGGCGATAAAAAAGTGCAGGCGTATAATTTCAGGATATGCCTCACCAACCAGCCTGCCAACATGGTGCCCATCACGCAACCGGAAGGATATGATCCGGCCCGATATGAACTGCTGGCAAGGGTGGTGGAAAAAATAAAACCCGGCAGCCTCAACGGCATCCTGAAATTCGACCGCATGCCGAACAACAAAACAGACATAAACAATAACGGCGCTTTTTCCACCGATATGATCGGCATGAACTACGACTACCCCGAAGCGGATTACGCCACCCGCGAAAAAATCATCAAAGAACATGAACTGTATAATAAGGGCCTGCTGTATTTCATCGGCCACGACCCGCGCATGCCCGCCACCCTGCGCGCCGACATGCTGAAATGGGGCTATCCCAAAGATGAATACAGGGAATCCGGCTATTGGTCGCCACAGATGTACGTGCGCGAAGCCCGCCGTATGACCGGCGCTTACGTGATGACGCAGGCCAACTGCGAAGGCCGCGAAGTGGTGAAAGACGGTGTAGGCATGGCTGCTTATACCATGGATTCCCACAACACCCAGCGCATCGTACATAATGGCATGGTCAAAAATGAAGGTGACGTACAGGTGGGCGGTTTCGGTCCGTACCCGATTGCGTACCGTTCCATCATTCCCAAAGCGGAGGAATGTAGCAATGTGCTGGTACCGGTTTGTTTGTCGGCTACCCACATCGCCTACGGCTCCATCCGCATGGAGCCTGTGTTTATGGTGCTGGCGCAATCAGCCGCCACCGCAGCTGCCATGGCGATCGACAAAAAACAGGCCGTGCAGGACATTGACGTGCCCGCATTGCAGGAGGAGCTTCGCCGCAGGCCGCTGGCCACCAATGCCACCGCGGAAATTCTCGTGGACAACGACGACGCCGGTAACGTGGAGATCTCGGGTGAGTGGACGAAAGAAAAAAGAGGCGCCTACGGCCCGTCGGTACATATCGCTTCCAGAAACGGCGGCAGCATCCGCTTTACGCCGGAGGTGGTGAGCAATGGCGTTTACCGCGTTTACACATATGTACCGAAACATGCCGGTCTCACTACTGTTACTAAAATCAACCTTTCCCCCGATGGAAAAACCACCACGCCAACGAAGTACACCGCGGCATCGGTGCGGGTGGAAGGACAAACGTCCGGTGAGTGGGTAGACCTCGGGACGGTGCGCCTCGAAAAAGGCCGGAAGGGTTACGTGGAAATCACCACCGAAGGCGCCGACGGAACCGTGGTAGCGGATGCCGTGCTGTTTGTGCCGGAAAAATAAAATACATCGTCTGCAGTAAAAAGAAGAGAGGCCGCACATCGCGGCCTCTTCATTTTGCATGGTCCCCGTTTTTACTATCTCCTCAACATCACAGATTTAATAACGGCATTGATGTCAGCCGGAGCGACGGTTGCCGGCAGTTGCTTTGAATGCCCGGTAATCCGGTTCCGGTTCAGCGGCTTTACCTTTGAGGCAGCATTACTTCGAGCGGCACACCACTGGCGGTGGTCCGCGGGCTGGCGTGGAAGCTGATGTTCAGCACGTCATTGATCTCACCGTAAGTGCTGGTGATTTGTGTGCCCTGGTAAAGGCTTACACCGTAAAACACCAGCCGGCGCAGCAGTTTGCCGGTTGCGCTTGATTTAATTTCTGCAGTAATGTTCATTGCGCGCCCTGGATTACAGACCCATTCCAGCGCCAGCGGATTATTACCAAGCACCACATTCGTTTGTACAAGCATTTCCCCTATGCGGCTTGCCGAAGGGATGCTGTCCGGGTAAAGACGGTTCATGGAATAGATCAGCGAGTTGGACGTATAAGTGGCTTGTTGTCCGCTGGCCGGATCGCTCAGTGCCAGCTGAATGGTAATCCCCGTTTTTTGTGCAAAGGCGCCGGAACCGAGGAAGGTTGCCAGTATGGGTAAGAGGTGTCGTTTCATGGATGCATTTTTACCGGTACACGATTCAGTTCCAGGGTGCCCGGGCTGATGACGATGGAGGCTTTGTGTTCCGCCTGTCCGTCTTCGCCTGCATAGAACACTTCCGTCGCTTCCTGCAGGTGGGCTTTCCGGAAAACGGCTTCCGCTACGATGCGGCCCGTGCGGATATTTTTTGCCACGAGCCGGCCGTCGAGGGCAATGGCGCTTTTGCCGGTCCATTGCAGGAGCTGCTCGTCCATGATGTCTGCCAGTTCGATGGAGAGATTCTGCCGGATACCGGCGCGGTAGGCGCCGGACGTAGGCCCGTCGGTTTGGAACGAGTATCCCTGCACGTTGTACCGGCTACTGTCGGTACTGCCGGTTTTTTTCAGCACGAGGGTGATCTCCACATCGCCTTGCTGCGCCAGGGCGCAGGCAGGAGCGATGGTGAAGAGCCATGCGCAGCACAAGAGCATGTATCCACTTTTCATCGGGTCTGGGTTTGGTGGGTTAAAAAACGAAAGCGCTTAGTTGAGAAAGCTGAAACGGTTCTCAAACAGCCGACCCACACCGGGCACGGGGCTGCAGCTTTCGTTATTGGCGGCAATGATGCCGAAAATGAGCAATATCAATGGAAGAAGGCCGGCGATAGACATCAGGAAGCTCAGCGGGGGCGCAACAGCCACCACGACGCCGGTGACGATGCTCAGGGCCAGGCCCAGGATCATGATGCCGAGCGACTGGCCCAGGTGGTAGCTCACGAGCGGGCTTTTTTCCGGCATGTCTTTGTGCTTGAAATAAACAATCAGCCATCCGATCAGGGTAATGTAGGCAACGATGGCCATGGTTTTGTTTGTCATACGAAACGGTTTTGTGTGATAAGGAATGTGAAGCAAAGCTATGGGCCGGCCACCGCGTTTCGTTTTTTTGGGCGCCTACAGAGCTACTACGTGGTAGTGACGGAGCGTCTACAAAGTGTCTACGGCAAATCTTATCTATTGAGGAGGGTGTATTTAGGTATTATGTAGAATGTTCATATGTAACAGGGAATACCGAATAGCCTTATTTTTACCGCATGGTAAACACCCGCAAATTGTGTTTGGCATTCATTGTTTTGATTTACCTGTTGCCCGGCAGCAGTCATGCACAAACCATTCTGATTGATTCACTCAGAGGCGCGCTCAACGCGGCCGACCTCACTACGGGAAACCGCATCATGACCATGGGCCGGTTGGCCCGGGCCCTGCACTACAAGGATATACACGAAGCCATCCGGATAGAACGGCAGGCGCTGGTATTGTCCAGGCGCGAAAAGGACGGGCAGTACGGTGCGTTCACCTACGGCACCCTCACCTATTTATATATACAGGCCAATGATGTGGCCGCGGCGAAGCGGAGCATCGACAGTGCCCTGTGGTTTGCCGAACGCACTTCCCGGAAAGACATCCAGGGGTTCGTATGGTACCGCAAGGGCTGGCTGGAATATGTGAACGACGAATCCGACAAAAGCATGCAGAGCCTGCTGTATGCGCTCAAGCTGCTCGAAGGCGGCGAGGCGTACAGTTGGGAAAGCGGGGTCTGTTATTATATAGCCGGGCTCTATTTTCAATGGAAAGACGAAAAGAAGTATGATAAATATGTGCGGCAGGGGCTGCGAGCCGCACTGCTGGGCGGCGACCCGGACGATATCTGCCGGAGCTACCAGGCCATGGGCAGCAATTTTATGTCGAGGTACCGGAAAGATACCGCACAGCACGTGCTCCTCGATTCCGTACTCCATTACAACAGCCTGGCGCTGGCGGTAGCGGAGAAAGAAAAGGGCCGCCTCATTTTCAGGAATACCGCAGCAGTAGTGGCGTTGAACAACGGGAATTTGTATTTCGAATATTTTCCGCCCGCGTATCGCGACAGTGCGGAGAGATATATCAACATAGCCCTGCAACTGGCCCGGGAGCTTCGTTACCCGGACGTGATCGCCAATTGTTACGGCATTCTCAGCGAATACGAGATCCGGGAAGGGCGGTACGATGCGGCCGAAAAGATTTTGTTGACCGCCCTGGCCGAACTGGAAACCGACTCTTCCAGCGGTAATATCACCAGGGCCCGGATGTTCCGCGGCCTGTCGAACGTAGCCGAACGTGCCGGCGACCCCGTGAAGGCACTGCGGTATTATAAAGATTACGTGCGGCATTACGAGGCCTTTTTCGATGCGGAAAAGATGGCCATTTCGAAGAAACTGGAAGCCCAGTACCAGTCCGAAAAACAGGAGCAGGCGCTGCTGGCCTTACAGGAGCGGGCCGCCTTTAACCGCAAGCTCAACTTTATTTACGGGTACCTCATCATTGCGGCACTGGTGGCGCTGGTGTTTATTTTCCGCGCATATCATTTCAGGCTGAAGGCGGCTCGGAGGCAACAGGAGTTGTTGGCCCGGGAGAAGGACGACGCGCATTGGCAGTCGCAACTACAGGCGGCGGAAGCCAAAAGGCTGGAAATGGAAAAGCAGGAAGCCCTGCTGCAGGCCAATCTCCGTGAGGAAGAAGCGGCGCGCCTCCAGGCGGAGCAACTCCTGTTGCAGGAAAGGCAGGAGCGGCTGCAGAAAGAGCTGCTGGCCGGCACGCTGCAGGTGGAAGAGAAGAATGAACTGCTGCAGGCGCTGCAAAAGAAAATCACCGAACACGCACGGCAATACCCCCCGCTGCGGCAAATGGACCGTATTATCACGGAAAACCGCCGGCAGGACGATGATTTTGAAAGTCTCAAAGCCGATTTCGCGGGTATTCATCCCGAATTCTTTACCCGTTTGCAGGAAAAATCCGGCAACACCCTCACCCGCCTCGATCTCAAATATTGCTCCTATATATTAATGGGGCTCTCCACCAAAGAGATCGCCGGCCGCCTCGCCGTGGAACCGAAAAGCATCCGCATGGCGCGTTACCGCCTCAAACAGAAGCTTGGTTTGCAAAAAGATGACAACCTCGATCAGTTTATCGGTGGACTGGTGTAATGAACCGATCGGGCAGACTGCGTGTTTATCCTTCGCTGCGTACCTTCGTAATTGATCAACTTCATCAGCGGCGTGAGTAGTTAACCGGACAGGCTGATGGCATGTTCATCCTTCGCTGCATACCTCCACAATTGATCAACGCATCTTTCCGGGCTTACTTCACCAACTGCGAAGAGGCGCTTTCCAGAAGCCCGTTTTCCGTCAGCCAGTTCCTGCATGAATGTGGCCAGTTGTCTTTGTTGTCCGGGTTCTCCACGCCGAAGCCATGGCCGCCGGCCTGATAAATATGCATGGATGCCTTCACTTTGGCGTTCACCAGCGCATCAAAGAAAACAAGACAGTTTTTTACCGGCACCACATCATCATCCGCCGCATGTACCAGGTAGCTCGGGGGGGTAGCGGCAGTTACCTGTTTTTCGCTGCTGTACAGATCCAGTATGGCTTTTGAAGGGGCCGTGCCGATCAGTCGCTCGCGCACGCCGCTGGGGATGGCCGGGTCGAAAAGCAGCACCGGGTACACCAATACCATAAAATCAGGACGAAGGCTGATCTGCTCCGGGTTCTCAATGACGGGCCTGTTGAACTGCGTGCCCACCGTGGAAGCCAGGTGCCCGCCTGCGGAAAAACCGACGAATCCGATCTTATGCGGGTCGATACCCCATTCTGCGGCGCGTTTGCGTATTATCAGCAGGGCCGTTTGCCCGTCCTGCAACGGGCCGATGGTTTTGTCGACCATCACCGCATCGTTGGGCATGCGGTATTTCAGTATGAAGGCGGTAATCCCCATATCGGTAAATGCTTTGGCTGCCTGGATATTTCTCTGCGCCGTGGGCAGCACGGCGTAACCGCCACCCGGACAAATGATCACAGCCGTACCGGTAGCCTTGGTTTTATCGGGCCGGTACACCGTGAGGGTGGGGCGGGTGACGTTTCGCGTAAGACCGGTGCTGTCTATATGCTCCACATAGCCCGGAGGCGCAGGTTTTGAGTTGGGAATGACAGAACCGTATAAAGGTATTTCTTCCTGGGCCTGAGCAACATAACCTGCGGCAGCCAGCAGGGCAGTAATGAAAATCGTTTTCAATGAAGGTGTTGATTTGATGTACGTGCCGAAATTAGCACGGCATGCAGGAAGGGCATGTGCAAAAATGCTCAATTTAGCCTTTCAGCTTTCTATAGTTCATGGGCTGAACGCCGAACATGGATTTGAATGCGCGGCTGAATGCGCTGGCATCTTCAAATCCCGTTTGCCAGGCGATCTCCTGCACAGGTGCGCCGGTATGTTGCAGGAGCTCGGCGGCGTGGTGAAGCCTGATGCGGATCAGGTACTGGTGCGGCGTGGTGCGGAACACGGCTTTAAATTGCCTCACCAGTTGCGGCACGGATAAACAGGCGGCACGGCTGAGTGCCTCCAGGTCGGGATTGTCCGTGTAGGAAGAATGCAGCAGGTCTTTGGCGATGCATAACCGTTTGTACACCTCGGTGCGCGTAATGGCCTTCAGCGCATGTACATCGCCCACCCGTTTTATATCCGACCGGTGGGTGCGGAGAAGGTAATGCAGCAGGAAAACGAGGTATTCATCCGTCATCGTCCTGTTATACCCCTGGTTGTCCAGCGCGCCGAGTAGCCGCGACAATTGCAACTGCAGTTCCGGCGTAACGGCATTGAGCGCCTGGAAAAACTCGGGCCTTGTTGTGCCGGGATGGAAAGGATCATCTAGCAGGGCATCTTCGCGGTGCAGTGCGTCATGCAGTACGGATGAAGCGAATTCCTGCTGGAAGAAAACCGACAGGATTTTTACGTGTACGCCTTTGTCGACGCGGCAGGAATAATGTTGTTCGTCATTCAGGATGAGGAACTGTCCGGGCCTGATAGCCAGCCGGTGCCGATCGATCCCGTACCATTCTTCCCCTTCCAATACCGTTTTAAAGGAAAGGCAGCCCACGTGGTCGTCACAATGGCTTTCAGTGCCGGCGGCGTTGAAGATGATGTTGTGTTTCCTGAACCTGCTGAAATGCAGTTCCTCATCAAACCCCGGCTGCGTATGATCGGGCAGGCTGGTAAAGTACATATCCCTTTTTGCGGTAGCTGTTGCAATATAGCGAATATTAGCGCCCGATGTAACAAAGGGGAAGCCGGCTGAATAAGCTGGCTTCCCCTTTACGCCTGCCTATGCGGTAACCACCTGCTCCATCCGGGGATAGTCGGTGTATCCAACTTCGCCGGGTGTGTAAAAAGTGGTGGGGTTGGGCACATTCAACACGGCATCCTGCCTGAACCTTTCCGGCAGATCAGGATTGGCCAGGAACAGTTTACCGTACACGATGGCGTCCGCCCCATTGGCGGCCAGCAGTGCTTCGCCAGATGATTTGGTGAAACCTCCGTTAGCGAAATACACGCCGCGGTAGGCTGGTCGCAGCAGCTGATGCCAGTCCACATCCGTAGCGGGCACGGGGCCCAGCGCAACGTGCAGGTAAGCGAGGTGGCGACTGCTCAGTGCGTCTGCCAGGTAGGGGTAGAGGGTGGCCGCATCGTTTTCTTCCATGTCGTGAAGGGGCACGCCCGGCGAAAGCCGGATGCCTGTTCTGCCTGCACCGATAACGGAAGCAACAGCGTCGAGGGTTTCAAACAGGAACCGCGCGCGGTTTTCCAGGCTGCCGCCGTATTCGTCGGTGCGGATGTTGGAGTTGGTGCCTAAAAACTGGTGGATGAGATAACCGTACGCCGCGTGCAGCTCTACACCGTCGAAGCCTGCTGAAATGGCATTCCCGGCGGCCGTGGCAAAATCACGGATGGTTTGCCGGATGCCGTCGGTGGTCAGTGCGGTGGGCATGACCAGGTCTTTTAAACCGGACCGGGTAAAGTTCTGCCATTTGGCGGTAACGGCACTGGCGGAAACAGGCTGTGCGCCGCCGGGCAGCATCTCGGGGAGCGAGAGGCGCCCGGTGTGATAAAGCTGCATGAAGATTTTACCGCCTTTTTCATGAACGGCGCTGGTTACTGCTTTCCAGCTGTCGATCTGTGCCAGCGTATAAATGCCCGGCGTATTGTCGTTGGCTTTCGTCAACGGCGAAATATTCACGGCTTCCGAGATGATCAGTCCGGCTGAAGCGCGCTGCGCATAATATTCAGCAGCAATGTGCGCCTGGTTACCGTCGTCGTCCGCCCTTCCGCGGGTCATGGGGGCCATGATGATACGGTTTTGCAAGGTGATGCTGCCGGCTGTCAGTGGGTCAAAAAATGTGGTCATATTGTTACTTTTTTCGGGTGGTTTGTAACAATAACGACCGGCGGCGCCCAACGGGGACAAATTATTTTCAGAGCCCTTTCATCCCTTCCTGGAACGTCTCCACAAACTGCCCCACATGGAACCCGTCTGCCAGCGCATGGTGCACATGCACGGAAACGGGCATCGTCTTAACGCCGTTTTCTTCCGTCACTTTGCCGAACGATATTTTAGGGCAGCTGTCGGGGAAATGGTAGTTGCGCGCATGGGAGAGGCTGGTGAAATCGAGCCATGGAACGGCGGAGAAATGGATGACGTTTTCCCCCGCCACGGCCGGTATCAGGCCAGTGCTTTGCTGCACCGCATCGATCTCCTGTTGCGCCGCTGCGTAAAACTCCGCCTCACCCTCATGGAAGTCCATATAGGCAAACCCGAAGGTGCCGTTCGGCCGGTTGATGGTGGGCGAAGCGTGCACCTGGTCGAACAGGAATACCCTCCCGTCCGTGATGCGGTACCGGAACGCTTCCGTCCGGTTGGCCGCTTTCAGCGCCTGGTACAGGTATACGAGGAAAAAAGAAAGGTTGTTTTCCTTAGCGTAGCGGTAGGCCTGCGTACAGTCGATCCGCACGGTGACGCCGAAAAACGGTTCGGTGAATGAAGAGAAAAACCGGAACTGGTCGGCGCGTTCCCAGACAGCGATGTTTATTTCCCGTTTCATGTGCCGAGATGGTTTAAAATGTCGGAGATCCTTTCCAGTTCGAGGAAATTCGGGTGTTCCAGCCGATGTTCATGTACTTCGTGTACCCAGGTGGTATGATAGGGGATATGCGCGGCATGGCTGTTCAACTCGAGTACGGGCAGCACATCCGATTTGATGGAATTGCCCAGCATGAGGAAGTTTTCCGGGGCACAGTCGAGGTGCTTGAGCAGCTTGCGGTAATCCGCCACCTGTTTGTCCGACATGATTTCGATATGATGGAAATAATGCTGCAGCCCCGATTTTTTCAGTTTCCTTTCCTGGTCGAGCAGATCGCCTTTGGTGGCCATCACCAGGCGGTATTTGCCTTTCAGGGCGCCGAGCACTTCTTCCACACCGTCGAGCAGCTCGATGGGTTTTTGCAGCAGTTCCTGTCCGAGACGGATGGCTTCTTCCACCAGCCTGAGGTTCGCCGTGCCCTGTGTAACGCGGTGAATGGTTTCGATCATGCAGAGCATGAATCCTTTCACGCCGTACCCATACAGGTGCAGGTTGGTCATTTCGGTTTTATACAGCTCCTGCGATACGGAGTGGTGGGGAAGATAGTCTTCCAGCAGGGCGCAGAACGCTTTTTCCGTTTCCTGGAAGTAAGGTTCGTTGACCCACAGGGTGTCGTCCGCATCGAAGGCGATGATTTTAATTTTGTCGTTCATGGCTTTTTTGTACCTTTTGCAACGCGAAAATCGGCGTTAAAATCATTGTAGAAAAGGACATTTGTCCAAGCCCGGCCTTTTATGTTACGAACCAATCCTTCCTTTTTGTCGTTCATCGAAGATATCTACCAGCAAAACCAGCATGTTGGAGATGTGGTGCTGAAGTCTTTTTCCAGGGGCAGGTTTTTGCTGGAGCAGGGGAGCCGTCCAACCAAGGTGTTCA
The DNA here is from genome assembly GCF_003813775.1 of Chitinophaga lutea. Classification (NCBI taxonomy): domain Bacteria; kingdom Pseudomonadati; phylum Bacteroidota; class Chitinophagia; order Chitinophagales; family Chitinophagaceae; genus Chitinophaga; species Chitinophaga lutea. The sequence goes on along the minus strand of NZ_RPDH01000001.1, from coordinate 708,930 downwards.
TCATCAAAGAAGGCATCGCCAAAGTGTTTTTCAGCGAGGAAAACGGAAAGGATTTCATTTTTGAGTTCCTGAGCGCCGGTGAGATCGTGGGGGAGCTGGAAGCTATCCGGGATACCGATTGCCTTTGTAATATCGGGGCGGTGTCCGATGTGCTGGCGTACGCGCTGGATAGCCGGTATTTCAGGGCATTGATGAACAGGGATATTGCATTTAACCGCCTTTTACTGAACGAACTGGCGGAGCGGCTGGCCAATACGAGTACCCGGTCTTCTTTCCAGCAGTTGTATACGATAGGGCACGGGCTGAAAAAAATCCTGGAACTGCAAAAGAAACAACAGATCACTTTGTCAAAGGAAGATATGGCCGCATATATGGGCGTTACGCTGCGGAGCCTCAACCGGGCGTTGAAGGAGTTGGAGCAGGCTAAGGAGTAATGGCGCGGAGTACGGCGGCAGCGGAATAATGTCGTAACTTAATTAAGGTGCTGCTGTATTGTCATTTAAAAACGATCTTATGTTACGGACCTCACTGTTATTGCCCCTTCTTTTGTTTGCCTGCATTTTCCTCGGAAGCAGGCCGCCGGGTGTTGATCCTGCCAGACTGTTGCTCAAAGACGTGAATCTGATCGACGGCACTGGCGCCGCTGCCAAACCGCACATGGATCTACTGATAGAGAACGGCGTCATAGTGGCCATCGGTAAAAACCTCAGCGGCGATAATGCTAGCATTGTTACGCTTACCGGCAAAACCATCATGCCGGCGCTGATCAGCGCGCATGTGCATGTGGGCACGCTCAATGGTACCACCGCCAGTGCGGAGCATTATACAAAACCAAACATCCTGCGGCAGCTGAAACTTTATCAGGATTACGGTGTGCTACAACTGCTGGTGATGGGGACCGACCGGCCGCTGCTATTTGAAAACGGGTTTTATGATTCCTCCCTGAACGGCTCCCTGCCCGGTGCGCGGTATCATTCCGCCGGTTTCGGGTTTGCAGCGCCGGGTGGTACACCGCCGCCGGTGAATGGGATGGACCGGGTCAATCGTCCCGCGAATGCCGAACAGGCGCGACGGCAGGTGGACACGCTGGCGGGCCTGCATGTCAAAACCATCAAAATGTGGGTGGACAATCTGGGCAGCACTACCCCGCGCCTGCAACCTGAGGTATGCCGGGCGCTCATCGACGCGGCGCATCGCAACGGCATGCTGGCTGCAGCGCACTTATTTTACCGTGAAGATGCACGGCGGCTGGTGGCCGATCGCCTAGATATCATCGCCCACAGCATCCGCGATCAGGAAGTGGATGATGCGCTGCTGAGGGATATGAAAGCCAGGAACATCATTTACATTCCCACCCTTGCCCTCGACAAATTTGCATACAGTTATGGCGACACACCTCCCTGGCTCAACGATCCCTTCTTTAAGCAATCGCTGGAGCCGGGCACACACGACATGATTTCCGCCCCGGCGTACCGGCAGCAAATGAAAACATCGCCTGCTTACCAGCGAAGCAAAACCGCCCACCAGGTGGCGCTGAAAAACGTGTACCGCATTCATAAGGCGGGCATCCTGGTTGCATTGGGCACCGACTCCGGCGCGAGCGCCATCCGGGCGCAGGGGTTTTCAGAGCATCTTGAACTGGAATTGCTGGTGGAGGCGGGACTCACCCCGTTAGAAGCCATTACGGCCGGAACATTGAACGCCGCACGCGCGTTGAGAGTTGACCGGCAGTATGGTACGCTCGAAAAAGGGAAGGTGGCGGATTTGCTCATCTTATACTCGGATCCTTCTTTCAGTGTTGCCAATACGCGCAATATCGCAGCCGTGTATAAAGCCGGGAGGGAAGTGAGCAAGGGGCCATTCGCAGGAGCGGATGTAACTGCATCCGGCTTACTTCAGCCCCTTTATACATTACCGCTGCGCTCCGTCTTTTTTTATTGCAGGAGCGTGGCGTCTTATGTTGATACAACTGTCATTTTTCGCAGGAGGCTTCATTTCTAGCAGGTGCCGCCATTGTATTGTCCGCGGCGGGTTGGCACCCGTTCATAGCCCTGTCTGGGGGCACTTGCGTTATCAACCGATGCTGTGCTACGGCCTGTGTTGGGATTCGTTTTACATAGGCATGCTGCATCTGCCCTTCCATGAAAGCAAAAAAGCAACAACGCTACTGGGATTGGGAGATCAGGATTTTTTACCGCCTTTCTGCGTCCTGACTTTCATTCGCCTTGATGTCTTGTCATCTCCTCAAAAAAAACGGCCCCGGAAGGAGGGGAGAAGTCTCGATTTTTACAGACCTTCTACACCCTAATTTTTCATTCGCCGTTATATCCCGCGATCTCCCACCTGAAAACAGCCAAAAACAGCCCAGGAAACATGTCGAAGTCGGGTTTTTCTATCACCTTCGGCAACCATTTTTTGTCATTTATTACCTCTCGCTTCCATTATTTTGTCCAAATTTCCCCTACTTTCTAAAAAAAATAGAAAGTATCTTGTTCATTTTAAAAATGTAAGTATCTTGTGACGGATATCCACTCTATGAAAAAATACGAGCAATACAAACGCTTAATTCTTCGAGAGTTCTACTACACCAATATTCTGTCGGCAACTGAGCTGAGCGAGCGGATAGGAAAGAGTTTGCCTTTGATCATACGGACCGTGAATAACCTAGTGAAGGAGAATATTTTGCAGGAATCCGGTTATGCACCTTCCAGCGGCGGACGCCGCCCCATTATTTATACCATTAATAAAAAAGCACTGTACATATTGTCGGTGTCCATGGACCAGCTTGTAACGCGTGTATCGCTGATGGACCTGGAAAACCGCCACATCACAGGGATTGAGAAGTTCGAACTGCCGCTGAAAGATAACCCTGACGTACTTCAGAACCTGTCCCGGAAGCTCCTTGAAGTAGTGAAGCGCTCCGGGGTCAGCAAATCGAAAATAGCCGGTATCGGCATCGGGATGCCGGGGTTTATAGATGTGGAAAAGGGAATGAATTATTCTTTCCCCATGCAGGACGGCAGCGGGCAGACGATCGTGGAATACCTTTCGGAGGCCACCAGGCTGCCGGTGTATATCGATAACGATTCAAGCGTCATCGCCCTGGCGGAGTACCGCTTCGGCAACGCGCAGCAGAAGAATAACAGCATGGTGATCAACATCGGCTGGGGCGTAGGGTTGGGCATGATCCTGAACGGGCAGTTGTTCCGCGGGAACAACGGGTTTGCCGGGGAGTTCAGCCACCTGCCGCTTTTCAACAACAACAAATTATGCAGCTGCGGAAAGAGCGGCTGCCTCGAAACAGAAACCTCGCTGCTGGTACTTTTGGAAAAAGCGGCGGCAGGCGTGAAAGCGGGCAAAACCACCGCATTGCCGAAACACTTCCCCGACGGTGACATTGAAAAAGATTGCGAGCGCATTATGCAGGCGGCGGCGAAAGGGGACAAGTTCTGTGTGGAACTGCTGGCAGCCATCGGCTACAACATCGGCCGGGGCATCGCCATCCTGATTCACCTGCTCAACCCCCAATCGGTGATTCTCAGCGGCAGGGGCTCTTTGGCTGGCAAGCTGTGGATGGCACCCGTGCAGCAGGCATTGAACGAACATTGTATCCCCCGCCTGGCAGACAATACGGCGGTAGAAGTATCGCAACTGGGTTATGAAGCGGAATTGATCGGATCTGCCGCATTGGTCATGGAGAATTACGTCAACTAAATATAAGAGGGCTGTTAAATAGTAGCAAAGATCCCGAAGAACAGGAATATCAGTGAACAGTTAAATTAATCAGTGAACATGTTTTTGGATGCAATTGCCGGTCCGGCAACGATGCAACCAAAAATAACAATCGAAGTAGTCGCTGCTTCTCAAAATTCTACAGTGAACATTTTTTAAATTTTTCGCACATGATGAATCGCAAACTGTCGTGACTCTGCGATCCCTGAAGTAAGAGTTATGAAAATTTAGTCAACCAAATTCCGGTGGTATGCAACGCCATGCCTGCCAAAATCTATCGTTAAAATTTAATCACATGAACAGATGCAAACTGCTCTTGTGGGCAATCCCCCTATTGCTCATGAGTAACGCCACGCTATTCGCCCAGGTGAAACGCACTATCACGGGCATCGTCAGAAGCGCTGACGGTAATCCTGTCCCCTTTACTACCGTACACGTCAAAGGCACTACCGTCGGCACCGTTGCAGACGGCAACGGCGCCTACAGCATTGTGGTGGATAAAGCGGACGCGGTGCTGGTATTCAGCTCCGTCGGTTTTTCCAACCGAGAAGTGCCTGTGGGCGAAGGCAATGTGCTGAACGCACAGCTCGACCCGGCAGTGGCCATGAATGAAATCGTGGTGACGGCCATGGGTATCAAGCGGGAAGCGAAATCGATCGGCTACTCGGCCCAGAAGGTGAGCAGCGTGGAAATCACGAAAGCTGCCGCGCCGGATATCGCTTCGGGCCTCATGGGTAAATCCGCCGGCCTGAACATCACACCCAACAATGGCGTGCAGGGCGGGTCCAGCCGTATCGTGATCAGGGGCAACAACAGCATCCTCGGCAACAACCAGCCGCTGATCGTCATGGACGGCATCCAGGTGCAGAACGACCCGGTGGGTGGCTCCGCGCAAACAGCCGCTACGAGCATCGATAATCCGAAAGACTGGGGCTCCTTTCTCAACTTCATCAACCCGGACGAAATCGACGATATTACCGTGCTCAAAGGCGCGACGGCTGCAGCCCTTTACGGCGCCCGCGGCGCCAACGGCGTGATCCTCATCACCAGCAAAAAAGGCGCGAAACGGAAAGGCATCGGCGTGGACTATAATTATTCTTCGGTGTGGACCAAAGCCTACCGCTTCCAGGACGTACAGAACGAATACGGCTACGGCGGCTCCAATTCCATGTGGTCTGCCGTTCCCGAGTTCCCGAAAACCACTTCCGGCGAGCTGCGTTACCCCGGTAACTACCCCTGGGACGGCCAGCCCGCAGGCGATAAATACCAGGCGGCCGGCGCCATTCCGGGCGGCTATTCCACCTGGGATATCTTCAGCTGGTACGGTCCCGCCGCTTCATGGGGCCGCAAGCTCGACGGTACGCAAATCATCTGGTGGGACGGTGTGAAACGCACCTGGTCGCCCCAGCCCGATAACCGCGAAGCGTTCTTCCGCACTGGCAACACGCAGACGCATAACCTGTCGTTCAACGGCGGCGGCGACTTCGGCACCATCCGCGTGGGCCTCACCCACGTCGGCAACACCTCGGTGCAGCCCAACAGCAACTATAAACAGAACAACGTCAACCTCGGCTCCAATCTTAACATCTCCCGCAAACTGAAAGCGGAGATCAACGCGAGCTATACCAACTATACGCGTCTCAACACGCCGGACGTAGGCTCTGAAAACGGGTGGAGCAAATTCATGATCCACGGTATGTCCAGAGACTACCGCCCGCTGGAGTTCACGAGCTATAAAAACGCAGACGGCAGCAAGAACATCTTCAACGAAACTTCGCCGCTGGGTTTTTATCCCTACAACAACAACGCGTTCAAAGACCTCTTCTGGAACCTCTACGAACATAACCAGCACCTGACCCGTAACCAGTTACTGGGCTCGGTGAGGTTGTCGGCGGATGTGACCGACTGGCTGAACGTATCGGGCAGAACCTCGCTGAACTACGCGAACACTTCCATCGAAAGCAAATACACGCCCATCGATGCCATCGGCGTACGCGGCCAGTACGGTCTGGAGCAGGTGCGCAACCAGGATGTGAACTTCGAACTGTTCACTACCCTGCATAAAGACAAACTCTTCGGCGAGCGCATCAACGCCAGCCTGCTGATCGGTAACAGTGCGCTGAAAAGCCGCATGAGCGGCAACAGCCAGTGGAACAACGGGGAGAAAACAGCGTTCTCCGTACCGCATAAATATTTCCTCGCCAACACTACCGGTACGCTCGACCTGCCGAAACAGACCTTTGCAGATTACAATCTCAACTCTTTGTTCGGCGTGCTCGACCTGTCGTACAACGATTACCTCTTCCTGCAGCTGACCGGCCGTAACGACTGGTCGTCTACCCTGCCGGTGAAAACATCGTCTTATTTCTTCCCCTCCGCGAGCCTGAGCTTCGTGTTCACGGAAGCATTTAAAATGAATGCCAGCTGGCTTACGTACGGTAAACTGAAAGTGTCTGCCGCACAAAGCGCCAACGGCGCGACGCCTTACCAGACCACCTATACGTATAACTCGAGGGTGATTTCCAATTACCTGAATGTGGATGCGAACAGCGCACCCACCACCTTCGGCGGTTTGACGGTAAGAAGGCTGCAGCCCAACCTGCCGCCGGCCGACCTGCTGGTGCCGCAACGCAACACTTCTTATGAAGTGGGCCTCGAAATGGGCTTCCTGCAAAACAGGCTGAATGCCGAGCTGACCTACTACCAGGCTAAAGCCACCAGCCAGATCATGAGCGGTTCGCTCGCATGGTCTGCCGGTGCGAACGCCATCACGTTCAACAGCGGCGAATTGTCCAACAAAGGTTTTGAGTTCATCATCCGCGCTACACCCATCGCCGGCCGTGATTTCCGCTGGAACCTGGCGCTCAACGGCGCGCACAACACCAATAAAGTGGTATCGCTGGCGGAAGGGATCGACAAATACCTGCTGCAGGACCTGTGGGGTAACAACGGTGTGCAGATGTACGTGAAAGTGGGAGAGAACTACGGTACCATTTACGGCTACGACTATACTTACAAAGACGGGAAGAAAGTGGTGAAACAGGTGCTGGATAAAAACAACGCGAACAACGTGGTAGGTACACAATATGTGACCACCGACGATCCCGTTCCCATCGGCAATGCCACGCCGAAACTGACCGGCGGTTTGAGCAATACCTTCAGCTACAAAAATTTCAGCCTGTATGTGCTTACCGACTTTAAACTGGGCGGCGACATTTACTCCGCCGACTACGCTGCGGCCATCGGTATGGGCTTATCGCCCTCCACGCTGCGCGAGCGTAACGGCGGCGGCCTGCCTTACACCTATCCCGACGGTTCCAAAGCCAACCATGGCGTGATCCTCGACGGGGTGTTCGCAGACGGAAAACCGAATACGGACGTTGTGCATTACATGTATAAATACGCCGCCGTATCGCAGGGCTGGTCGAACGTAAAAATGCCGCGGAGCGAAGGCGTTTTCGAAAACTCCTGGGCCAAACTGCGTGAGCTGACGCTGACTTACAGCCTGCCGCAGCACATCGTAAAACGTACACGCATCTTCCAGGGACTGGACATTTCACTCGTAGGGCGCAACCTGTTTTACCTGTACTCCTCCCTGCCGGATAACCTGAACCCCGAAGCCATCAACGGCATCGGCAACGGTCAGGGCATCCAGTGGGCACAGTATCCGCCCATGCGTGATTTCGGTTTCTCCATTAAAACCAGGCTCTAATCCAAAAACTGAAGACAATGAAATACGTTCAACATATATCGAAAATATGCCTGTTTGCGGGAGTGTTGGTTTTTGCATCCTGTAAAAAGAATTTCGAAACGATCAATACTCCGCCCGTTGAGGCTACGAACGCTTCCACGCCAGAGATGTTCAACGCCGTGATCAGTTCCCTGCCGCTCGATGCCGGTGAACAATCCGTACTGCATGCCTGGATATATCCCGTCACGCAGCAGGCCATCATCACGTCAGGCTCTTATCCTTACGAAAATGCGATCAACGGCTTATGGGCCAATTATTACGGCGCCCTGGCCAACTTCCGCATGATCGAAGACCGCATCAGCAAAGAAGCCAACCCGGCTTCCATGAACAACGTGTACGCGATGCTCAAAACCGTGATGGCGTACAAGACCATCAAAATGACCAACTACTTCGGCAGCATGCCGTATAAGGAGGCCGGTTACGCCGCCATCAAAAAAGCGGCGGGCTATAAAGTGCCGTACGACAAACAGCAGGATATCTACGCGGCAGTGCTGACGGACCTGAAATGGGCGGTAGACAACCTGAGCACAGCTGCCGGCCAGTACACCGTAGGCAACTATGAGACGCTGCTGAAAAACAATATCCCCCTGTGGATCAAGTTCGCGAACAGTTTGCGTTTGCAGGTGGCCATCACCATGTACGACAAGAACACCACGCTGGCCGCCACGCACATCACGGAAGCGCTGGGCAAACCCCTGCTGGAAGGCAGCGAGAATATCGGTTTGTGGCCTTCGCAGATCCCGGGCCTGAAGTTCGAATGGCGCCAGTGGTCTTTCTCCGCCAACTGTTACCTGCGTTTCGGTTCAACGATGTGGAACCTGATGTCGAACAACACGAACAAAGACGGCAGCGGTATTTTCGACGTGCGGGCGAAAGTGTTCTTTGAAGGCAACAATGCCGGCGAATGGGTGGCCTATCCGCAGAACCCCCTCACCACCACACCGTCTGAAGGCGGCGCACCGTACGATCTGGACAAGCGCAGCAAGGTATGGGGCGATAAAGGAGCGGGCTGTATCTATTCTCCTTTCAACTTCTATTTTGAAAAGGACATGACCTCCATTCCGGAGCTGATGCTCACCGCCGCGCAGGTACACCTGCTGAAAGCGGAAGCCTATAACCGTGGCCTGGGCGTTACCGCCAACCCGGCGCTGGCAAAAGTGGAATATGATAAAGCTATTGCGGCTTCGGTGAATATGTGGAAAGGGATTGCATTCAACTCTTCCGACTGGACGGTGAACAAGCCGGCTTCCGCCACCGCTACCGCAGCGGAGCTCACAGCCATCACCACCAACCCGAAAACGGCTTACGATCTGGCCAATGCGGCCAACGCCCTGCGCCAGATCTATGCGCAATTCTGGATAGACGCGTTCCGCCAGCCCTGGGACGCCTGGACGCTGCTGCGCAGAACAGGCGGTAAAACACCCATGTCGCCAGACAATACCGCGTACTATACCAAAAACTTCGCGAGCTATACACGTTTCGTATATCCGCAGGAAGAATTCAACTTCAACTTCGAAAACTGGAGGGCGGAAACGAACTCTAACGACGTGTCGTCTACCAAACTCTGGATCATGCCATAACTGTCAGGAGCAACGACCGTGTTTTTTACAAACGGAACGGCAGGCGGATTCGCCTGCCGTTCCGCATTTTATACCGGGCGGTTCTATCGTTTGATGAGGTCAATGTCTTCCGGCCCGTAAGCCGGCCAGGCGCCTGTTTTAGAGGCCACCAGGGCACCGAGCGCTGATGCGAAAGCCAGTGTTTCGGCCGGCGGCGATTGCCGCAGCACACCGGAAAGATAGGCTGCGAGGAACGCGTCGCCGCTGCCCACGGTATCTGCTACCTGTACTTTATAGCCGGGATGTTGGTGCAGGGTGTTGTTGCTGTACACCGCCGCGCCATCGCCGCCCATGGTAACGATAACAGTGGATAAACCGAACCGTTGCTGCAGCAGGGTGATCTTATCCGCCAGCGTAGCGGCGTTGCCATACCAGCTGCTCACCAGCTCCAGTTCGGAAAGGTTCATCTTGAGAATGTCGGCTTTTTGCAGCAGCGCTTCCAGGGTGGCACGGGTATAGTGGGGCGGGCGCAGGTTGATGTCGAGCACCTTCACGGCCGGCGTATCGAGCAGGCGGAAGAGCGTGGCCTGCGAATCGGGGTGGCGGGCGGCGAGGCTGCCGAAAATGAAATAACCGGCCTGCCGCACCTGTTGCGCCAGCTCCGTGCTGTAAGCGATGTGATCCCAGGCGGAAGGGATCACGATGTCGTAATGCATTTCATGATTTTCGCCGGGCTGTGCCAGTACGATGCCGGTGGGTGTCTGTTCGTCTTTTTGAATGCCGGCGGCGTTGATGCCGTGCTGTTCCACGATGCGGATCAGTTCCTGCCCGCGCTCATCGGCGCCCACACGGGTGATCAGCGAAGGCTGCATGCCCAGTTGTTTAAGATGGTACGCCACGTTCATGGGCGCGCCGCCGGGCAAAGCACCGGTGGGCAATACATCCCAGAGCAGTTCGCCGAAACATACGATCGATGGTGTTGTTTGCATGTGCGTTACGTGTTAACGGGTTTTAATTGTACCCGCGTTGCGGGCTTTCCGTTGCGCGAAGTATAAAGATGACGGCTCCAGGCCGGGCTGGTTTTGTCCTTCCCATTCCGCATCGGGCCTGCCTTTCAGGCGGCCGGTCACTTTTTCGCCCTGCAGGCCGATGCAATAGTTTTTACCGGAAGCCCACGGGTTTTGTACGGCGGCTTTTTTGACGGTGCAGTTCCATACCACCTGCGTAACACCGGCCCAGCCGTGGCCGCTGCCCCAGTTGCCCCGGTCCTGGATGTTGATGTCGCCGTCGGTAACGATGTTATCATACAGTGTGCCGCTGGCCCAGCGGTGATGGGGGCCGATGTCTGCATGCGTGCGTTTGGCGGTGCAGTTCACGAACACATTCGGGCCGCAGGTGATCGCGCCGGTCACATAATCGTGGCGGCCGTCGGTGGCGTGGCAATCCATGAAGAGATTCAGCTGGCCGGAGTTATTGAACGAATAACGGCGGCTGCCGGTGATGATGGATTTATGTTCGAAGCAGTGGCTTTCCGTAACGGTGATGTTGCGGGCATGGCGTTTCAGGTTCACACAGCTGTAACCGAAGTACCTGGCGGTCACGCCTTTCACCCAGCCGTGCTCTGCTTTATCGAAGGCAACGGCATCCCAGGCATGGTTTTCGGCGGTGTCGGAATCGAACGTCGATTCGCAGGTGAGGTCTTCCACACCCACCTGCCGGATACGGCCGTCGAAGGTATATTTGTACAGCTCGCCGCCGCCGTACTTCGTTTCCATCGGCATCACCACGGGATTATCGAGCGTTACGCGATTGCCCTGCACGGCAACCACCGTGCGCTCGTACCGCAGATCGTATTCTTTGGGTTGCCACTGGCGCGTGCCGCCGCGGCTTTCGATCTGGTCCATTTTGATATCGGTGATCCATTGCTGCGTGCCGGGCCTGAAAAGGATAACGGCATCGCCGGGTTTGAAGCCGCGGGCATTGCTGACGTTAAACGATGTGGCGCCGGTTGGGATATATTCATCCGTGATTTTTACGCGTGTGCCGGGTATTTCCGCGATCTGGCCTTCACCGTAAATATCGATGAGTGACACCTGTTTTTTGGAAGCGGCCACCAGTACCGTACCTTCTTCACCGCGCAGCACCACGCCGCCGGCCGTAATATGGATACGGTCGGGAATCGTGTAGCGGCCCTTCTTTAACAGCAGCGCGCCGCGGAAACCGTTTTTATCGGGCGTTCTTTTCGATACTTCATCGATCGCCGACTGGATCAGTTCCTGGTCGTTGTCCGTGCCGGTGGGAGCGATGGTTTTTACCACCGCCACTTCAGGCAGCGGCCGGTCGCCGAAATAATAGCCCACCCGGCTGAAATCGGGAATGGTATTGCCTTGTGCGTCGGGGATATATCGGATGTGGCCTTCTTTGTTCTGCTGCACGAATTTGCTTTGCCAGCCGGCCGGCGCCGGTTTGAAATAAATGAAACAACCGATGCCGAGCAGGAGTGCGGGAAGGGCGAATTGTCTGAATTTCATAACGTGTGTAATTTGTCGCCGGTAATTTTACATAATATTCAGAATATTTTCTCATATATTGTCGCCCGTCATTTTCCACGTTTGCAGCAACATTTTTACCTCAGCACTTAAATCCGAACTGATGAAACTGTTACAAGTATTAACTGTTGCCTGCCTGCATGTTATCCCTTTATCCGCCGTCGCGCAGGTGCCGCTGCCGGAGCAGCACGACCGATGGGGCATCCGGGGGAACAGCATCCGGTGGAATGTGGATGGCCGCCTGCCGCACACCGATCATCTTGAAATGAGCGGCGAAAAAGTATCCCTGTGGGTGCAGTACGGGCTCGACAGCACCGGCAAATCCACCGTATTCCGCACCGTGGTGTTCCCGACGTTCCGCATGCTGCCGGACAATACCCGTTCGCATATCAGCTATTCGTTTACCGACGCAGACCTGCCGCGGTTGTATGTCAACAACCGCCTCATGAGCCTCGAGCGTGTGAAGAACGGCCCCGGCCGGAATGGCGAACTGTCGTACAATATCAGGTCCTTCTCCATCAACGGTACCCTCGAAATGGATGGTGCCTCCGGTACGCCCGCCGTGGTAGCCGTTACCCGCCGACTGTTCCCTTCCGCGGATAAACCGCTGGTGGTGGAGATGTTCTCGTTCAAAAACCTCACCGACCAGCCAGTGACCGTGTTCATGGAATATCTCCGCAAAGAGGTAAGGACCGATGCCAGCCGTAGCAAAGGCGCGCAGCATTCGGTGATCATGGGCACGGTGAACGACGGCACGCACACACTGCAGCCGGGCGCTACGGCCGATTTCTCCGTCTTTTATACCGCTACCGATACGCCTGCTTCCCTGCAACTGCCCGATCCCCGTGCGGAGCAACAGCAACGGCTGGCGCGCGTGGGAGAGATCGGGGACAGGCTGCAGCTCGAAACACCTGATTCCGTTCTCAACGCCGCTTTCCAGTTCGCCAAACTGCGCGCTACCGAAAGCATTTATAAAACCAAAGGCGGCTACATGCACGGTCCCGGCGGGCTGGCGTATTACGCCGCCATCTGGGCCAACGATCAGGCCGAGTATGTCAATCCTTTTTTTGCATTTTCCGGCGATCCGATCGGCAACCTTTCCGCCATGAACGCCTACCGTCATTTCGCGCGTTTCATGAACCCGGCGTATAAACCCATTCCCAGTTCGATTGTGGCCGAGGGCGACGCTACCTGGCACGGGGCCAAAGACCGCGGCGATCAGGCGATGATCGCTTACGGCGCATCGCGGTATGCCATGACGCACGGCAACCTGGATTCCGCGAAAGTGCTCTGGCCGCTCATCGAATGGTGCCTCGAATACAGCCGCCGCAAGATCAACGACCAGGGCGTGGTGCTGTCTGACAGCGATGAACTGGAAAACCGTTTCTCCGCGGGGAAAGCGAATCTCTCCACCAACATCCTCTATTACGACGCACTGCGCTCCGCCGCCATGCTGGGCCGCGAGCTGGGTGTGCCGGCCGCGCAGACCAATGGTTATACCAGGCAGGCCGCCACGCTCCGCGGCAACATCGAAAAATATTTCGGCGCCACGGTAGAAGGTTTCAACACGTACCGCTATCACGAAAACCTCGACGTGCTGCGCGCATGGATCTGCCTGCCGCTCACCGTGGGTATCCTGGACCGGAAAGAAGGCACCATCAACGCCTTGTTTTCCCCGCGCTTATGGACGGCCGACGGGCTGGCCACCGAAGCCGGCAAAGGCACTTTCTGGGACCGTTCCACCCTGTACGCCTTGCGCGGCGTATTGCAGGCCGGTGAAACGGAAAAGGCGATGGACTTCATCCGTTACTATTCCCGCCGCCGCCTGCTGGGCGAGCACGTGCCTTACCCGGTAGAAGCCTACCCCGAGGGCAACCAGCGCCATTTATCGGCCGAAAGCGGGCTCTATTGCAGGATATTCACGGAAGGCCTATTCGGCATCCGCCCCGCCGGCCTGCGCAGCTTCGAATGCACGCCGCGCCTGCCCAAAGGCTGGGACCGGATGGCCCTGCGCAACATCAGCGCCTTCGGCCACGGTTTCGATCTCGAAGTGGCGAGAGCTGCCGGGGGGAAACTGGCCGTCACGGTGCGGGAGAACGGTAAGCCTGTCAACAGGTACACCATCAAAGACGGCGCCACGCAGGTGGTAAAGCTGTAGCCATGGCAGCTGCCTTTAGCCTGCGAGACTTATCCCGGGCTAAAGGTTGAATTATCCCCGGGTCAACCCGGTTTGAAGGGGCAAATATGCCAATCCGAGGGGTTGGATGCGCCAGTAATTCAGGGTACTTTAGCATTATGAAACACATCTCCGTTCTTGTCCCCGAAGGCGGTTCCCTCGCCAGCATCGAATGCCCCCGTTTTGTATTCGCCGAAGTGAACAAATTCCTCGAGCGGCAGGGAAAACCCGCCATGTTCCACATTGAGCTGCTGGGCCTCGGCGATACCGTGGTGCTCAATGGCGGCATGTACACGGTGCAGACCAAACCCCTGGCGGATGTCGGGAAAACCGACCTGGTGGTGGTGCCCGCGCTCAATGAGGATATGGAAAAGAACCTGGAGGCCAACCAGGGTTTCCAGGAATGGATCATCCGGCAATACCAGGCCGGCGCCGAAGTGGCGAGCCTGTGTGTAGGCGCCTTCCTGCTGGCGTCTACAGGTTTGCTGATCGGGAGGAAGTGCGCCACCCACTGGATGGGCGCCAACAACTTCAGGAGAATGTTCCCGGATGTCAATCTCGTGGAAGACAAGATCATCACCGACGAATCCGGCATCTATTCCAGCGGCGGCGGCCTGTCGTTCATGAACCTCATCATTTATATCGTGGAGAAATACGCGGGCCGGGAAGCCGCCGTGTTCTGCGCCAAGTTTTTCCAGATCGATTTCGACCGCGCCAGCCAGTCGCCTTTCATTATTTTCCAGGGACAGAAAGGCCACGAAGACGAAGGCATCAAAAGGGCGCAGGAATTCATAGAACTGAACTTCAAAGACAAGATATCGGTGGAGCGCCTGTCTGACCTGCTGGCCCTCAGCCGCAGAAGCCTCGAAAGAAGATTCAAGAAAGCGACAAGCAATACCGTATCGGAATACATCCAGCGGGTGAAAATCGAAGCAGCCAAAAAACAGCTGGAAATAAGCGCCAAGAACATTTCGGAAGTGATGTACGAAGTGGGATATACCGACCAGAAAGCTTTCCGGGCGTCATTTAAAACCATCACGGGTTTGTCGCCCATCGAATACCGGAACAAATACAATAAAAATGCGGCAGTAGAGGCGTAAGCGCTGAAGCCGCCGCCACTACCGTATACGACTGCAGAAAAGCGGCGAAGGAAGTGTCCGTCATGACCAATTTTGTACAGGAAAAGGGCCGGCGCGATCGGGCGCGGGCCCTTATTGTTTACGTACCCGCTTGGATTATCGATCCTGTTTTATTAATTTTCATACCTGTCCACAGGTTTATGGAAAACGAGCTGTTTATAAAAATCACACAAGGAGATGAGCATGCTTTTGAAACGGTGTTCCGTACGCATTTCAAAAGCATGTGTTTCTATGCGGGATTGCTGGGCCTGCCGCCGGAGGAGGCCACCGAGGTGACGCAGCTGACGTTTATCCGTTTCTGGGAACGGCGGCTCGAACTGGACCCTGCCGGCGGGCGGCTGGATGCTTACCTCTATACGGCGCTTCGCAACAACAGCCTCGACCAGCTCAGGAAACTCAAAAGGCACGGCAGGGCGGAGGTGTTGCCCGAAGGCATGGCGTCCGCCAATCCGGACTGGCTGGCTTACAAAGAGCTCGAAAAACGTTTCCGCGAGGTGCTTGATACCCTGCCGCAGCAGATGAAACAGATCTTTACGCTCAGCCGCCTCGAAGGGATGAAGTACAAGGAAATATCCGCCGCCATGAACATTTCGGTAAAAACGGTGGAAACACAAATGACGCGTGCTCTAAAACGGCTCCGCACAGACCTGAAAGATTACCTGCCTTTCCTGTTGTTCCTGTTCCTGCCGGAATAAATTTTTTCAGCGCTTGTAAGGGTATTCCCTTTTTTCAACATTATTATAGTATGCACGAGTTGCCGGACGACATACCGCTGATGCGCCACATGCTGGGAGAACCGGATGAACGGATAGACCTGGCGTTGACCTGCGACGGAAAGTTCCGGCAGCATTATGAGGCGTTGCAGGCCCAATGGAAGGCATCCGGCCTGCTCGATACGGTGGCAGCGGTGGATGTGGACCGGCAATGGGAGGCGTTCAAACGCCGCCGGCAGAAACGCACGGTGCCGTTGCTCCTCAAAATAGCCGCCGCGGTGGTTGGCGCGGCCATCCTCACGGCATTGCTGTGGCGGCAGCCGGAAAGGCATGAGCTGGTGCATCATTCGATGCCGCACGGAGAGCAGGGACAGGTGGTGCTGCCCGACAGTACGAAGGTGTGGCTGAACGCCGGTTCGGAACTTACATACGACGCCCGGAAACGGGAAGCCGTTTTACAGGGCGAGGCATATTTCGAAGTGCAGGCCGACCCGCAGCATCCCTTTTACGTGCAGGCGGGGGCCGTACGCGTGGAAGTGCTCGGCACCCGGTTCAACCTGATGGCCTATGCCGGCGACTCGCTCGTGAGCACATCCCTGCTGCAGGGAAGCGTGCGGCTGCACAGCGGCCGCGATACCGTGCTCATCCGGCCGGGAGAAAAAACGGTCTGGCACGGACAGCAACAGAAATTCAGTACAACGGATACGGGAACGGAAACGGATACACGCTGGAAAGACGGAGAGCTGGTATTCAGGAAAGAACCGCTGGAAAGGGCTTTCGCGAGGCTCGAACGGTGGTTCGGTACAACGGTGGTGTACGACAGGGACAGTTTTGCCGGTCACCAGATCACGGCGAGGCTGGAGAAAGGGGAGACGCTCGACAAAACACTGCTGTTGCTGCAGGAAATCCTGCCCATGCATTATTCCGTCAACAACAACGTCGTATACATACGGCACAAGTAGCATCATTTTTCAGCCAAATTTTATCATCGCTTAATTCAGACATGTTATGGCTTTTTTTGCAACCTGCTGTGCGCGCCTGCGCCGCAGCCTGAGAATGTTATGCCTTGCAGCGATTCTTTTGCAGGGCGCGCTCCCGGCCTTTGCGCTGAAAGCGCCGCAGCCCCTGCTGCTGACGTTCTCTCTCAAAGAGCAGCCCATCACCGCGCTGCTGGAAACCATCGAAAAAGTGAGCCGGTTCAAAGTGGTGTACGATCACAACCATGCAGACCTGCAAAAGAAAATTTCCCTCACCGCCAAAGAGCAGCCGCTGGAAGATGTGCTGAAAAACGCCTTCCGCAATACCCGGCTCAGATACAAGATCATCGACAATTACATCGTGATCACAGCGGAAGCGCCCGCGCCCGATCTGCCCGTGCAGGCGGTAACAGTCGCGCTGCCGCAGCAGGATAAAACCGTGACCGGCACCGTGAAAGGAAAGAACGGCGAAGCGCTGCCCGGCGTGAGCGTATCTGTGAAAGGCACCGCCAGCGGTACGCAGACGGATGCCGGGGGAAAGTTCCGCCTCGCCATACCGGAAGGGGACGTCGTGCTGCATTTTACCTTCATGGGTTTTTTGCCGCAGGATGTGCCCGTTTCGGGTGCGGTGATGAACATCGTGCTGGAGGAAGATGTAAAGGCGCTGGAAGAAGTGGTGGTTGTGGGATACGGCACGCAGCGGCGTAAAGAACTTACCGGGGCCGTGGCTTCGGTGAAGTCGGCCGATCTCGCCAAACTGCCTACCACCAGCGTTACAGCGGGCTTACAGGGCAAGGTGCCCGGCGTGTATGTATCGCAGGTGTCCGGTGCGCCGGGCGCGCAGGCTTCCGTACGCATCCGCGGCATCGGCACCACCGGCGGCAACCAGCCGCTGTATGTGGTGGATGGTTTTCCCATCAACACCGGTGCGCTTAACATCGGGGGCAGCGCCGACCGCATCGACGGTTTGTCGATCGTCAATCCGAACGACATCGAATCGGTGGAAGTGCTCAAAGACGCCGCCGCTGCCGCCATCTACGGCGCACGCGCGGCCAACGGCGTTATCCTCATCACCACCAAACGCGGCAAGGAAGGCGTAACCCGCGTGAACCTCGCGCTTTCCGGCGGAGTGCAGCAGCTTTGGAAAAAACCGGAATACCTCAATGCACAGGAGTTCGCCACGCTGGCCAACGAAATACATAAAAACTCCGGCATCACCCCGAACCCCGAATGGGCCGAACCGGAAAAACTGGGTAAGGGGACAGACTGGATAGACCTCATTTTCCGGAACGCCGCCCTCCAGGAATACAACATCGGCGTAACCGGCGGTAACAGCAAACTGCAAAGCGCCTTTTCCGCCGGCTACCTCAAACAGGAAGGCACCATGATCGGCACCTGGTACGAGCGTTATACCGCCCGCGCCAATATGGACTATAAAGTCAATGAGCGGCTGCGGTTCGGGGGCACCTTCTCGTTCTCTTACTCACAGGCCAAAGCCAATACCAACAACGAATTCAGGCTGGGTATCTTTAACCTCGCCAAAATGATGTACCCCACCCTCGGGCAGGACGCGGTTATCCAGGGTAAACCGGAATACTATACCACCCAGGGTGATAACCCGCTGCTCCGCGCACAGTCGATGGACCAGCGGATGCGCGATTTCCGTACGCTGTTGTCAGGCTACGGCGAATGGGAGATTATCAGCGGCCTCAAATGGAAAACCAGCGTGGGCGCCGATGTGTCCAACAACCGCAACCGCTCCTGGCTCGATAAATTCGAGCGCGGCTTTGCACGCAACCTCTCCGCCACGCTCAATGAAACGTATTCGCAGAACTATACCTGGCTGATCGAAAACACGCTCAGCTATGCGCGTTCCTTCTCCGGCCACCAGCTCAACGTGGTGCTGGGACAGTCGGCGCAGAAAAACAATTCCTCCTGGATTTCCGCCACCGGCATCGATTACCTGAACGATCAGCTGCAGGTGATCAACGGCAGCAAGGAAGACCTCCGCAAAGCGGGCGGCACGGAAGGGCAGTATGCGCTGGCGTCGTACTTCGGCCGGGTGAACTATGATTATAAAGGGAAATACCTGCTGTCGGCGAGCCTTCGCCGCGACGGTTCCTCCAACTTCGGCCCGAAAAACAAATGGGGCATGTTCCCCTCCGTGTCCGCCGGCTGGAACGTGGTGGAAGAGCCGTTCCTCCAGGATGTGCGCGCCATCGACATGCTGAAGCTGCGCGCTTCGTGGGGCCAGCTGGGGAACGACGCCATCGGCGCGTACAACTACATGAGCACCTTCCGGCTCGGCAATGCGCTCGACAACTATGTGCTCGGCACCGGGCAGGACCTGGTGGTGGGCGCCAGCATGCTGCGCCCCGGTAACCCCGATCTGAAATGGGAAGCCAGCGAGCAGGTGAACATCGGCATCGACGCCGCTTTTTTCAAAGGTAACGTGTATGTAACCGCGGATTATTACATCAAGAACACGCGCAACATGCTCGTGAGTCCCCCGGTGTCTATCGAAGCGGGTTTTCAGAATGCGCCTTTCATCAACGCCGGCATCGTTACCAACCGTGGCCTGGAATTGCTGGTGGGTTACCGCAACAAGGTCGGTGAATTTTCATTCGACGTGAACGCCAACATCGCCACGCTCAAAAACAAGGTGGTGAGCCTCGGGGTAGGGCAGCCCATTACCGGCGCTTCCCTCTCCGGGTATTTCGACCTGCGCGGTACGTACACCGAGGTAGGCAAACCCATCGGGTATTACCGCGGGTATGAAACCGGCGGTATTTACCAGACGAAAGAAGAGGTGAACAAAACCCTCCAGCCGAACGCCACCGCAGGGGATTTCCGGTTTGTTGACCAGAACGGCGACAATAAATTGTCGGACATCGATAAGATATACCTCGGCAAACCCTGGCCCGACCTGACGTACGGCCTGAACGTGAACCTGGGCTGGAAGGGATTCGACCTCAACCTGTTTTTGCAGGGCATGACCGGTTTCCAGATTTACAACATCAGCAAAATGACCGGCTACGCCATCAAATACTTCGGCGGCTCCGGCCTGATGAACGGCACCAAAGGCGCGCTCAACCGCTGGACGCCCGGCAGCAACCGCAACGACGTGCCCCGCCTGGCGTATACCGACGTGAACGGCAACTATTTCAACAGCTCCAGCTTTTATGTGGAAGACGGCGACTTTATGCGCGTGCGGAACCTGCAGCTGGGTTACAACCTGCCGCAGTCGCTGCTGCACCGCGTGAAGCCGCTGCAAAGCGTGCGGGTGTACGTGGCTGCGCAGAACCTGTTCACCTTCACCAGATACAGCGGCTTTGATCCCGAGATCGGCGATACCTCGCCGCTGGCCAGCGGCATCGACGACGGGGTGTATCCCCAGCCGCGCACTTTCAGGGCCGGCCTCAACATCGGTTTTTAATCTTTAAAATGTTCGCATTATGATACGCTTTTCAATGACGATGGTCCGCATGCTGTGTATCACCCTGCTGCTGACCGGTTGCACCAAGGATTTTCTGACACTTCAGCCCCGCGATACCCTTACCTCCGATAACTTCTTTAAAACGGAAAACGATGCACAGGCCGCGCTGATTGGTGTGTACAACATACTGGAAAGGGAAACCGGTTTCGCCAACGTGCGCGACGCGGCGGATATCGAATGGTCGATCAGCGGCGATATGGAAGAAGAAGACGGCAGCGCCAACAGGGTGGAGCTGCAAACGCTCAACTTCCCCGCCAGCAACACCATTCTCCGCGACGTGTACGAAACGGCTTACCTCGGCATCGGCCGCGCCAACATCGTGATTGCGCGCGTGCCCAAGATGACCATCCCCGAGAATGTCCGCAATGTGATTGTTGCACAGGCCAAATTTCTGCGCGGCATTTTTTATTACCGCCTCGTGAATTACTGGGGCGGCGTGCCGATCGTGCTGGAAGAACTCGATGCCAGCTCCGACCTGGAAATTCCCCGTGCTACGGCGGAGGAAGTATGGGCGCAGGTAGACAAAGACCTGCTCGAAGCCACGGCTTACCTGCCGCTGGAGTGGGACGCCAAAAACAAAGGCCGCATCACCCGCGCCGCCGCCTGGGGATTCCTCGCCAAGGCAGCCTTGTGGCGCTCCAAATGGGATGTGGCCATCCGGTTCAGCGACAGCATCCTCAAAATGCCGCAGCATCATTTGCTGCCCGTGTTCAGGGACGTGTTCCGCGAAAAGAACGAGAACAACGCGGAAGTGATTTTCAGTACGCAGTTCCGCCCTGACCGCAGCTCGCAGGGTAACAACCTCGTGAAAAGGACCGCCCCCCGCGGCGCGCCTTCCCAATACGTGGGCGACGGATCGTGGAGCAACTTCGTGCCGCAGAAACACTGGGTGAATGCGTATGAAAAGGATGCCAACGGGAAGATCAAAGACAAACGTTACTGGCAAACGATCATCGGGCCGGGCGAGCAGCACCAGGACAATGGCTTCGTGATGCCCGTGCCCGTACCGGCCGGTTATTCCAGCACCGGGTACATCATGACCAAATATTGGGAATTCCCGCCGAAAGACAATCTGCCCAATGCGGGCATCAACCCGCCCGGCCTTCGTTATGCCGAAGTGCTGCTGAACTACGCCGAAGCGCTCAACGAAAGCGCGCGCACGTCCGAAGCGCTGCAGCAGGTGAACAGGATTCGGGTACGTGCGGGGCTCGACGAACTGCCGCTCACGCTCGACAAAAACGCCACCCTCGACGCGATTTTTTATGAGCGGCGTATGGAATTCATCTGGGAGCCCGCCGGCGCGTTTTCCGATCTCAACAGGCGCGGGCGCTTCCTCGACTTTATTAAAAAGAACCGGAAAGATATCGCCACACTCGAAATAGAAAAGAAACCGTGGCTGACCGCCAACCCCATCCTGCTGCCCATTCCGCGCGCAGCCTGGGAGCGGAACAAAAAACTGACGCAGAACCCGCATTATACGTTCTGATCGTAACCCTCAGGTTGATTCAGGCTGCTCCGTTTTCGGGGCAGCTTTTTTTTTCCTTAAATTGCTGTTCATGAAAACAGCTTACGAAGCCACCGCCGCCTTTGCCCGCAGCATGGACGCGGCCGACCCGCTGGCTCCATTCAAAAACCAATTCCATTTCCCGCAGCACAACGGGCAAAACAGCATTTACTTTTGCGGCAACTCCCTCGGCCTGCAGGCCAAAACAGTGGAAGCCGCCATCCGGCAGGAGTTGAAAGACTGGCAGGACATGGCGGTGGAAGGCTACTTCAGGGCGAAACATCCCTGGCTGTATTACCAGTATAATTTCAGTACGGCCCTTGCCGCCATGATGGGCTGCAGCGAAGAAGAAGTAACGGTGATGAATACCCTCACCGTGAACCTGCACCTCATCCTGCAGAGTTTCTACCGGCCGGGAAAAGAACGGTGCAGGATCATCATGGAAGCCGGCGCATTCCCGTCGGACCAGTACGCGATTGAAACGCTGGTGCAACTGCACGGCCTGCAGCCGGATGAAACCATCGTGGAAATACATCCGCGCGCCGGCGAAAAGCTGTTACGCACGGAAGATATTCTGCAAACCATCCGCGAACAGGGCCCGTCGCTCGCGCTCGTGCTGATGGGCGGCATCAACTACTACACCGGGCAGTTTTACGACATGCCCGCCATTACCGCCGCTGCGCACGAAGCAGGCGCCTATGCCGGCTGGGACCTCGCGCATGTAGCCGGCAACATCCCGCTCGAACTGCACAACTGGGACGTCGACTTTGCCGTGTGGTGTTCTTACAAGTACCTGAACGGCGGGCCCGGTGCGGCCGGCGGGTTATATGTGCATGAACGTTTCGGCAACGATCCCGCATTCCCGCGGCTCGGCGGCTGGTGGGGGAACGATGAAAAGACGCGTTTCAAAATGGAAAAGGGTTTTGTGCCCCGCAGCGGCGCGGCCGGGTGGCAGATCAGCACCGCGCAGGTGTTCAACATGGTGGCGTTGAAGGCTTCGCTGGAACTGTTGCACCAGGCCGGCATCCGGCAGCTGAGAAACAAAAGCATCGCGCTCACGGGTTACCTGGAGTACCTGTTGCAGCAGTTGCCGCTGCCCTGCGAGATCATCACGCCCGCCGACCCGCAACAGCGCGGCGCGCAGCTGTCGCTGTTTTTCCCGGAGAACGGCAAAGCCATTCACACGAAGATGATGGAGCAGGGGATCATCTGCGATTACCGCGAGCCCGGTGTGATACGGCTGGCGCCCGCACCCATGTATTGTTCTTTTACCGATGTATTCCGTTTGTACGAGGTGTTGCGGAATTTTAGTGTGTAAGCCGGGATTTGAATCGTTGCAGCCGCTGAAAAAAGCAGCATGGCTATCCCATCACAGGACAAAATTTATCTATCCAAAATCCACCATATGAAACCACAAACCTGGCTGGCGCTCGGGGATTCCTACACGATAGGCGAAGGCGTTCCCCTCCACGACAGTTATCCCTACCAGGCCCTGCAAATGCTGCGGGCCGGCGGGCGGGCGTTCCATGCGCCGGAGATCGTGGCGCGCACGGCATGGACGAGCCACGAACTGATCGCACATGTACAGCAAATCCACCTCCAGCCCACCTACGATTATGTCAGCCTGCTGATAGGGGTGAACGATCAGTACCGGGGATTGAAAGAAGACGATTACGAAAGCAGTTTTGAATGGCTCGCCGAAAAAGCATTGCTGCTCACCCGGGGCCTCGCCGCGCATGTGACGGTGCTCAGCATTCCCGACTGGGGTGTGACCCCCTACGCCGCCGGCCGCGACACTCATGCCGCCATCGACCGGCACAACGCCATCAACCGCAACATCAGTACGCGCAAAGGGTTTCATTACATCGACATCACGGAAGAGTACAGGCGCACCGGCGGTCTGGCGGAGAATGTGGTGGAAGACGGGCTGCATCCTTCCGCGGCCGTATACCGCCGCTGGGCGGAGGCGCTGGTGAAAAATCTTTGATAATATACCCTGATATACTACATTTGCAGGCACCCCGGGAGTTCCCGGGTTTATCATTTTATGCGAAAATCCCTGTACCATGGCGGGCCTTTGGGCCGGATGGCAGGGTTTACTATCTTTATGAAACATTGCGCAGGAATAAAAGATGCCCGCGCAGTCATCCATCAGGCCATTGAAAGCAGGCAATCTCCTGGTGTAAGTACTTTAACCTTTTTAAAACTGTGTATGCAATTTCTGGATTTTGAAAAACCAATTGCGGATCTGTACGAACAACTGACGAAGCTGAAAGAGAACGGCGACAAATCCGGTGTGGATGTGTCTGCTACCGTTAAGGAGTACGAACAGAAAATAAACGACACCAAACAACAGATCTATAACAATCTTACCAGCTGGCAGAAAGTGCAGCTGAGCCGGCATCCCGAGCGGCCGTACACGCTCGAATATATCGAAAGGATGACCACCAGTTTCGTGGAGCTGCACGGCGACCGGAATGTGAAGGACGATAAGGCGATGGTAGGCGGCTTTGCCGACCTCGACGGTGAAACGGTGATGTTCATCGGCCAGCAGAAAGGCGTGAACACGAAGATGCGCCAGATCCGCAACTTCGGTATGGCCAATCCCGAAGGGTACCGCAAGGCCCTCCGCCTCATGAAACTGGCGGAGCGGTTCAACAAACCCATCGTTACCCTCATCGACACGCCGGGCGCTTATCCCGGCCTCGAAGCAGAGGAGCGCGGGCAGGGCGAAGCCATCGCACGCAACCTCTTCGAAATGGTGAAACTGAAAGTACCCGTGATCTGCGTCATCATCGGAGAAGGCGCTTCCGGCGGCGCGCTGGGCATCGGCATCGGCGACCGCATCTTCATGCTCGAAAACAGCTGGTACACCGTGATCTCTCCCGAAAACTGCTCCACCATTCTCTGGCGCAGCTGGAACTTCAAGGAGAAAGCGGCCGAAGAACTGAAACTCACCTCCGGTTACATGAGCCAGTTCGGCCTTGTAGACGGTGTGATCAAAGAACCCGTCGGCGGCGCACATTCCAACCATGAAGAAATGGCAGACATCCTGAAAGCCTCGCTCAAAAAAACACTGGCCGAATTAAAGCAGATCGATCCGGAAACCCGCATCACTCAACGTATTGAGAAGTTTTCGAATATGGGCTTTTTTGAGGAGCGTTAATACATTTCTATTGCGGGAACCAATCCAAATTTCAATATTTGCATTTTTTTCCGGGCCTATAAGGCTATTTTGACAAAGTTCGATATGCTACAGCAACAACTGAGGGGAACCGGCGTAGCGCTGGTAACGCCCTTTACTACACAAGGAGCGATAGATTGGACAGGCCTCGAAAGGCTGATCAATCACGTGATCGGAGGCGGCGTAAATTATGTGGTGACACTGGGC
Organism: Chitinophaga lutea; assembly: GCF_003813775.1. Lineage (NCBI taxonomy): Bacteria > Pseudomonadati > Bacteroidota > Chitinophagia > Chitinophagales > Chitinophagaceae > Chitinophaga > Chitinophaga lutea. The sequence goes on along the minus strand of NZ_RPDH01000001.1, from coordinate 683,943 downwards.
ACTACCGGTGAAACGCCCACACTGTCTTCCGAAGAAAAGCTGGACCTGATAAAATTTACGTTCGAGAAGGTGAATAAACGGGTTCCGGTGGTAGTAGGTATTGGCGATTACAATACCGCCGATGTTGTGAAGCGCCTCGACAGCTGTCCCCTCGACGAAGCCGCCGCCATCCTCAGTGTGGCGCCTTACTACAGCAAACCTACACAGGAAGGCATCTTCCAGCATTATAAGGCCATTGCCGCCGCTTCACCCAAACCGGTGATCCTCTACAATGTACCGTCCCGTACCGGCCGTAACATGACCGCCGAAACCACCCTGCGCCTGGCGCACGAGGTGAAGAACATCGTGGCCATGAAAGAAGCTTCCGGCGATATGGTACAGTGCATGCAGATCATCCGCGACAAACCGAAGGATTTCCTCGTGATCAGCGGAGACGACGCCGTGGCCATGCCCCAGCTCGCCTGCGGAATGGACGGGGTGATTTCCGTGGCCGCCAACTACTTTGCGAAAGACTTCTCCGGTATGGTGAAAGCCTCCCTGGAAGGAAACTTCGAAGAAGCCCGCCGCCTGCATTACAAAATGCTCGAAGGTTTCGACCTGATGTTCGCAGAGAACAACCCGGCCGGCATCAAGGCGTTCCTGCACCACGCCGGCATCGTCGACAACACTTTCCGCCTGCCGGTAGTGCCCGTAACAGTCCCTTTACAGGCTAAAATCGACGCTTACCTGAAGAATTACTAAGCAGTTATTCCATCTTGTTATAGGGCCGCATCCGTTGGGTGCGGCCTTTTTTATTGGTGCTGACAGGGAGTTTTCATTCATCCCGGCCATTTCTCCTGCTTATATCCACTTTAGTCTGGCTATAGTTAAGCCATATCTTTAATAGTATGAAGGAAGTATGAAGGAGATATGACGGGAATATAAAGGAGATATGACGGAACCCCCTGTAAACATAATACCAGTAACAGTTTCAGGCTAATTCAGGTTCGAAGTTTCCCAAAGCTTGCTCCCAACGGGCCCTGGAAGGAAAGGGGGGAAGTGGTAAGGAAGTGTCATATTGTCATGTTTTTTGTGTGTAAATGACTGATAGATAATTTGTTATTTTTAGACGGTTGCATTGCCGGCTACTATGCGCCGGGCCATAAAAAAGCCCCCGCCGGAGCGAGGGCCTTTCCTGATATGGATGTGCTTGCCTGAAAACGTTGCGCCCGTGGTGAGGGCCGCCCGATGACGAAACAGGCTGACGGTCACCTGGTGAGGAAGGCTGAATGTCCCCGGGATGACGCCGACGCTGTTACCTTTATAGGTACCCGCACGGTTATAGTGTTTATTGTTTTAATGCGTAAATATAGTATCTATTAGCGCATTGCGAAATAAAATATGTCATTTTTTATTGGATAAGATAAGTCGTGCCTTCCAGGGCCAGCTCGGTGTTGGGGAACACGGGAATGCTTTCGTCGAGGAAGGGCTGGAGCTCGGTGTATTTGGAGGAGAAATGCCCGATCAGCAGGCGTTTGGCCGCTGCTTTCTGCGCCAGGGTGGCGGCCTGCACGGCCGTGCTGTGAAAACGGTCCTGCGCCCGCTGTACGAGCGCGTGCAGGTAGGTGGCTTCGTGGTATACCAGGTCGGCGCCTTCGAGATGCGGCAGCAGGTCTTCGTCGTAGATACTGTCTGCGCAGTATACATATCGTTTGCCAGGGGCCGGGGGCAGGGTTACCCAGTCGTTTTTCACGAGCTGTCCGCTTTTCTGTTCATAGTCGGCGCCGTTCTGCAACTGCGAATAATACGCCGCCGGAATATCGTATGCCCGTGCCTGTTCTGGTATCACGCGGCGTTTGCGGCGCTGCGCGGAAAAGGAAAAGCCGTAGCAGGGGATGCGGTGTTTGGTGGGGAAGTAACTCACTTCCATGTCTTTTTCGCGGAAGAGCACGCCTGTTTTATCGGGCAGCAGCGCGTGGAAGGAGAGGTTGAACTTCAGGGTGGTGGCCGCGCACTGCAGCTGCAGGCGCAGGATTTCCTCCAGCTCCGGCGGGGCGTAGAGGGAGAGGGGCTCGGTACGGCCCAGCAGGCTCATGCTGTTGATGAGGCCGATGAGGCCGAAGTAATGATCGCCGTGCAGGTGGCTGATGAAGATGTGGCGGATTTTGCTGCGCCGCACTTTGTACTTCGTCAGCTGCATTTGTGTGCCTTCACCGCAATCCACCAGCATCAGCTGATCGTTATACGAGATCACCTGTGCGGTCGGATGCCGGTCGGGCGTGGGGATGGCGGAGTTATTGCCTAATATCGTTACAGCGAACATAAGTGCCTAAAAATAGTGATTATTCCTCGTCCATATTCAGTTCACGCTCCAGGTCCTCCATCATCACCATGTCGATGGCTTCGGAGAGGGTAGGCACCACGTTGAGCATTTCGGGGTACTGCGCGGCGAGCTCAGCTGTTAAATCGCTGTTAAGGTGGGCAACGGCGGCGGACAGTCCGCGATCGTACTGGCGGCTGTACACTGTAAAAATGGCTTTCAGTCCCTCGGGAGCGACAGACTGTACGGAACCCAGGTCCAGTATAAGATTCTTTTCCGCCAGTTCAGGTAAGCCATCCGCTTCCCGGAGCAGTTCTTCTGACATTTTAGCATCCAGCGCGGGCTCTTCCAGCCGTAAAACCACTATTTTTTCTTTGGTATCAATTTTGAATTGCATATTGCCGGATGTTGTTATTTTAACATTTAAAAAAAAGGACAATCGAAAAAGGAACCAGTCCGATAAATTATCCTTGCCGGAAGCAATACCCAATCAAAACATCCATTCTTCTCGTAAGTATATTTACCCAACAAGGCCTTTCAGCGCAAAAGTAAATCTTAACTTTTTATGTACAAGGATAAAAACTAATTCCAAATTTATTTGGTAATATTGTATAAGCAAGCCCCTGTAAGGGTTTAACAAAATCAACTACAATGGATCAGAATTTTTCACCGCAAGTAAAGGAGATCATTTCGTTTAGCAGGGAGGAGGCTTTACGCTTGGGAAATGATTTCATCGGTACGGAACACCTGCTATTGGGTATTATTCGTGAAGGTGAAGGGACGGCTGTTAAAATTCTACAGGCACTGAACGTGGATCTTTATGAACTGCGCAAGGAAGTAGAACTGGCGATAAAAGACAAGACGGGCAAGAACATAGCGAATATCAATAGTCTGCCGCTCACACGACAGGCAGAGAAAGTGATCCGTGTAACCGTGCTGGAAGCGAAAGCGCTCAAGAGTCCCACCGTGGAAACCGAGCACCTGATGCTTTCCATCCTCAAGAACAAAGAAAACGTATGTACTCAAATCCTTCAACAGTTTGACGTGGACTACGATACTTTTAAAAACGAATTGGGCTTCGTAAAATCTGCAGATCCGAAAGCAGAATTCGATGACCCCGGAGAAGAGGAGTTTGAAGACGAGCGTAAGAGTTATGCTTCAAAAGCAAAACAAGCCAATACGAAGTCTAAAACACCTGTACTCGACAATTTTGGCCGCGACATCACCAAGCTGGCCGAAAGCGGTAGCCTCGACCCCATTGTGGGCCGTGAGCAGGAGATCGAACGCGTTTCGCAGATTCTCTCCCGCCGTAAGAAGAACAATCCCATCCTCATCGGGGAGCCGGGTGTAGGTAAAACCGCCATCGTGGAAGGCCTGGCCCTCCGCATCGTGCAGCGCAAGGTTTCCCGCGTGCTGTTCGATAAAAGGGTGGTCAGCCTCGACCTCGCTGCGCTGGTGGCCGGTACCAAATACCGCGGCCAGTTCGAGGAAAGGATGAAAGCGATCATGAACGAGCTGGAAAAAAACAGGGACGTGATTCTCTTCATCGATGAGATTCACACCATCGTAGGCGCCGGCGGCGCTTCCGGTTCGCTCGATGCTTCCAACATTTTCAAACCCGCTCTCGCCCGCGGCGAGCTCCAATGCATCGGCGCCTCCACACTGGATGAGTACCGCATGTACATCGAGAAAGACGGCGCGCTCGACAGAAGGTTCCAGAAAGTGATGGTGGATCCCCCGACCGTTGAAGAAACCATCCAGATCCTCAACAACATCAAACCGCGCTACGAAGAATACCACAACGTAAGCTATACGGACGATGCGATTGACGCCTGTGTGAAACTCAGCGACCGGTACATGACCGACCGCCTGCTGCCCGACAAGGCCATCGACGTGCTCGATGAAGTAGGCGCCCGCGTCCACCTCAAAAACATCAATGTTCCGCAGAACATCCTCGACCTGGAGAAACAGATCGAAGACATCAAGCAGGAAAAAAATAAAGTAGTGAAGAGCCAGCGCTTTGAAGAAGCCGCGGCCCTGCGCGACACCGAAAAGAAACTCGGCGAAGACCTCGAAAAGGCCAAAGCCGTGTGGGAAGAAGAGGTGAAGCACAAACGCTACCCCATTGATGAAGAGGCCATCGCCGAAGTGGTGAGCATGATGACCGGCATCCCCGTGAAACGGATGGTGCAGGCAGAGAATGAAAAACTGCGCCGCATGGGTGAAGACCTGAAAAGCGCCGTGGTTGGACAGGAAGAGGCCATCAGCAAGGTCACCAAAGCCATCCAGCGTAACCGCGTAGGGTTGAAAGACCCGAAAAAGCCGATCGGTACCTTCATCTTCCTCGGGCCGACCGGGGTGGGTAAAACCGAGCTGGCCAAAGCGCTCGCCAAATATATGTTCGACTCCGAAGATGCGCTCATCCGCATCGACATGAGCGAATACATGGAAAAATTCTCCGTAAGCCGCCTCATCGGCGCGCCTCCGGGATATGTAGGATACGAAGAAGGCGGCCAGCTCACCGAAAAAGTGCGCCGCAAACCTTACTCCGTGATCCTGCTCGACGAGATCGAAAAAGCACACCCGGATATCTATAATATCCTGCTGCAGGTGCTCGACGATGGTATCCTGACGGATGGCCTGGGCCGGAAAGTGGACTTCAAGAATACCCTCATCATCATGACCTCCAACATCGGCGTACGCCAGTTGAAAGATTTCGGTGCAGGGGTAGGCTTCACCACCAACGCAAGGGCCGTAACGGAAGAAGAAAACACCAAAGCCGTGATCGAGAAAGCGCTCAAACGCACCTTCTCTCCGGAGTTCCTCAACCGTATCGATGATGTGATCATCTTCAACTCCCTGTCCAAGGAGCACATCTTCACCATTATCGATATCACCATGAAGAGCGTACTGGCGCGTTTGCAGAACCTGGGCTTCAGCCTGGAACTGACCGACGAAGCCAAAGGCTTCCTGGCGGAGAAAGGCTACGACCAGCAGTTCGGCGCCCGTCCGCTGCACAGGGCCATCCAGAAATACCTGGAAGATCCCCTGGCGGAAGAAATCCTCAACATGAACATTCATAACGGGGATATCCTGATCGCCGACCTGGACAAAGAAAACCAGAAACTGGTGTTTTCGCTGAAAAATCCATCGAAAAGCAAATCAGAAAAATCAGAAGCTTAGTTTTTAAGGACTGTTAAATAGAGAAGAAGGTTGCCGGAGTATTCCGGCAGCCTTTTTTTATGGGGATGCTTTGCACGGCGGCAACTGCCCGCGTTGCAGGAAGCCTTTAGCCTTTGCCTGTTTGCCGGTGTATCCCGACAGCGTTTAACCTTTGCCTATTTGCCGCTGTATTCCGGCAGCCTTTTTTATCAGGACAGGATTTTTACAACAGCATCTCCCTGCGTTGCAGGAAGTCGTTTAACCCTGGACTATTTGCCAGGAAAAACGATGGCTCTGCGTGTGTTTTTCAACGAAGCCCATTCATCGCAGAAGTCAACGGCAACTCCCTTTTTTCATAATAATACAGTGCCGTAACCACCCCGAATTTTTCACATCAATTCACCCCTCCGGGCGGGTACGCACCCTCTTTCTGAAACCCTCTTTTAGCACGGCCTGGCGAAGCGCCGGCTCCGTATTTTGTCTTCGGTATCTTATTGGAAATCAATCGCACTTTTGCAACTGCTCACAGAGATAGAAAGCCTGCAGTAACTTTATTCAATTGATTATCAAAAGTTATATTCCCCTTCCATTATTCCTTAGATATTAAATAAATAAAAAACATTATAGAAATAACGTATTAATCAAAATATATATGTAATATTGTGCCTGCGTTGTTACCCTAAGATCGGGAGGTGGAAAATATAAATGTTCAGGCATAGTAGCTCCCGTTTTTATAGGGTTTCAGAGAGAGGTTTTTTTATCACATCGGCATGATCATCAAAAATCATATATCGTAAACTTAAGGACTTATTTTTAACCTATTACCTATGAAAAAATCACTACGCATAGCCAGTATGCTACTGGGTGCGCTGTTGTTCTTCTCCTACAGCAACAGTTTGAAAGCGCAGGTCAAAATCGGGGGCAATCCGGCAGTTGTGGATCCGAACGCCATTCTCGAACTCGAAAGCACCCGTAAAGGTCTTTTGCTGCCGAGGCTGACGGACGCCGGTTTCCAGTTACTGAACGCCAGCCCCACCATCGCAAACGGTTTGCTGATTTACCTGAGCCAGCCCTCCGGCGCTTTACAGCCCGGTTTTTATGTAAGGCAGAACAACCAGTGGCAGCTGATCGACGCCAGCGGCGGCGCATCTTCTCCCTGGAGGATCAATGGTAACGGTTTCCCCGCTGGGCAGTCGCCCTGGCTGGGTACCAGTTCGGCCAACCCGTTCACCATCCGCACCAACAACCTGCCTCGTTTAGGCATCGATGAAAACGGCGTGTTCAACTTCACGGGTACGGGTTATTCATTTGCGGGCGTAGGCGCTGCGGCTCCCACCGACAATGATGTGCTGGTGATCAACGCCAGCGGGCAGATCTTCAAAAAAGACCTCAGCCTCGTATCGGTTACTTCCCTGAACGGCCTTTCCGGCGCGCTCAACCTCGACATCAGCGCGGCCACGCATGCGCAGGCGGCGTTCACCACCACCGCCGGCAGCCCCGTTATTTCACTGGAGCTCCCCATCATGCAGGATCATACCACGCAGCAATACGGCTTCATTACGGCGGCCGATTATGAAAAGTTAAAGAACCTCACGGCCGCCAACGCTTTCACATTTGCGGACTTTGTGGCCGACGACGCGCTGGCCAACAACGGCGGTAAATTCGAATGGACCGGTACCCAATGGGAACTGCGGTTGAATGAGGCGGGCGAAAACCGCGCAGGTATCGTTACCACCGGTGCGCAAACCTTCGCAGGCGATAAAGTATTCAAAGGCAACGTAACGCTCGGAAGTGCTTCTTCCCAGCTCAACATCAACGGTCCCGTGATGTTTAACTCCCTCGTGGACATTGATGCGGCGGCTACGGAATACAACGTGCTGCTGTCGAACAGCGGCAAACTGCTCCGCTCCGTGACCGTACCCAAATGGAAATTCGGCGGTACGGGCATCTCCGGTATCTCCATCGTGGACGGTGCCACTACGCACCCCGCGGTAGCCGGTACTACGGCAGACGGCACACTGACGTTCGAAATGGTGAAAACCGGAACGGACTTCGCCATCACACCAGGTACTAATAAAATCACTTTCGATATGCCGGACGCATCCGCCACCGCGGATGGTCTGATCACCAAAGACGCGCAGGAAATCGGCGGCACCAAAACCTTCAAAGGCGAGATCGTGGCCAACGGCGCTTCCAACGCCCTGAAAGTGGACGGCGGCCTCAAGATCAAACACCGTGCGCTTGACGCAAGCGGCAACGTACTGGAATCCGATTACGTACTGCTGGTGAAAGGCAATAACGGTTCCCCCGAAGTGCCCGTTACCCTGCAGCCCGCAGCCAGCAACAGCGGCCGTGTGTACGTGTTCACCAGGCTGCCCCAGAGCGGCGTTTCTTCCGACGACGAATCTACTTCCGTAGTGCGCATCCGCGATGCGGGCACGATCGTAGCGGAAATCAGCGAACCTTATACTTCCATCACCATTTTGTCTGACGGCACCAAATGGATCGTAGTGAGCAGGTCAATGGGTGGTATATAATTTTTATCCGATTGAAGTGAACGGCCGGTAAGTTGGCCGGCCGTTCCTTTATAATCCAATTAAAAAGGTATGCACATATTCTACAAGACAAACCCGCGCATTTTCAGCCGCCTGCTGCCTTTGATGCTGACCCTGTTCGCTTTGCCGGCCGCAGCGCAGATAAAATTCGGGGGGCCTCCCGTACTCCGCAACGACGCCATTCTTGAGCTGGGCTCGGGGAAAAAGGGGCTGTTACTGCCACGTGTGAACAACGCCGCCATCGCTTCCCATCCGCTCGATACCGCGGCGGCCGGTATGTTGGTGTTCAATACCAACGATCAGAGCCTTTACATCAAAAAATTCGATGCGCTCACGCCCTGGACGCGCATCAACGACGGGAATAATCTTTCCCTGAACAGTCTGACCGACGTGAATATCGGCGCACCCGCCGCCAACCAGCTGATACGCTTTCAGGCCGGCAAATGGAGCAACTGGACCCCTGACTTTATTTCAACATCACAGCTGTTGACCTTTACCGGCGGTGATGTGGAAGGCACTACCGCACTAACCGGAAACATCGTCCTGAACCTGAAGAATTCCGTTGCCGCGGGATCTTTTCCCAAACTGACCTACAACGCCAAAGGATTGATAACCGGCGGAGGACCGCTGCTGGCTGCGGATATCACCGGCGGCTCCAATAATTACATCCAGAACCAGACGGCCGCGGCGCAAACATCCGCCGGCTTCCGCATCGACGGGGCAGGTACCGTCAAGTCGATGACCGTGACGGATATGACTGTAGACGGTGGTGTGGTGTTTACGAACGCAACAGGAACGGTTGCACAGAAAGCCGCGCAGCTCGTATGGGATAATGCCAGTAATGAACTTGGCGTTGGTACGGCTACGCCGGGAGCGAAACTCGATGTGAACGGCGACTTCAAGCTGGGTACAAACGGCACGCCGCTGGTTGGTATCCAGAAAACATCCGTGAGCGTCACGGACATCACTCCCTTTTCCTGGAGCGATGCGCCGAGGCAGGTAGTGGCGACGCTACCCACGGGGATCGTACTGAAAAGCAACGACAATATTATTGTGAACCCGCGTACGAATTTGACTGCCAGGGTTGGTATTGCATGGTCGCGAGTGACCAACGCGGGCGCGCGGCAAATCACGGTATGTTTTAATAACACCGGTAATGATGCCACAGTAGGCACAGTGGTGTTAGACGTCACCATCATTCAAAACTGATCATCCAGACCCATGCGTACCTGTCTTTCCATATTGCTCCTGTTGTTTGCACTGCCGCTGGCGGCGCAGCAGGACCTTTACATTGCGCCCGGCACCCGTTTGCAGGTAGCGCAGGGCGAGGCGCTGAGCATTTATGGCAGCGTGGTGAACGATGGGGCGCTGGGCACGGCGGATAACGCCGTGATCAACTTTTTCGGCAAAGCCTGGAACAACGGCATGGGCGCATCGATGCCCGACAACAGCCAGAATGGTTTTTCGGCGAAGGGAGGACTGTTCCGTTTTTCCGGTAACAATCCTCTATACGGCAACCTCGGCGCGCAACAGGTGTTCGGCGGGTACAGCATCGCATCGCGCCTGGGCGCTACTTTCCCGAATCTTGAAGTGGACAACCGCCTTGGTTTGCTGCTGGCCGACCTGAGCGATCTCAAGGTGCGCAATACCCTGCATTTCACCAGCGGCCATCTGTTCCTCAACGGATGGAACCTGGTGGTAGGGCACGGTAATCCCGGCACCATCACGGGGTACAGCGATCAGTCGTTTATCATCACCGGCACCGGCATCGCCGGCGGTTTCGTGTACCGCGAGCAGGTGAATGCGGCGGCGGGCAAAATCATATTTCCCATCGGTACATCCATTTCCACATACGCCCCCGCAGCCATTGAATTCGACGGCGCTGCCGACGACATCCGCGCACGGGTGTTCGACAGCGTATACCAGTATGCTATTTCCGGCATCACCAATAAACTCGACTTCACCAACAAAACCTGGAACATCGCCAAAACAAAACCGGATGCTGCCGCTACCAAACTCACGTTGCAGCATATGGATGCGGATGAAGGCTCCGATTATGCCGCTTTCCGCTCCGCCAGTTACGTGACGCGCTTTGCCAACAACACCTGGGATTACGTGGAGAATCCCGGCAGCCTGCCCATGCCCGGCAATATCACTACCCGCGGCACGCTCCGGAACGCCACCATGCACCTGCGCGTGTTGCAGGACGGCATCACCACCAATGAATATTTCACCAAGGCTTCCGTTTTATACGGACCGTATGCACCTGCTGTTTTTATTCTCTTTAACGCCTACCGCCTCAACGAAAGTTTCGCGCAACTCGACTGGTCGGTGAACCGCGAACTGAACAACGACCGCTTCGAGATCGAAAGGCGTTTCGAAAACGAGACCGATTTCACCAAGGCCGGCGAAGTGCGTTCCATAGCACCCAACGGCAACGCCAACATCCGCCTGGATTACAAATATGCCGATCCGAATTCATACGACGGCTGGACGTATTACCGCATCAAAGCCGTGTCGCGCAACGGCCGCGTGAGTTATTCCGAGATCAGGGCCGTGCCGCCGTTCCTCAGGGTGGACGTATGGCCCAACCCCAACGTGGGCCAGTTCCAGGTGCGCATCCGCGGCCAGCAGACGGAGCTGTTCATGCAGATCGTGAACAGCGCGGGCCAGCTGGTGAACCAGTACGAAATCGTCGGCGAGCGCACCATTCACGTGAGCCATCTTTCCAAAGGCACTTATGTGCTGGCATTCTACGATCAGGCCACACGCCGCCTCGTACGCACCTTCAAAGTCATCGTCATAGACCGCAGGTAACAGAAAACTCTTTGATTATTCCCGGATTTGCGGCAAATTTGCAGAAGCAATTGGTACTATCTGCATATCTAAAATCCGGGGCTTGAAAAAGATCATCATTACAATAGACGGTTATTCCTCTTGTGGAAAGAGCACGCTGGCCAGGCAACTGGCGGAACAGCTGAATTACCTGTATATTGACAGCGGGGCCATGTACCGGGCCATTACGCTGTATTTCATCCAGCAACGGGTAGACTGGGCGGACCAGGTGCAGGTAAAAAATGCGCTCGCCAGCATTCATCTCGAATTCGTTTACAACCAGATTTCAGGGCGGAATGAAATGTTCCTCAACGAAGAAAACGTGGAGCAGCTCATCCGTGAAATGCTCGTGGCCGAGAAAGTGAGCGAAGTGGCCGCTATCCGCGAGGTGCGCGAGTTTGCCGTGGCGCAGCAGCAGAAAATGGGCGTGCAGAAAGGCATCGTGATGGACGGGCGCGACATCGGCACCGTAGTATTCCCCCACGCCGAACTGAAGATCTTTATGACCGCAGACCCCGCCGTGCGCGTGGAACGCAGGTTCAAAGAGCTTTACGAAAAGAATAAGAACGTGACCCTCCACGAAGTGAAAGAAAACCTCGAGCTCCGTGATTATATCGACGCCAACCGCGAAGTAAGTCCCCTCCGCAAAGCCGAAGACGCCATCATATTGGATAACAGTCAGTTATCGATGGATGAGCAGCTGGAGCTGGTAAAACAGTGGGTGGAAGACGCCATTATGGAGCATTCATCTTGAAACTTTTTTTGTATATATCAAAAACGTTATTACCTTTGAAGTAAGAGGGATTGTTTTCCCCGGTAATACTTTATACCTCATCCTCAGAAATTCCTGCAATTTTAATGGTCTTGGCCCGTACGTTCCATAAAATGGAAATGTGACGATATATGCCGCTGATACTTTTTGGACCTGATTGACACATACCTTGAAAAGAACCTGAATTTTGTTGCACATCAGAAATGATCTGAGCTACCGGATGGCGCTACGGCGGATCCCGTAACTTTTGTATCGCAGCAAAGCGGTTCGGCGTGATGTCCAAAAAAAGGCTTTTTGCCATATCCCGGACGTATATCCAGAAAAAGACCACACTATTAACCGTTTATAACGAACTACGATATATATATCAGGCATCCGGGCTTTCGTATGGGCCGGTGTGTTTAAACTTAATGTGAGATACGGCCGTTATGGTCCTGTTTCATATTTTCAGTAGGTGTATTCGGTTAATAGGAAAGGGGCGAATTCTTTCGCCCCTTCACCATTTTAACCGGCCCGGGAAATCGCCGCGCAGCAGCTGCACCCGATTATTTCCGAATGGCCGCCGATTTCTGTATCTTAGTTGCGCTGTTCACCTATTACCATGTCTTCCAAAGGACTGATCTTTACCATCATCGTATTTTTATCCCTGTGGATGCGCGCATCCGCCCAGGACTCGTTGCAGGTATCCCGCAGCCTCGATTCCGTGCGTAAAATGCCGGACGATACGGCCAAGGTGAACCGGCTGATCAGCAAAGCCAAGGGATTATACCGCTTTTACGACAGCCGTGGCCAGGATAATGCCTACCTCCAGGAAGCCATCACCGTTGCGCAGAAACTGCGTTACGCAAAAGGCCTCGCGGAGGCCTATAACGAATTGGGGACTTCCAAACGCAACAGGTCGCAGTACCTGCTGGCCACCGATTATCACGAACGGGCCCTCAAAAGTGCGGAAGACGCCCGCGATAACCGTTTAATCACCATCTCGCTCAATAATATCGGCGTCGACTACCGGCGCCGCGACATGCTGGAAAAAGCCTTCGACTACCACTTCCGGGCCCTCAAGGCCGCCGAAAAAGATAACGACGAACGCAGCATCGCCATTGCCACCAATTCCATCGGCAACATCAAACTGTCCGACAACAAATTCCACGAAGCCATCGAGGTGTTCAACCGCAGCCTGAAACTCGAACAGAAACGGGAAAACGACCTCGGCATCGCCATCAACCTGGGCAACCTGGGATATGCCTACGAGGGGCTGGGGCAGCTCGACAGGGCCATCGAGTTTTACAGACAGTCGCTGGCCGTGAATGAAAAACTGAACAACACCACCGGCATGTCCATTTGTTACACCTGCCTGGGCACGGCCTACCAGAAAAAGAAGAACTATCCCCTGGCCATGGAGTACCTGCAGAAGGCGCTGGCCATCAATGACAAGGTAGACGACAAGATACATGTGGCCGACAGTTATATCAGCATCGGCCGGCTGCTCAACGAAGAAGGCAAGTACGAGGAAGCCCGCAAATACCTGCAGCAGGCCATCGACCTCGGCCTGAAATGGGGCTTCAAATCCACCCTCATGGAAGCCTACAAATCGATGGGCGATAACTACAAAAGGGCCGGCGACCTGACCCTCGCCATGGACAATAACAACTATTCCATCCTGTATAAAGACAGCCTGCTGCGGGAGAAGTCGAGCATCGAGTTCGCGCAGATGCAAACCCTGCACGACGTGCACCAGAAAGACAACCAGATCAAACAGCTACAGCAGGACCAGGACCTCAGCCAGTTGCGCATCCGCCGTAACCTGGCGCTGGCCATTGCGCTGGCCGGCTTCTTATTCATGCTCATCGTGGGCGGTTTCTTTTACATCCGCCACCGCAACCTGCAGGCCAACCGGCAAACCCTGCAGCTGGAACTGCGTTCGCTGCGCTCGCAGATGAACCCGCACTTTATCTTCAATTCGCTCAGCTCCATCCACCGGTACATCTGGAGCAACAACCAGGAGGAAGCGTCCGACTATCTCACGAAGTTTTCCAAACTGATGCGCATGATCCTCGACAACAGCCAGCATACGTTCATCCCGCTCAATAAGGAAGTGGAATCGCTGCGGCTGTACCTCGACCTGGAGGCCCTCCGCTGCAACAACATGTTTGACTACAGCATTTCGGTGGAAGAGCATATCAACGAAGAAGAGGTGCTGATACCGCCCATGATCATCCAGCCCTATGTGGAAAACGCCATCTGGCACGGTCTCGTGCACCGCAAGGAAAAAGGGATGCTGGACATTACCATCGGGCTGAAGGGCAAGGTGCTCGAGGTAACGGTAACGGATAATGGAATCGGCCGCAAGATGGCCATGGAAATAAAAGAGAAGAAAGACCGCATGCACAATTCAATGGGCATGAAAGTAACCGAAGGCCGCATAGCGCTCATCCGCAAGATCAACAATACCAAAGACGCAAATGTAGAGATCCACGATCTGCAGGACAACGGGCAGGCCACCGGCACAAGAGTGAGAATTGTATTGCCGGCAGAGTTTTTATTTTAAGCAGAGAAAATTTAAAAATCACCACATGAGCGAAATCAAAGCGATTATCGTCGACGATGAGCAGCATTGTATTGATGCCCTGCAGGCGATGCTGCAGAAAAAATGTCCCGAAGTAACCGTACTGGCCGGCGTAAACAGCGTACAGGACGCCCGGCGTGTGATAGACGAACTGCAGCCCGACCTGGTGTTTCTCGACGTGGAAATGCCGCATCAGAACGGGTTTGAATTGCTGAAGCAATACGAACGGATTTTCTTCGACGTGATTTTCACTACCGCCTATGAGCAATACGCCCTGAAGGCGATCAAATTCAACGCCCTCGATTACCTGCTCAAACCTTTCAGTGTACAGGACCTCCAGGAAGCGCTGCGCAAGTTCCAGGAGCGCCGGGCCAGCAAAGCCAACGATCCCGCCATCGCGCCGCTGGAGGTGTTTCTGCAGAACATGAAAACCATGCAGCAGACCAATAAAAAAATCGCCCTGCCCACCATCAACGGCCTGGTGTTTATGCCCGTGCAGAACATCGTGCGTTGCGAATCGACAGGGAACTATACCAAGCTGTTTTTCACCGACCGCAAGCAACTGCTGGTGTCGAAACCGCTGAAGGAATTCGAGGAGCTGCTGACCGATGCGGACTTTTTCAGGGTGCACAACTCCCACCTGATCAACCTGCAGCAGATGGAATCCTACATCCAGGGAGAGGGCGGCTTCGCCCTGATGAGCGACGGCACGCAGGTGGAAGTGTCACGGCGGCGTAAGGCCGATTTCCTGAAAAAAGCGATGCAGTTCTGACGGTGCAGAAGGGTCTGCCGGATTTACACCCAATCTTGCCACTTATCGGCTGTTCGATACCGGATATTAAATGGGGGTTGCGGTGGCTGAAGTGAGGTTGTACATTTGTTACACAATCAGAAAATCAATTGTTTGTTAGAAAAAAGAATTTTCTCTGCATTACTAGCGTTTGATTAGCCCCAAAGGAAAAAGGCACCTTCTGGTGTCTTTTTTGTTTTATATACCTCCCGTGTAATCAGGCGTTCGCCGGACGCTTGTTCCTTTCGGCCCGGATATGGAATGGCCGGTTGGGAGCATTTCACCCACTTTTCATGATACATGAAATATACCAGGCAGCGGTTCCTTTCGGCCCGGATATGGACAGCCGGTAGGCGTATTCCGTCAACCTTCCGTGATACGTGAAATATGCCAGGCAACGGTTCCTTTCGGCCCGGATATGGACAGCCGGTAGGCGTATTCCGTCAACCTTCCATGATAAGTGAAATATGCCAGGCAACGGTTCCTTTCGGCCCGGATATGGACAGCCGGTTGGAGTATTCCATCAACCTTCCACGATAGGTGAAATATGCCGGCCGCCGGTTCCTGTCGGCCCGGTGCGGAATAACCGGTTGCGCACATTCCATCCACCTTTCAAGTTGCCAGGCGCTTGTTCCTTTGGGGATGCGTGAGGAGCTACGCGCTGCCGTCGACCATTCCTTTATCATGAAATGATGTGTAGTCCCGACGCTTTTGGCGTTCAGGCAGGGCATACTGATCATGTCCGCGAAACTTTCATTTCATGCAGGCAGGTAACGGAAGGCAGTCGCCGGTTATCAGGAGAAGGCTGCCGCTTTCTCTTCCAGTTTTTCTTCGAGACCGTAAAAACCAAGGAGTTTGCGAATCACTCCTTCCACCACCGCATCGGGGCAGGAGGCGCCGCTGGTGAGCAGGAGGGTGACCACTTCCTTGCCGGGCAGGTAGCCGGTGCTGTGGAGTTCCTGGTGATGGTGGAAATCCCAGTGCAGTATTTCATTGGCGGAGAGGAGTTTCTCTTCCGACGAGATAAAGTAGGTGGGGAGTTTTTCTTCGCAGAGCTCCACGAGGTGGGAGGTGTTGGAGCTGTTGTAGCCGCCCACCACGATGGCGAGGTCGGCCGTAGCCTCGAGCATGCCGGTAACGGCCGTCTGGTTGTCGTTCGTGGCGTAGCAGAGCGTATCGCGGGTGTCGGCGAAATGCGCCGCCACCTGGTCGTCGGCCAGCCCGAACTTTTCGATGATGGCCTGTTTGATATAGTCGGCGATAGCCTGTGTTTCGGAGGCCAGCATGGTGGTCTGGTTCACTACGCCCACCCGTTGCAGGTGGCGGGTAACGTCGAAACCTTCAGAGTACTGTCCTTTGAACTCCTCGTAAAACTGTTCCGCCGGTTTACGGCCGTGTATGTATTCGGCGAGGCGGTGGGTTTCCTCCATGTCTTTCACCACCACGGTGGGGGTATGAAAGCGGCTGTGGGAAAAGGTGGCCCGGGTTTCTTCGTGTTTGGGTTTGCCGTGCACGATCACCGTGTATTCACGCGCGGCGATCTGCTCTGCTTTGTTCCAGACGCGTTCCACGAAGGGGCAGGTGGTGTTGTATTGCAGCGGCGTAATGCCGATGGCCTGGAGGCGGGCTTCTATCTCGAGGGTGGTGCCGAAGGCGGGGATGATCACGATGTCGTCCGAACGCAGGTCTTCCCAGGGAATGAGCTGTTTGCCGGAGGTATCCATCAGGAAACGCACCCCGCGGGAGAGCAGGTCGCTGTTCACCTGGGGGTTATGGATCATTTCGCTGAGCAGGAAAATCCGCTTTCCTTCGTTTTCGTCGATGGTTTTAAAGGCGATTTCGATGGCGTTCTCCACGCCGTAGCAGAACCCGAAGTGGCGGGCCAGCAGGATGCGTACCGGGCCAAAATCGAGCAGGGTAGGGCTGAAGTCTTTCTTCATGCGGTCCTGCTGCTTACGGTGCTGTTTAATGGCGGAAATCAGCGGACTGCGGTATATGATGGGTACGTTGAATGTTTTCATGTGTTCGGCCTCAATTGGGCAAAGATAAATGATATCTGCCGCAAGTACGAATGCGGAAATCTCAACTTTTCTAGTTAACTTTCATGTACTAAACCTTTTGTAGTAGAAACATCCAAGATCGTAGTATGTCCGGGCGCAGCCATGTGCCTGTAGGTGCCGTATATGCGGGCGTCAGTTTCCCCTCCGGAAAATGCCCGGTACGGTTGTGTTCCAGTGTATTCAGCGGGATGTTTTTTGCTGCCGGGAGCGGAGCAGTGTTTCTTTTTATGAGTATCGGGATTGCGGGAGCATGAATTGAAATGCGTTGCGGAACGGTTGAACGGGTTCCGGGTGCTCATTGGGGTACGGTGTGGTGCAGGCAGCGGCGCAGGTGCCAGTCTCCCGGAATTACGTGCTCATCGGGACACGTTGCGGTGTACGGGCAGGGATTCAGGTGCACATATCTTCCTGAATCAGGGTGCCCACTGAGTACAGGGACCGGTCTTCACAGGCGCTGCGGCCAGGTTTTTAACAGGCGGAATCGCTTCACAATGTTCGCGGAGTAGCCTTTAACAAGCATTTTACGTTTACTGATATAGACAAATGCAGTAGCCCTGGTTCTCCGGGGCTTTTTGCTTTTCTCAGGAAAAGATACGGCTGTCAGGTCTGGTTGGTTTTTTGGCCGGGCGCAGGCGAGGCTGCTATTTCTCGTCGCTGTACTTCTTCAGCCACTGTTTTTCTTCCGAAGTGAGGCTGTTGTAGCCTTTTTCGTTGATTTTATCGAGCAGCTGGTCGAGCCGGGTGGTATGCGAAGGCTCGTTATTGCGCACCACGCGGAGGGGTGATTTTTTAGGTTTGAATTTCTGGGGTTTCGGCCGGCGGGAAAACAGGCTCGTGATTTTTTCGAACAGGGCGATGAGGGGGGCGCAAAGGTCCGTGCCGTTGTTCTGGAGCGTGCGCACGTACACATACCCGAAAGCCGCTCCGCCGAGGTGGGCCAGGATGCCGCCCACGTTCCCGAGGGGGATGGTGATGATATCGATGACGATCACGCCCACGGCCACCCATTTCAGTTTGATGGTACCGAGGAACAGCAGGCCAATTTCGAGGTTGGGCATGAGGGTGGCGCTGGCGACCAGGAAACACATCACGGCCGCGGAAGCGCCGATCATGGGGCCGCCGAGCACGCCGGAAGTGGGGAGCGCGTAGTAGAACAGGACATATACCAGGGCGCCGAAGAGCCCGCTGAGCAGGTAAAGGGGGAGTACCCGTTTGTTGCCCAGCGTACTGCGGAACATATTGCCGAACCAGTAAAGGTTGAGCATGTTGAAGAAAATATGGAAAATCCCGGTGTGGACAAACATATAAGTCAGGATCCCCCAGGGCTTATACAATAATTCGTTATTATATATATTCAACTGGAGGTTATTCAGCAGGAACTGGTGGGCAACCGCCGCCACATCGAGCTGGAGAAAGGCGAGGAGGTACAGGATGCCGAGGAGGAGGAAAATGCCGATGTTCACAAACATGAGGTGATTGACCGTATTCTCCTGTTTGAGCCAGTGTTTGATATCCGATTGAAAAGAAGTGCCATTCATACCGGAAAATTAAAGAAAATTGTTGAGCTAAACGCGCAGGGGCCTGCATAGGAGGCGGGACGGGCGCTTCCCGGGTGATGAATAACAATATATGTAATCATTTGATTGACAGCCCGGATTTCGCCTAAATAAAATTGCCCGAAAGGGAATATTGGCGTATCTTTGCCTCCCTTAAAATACTTTACTTTAAAAGGAGGAAACAAATTTTGACAGAAAACAACATTACTAACGAACAAAACGCTGAACAACAGGCCCCGGAAGCAGCAGCTCCGGCAGCAACAGCGACAACAAATGCACCTGTTGCCACCGCTCACGACGATTTCGACTGGAGCGTGGACAAACGTAACGTATCTTCTTACACCAAAGAAGAGAAGGAAAAGTACGACCAGACTTACGACAGCACTTTCAAAGTGATCGAAGAGAACGGTCTGCTCACCGGTACCATCGTTGGCGTCACTAAAACAGATGTGGTGATCAACATCGGGTTCAAATCCGACGGTCTTATCTCCCTCAATGAGTTCCGCGATCTGCAGGGCATCAAAGTGGGCGACGAGGTGGAAGTACTGGTAGTTGAAAAAGAAGACCGCGACGGCAACCTGCACCTGAGCCGCAAACAGGCTCGTATGCAACGTGCATGGGAACGCATCGTGGAAGTTTACAAAACCGGCGAAGTGGTTACTGGTACCGTTACCAGCAAAACCAAAGGCGGCCTGATCGTGGACGTTTACGGCATGGAAACCTTCCTGCCCGGTTCTCAGATCGACGTTAAACCGGTTACCGACTACGATCAGTTTGTAGGTAAAACCATGGAGTTCAAGGTAGTAAAGGTAAACGAAGCTATCCGCAACGCCGTAGTATCTCACAAAGCCCTGATCGAAAGCGATATCGAACAACAGCGTGTAGACATCATCTCCAAACTGGAGAAAGGTCAGGTACTGGAAGGTACGATCAAGAACATCACCGACTTCGGTGCGTTCATCGACCTGGGTGGCCTGGACGGTCTGCTCTATATTACCGATATCAGCTGGGGCCGTATTTCTCACCCGAGCGAAGTACTCCAGATGGATCAGAAGATCAACGTGGTGGTACTGGACTTCGACGACGAGAAAAAACGTATCAGCTTAGGTTACAAACAACTGACTCCCCATCCTTGGGATACCCTGCCGGCTACTATCACCGAAGGTGCAAAAGTGAAAGGCAAAGTGGTAAATATCGAAGACTACGGCGCATTCCTGGAAATCCTCCCCGGTGTGGAAGGCCTGGTGCACGTATCCGAGATCTCATGGGCTTCCACCCCGATCAACGCCAAAGAGTTCTTCAAACTGGGCGAAGAGTACGAAGCAGTGGTAGTTACCCTGAGCAAAGACGAGCGCAAAATGAGCCTGTCTATCAAACAACTCACCGAAGATCCCTGGTCTACCATCGAAACTAAATTCCCGCTGGACAGCCGTCACAAAGGCATCGTGAAAAACATCACTCCTTATGGCGTATTCGTTGAGCTGGAAACCGGTATCGGCGGCATGATCCACATCTCCGACCTGAGCTGGATCAAACGCTTCAACCATCCGAGCGAGTACACGAAAGTGGGCAACGAGATCGAAGTGGTTATCCTGGGCATTGATAAAGACAACCGCAAACTGAGCCTCGGTCACAAACAGATCGAAGAAGATCCCTGGAACACTTTCGAAACTATCTTCCCGATTGGTTCTATCCACGAAGGAACTGTAGTGAAGAAAGACGACAAAGGCGCTACCGTGCAGCTGCAATACGGCCTGGAAGCTTACGCTCCCGCCCGTCACCTGCGCACTGAAGATGAAAAACCGATCGCCGTTGAAGATGTGAAAGAATTCATGATCATCGAATTCGACCGCAACGAAAAACGCATCCTGGTTTCTCACGCTAAAGTTTGGGAACAGGCAAAAGCCGACGAGAAAGACGCTGTGATCAAAGAAAAACGTGCTGATGCTGAAAAAACCCGCAAGACTGTGAAAAACATCCAGTCTAAGGTAGAAAAAGCAACCCTGGGCGATCTGGGCGCGCTGGCCGAACTGAGAGAAAAACTGAAACAATCCGAAGGTGGTGAAGAAAAGAAAGGTGAATAATTGACCTGATTGTTTTAAAAGATAAAAGTCCCCCGGTGTTGAGCCGGGGGACTTTTTTATTCGGATAGTTTTTGTAAATTTGTTATAGTCTGTTGCAATTGAAAGTCGTTCCAAGAACGTCGCAGGCCAATCCTGCTTAGGTTGACAATGGGCTTTTTTTATGCCTCATAGTGTCCATTTCCTCCGGCCCCACTGTTGCTATGCCTTCCTCGTACCATCGCCATACAAATGAATTTTTAAGCGGAATTTGTCAGCAATATAATTATAGAACCTTCGCTCTCCCTTTTCATATACCCGCTGTAAACTCCAGCACAAATAATCCGCAATGTTCAGTAATGGTTCACTCAACTGATCCTGTACATTAAATACGACATCCGGCGAAACGGTTGTTAAGGGCGCCTCCGTATTGAACATGCGAACTGCCTTTTCAAGGCCGGACATCAGGTTTTCATGCCGTGTACTGGCGGCAAGCTTGGCAATATTTAATACAAGCCTGTGTTCAGACGGGATATGCTGACACAGCAGGTGCGAAAGCAACTCGGCATAAAACTCATTGGAATTGTTGCCATGTTTGAGATTGAATACAATGGGAATTTTTGTAGCAATCACCGCTTCGAAAGAGCAGTCCTGTTTTTTGATAAAGTCAAAAAACAACTTGCGCACCTCAGGGATATCGTCGGTAGCATGGAAAAAGTAACCATGTTGCTGCTTCTTCTTTTCAATGCTACTGATGCCCCCAAAGTATGGAGAGGCAAGTACTTCCCGTTGAAGTTCGAGCACCTTTGCCCGAACAGCGGCCAGGTCGTCTCTAAAACCAACCATCCCCAAAATAAAATGTGTCGAAACCCCTTGCTGTCCTACAATTATCCTTTTCCCTTTGCCATAAAAAGTCGGATCGCCGGCTTCATCCAAAAAAAAGTGTTGTTTCTGCATATCCTGATTTAAAATTGTCAGTAATACGCTCTTGACGGACAACACGGGAGGTAATATAGAGGACTGAATTTAAGCATTTACACCATTCCACTAACACGCTTCATCACTTTTATACCCCGATCAATAATATTTATTAGGATAGTTTTAACACATGCCCTACCTTCGCTCCCTATAAAGTCTATATAATTAATAGGGTAAACGAACCATGAGACATTTGTACAAACTAACCCTGCTTTTGCTGCTGGCCAACCTGACTACATATGCGCAAAACAGGAAAATTACCGGCAAAGTGACTGCCGAAAGCGGACAACCACTACCAGGCGTTACTGTCTTCATCAAAGGAACCGCCACCGGTACCGTTACCTCCGCAGAGGGCAACTACACCCTCGCCGTACCGGATTCCGCCACACTGCTCACCTTTGCATTCATCGGGATGGAAACCAGATCGGTAGACATCAACGGGCAGACCTCCATCAACGTGGTGCTGCTGCCTGCCGATAAACAACTGCAGGAAGTGGTCGTAACGGCCCTCGGCATTTCCCGCAGCAAAAAAGCGCTGGGTTATTCGGTGCAGGAAGTGAAAAGCGCCGAACTGCAAACCCGGCCCACCAACGCTTTGGGCGCCCTTTCCGGCAAAGTGGCCGGCCTCCAGGTGGTTTCATCGGGCGGTAACATGGGTGGCTCCAGCAGGGTGCTGCTGCGCGGCATCAACTCCATCTCCGGCAACAACCAGCCGCTGTTCGTGATCGACGGGATTACGATCGACAACGCGGACCTCAATACCAAAAGCACCGTAAACGGTTCTGCCGGTAAGGATGTAGGCAATATGATCCAGGACCTGAACCCGGACGATATTGAAAGCATCAACGTACTGAAAGGGCCCGCCGCCGCCGCATTGTACGGCACGCGCGCCGCCAACGGCGTGATCGTGATCACCACTAAAAAAGGCCGCGCCGGCAAAGGGCTCGACGTGACCGTGAACTCCGGCATCGAGTTTGAAAAGATCGTGCGCCTCCCCGAACGCCAGAAACTCTACGGCGGCGGTAAAAGCAACACATTCCAGGAAGCGGTGATCAACGGGCAGACCTATAAGATCGTCGACTACGGCATGGACGAAAGCTGGGGCCCGAAACTCGACGGCACGCCGGTACTGCACTGGTACAACCTCGATCCGGAATATACCGACACCTATCTGAAACCGGAGCCCTGGGCATATCCCAAACACGATGTGACCTCGTTCTTCCGCACGGGCATCGCCTCCACCAACAACGTATCCATCAGCGGCGGCGGTGAAAACCAGACCTTCCGCCTTTCTTATACCAACAGAACGGTGCGCGGCACGGTGCCCAATTCCAGCCTGCACCGCAACACCATCAACTTCTCCGGCTCTTCCCGTTTTTCACGCTTCCTGGCCACGGCCAACTTCAACTACGTGAAAAACCAGAGCACCGGCCGTCCCTGGACGGGCGCATCCAACCGTAACATCATGCTCGAAGCCTTCCAGTGGGGCCAAACGCAGATCGATTACGACAAACTGCGCGAGTATAAACGCCCCGACGGTACGCCCCGCGCCTGGAACAGGAACAGCTGGGAAAACACCACCATCGGGCGCAGCACCAAGTACATCGACAACCCGTACTGGTCTGCCTACGAAAGTTATCTCAAAGAAAACCGCGACCGCTTTTACGGGAATGTGGGCCTGGCATACGACGTGAACAACTGGCTGCAACTGAGCACCAAAGTGAACGCCGACCTGTACAACTATCAGCAGCAGGACAGGATTGCGGTGTATTCCCGCAGCCAGAGCAACTACTCCGAGTACGCCAATAACTTCAGCGAGTTCAACTACGAGTTCCTGGCCAACGCCAATAAACGCTGGAGCAACATTTCGCTGACGGCTTACGCAGGCGGTAACGTGATGAACCAGAAACGCCGTGTGTCCAACGCCATCACGCAGGGCGGTCTGATCATTCCCGGTTATTACAACCTGAAAAACGCCGGCAGCGTGCTGAACGAATCCAACTTCTATCACAAGAGCATTTACTCCCTGTTCGGGAGCGTGTCGCTGGGGTATAAAAACTTCTGGTTTGTGGACGGTACCATCCGTAACGACTGGAGCAGCACCCTGCCGCTCGATAAAAATTCATTCGCCTATCCTTCCGTATCGTCCAGCCTGATTTTGTCCGAGCTGGCGCCGTTCAAGGAAAGCAGCTGGCTGAACCTGCTGAAGCTCCGGCTGAGCTGGGCGCAGGTGGGTAACGATACCGACCCGTACCAGCTGCAACAGGCCTATGAAGCCAGCCAGGCATTCAACGGCAACCCCGGTTACAAACTGCCTTCCGTGCTGGCCAACAAAGACCTGAAACCGGAGATCACCAGCTCCACTGAAGCCGGTGTAAGCCTGCGCGCTTTCTCCAACAGGATTGGCCTCGACGTGACGCTGTATAACAACAACAGCCGCAACCAGATCATCAACATCCCGGTGTCGACCGCCTTTGGGTATGAATCCAAATACATCAACGCCGGCAAGATCAACAACCGCGGTATCGAAGTAAGCCTGAACGGCACGCCGGTACAGACGCAGGACTTCACCTGGGACGTGACCCTCAACTGGTCCGCCAACCGTAACAAAGTGGTGGAACTGAACGAAGGCGTTACCACCTTCCCGCTGACGGACCCCACCGGTTCGCTCGTAACCCTGGTGGCCCGCGAAGGAGAGCCTTACGGCCAGCTGATGGGCTATGATTTTGTATATGCTCCCGACGGACAGAAAGTGATCAACGCCAACGGCGCCTACGCCCGCACGGAGCAGCTGATACCCATCGGCAGCGTGTTGCCCAACTGGCAGTTCGGCATCCAGCAGCATTTCACTTATAAAAGATTCGACGCCGGGTTCCTGGTAGACGGTCGCGTGGGTGGTAAATTCTTCTCCCAGACCTATAAAGTAGGGATGCAGACCGGTATGCTGAAACCCACCGCCGAAAACGGCATCCGCGAAAACGGCCTCGTGCTGGGCGGCGTGAACGGCACCGTGGTGTACAATGCGGACGGTACTTACACCGTGAGCAACGTGAAAGAAAACACCACCCGCATTTCCGCATACGACTGGGCATACGGCTTCTCGACGGGCCCCACTTCCCAGAGCATCCTCGATGCCACATTCGTGAAACTGCGGGAAGTGACCGCCGGTTACACCATTCCTTTCAGTAAGACTTCGACGGTGCGCCAGGTAAGGGTATCCGCTTACGGCAGGAACCTCTGGAACATTTATACCGCCAGCAAATACATCGATCCGGAGCTGACCAACAGCGGCGGCAACATCCAGGGCGTGGAAGGTGGTAACCTGCCTATCCCGGCTACTTTTGGTTTGAACGTACAGGTGAAATTCTGATAAATAGATTCGACATGAAAAAACATCTCATTTTAGTATATACATTCACGTTAGCGGCCGCCGTGGGGCTTGTTTCCTGCAGCGACAAGAAGTTCGCCGAAATCAATACGGACCCGAACCGCCCTGTAGACGTGCCCACCACCACCATTTTATCGGTTGCACAGAAACTGGTGCTCGACAATGCGCGCGGCTCCGCCGGTAACTTCCGCGGCTCGATGCTGTTCGCACAATATTTTTCACAGAACCAGTACACCACCGAATCGCGCTACGACCTGCCGCGGAGCAATTCGGATACTTACTGGGACAATGCCTACAAGGCGCTCAACAACCTGGAGCAGATCATCCGGCTGAACACCGACCCGGCTACCAAAACCAGGGTAACCGCCAACGTGGGCCCGAACGAGAACCAGATCGCCATCGCCCGCATCCTGAAAACATATGCTTTCCTCTCGCTCACCGATGCGTTCGGGAACATTCCTTACAACTCCTACGGCAATCCCGACCCGGATTTCCAGGCGCTGAAGGTGAACCCCGATGTGGTGAAACCCAAATACGCCTCGCAGGAAAAAATTTATACCGACCTGCTGAAGGAACTGAAAGAAGCCGCTGCTCAAATTGACGTGAGCGCCGTTACTTTCGGCAACTACGACGGTATTTACAAAGGCAAGCCCGATTTATGGAAGAAGTTCGCCAACTCCCTGCGCCTGCGCATCGCCATCAGGGTACGCGCCAAACTGCCGCAGCTGGCTGAAACCCATATCCAGGAAGCGATTGCCGGCGGCCTCATCGGCAGCAACGCGGAAAACGCCGCGCTGAAATATGAAGCCAAAGCCCCGAACGAGGCGCCGCTGTATCGCAATACGGTGACCGAAAACCGCCGCGACTTTTCCGTATCGCACATCCTCATCAATGTGCTGAAAGGGACTGCCGGACCGTTTACCGCGCCCGACCCGCGCCTGCGCATTTACGCACGGCCTAACAGTCGCGGTGAATACGCAGGGCAGCCCTACGGCCTGCACCCGAGCGTAGCGTCCATCCTCAAAGCGGAAGACATCAGCCTGCCCGGCACCGTAGTGAACGCGGCCGATTACAGCGAAGTGCTGATGGAATATGCCGAAGTGAGTTTCCTCTTATCCGAATACAAAAACTGGGACCAGGCCGAATACATCAAAGGCGTACGCGCTTCTCTCCAGAAATGGGGAGTGGATGCCGCCGCTGAAAATGTCTATGTAGCCGCGTTGCCCGTAGCCAGCCAGGAAACCGTGCTGTCGCAGAAATACCTCGCCCTTTACATGCAGGGGAATGAGGCCTGGGCCGACATCCGCCGCACCGGCTTCCCGAAATTCCTCGTGAAACCGGGCGACGTGGTATGGCCCACTGCCCCCGTGACCGATCCCGAAATGAAGAAGTTCATCCCGCTGGCCGGCAACGGCATTCCTTCAAGGGTGTATTACCCGCAGAAGGAGCAGACCGTTAACCTTGAAAACTTCCAGGATGCGGTAGCTGCACAGGGGAACGACAAGATCGAGACGAGGCTGTGGTGGAATAAATAGACCAATCATTATCATAGTAGAAACGGCACAGATGAATGTTTGTGCCGTTTTTTTATGGATGCCGCCGCGGAAAGCAAGGCAATTGCAGAAGAACGATGTTTTCCGGGCAATAGAATGGGCAGGTTCTAAGCCCACAAGTAAATGGACGCATCTTAACTAAAGCAACAACAGCTCAAATATCATTTGAGCCGTTGTTGTTATTGAGCGCCTTTTATTCAGAGGCAGATAATTGTCGAACTGCCAGCGTAACCGGCTCGATGTTTTCTGATTGGTAGAAGAACATACATGAAGATAGCGGCCGGACTGCCGGTGTAACCGGCGAGCCCTTATGCACCGCCCAGTTCCTTCAGCTGCACATCCCCGAATTCCAGCAGTGAATCCAGCTGGAGGTCCGCGAGGTTGAAGCGGCGGTCGTGCCGGCGGTGTGCCTCAGGTACTACGACCACTTTCATGCGCGCGGCTTTGGCGGCTACCATGCCGGTTACCGAGTCTTCAAAAGCCAGGCAGGCCAGCGGGTTGCTGTTCAGTTCCTTTGCGCAGGCGAGGTATACGGCGGGATGGGGCTTGCCGTAGGATTCGAATTCCGCGGAGGTAACCGCGTGAAACCGGTCGCGGATGGATAAATGTTGCAATACCGACTCGATGAGGCGGCGGGGAGAGGAAGAGGCCAGCCCGATTTTGAAGTTCCGGGCGTGGAAATAGTCGAGGATGTAGGAGAGGCCTTCCATGGCGCGGCCGCCCCGCAGTATTTTACCGGTGACGGTATCGATGATCTCGGTGGTGACCTGTTCGGGGCTTTTGCTGTCCCATTTGAAGTAATCGTGCCAGTAGCTGACTACTTCCTTGGTTCTCAGGCCGGTAGTATGCGATGTGAGCTCGGGGGACAGGCTGACGCCCACCGAAGAGAACACTTCGCGGAGGGCTTCGCCCCACAGCGGCTCCGAGTCGATTAAAAGACCATCCATGTCGAAAATCACCGTATTGATCATAACTTTTACTATTTGCGCCGCAAAGGTAGCTAAAATGGGGCAACTGTAACTGCTGCTGTTCAACGGAATAGGAGGGCCCCTGCAACGCCGCCGCAGGATACCGGCTTCGGTACAAGGGCATAACAGCGGTTGCCTTTGTGGGCCAAACTTCACACCAGCCCGGTGGTCACCGTGCATGGGAGGTGCGGTGGCATAACTGCCGTAGCCTCAATGTTTGCCAGCAAACCCACGAACCCGCTGGTTGTCACCGTACATCGGTTGTAATGACAAGCGGTTTACCTTAATGTCCGCCAGCTAAACCTCGCACCGGGCCGGTTGTCGTAGTACAGGGGCTTCCGTCAAACAACCTCACCAGGTGCAATGGCATACCTGCCGTAACCTCATTGCCCCGCCTGCCAAACCACCGCACCGGCCACATCGCCCGCCCGGAAGCATAACTGCCACCGCCTCAACGCCTCCCGCTTCCGCCCATGCCCCTACCGCCGCTGAAGAGTGCGACGCAACGGCCGCCACACCAGGGCGCCCCCGCCGGGCCGGCCCACCCATTAGATATTTTCTAATTTATCCCCCTGTTTTTTTATGAAAAAAGTTTTGTGTTTACATTCCCAGACTATACCTTTGTATTACTCTACAAATTCTATAGGAATATGGGTTATAATAATATGATGATGAATATGTGCGTGTACTGTTGGGATGTCTCAACAGACTAGGAGGGTTTCAATATATGAGCGAAATAAAGTTTTCAGGATCATACAACGAAGGCCTCCGATATGCAACGGGGGTTTTGTTTTTTAAGGGCCTGTGCCGGAAGTTTAAAAAAAATACCACGACTGAATACCAATTTTATCACGAGCAACTAAATTATCATGCAAAGCTTCAGAACCGAACTGGAAAATCCGATCGTAGAAAGAGACATTATCGAACTGGAACAAAAGATCAGGCTGTTTCGCGAAGGAAAGATTGCGGACGAAAAATTCCGCAGCCTCCGTCTTGCCAGGGGCGTGTACGGTCAGCGCCAACAAGGGGTGCAGATGGTGCGCATCAAACTGCCGTATGGTAAAATGACTTTGCAGCAGTGGAAACGTATTTCGGATATTTCCGACGAATATGCAACGGGCAACCTGCACCTGACCACCCGCCAGGATATTCAGATCCACTACGTATCGCTCGACAGAACGCCCGAGCTCTGGGCCAAACTGGAGCTGGACGATATCACGCTCCGCGAAGCCTGCGGTAACACCGTTCGTAATATCACCGCATCAGACAAGGCCGGCATCGATCCGGAAGAACCGTTTGATGTAACGCCATACGCCGACGCGGCTTTCCGGTATTTCCTGCGTAACCCGATCTGCCAGGATATGGGCCGTAAATTCAAGATCGCCTTTTCCAGCAGCGAAAGGGATACGGCCCTGACCTTCATGCACGACCTGGGTGTGATTCCCAAGGTGCGCGTGGTGGACGGTAAAGAAGTGCGCGGCTTCAAAGTGCTCGTGGGCGGCGGTTTGGGCGCACAGCCTTACCTCGCCAAAGTAGCCTTCGAATTCCTGGAAACAGACCAGCTCATCCCCTACATCGAAAGCGTGCTGCGCGTGTTCGACCGCCACGGCGAAAGGGCCAGCCGTCATAAGGCGCGTATCAAATTCCTCATCCAGAAAATCGGCATGGAAGAATTCGAGCGCCTCGTGAAAGAAGAATACAAAGCCGTTAAAAATAAATCCGTGCCGGTGGACTATGCGGCCTGGGCCGAACCTGCCGCTCCCGCGGCCGGTGTGGAACTGCCTGCCTTCACCATCAAAAACGAAAAACAGTTCGAAGCCTGGAAAAAGACCAACACCTTCGAGCAGAAGCAGAAAGGTTTCTTCGGCGCGTACATCCGCGTACCGCTGGGCGACATCGGCTCCGTTACCTCCCGCGCGCTGCTGGAAAAACTGCGCCCCGTGGTGGCAGACGATGTGCGCGTAACGGTGAACCAGGGCCTGCTGCTGAAATATGTGCGCCCCGAATACCTGCCGTACGTGTTCAGCCTGCTGGAAGAAGCCGGCTTCTCCGCCGCAGGTTTCGACAGCATCGCGGACATCACGGCCTGCCCGGGTACAGACACCTGTAACCTCGGTATTTCCAGCAGCACCGGCATCGCCGCCGCACTGGAAGGCGTGATCCACGACGAATTCCCGGACCTCATCTACAACAACGACATTAAAATAAAAATCAGCGGCTGTATGAACTCCTGCGGCCAGCACGGTCTCGCGCACATCGGCTTCCACGGCTCTTCCCTGAAGAGCGGTGGTAAAGTGCTGCCGGCCCTGCAG
The DNA here is from genome assembly GCF_003813775.1 of Chitinophaga lutea. Classification (NCBI taxonomy): domain Bacteria; kingdom Pseudomonadati; phylum Bacteroidota; class Chitinophagia; order Chitinophagales; family Chitinophagaceae; genus Chitinophaga; species Chitinophaga lutea. The sequence goes on along the minus strand of NZ_RPDH01000001.1, from coordinate 654,089 downwards.
GTGCTGCTCGGCGGCGGTACGCTGCGCGACGGCGCCGGCCGGGTGTCTGACAAGGTGCTGAAAGTTCCCAGCCGCCGCGGCCCGGACGTACTGCGCACCCTGCTGTACGACTACGAAGCCAACGCGGAAAACAAGGAGCTGTTCAACGACTACTACGACCGCAAAGGCGAAAAATATTTCTACGAACTGCTGAAACCGCTGGCCGACCTGACCAGCATCCAGGACGGTGATTTCATCGACTGGGGCCAGGCCGAATCCTTCAGCACCGCCATCGGTGTAGGGGAATGCGCCGGCGTGATGATCGACCTGATCGCCACCCTGCTGTTCGAAGCGGAAGAAAAACTGGAATGGGCCGCACAGTCGTTCGCCAACAACGCCTGGGCCGACGGTATCTACCAGGCCTATGCCTGCATGATCCAGACCGCCAAGTCCATCCTGCTCGACGAGAACGTGAACTGCAACACGCAGCACGGCATCATGAGCGATTTTGACAAACACTTTGTAGAAACCGGCCGCTTCCCGCTGGAGGGTACTTTCCGTAACATGGTGCTGCAGATCAACCAGCACGAGCCTACCGAAAGCTTCGCCAAACAGTATTACCAGCAGGCCAAGGCATTTTATGACCGCGCGCAGCAGTACCGCGCGGAGAAACAGGCGGCTAACGTGAACGCCTAACCGATCAACCTTAAAAAATAACGATCATGCAAACAACACAACCGAAAGTGACGCTGGTAGGGGCAGGGCCCGGTGACCCGGACCTGATTACCGTAAAGGGGCTGAAGGCGATCCAGAACGCCCGGGTTATCCTGTACGACGCGCTGAGCAACAATGAGCTGCTGGACAATGCGCCGCAGAACTGTCTGAAAAGATTTGTGGGCAAACGCGCCGGCATGCATGTGTATACCCAGGCGGAAATCAACCGCATGATCGTTAAATATGCGCTCACCTACGGCAATGTGGTGCGCCTGAAAGGCGGTGATTCATTCGTGTTCGGCCGTGGCCAGGAAGAACTGGCTGCCGCACAGCAATACGGCATCGAAACGGAAGTGGTGCCCGGCGTGAGCAGCGCCATCTCCGTGCCCGGCGTCAATAAAATCCCCGTTACCGCGCGTAACGTGAGCGAAGGGTTTTGGGTGATCACCGGCACCACGCAGGACGGTAAACTGTCGCGCGACCTGGAATACGCCATACAGGCGGATACCACGGTGGTGATCCTCATGGGCATGAGCAAGCTGGAGGAGATCGCCGCCATCTATAGCCAGCTGGGCAAAGGCCAGGTACCCGCGGCCATCATCCAGAACGGTACCCTGCCCAGCCAGAAAATAGGCGTAGGGGTGGCGGCTGACCTGGCGGTGTTTGCCGCGCAGCAGGGCCTGCGCAACCCCGCCATCATCGTGATCGGCGAAGTTGTGCGTTTCCATGAGGCATTTCAGGCTTTACAGAGTAAATTAGCGGAAGATTATAAACTGGCCGTTTAACAATAAAACCGCGCGCGTATGGAGACCAATCATTTATTTCCCGTTTTCTTCAAACTGGAGCAGCTCCAGGTGCTGGTAGTGGGAGGCGGAAATGTGGGCTGTGAAAAGGTGAACGCCATTTTGCAGAATTGTCCCGCTGCGCGTGTGACCGTTGTAGCGACCTGGTTTCTGCCGGAGATGGACACCATTACCGCGGGTTATCCGAATGTTACCCTGGTGCAGAAAGCCTTTTCGTGCGGCGATATTTTCGGGAAAGACCTGGTGATCGCCGCTACGTCCGACAAAGAGCTGAACACCTGCATCTGGGAAAAGGCCAAGGCCTCCAAAGTGCTTATCAATGTGGCGGATACGCCGGCGCTGTGCGACTTTTACCTGGGCTCCGTGGTGCAGAAGGGCAACCTCAAGATCGCGATTTCCACCAACGGCAAATCGCCCACCATCGCCAAAAGACTGAAAGAAGTACTGGCCGACGCCATTCCCGATTCGCTTGAAAACGTACTGCAGCACCTGAACGCCATCCGCGACCGGCTGAAAGGGGATTTCGCCGACAAGGTGAAAAAACTCAACGAGCTGACGAGCGTGCTGGTGGACAAAAAATAAACATGATCTGAGACTATAAAAAGAACGAGGCTGTTCCGGACGGAGCAGCCTCGTTCTTTTTATACGGCCAGCAGCTTGATGTATTCCCGCGGCGACATGCCTTTGATCTCCCTGAAAAAGCGGTTGAAATTGGAAAGACTGTTGAACCCGCATTCATAAGCCAGGCTGGCGATCTGCCGCTCGCCGTCGGCCATCAGCTTGCAGGCATGCCCGATGCGCACTTCGTTTAAAAACTGCACGAACGTTTTTTGCGTACGGCTTTTGAAATACCGGCAAAAAGCCTGTTTGTTCATATGCGCGAGTTTCGCGACGGCATCGAGCTGGATGTCTGTTTTAAAATGGCTGAATACATGGGTGAATACGCGGTCTATCCGGTCGTTGTCTTTCGCCTGGTACGTATTCACGTAGCCTTCGCTGGCCAGCAGTTCGAATTCTTTCGAACGGATGAGCACTTCCAGTATCTGCATGAACGTGGTCAGCCGGTGCATGCCCTGCTGTGCGGTGATGTTGTGCATCAGCTGCTTCAGTTCCTCTTTCGTTTTGCCGGAAAACTTCATGCCGCGGCGGGCTTTTTTCAGTAAAGCGGCGATGTGATTCCCCTCCCCGAACATCTCCATGGCGGTCGTCAGTTTATCGGGGTCGAAAAATAAAGCGAGCGAACGGGCATGTGTTTCGTTTTCCCCTTTTTCGAAGTACCGCCGGTCGTTGTACCATACATGCGGAATATCCGGTCCCAGCAGGATGAGCTCCCCGCTGCTGAAAATCTCCACGCTGTCGCCGATGATGCGTTTGCCCTCGCTTTCTTCCACGTACACCATCTGGCATTCCCTGTGAAAATGGAATTCCGTGGAGAAGTTCGGGAGGTCGATGACGCGGACGGCAAACACATCCATCTGCACGTCTTCCTGTATTTTGGTAAAAACCGGTTTCATATTAGCGGGCAGGCTGAATTAGTGAACGAATACAGGCTAATATTAGGGAATTATGGGCATTCTGCAAATTCTGCTTCTCAGTGGAGCGGGGAAGGGATGCGTCCCAAATTAGCAGGATTGTACTGCCGGGTGAGATTGCATGCTAATATACGCCGATAACTGGTCAATGAGCCGGTTGTATTCCGGTGTGGCCGCCATTAGTTTTGTTGATATCATATTCCACGGAAAAACCACGAATGAGAGGAAGAACGTGCCGCGGCGTGGGCTCATGCCGCGGATACGGTTACAGTGTGAAAAGACTGGCGGATATGGATGGAGGTGCAGGATAGTGATCACCGCCACACCGGATGCTTTAACTTTATCCAAACGTTCAAGGTATCCCAAAAAAATTCAGACATGCAATTATTAAAAGATAAAGTGATGCTCCTCACCGGCGGTGCAGACGGCATCGGATGGGAATGTGCAAAGGCTTATGCTGCTGCCGGGGCGCTGGTCTGTATCGTGGACATTCATCCGGTTGATGAGGCGAAGCGTGCGGCGCTGAAAGGCGATCATGCCTTTTTTACGGCGGACGTGACGCGGGAGGACGATGTGCAACGCGTCATGGCGGATATCATCAGCAGGTACGGCCGGCTGGATGGCATTCACAACAACGCCGGCATCGCGCGGCCGTCGAGCCCGCTGCACAGCACCACGGAAGACGAGTGGGACCAATTGATGAACGTGAACCTGAAGAGCATTTACCGCACCACCAAAGCCGGTATCGGTCATTTACAACAATCCCGCGGCTGTATCCTGAACACCAGCTCGCTGGTAGGCAGCATCGGGCAGGAGAATCACGCCGCCTATGTGGCCACGAAAGGCGCGGTGAACGCGCTCACCAAAGCGATGGCGCTGGATTACGCATCCGCCGGCATCCGGGTGAACGCCGTAGCGCCGGCGGCCGTGAGCACGCCGATGCTGGAAGCCTGGAGCCGTGAACAGCCCAACAGGGAAGCCATGCGGCAATACCTGGATCAACTGCAACCGCTGGGCCCCATGCCCAAAGGCGACGTGATCGCCGATGCCTGCGTGTTCCTGCTGAGCGATGCGGCGCGTTTCATCACCGGGTGCATATTGCCCGTCTCCGGTGGGGCTGAACTAGGATACCGGGCGCTTATTTAAAAAAACGAGTCAACACAACTGCATGATAAAAAGTATTGAAGCGGCGGACAGGCGGTACGATCTGAAAAACGGCGCCGGCAGCGACGCGGTACATACCAACCCGCAATATGCCTACGCCGTGGCCAAACTGACGGACGACGACGGCACCACCGGCGCCGGGCTGGCCTTTACACTGGGCGAAGGGAACGACCTGGTGTGCAAAGCGGCGGCATTTTACGCCGGCCGTTTGAAGGGGCAAGACGTTGAAACGCTGATGCACGGCTTCGGCAACACCTTCCGTGCGCTCTCCAACGAGCAGCAGTTCCGCTGGCTGGGCCCGCATAAAGGCGTGGTGCACCTCGGCCTCGCCGCCGTCACCAATGCCTGCTTCGACCTCTGGGCCAAAAAACGCGGTGTGCCGCTCTGGAAATTGCTGATCAGCCTGAGCCCGGAAGAACTGGTGAACACGCTCGACCTCTCTTACCTCGAAGACGTGCTGACGCGCGAAGAAGCGATCGCCCTGCTGCAAAAGGAAGCGCCCGGTGCAGCCGCCAGGGAAGCCATCCTGCAAAGCGGTTACCCGGGTTACGATACCTCGGTGGGCTGGTTCAATTACGACGACGCACAGGTGCGCGAGAACTGTAAAAAAGCGCTGGCGGAGGGTTTCGTAGCGATGAAACTCAAAGTAGGCTCCGCCGATCCCCTGCGCGACATCCGCCGCGCCAACATCGTACGGGATACGGTAGGGGAGCAGGTAAAAGTGATGCTCGACGCCAACCAGCAATGGACCCTGCCGCAGGCCATCTCCATCTGCAACGAATTAAAACACATGCACCCGTACTGGGTGGAAGAGCCCACGCATCCGGACGATGTGCTCGCACACGTTACGCTCGCCAAAGCGATTGCGCCGGTGAAGCTCGCGCTGGGGGAGCATGTGCCCAACCGCGTGGTGTTCAAGAATTACCTCCAGACCGGCTGCGCGGGGTTCATCCAGGCGGATGCCGTGAGAGTGGGCGGGGTGAGCGAGTTCATCACCATCAGCCTGCTGTGCCGGAAGTTCGGCGTGCCCGTAGTGCCGCACGTGGGAGATATGGGGCAATTACACCAGCACCTCGTGCTGTTCAATCATATCGCTATGGGGCACGATGCTTTGTTTCTCGAGCACATCCCTCATTTGAAAGAACATTTCCTGCACCCGGTGCGCATCGAAAACGGCGTGTACGTTACGCCGCAGGAGCCGGGCAGCAGCTGTGATTTAAAATAATCTGGAAAAAATGGTCAATACGGCGGATATCGTTATTGCAGTAGGTTACATCCTGTTGATCGTGGTCATCGGTCTGTGGGCGGGCACACGCAGGAAAACGGCGAAGGATGCTTCGTCCAGCGAATATTTCCTGGCAGGCAAAACTCTGCGCTGGCCGATGATCGGGCTGGCGCTGTTCGCCACCAACATTTCGTGCCTGCACCTGGTGAGCCTTGCCCAGAGCGGGTTCGATACGGGGTTGCTCAATGGCAACTTCGAATGGATGGCCGCTTTCACGCTCATTTTGCTGGCGCTGTTCTTTGTGCCGTTTTATATCCGTTCGGGGGTGGCCACGCTACCCGATTTTCTCGAAAGAAGGTATAACAGGGCTTGCCGTGACTGGCTGGCGTTCGTGTCCATCATCGCCGCCGTCATCATTCATATCGCCTTTTCTTTTCTCGCCGGGGGCATTGTACTGGAAACCTTGTTCGGCATCAACATGTACACCAGCATCATCATCATTGCCGCCCTTACCGGGCTCTATACCATCGTAGGCGGCCTGCGGGCCGTGGTGGTGACGGAATCGATACAGAGCGTGGTGCTGATCGCAGGCGCCATCATCATCACCATCGCCGCCTGGACCAAAATGGGCGGCTGGCAGCCGATGACGGCGGTGCTACAGGAGCACAACGCGATGGATAAACTCAGCATGCTCCGCCCCGCGGGCGACGCCAGCGGCATGTCGTGGCTGGCGGTGTTCCTCGGCTACCCCGTACTGGGCATCTGGTACTGGTGCGCGGATCAGACCATCGTGCAGCGGGTGCTGGGCGCGAAAGACGAAAACAACGCCAGGGTGGGCGCACTGTTCTGCGGATTCATCAAAATACTGCCGGTTTTCATTTTTGTGCTGCCCGGTTTGTTCGCCTACGCATTGTATCGGTCCGGCGGGCTCAACGTCAGCGCCCTGCAGCAGGCGGGCAGCGACACCCTTAACACCAAAGGCATTTACACCCTCATGATCACCCAGTTGCTGCCTTCCGGCTTGATAGGTGTGCTGGTGGCGGCGCTGCTCTCGGGGCTGATGAGCCAGATCGCGGGCGCGCTCAATTCCATCGCCACCCTGGCGAGTTACGACCTGTACAAAAGATTCAAGCCGGACACGCCGGATGTTAAACTGGTCAAAGTAGGGCGGTGGGCATCCGGCATCGCATTGCTCGTGTCGGTGGGATTGCTGCCGCTGCTGAACCAATACCAGAGCCTCTTTGAGGGAATCAACGATGTGATCGCGCACATCGCTCCGCCCATTACCTGCGTGTTCCTGCTGGGCATCTGGTGGAAGAAGGCGTCGCCGAAGTCCGCGCAGTTCACGTTGTGGATCGGCTCGCTGCTCGGTGCGGTGGTGTATGCGGTGAATAAACTGTACCCGTCCAGCGTATTGGCGAAAGTGCCTTTTATGATGATGGCCTTTTACCTGTTCGCGGCCTGTGTGGTATTGCAGGTAACGCTGTCTTATATCTACCCGGTTACGCATACGGCGCAAAGCGGCACGCTCTACTGGCGCTCGTTCCGCGAACCGTTGCAAAGCAGGGGATGGAATGGAATCGGAAACTATAAAACACTGTCCGTGCTCCTCCTGCTGACAATGGGAGTATTGTACTGGATTTTCAGATAAGCACCACGTTGATAGCCGTTAGATGTTACTCTTTTAAACCACCACAATGAAAACTGTTATGGTAAAAAAAATCTCATGCCTTGTATTGTTGATTGTATTGTCCGGCACATGGCTCCGGGCCCAGTATGCCGGTACTGCACCGGTGAAAACAAGCCCTGCCGTGATGGCGGAGTTCATGGACCTTCGTTTCGGGATGTTCATTCACTGGGGGCCGGTGAGCCTGCGCGGAACGGAAATTGGCTGGTCGCGCGGCCAGCAGGTGCCGCAGCAGGAATACGACGAGCTGTACAAGGAATTTAACCCCGTACTGTTCGATGCAGACGCCTGGGTGAAAACGGCCAAAGACGCCGGCATGAAATACCTCACCATCACGGCGCGGCACCACGACGGTTTCTGCCTCTGGCCTACGGCATATACGTCTTACAACATCATGAACACGCCGTACAAAAAAGACATCGTCGGCGCGCTGGCGAAAGCCTGCAAGAAACAGGGCATCCGCTTCTGCATTTATTATACGATCCTCGACTGGTACCACCCCGACTATCCCGTGCACATCACCGGCGGTAAAATCGATCCCAAGGCGGACATGCCCCGTTATGTGGCCTTCATGAAAAACCAGCTGAAAGAACTGATTGAAAAATATGATCCGTATATGCTGTGGTTCGACGGCGGCTGGGAGTCGCCCTGGACCGATGAGATCGGCAGGGACATGTACGCCTACCTGAAAAAACTGAAGCCCGATGTGATTGTGAACAATCGTTTGGGAAAAGAAATAGCCGCTACCGACAACAAAAAGATCGACGTGGAGAAGATGATCGGCGATTACGATACGCCCGAACAGGTGGTGGGCCGGATGAACATGGTGACGCCCTGGGAAAGTTGTTTTACCATCTGCAAACAATGGTCGTGGAAACCGAACGATGCCATGAAAACGCTGCCCACCTGCCTCGATATCATTTCCAAAACTGCGGGCGGTAACGGGAATCTTTTGCTCAACGTAGGCCCCATGCCGGACGGCCGCATCGAAGCCCGGCAGGTAGCCCGCCTCAAAGAGATCGGCGACTGGTTGAAGCAGAACGGCGAAGCGGTGTACGGCACCATGGGCGGCCCTTATGCGCCCACGGACGAATATGCCGCTACCAGGAAGGGCAACAGGATCTTCCTGCACGTGCTGAAGCCCGGGCAGACCTCCCTCGCATTGAAAAACATCCCCGGCAGGAAAGTACTAAAAGCATCGGTGCTGCACGGGAGCGCTGTGGACGTACAGCAGCAGGACGGTAACATCCGCCTCGCGCTGCCGGCCCGCTCCACCGGCAACTACATCGTGGTGCTGGAGCTCGACGGTGATACCAGTGATATTCAGGTGATATAATCTTACGCGCATGAAAATCTATATCCGTATTTGCATCATGGCCTGCGCGCTGTTCGTGGCGGCCTGCACACAACCGGGCGGCTCCGGGAATGTGAAGCGCTATGCGATGGTTACCGGCATCAGGCCCGAAAAGATCGACGACTATAAAAAGCTGCACGCGGCGGTATGGGACGGGGTGGTGCGCCAGATCAGGGCGTGCAACATCCGGAACTATTCCATCTACCTCAGGGAAATCGCCGGTCAGCATTACCTTTTCAGTTACTTCGAATATACGGGAGACAACTTTGAGGCCGACATGGAAAAGATGGCGGCCGATTCTACTACGCAGCGGTGGTGGAAAGAAACCGCGCCGATGCAGCTGCCGTTGCCCGATGCGGCGGCGAAAGGGGAAACGTGGAGCGGGATGGAAGAGCTGATGTTCATTCCCTGAGTGGGTTGCAGGAGGAAAGCAATAATATGCAGACGGCCGATGATCGTAATGGTCAATGTACAGGCCGGAGCAGGCATCATCGCAGGCCTCCCTGAAATGGAAGATCAAACTGGCCAGATGGAACAGATTTCCCTATGACAGCAATGGTCGATGTACAGGCCGGAGCAGGCATCATCGCAGGCCTCCCTGAAATGGAAGATCAAACTGGCCAGATGGAACAGATTTCCCTATGACAGCAATGGTCAATGTAAAGGCCGGAGCAGGAATCATCGCAGGCATCCCTGAAATGGAAGATCAAACTGACCAGAAGAAACAGACTGTCCGATGAATGTAAAGGTCGGGAATAATCGCAGGCGTTCTTATAGTGGAAGAGTAACTGACCAGAGGAAACAGACTGCCCGATGAACATAAGGGCCGGGACAGGAATCATCGCAAGCCTCCCTGAAATGGAAAATCGAACCGGAATGAGGGAAACAGACGGCCCGACGGCCGGAACGATCAATATGCAGGAGAGGTTGCCGGAATTTGGACGATCGTAGCAGCCGGAGGGGAGCAGACGGCCCGATGGCGAGTACGGTCAACAAAAAAGCCGGTGCAGCGATGTTCCTGCCCCGGCCTTTGTTATGTAAAGAAAACCTGTCGTCAGCGGTTTTCCTCGAAACGGATTATTGTTCGTAAAACAGCGCTTTCAGTTCCCCTGCATCCGCCGGTTTCATTTTTCCGCCGAGGATAAGGCGGAGCTGGCGGCGGCGGAGCGCGCCTTCATATAACTTTTTTTCTTCCTCCGACTCGGGGACCACCGGCGGTACGGGCCTGGATTTGCCGTTCGGGTCGAGGGCCACGAAGGTCATGAAGGCTTCGTTGGATTTGTAGCGGTACTGCAGCACCGGGTCTTCGCCCCATACCCGCATGTGCACTTCGATGGAAGTGGTAAAGGCGCGGGTGACGATGGCTTCTATGTGTACCACGTTGCCCAGCTTGATGGGGGTTTCGAAGGAGATATTGTCTACCGAAGCGGTCACCACCGGGGCGGCGCAGTGTTTCATGCAGGCCAGTGCGGCGGCGATGTCCATCCAGTACATCAGGCGGCCGCCCATGAGGTTGCCAAAGGTATTGGTGTCGTTAGGCAGCACCAGTTCGGTCATCTGAATCAGGGAATCCTGTGCCTTTTTGGGCGTTAAGGTCATATCGGTCGTATTTCTTTCCGTTAATAATCGGCTGCTGGCAGCCGGCTGGCGCCTTGCACGAAACTTTCCCCGGAGGGATAATTCTCATGCCCGGCTTCGGCCCGCAAATTTACGGGAATGGCGGCAGAATTTCCCGCTTTCCACGGCGCCCCCGGAAAGTACAACCGCGCGGCAAAAGGAATTTTTTTTGAAACGCAATACCGTAGCGGGTTTGACGCGGATGGGCCATGGCTCCCGGAAAAATAGACTTGGGTGCGCAGCAAATTTGTGTAACTTTGCATGACCTTACGGAAGTAAATTACTTGACAGGATACACCAAACAGTCCGGCATCACTTCCTCTTTAGGTCAAGTAAAATTTCGGGAACATTAGTTTTTTATGGCAAAATATATCTTCGTTACGGGAGGTGTTACTTCCTCATTGGGTAAAGGAATTATCGCAGCGTCCCTCGCAAAACTATTGCAGGCACGCGGCCTTAAGGTGACAATTCAGAAATTCGATCCATATATCAATGTGGATCCCGGGACATTGAACCCCTATGAGCACGGGGAGTGTTATGTAACCGAAGATGGCGCCGAAACCGACCTCGACCTGGGGCACTATGAGCGTTTTCTCAATACGCCCACCTCTCAGGCCAACAACGTGACCACCGGCCGCATTTACCAGACGGTGATCAACAAGGAGCGCGAAGGCGCTTACCTGGGTAAAACCGTACAGGTGATCCCCCACATTACAGACGAAATCAAACGCCGCATCCTGCTCCTGGGCAAAGATGCCAAATACGATATTGTGATCACCGAGCTCGGCGGTACCGTGGGCGACATCGAGTCGCTCCCCTACATCGAGGCGGTTCGCCAGCTCCAGTGGGAGCTCGGGGAAGAAGATTGCCTGGTGGTGCACCTTACCCTCATCCCTTACCTGCGCGCGGCGAAAGAGCTGAAAACCAAGCCCACGCAGCACTCCGTAAGGCTGTTGAGCGAAAACGGGGTACATCCGGATATCATTGTATGCCGTACCGAAGAGCCCATGTACCGCGAACTGAAGAAAAAGATCGCCCTGTTCTGTAACGTGCAGGTAGATGCGGTGATCGAGGCCAACGACGTAGGCACCATCTATGAAGTGCCCCTGGAAATGATGCGCGAGAAACTCGATGTGATCTGCCTCAAAAAACTCAACCTGCCCGTGGAAAAAGAACCCGAGCTGATCAAATGGCGCGAGTTCCTCGATAAGCTGAAATATCCCAAAACCAAAGTGACCATCGGCCTCATCGGTAAATACGTGGAGCTGCAGGACGCTTATAAATCCATCCTCGAATCATTCATCCATGCGGGTGCGGTGAACGAGTGCAAGGTGATCGTACAAAATATTCATTCCGAACATATTACGCCTGAAAACGTGTGCGAGAAACTGAAAAACCTCGACGGTTTGCTGGTAGCACCCGGTTTCGGCCACCGTGGAATCGAAGGCAAGATCACGGCCATCCAGTATGCCCGCGAAAACAGCCTGCCCTTCTTCGGTATCTGCCTCGGCATGCAAATGGCCGTGGTAGAGTACGCCCGTAACGTGCTCGGCCTGCGTGAGGCGCATTCCACCGAAATGAACCCGGAAACGCCTTACCCGGTGATCAACCTGATGGAAGAACAGAAAAAGATCACCAAAATGGGCGGCACCATGCGCCTGGGCGCTTATGCCTGCGACCTGAAGGCCGGCTCACAGGCTTCCGCCATCTACGGCGGCGCTACCGCCATCAGCGAACGCCACCGCCACCGCTACGAGTTCAATAACGACTTCCTGGAACAAATGGAACAGGCGGGCCTCGTCGCTTCCGGCAAAAACCCGGAAACCGGCCTCGTGGAAATGATCGAATTGCCCTCCCATCCCTTCTTTATAGGCGGCCAGTTCCACCCCGAGCTGAAAAGCACCGTGGAAAGCCCGGCCCCCATCTTCGTGAGTTTTATCAATGCCGCCAAAACCTTTGCGGAAAGCAAAAACGGCAAGGCTAAGGCCACCGAAGAGAAGGTTATACACGATTAATAATTTTTACATATGACGTGCGCCCTCCCGCAGATGGAACTTTAACAATATCATCTGCCGGAAGGCGTACATCATTATCCCTTATATATTACCTTTGCTCCTTAAATTTTAATTTTCGACATGGATAGAAATTCGGTCATTGGTTTTGTTCTGTTAGGAGCTTTACTGATCGGTTATATTTTCTGGAACCAGAAATCAACGGAAACGGCACGGCTGGAAAAAGCTCGTCAGGATTCTATTGCCAATCTGAATAAACCCAAGGAAGAACAGGTTAAGCTGGACACTGCACTGGCTGCGGTGGTGGACTCCAACCGTCCCGTGGCGGCCTTTGGCCAGGACGCCCTGGCCGGCGAAACGGAAACTGTACTGGAAAATGATCTGGTGAAGCTCACCTTTTCCAATAAAGGGGGTATTCCCAAAACGGTGCAGCTGAAAGCGCTGCAGACCTCCGAAAAGGAAGGCAAAAACCAGCTGAAGGAATTCAAAACCTCCGACGGCCAGCCCCTCTACCTGCAGAAAGGCTCTTTTAACCGGATGGGCCTGAAATTCCCCTCCGCAGGCGGCGAGCTCAATACGGCCGACCTGTATTTTGCGCCCGCTACCTCCGAAAAAACAACCGACGGCGGCCAACGCATCACCTACCGCCTCAATAAGAACAGCGGCGCCAACCAGTATATCGAATACGTGTACACCCTCAAGCCCGACAGCTACCTGGTAGATTTTACCATCAACGCCGTGGGCATGCAGGCCGACCTGCCGAAAGGCAGCGTGCCGTTCCAGTGGAACAGCCAGGCAGACCGCCAGGAGCACGATATGACCCAGGAGCGCCTGAACAACCAGATGCACTGGCGCCTGGCCGATAAGGAGCACGATTATTTCACCCTGCAGAACCGCGCCGAAGAGAAACTGGGCCCCCTGCAGTGGCTGAGCTTCAAGCAGCAGTTCTTCAACGTGACCCTGCTGGCGAAAAAAGAAAACTTCGCTTCCGCCGAGATCCACAGCAAAGTACCGGAGAGCGGCAACATCGTAGGGCAGGAAATGACCACGCTGGCCATCCCGTACAACGGGGCTTCCAGCTTCAGTTTCCCGATGGAGATCTACTACGGTCCCAACCACTATAAAACACTGAAGTCGATGGATGTGAGCCTGGAGAAAATCATTCCCCTCGGCACCGGCATCTTCGCTTTCGTAAAATATGTGAACAAGTGGATCATCATTCCCGTGTTCAACTTCCTCGGCGGGCTGACCTCCAACTACGGTCTCATCATCCTGCTGCTCACCATCTTCATCCGTATCATCATTGCGCCGTTCACTTACCAGAGTTATGTGTCCGCCGCGAAGATGAAAGTGCTGAAGCCCGAACTGGATGAGCTGCGCGCCAAACATAAAGACGATCAGCAGGCCTTCGGCATGGAGCAGATGAAACTCTTCCGCAGCGCCGGCGTAAACCCGCTGGGAGGCTGTTTGCCGGCTTTGCTGCAATTGCCTATCCTGGTAGCGATGTACTCTTTCTTCCCCTCGTCCATCGAGCTGCGGCAGGAAAGTTTCCTCTGGGCCAAAGACCTGTCTACCTACGATTCCATTTACAACTTCGGGTTTACCATCCCGCTCTACGGCGACCACATCAGCCTGTTCACCATCCTGATGACCATCACGAGCCTCGTGCTGGCCTTCTATAACAGGGGGATGACCGACCAGAGCAACCCCGTGATGAAATACATGCCGTACGTATTCCCCGTGATGCTGCTGGGTATCTTCAACAGCATGGCCGCGGCGCTGACGTATTACTACTTCCTCAGTAACGTGATCAGCATCCTGCTGCAGTGGGTGATACAGACGTTCATCATCAACCACGACAAGATCCACGCAAAAATCCAGGCCAACAAGCTGAAGCCGGCAGGCAAAAGCAAGTGGGCGGAAAGGCTGGAAGAAATGCAGAAACGGCAACAGGACATGCAAAAAACGAAAAAGAAATAAACCGAATAAAGGCCCCGAAAACCGGGGCCTTTATTGTTTAAACAGTGAACATGAGAGTTATTTTATTAGCCGGACTATTAGCGACGGGCTTTTGCAGCGCAGCGCAGGACTATGCGCCGTCGGCAGGCAGGATTACAAAAACGGTACAGTACCTCGCGTCAGACAAACTGAAAGGCCGCGGCACCAACGAAAAAGGCGGGCAGAAGGCCAGCCGCTACGTGGCGCAGCAGTTTCAGAAACTGGGCCTGGAGCCCGGCAATAACGGTGCATTTTACCAGCCCTTCAATTTCAACCGTAACAAACACCTCAACATCCCCAGCCGCAACGTGATCGGGTATCTCGATAACGCCGCCGCCTACACGATCGTGATCGGCGCGCATTACGACCACCTGGGCACGGCCGGCCTGTTCGACGGGCGGTACCCCATCGGGCAGATACACAACGGCGCGGACGATAATGCCTCCGGCATCGCCGGCCTGCTGGAACTGGCGCGGTATTACGTGAAGAACGGGGAGAAGGAACCGTTCAACTTCCTGTTCATCGCATTCGGCGGCGAAGAGCTGGGACTGCAGGGCTCGAAGTATTACACGCAGCATCCCGTCGATTCGCTCGACAATATCCACTTCATGCTGAACATGGACATGATCGGCCGTTACAATCCCGCGCGCGGTGTGGGCATCGGCGGGTATGCCTCCGCGGTGGAATGGCCGGAGATCTTCAAAGACGTAAAAGCAGATACGATCAAATACTTCACCGATGGCGCGGGCCGTGGTGGTTCCGACCACAACAGTTTTTACGTGGCGGGCGTACCGGTGCTGTTCCTGCATACGGGCGGGCACGACGACTATCACAAACCCACCGACGATGCGCCCAAAGTGGACGCGGGCGCGGAAGCGGGCATTCTCAAGATTGCCATTCAGCTGATCAACAACGCCATGAAAAAGCAGAAGCTGGAGTACAAGGGTGAGCCTGCGCCGGTTGCTGCGGAGAAATAGCTGGCAGGCATACCTTCCGGAGCCACTGTTCAATGGCCCGGTACGTAGTAAATAAGCCATCCGGCACACATAAAAAAAGCGGGTGTATCTTGTCGATACACCCGCTTTTTTTTATTGGTTATTTTTCGGCTTCGGCGGCATCACTGCTTTGGGGCCTGTGCCGGGAGTGGTGGTTTCATCTTTCTTTTTCTCGTCTTTCTTCACCGGTTCTTTTTCCTTCGGGGTGTCTTTCGTCGGTTCCGCCGGTTCACCGTAGTCTCTCACATCGATGGTTTCGTAGTCGCTGGCGGCGCCGTTGCCTACGTCTTCGGCTTCCGCGCCTGGCTGTACGTTGCTTTCGTAGTTAAAGTACAGGTCGTTGCGCATATTGGCCGGCACCGGGAAAGTAGAGCTGGGATCGATGCCAAGTGTTTTATCGGCGTACACTTTCTGCATGAACAGCGCCCAGATGGGGAGGCCGGTGTTGGCGCCCTGGCCGAGGGCCGTGCTGGCGAAACGGAGGTAGTTGTTTTCGCAACCCACCCATGCGCCGGCCAGCAGCTGCGGGGTGTAACCGATGAACCAGCCGTCCGTATTATCGTTGGTGGTGCCGGTTTTACCGCCTATTTCGCCGGGGATGTTGTAGCGGAAACGCAGGCGTGCGCCCGTACCGCCGGAGGTGGTCACGCCTTCCATCATTTTCACCATGGTGTAGGCATCCGTTTCGCTGATCACTTCGCGTTTCTCCGGCACGTTCGTTTCGAGGATGTTGCCGTTACGGTCTTCGATGCGGGTGATGTACACCGGTTTGGTGATCACGCCGCGCGCCGGGAACATGGTGTAGGCGCGCATCATATCGAACAGCGACAGCTCGGAAACACCGAGCGAGATGGACGGGTAGGGATCTATCTTGTTGGATTCAAAACCGATTTTCGAATTGGCGAAGTTGGCGAAAGCCTGTGCGCCGAACTGTTTGATGAGGTATACGCTCACCAGGTTCAGCGATTTGGCCAATGCGCCCGCCATGGAAATGGAACCGCCTACGCTGCCTTCGGAGTTGCGGCTCACTGTCCAGTTGCCGATGGTCACCGGTTCGTTGGGCAGCATCGTGTTGGGGCTGAAGCCGTTCATGAGCGCGAAGCAGTACAGGAAGGGTTTGAATGTTGAGCCCACCTGGCGGCGTGTTTTGAACACGTGGTCGTTTTTGAAATAGCGGAAATCGGGGCCGCCTACCCATGCCTTCACCTCGCCGCTCTCAGGGTCCATGGCCATAAAGCCGGTCTGCAGCACCGCGCGGGAATATTTGATGGAGTCCATCGGCGTCATCACCGTATCGATCTCGTTCTGCTCGGGATCGGTGAAGCTGCGCCAGGCGAACACCTTCATTTTCGTAGGGGTGTTGAACGATTTGATGATATCTTCTTCCGGCACTTCATCTTCCATCATCGTTTTATACCGGTCGGATTCCTTCATGAATTTCACGAGGTCTTTTTTGGCGTCCTCGCGTTTGGTCCACACGCTGCCGGTTTTGATATTGCTCTGTTGGTAGAAGGATTTCTGCAGGTCTTTCAGGTGTTTGGCCACCGCTTCCTCCGCATACAGCTGCATGCGCGGGTTGATGGTGGTGTAGATCTTCAGGCCGTCGCGGTACAGGTTGTATTCGGTGCCGTCGGCTTTTTTATGGTTCTTGCACCATTCCTTCATTTCAGCGCGGAGCACTTCGCGGAAGTAGGGGGCCAGGCCCTTGTTGTGGTCTATTTTGTTGTAGCGCAGCGCAATGGGGCGGCTTTTGGCGGCCTCGCCCTCGGCTTTGGTGATGTAACCGGTTTCCACCATGTTTTCGATCACGGTGTTGCGGCGGTTGAGGGCGTTCTGCGGGTTCCTCCGCGGGTTGAACACGGTGGAGCCTTTCAGCAGTCCCACCAGCATGGCCGCCTCTTCCACGCTCAGCCGGCTGGGGTCTTTACTGAAAAACGTGCGGGCGCCGTTTTCGATGCCGTACACGTTATCGCCGAAAGTAACGGTGTTCAGGTATAAGGTGATGATTTCTTTTTTGGTGAAGTTCCTTTCCAGTTTGATGGCGATCACCCACTCGGAGAGTTTCTGGAAAGCGCGCACCAGCATGTTGCGGGAGCGGGCCTTGCCTTCCACGTCGGCCTGCAGGTTGAGGGCCAGCTGCTGGGTGATGGTGCTGGAACCGCGTTTTTTACCCACCAGCAGGTAAAACGGGATGGCCGCCGTGCCTTTCGGGTCGATGCCGGAATGGTCGTAAAAACTGCGGTCTTCCGTAGCCAGCAGGGCATTGATCACGTTCTGGGAAATATCCTTGTATTCGATATTGGAACGGTCTACCTGGTAAAACTTCCCCATGATGGTGCCGTCTTCCGCGATCACCTCGGAGGCCAGCGCGGTACGCGGGTTTTCAAGCTCCTCCAGGCTGGGCATATGCCCGATCAGCCGGAGATTGATGAGCAGTAAAAGGAGCAGGAACAGCGCTACGCCGCTGCCGAATACCACCCATAATATCTTGATGGATTTTCTCATATATTATTTTATGTGAAACAGTCTATAGTGCAAAATTATTCATTTTCCCCCGGAGTTCATAGGCCAGGGTGCAATACTGTATGTGCAAATATTATTCCGTTATGTAGTTGTTGCCAAAGAATTTGCGATAGCCCTCGATGTCTTTTGTATTGTTGAGCAGGATGAAGTTTTCCCTGGAAATAATGAAGAATTTATACTCGGAAGGCCGGATCCTGGGCACAATGACGGTGGACGCGGAGCGCACGGCCTCGTCGAAGTAGGTGAGGGCCTTTTCTTCCGTGGGGAACAGCCGTATGATCACCATGATCTCGGTGGGCGTGAGCACGAAACTGCTCGTTTCGAGCTGCTCGCCGGCGTGTTTTTCGGCGTTGTATTTCGAGAACTGGGTCACGGCCTCGTCTACCAGCACCTTGGTGACCCGGTTGAAATACATCACCACAAAATGCGGCACGGCGGCTTTTTCGTCGCCGAGTTTATACGGCGTTACGGGCGGCGGTGGCGGGGGCGGCGGCAGGTTGGCGGCCACCGCTGCGAGGGAATCGGCCTTTGCCTTCGCTATGCGGGCGGAATCCAGTGCAAACTGCGGCGTGGGGCTCTGCCAGGGGTACCGCATGGTGACGTTTTCGTCCACCCTGGCGGCTTGCGTGCTGTCGCGGCGCAATTCCAGCCGGCTGAGGTAATCGGTCACCTCGGCTTTGCGGTTGAGGGCGTCCATGATGGCGTTGGCCTGGCCCAGGATGGCGGGCTCGCCGGGATATTTGGCGATCACCGCGCCGATGGCGGCCTTGCCGGTACTGTCGGATTGTGTTTTGATCAGGGCCATGGCCTCCAGCAGGTCCCATTTGGGCTGCAGGGAAGAATAGCCGTAGGTGGAGTCCGCGTGCTTTTTGAGCTGGAAAACGGTATCGTAACGGCCGGTGAGGTAAGCGATGTACGCGGAATCGTAGATCATGCTCACGGCCTGCTTTTTCTCCTTGTCTTCATCCTTGGGCAGCCCGAATTGCAGGATGTTGGCGTAGTTGGTGCCGCTGAACTGCGTGAGCACCATCTGTTTGTATCGCTGCGCCTGCTGGGTATGGTTCAGCCGGTCGTGCCACACATACAGGGAATAGAGAATTTCCGCTTTGCGGGGATTGTCCGGGAAACGTATCAGCAGCGAATCGTACGAGGCGATGGCCTCGCGGGGATCGTTGAGTTTATCGTGGTACAGTTTGCCCAGCTCGTACCAGGCGTCCATCTGTTTGTTGCGCGACTCGGCGAGTTTCTCCGGCGTCAGGGGCAGGTTGGCGGCCAGTGCGCTGGTATTGAGGCTGTCGGTCGGCATCCGGTCGATGGCGGCGCTCACATCCCCGGGGGCGGGAGTTTCCGTATTGGTGGCCACAGGCGCATTGAACGCCACGCCGGCGCCCTGGCTGCGGCGCCAGTTATCGCCCAGCTGGCGGTTGCCCCAGCGGCGCTTGAATTCGGTGTAGCCGGTGGATTTGCTGGCGGGATTATAGAAATACCAGTCGCCGCTTCCCTCGTCCGTTCTGGGCGCATAACCGCTGGTGGAGGGGAAGTTCGGGTTGAAGGCGTTATTGTTCGTTTCGGTGTTGTTGCCCTTGCGGCCTTTTTCTTTTTCAGACGGCGCGGTGCGGGCGGTACGGATGGCGTTGAGCTGCTGCGACAGCAGGGAGTCGCGCATGGCCGGCGGCAGGCTGGCGATGTACTGCAGGCTGTCTTCCTGGCGGATGAGGCGGGTGCGGGCCACCACGTCGCCGAGGGCCTCCTTGCGGGTGTTCACCAGTTCCGCTTCCTCGAATTCCGGCCCCATCACGGCGGCCGTACTGTCGTAATACCGCTGGGCCGCGGCATAGTCTTTCCGGAAATAATGGATGTCGGCGATGCCTTTGAACGTCAGGGTGCGCTGGAGCATGTTGGCGCTTTCCACTTTCAGGGCCTTGGCGAGATATTCGAGGGCCCGCTCCGGCTGTTCGTTGGCGCAGAGCACGGCCATGTTGTAGTAGATGGCGTCGCGGAAGGGGATGAACCGTTCCTTGCGCAGCATGCCTTCCAGGGCGGCGATGCTCTCTTCGAGGCTGCCGCCGTTAGCTTTGGTGTTGCAGCGCGCGATCTGCACGCGGGCGTTGAAGTCGATGGTGGCGTCCGGCTTGTAGGCGATCACGTCGCGGAAGGCGTTCATGGCCGAATCGAGGCGGCCCTGGGAGGCGTACAATTGCCCCAGGATGAAGCTCATCCGCGCTTTCTGGTCGCGGCCGCTGTTGCCTTTTTTGATGGCTTTCACCAGCGGGTCGATGGTTTCGGCGTACAGGCCCTGTTTATAGAAGCGATAGGCCTGGATTTCCGCGAGCTGCCCTTCGAGGCGCTTCGGGAAAAACGGGTCGCCTTCCAGGATGTTGAGCAGGCTGCGGGCCTCGTCGTACTGTTTCTGCTCCAGGAACACGCGCGCCTGCCAGAGGAAAGCCTCGTTGCGGGCGGATTTGTGGTTGAAGCGGTTGAACCAGCTTTTTTCCTTTTCGCGGGTGGCCACGGAAATGCGGGAATCCTCGCTCCGGCCCACCACGGTATTGTACTCCGATTTCTTTTTCGGGGCAAAGGTGGTATTGATGTATTTGAACGTATTGGAGGCGTTTTCCCAATCGCCCTTGTAATAGTAGGCCTTGCCCACCAGCAGGTAACAATCGTCTATCCAGCGCCCGCGCGGGTCGTGGATCTGCACGGCCACCGAGGCTTTCTGGATCACGGAGTCGAGATCGTTGGTGTTCAGGTTGAGTTTTTCTACCGTAAAGGGGTAAAAGGGGAGAAAGACGTTGTAATTATCCTGGCGCTCGCGGTTGATACCCTTCAGGATCGCTTCGAGCTTGAGTTTGGCGTGGTAATAATAGTTGTAGCGCGTAACGGTGTTCTGCACCACTTTACGCTTGAAAGTGAAAGGCTTCTCGGCCATTTTTTCAGAAGGCGGGCGGCGGTCTTCCTGTTTGGCGGGCCTGGCCGGCGCCTGATTTTGACCAAATGCGGCCAGCACCCCCGTGCACAACGTCAAACTCAACCACCAGGCGCGCATATATAAGGATCTAGAACAATTCATGAAAAATATCAGGGTCGATATTATATAACAGTAAAACAGCGAAAATATTTTAAAGATAGCGAAGATTTGAACAATTATGAATTTGAAATGTGTATTTGGGCCCGAATCCGGGGAAATAGAAAATGACCATTATTTTATAAATAAATTTGAACGAACTTGCTATTTTACACCTTTATTCTGAATCTATTATCATATTTTTACATTCGTTTTGCAAATTACCCGCATGTATGTGCTTCTGACAGTGTGTATGCATGTATTTTACCTGTTCTAATTCGAAACTGAAAGATGGCTTTGGACGATAAACACAAGGGGCGGAGCCTGGACCGGCTGAACCACAAGTACCGGCTGGTGATCATGAACGACGACACGTATGAGGAGGTGACCGCCTTCCGCCTGTCGCGCATGAGTGTGTACGTGGCGTTGAGCACCCTGTTTGTGTTACTGGTGGCCATTACCGTGGCCACGGTGGTGTTTACGCCGCTGCGGTATTACATCCCCGGCTACGGCGATCTCAAGCAGCGCAAGGAAATCATCCAGCTGCGGATGCGGACGGACTCCCTGGAAAGGGCGATCTCGAGCCGCGACCGGTACCTCGACAACCTGAAGAATGTTATTGGCGGCAATATCAAGCTGGACACCAACATGTTAAAGGTGCCCAAAGTGGATAACAGTACTTATTAAATATTTTTTAACTATCTTGTAGCTATCTTTATTTAAAACAGAAAAACCTGAGAACCTATGTTTAACCAAAGCAAGAAAGGTGAAGGCAAAAGCCTGATGCCCACCTCCAACATCAACCTGATTGGCAGCGGCACTTCCATCCACGGCGATATCGAGTGCGAAGGGGACATTCGTATAGACGGGCGCGTGAACGGCGTGGTGACCACGAAAGCGAAGATCGTGGTAGGCCCTGAAGGCGAGATCACGGGCGACCTGGTATGCCAGAGTGCGGACATCCTGGGCAAAGTGACCGGCATCATCAAAGTGGAAGACTTATTATTCCTGAAAGGCAATGCCGTGATCAAGGGAGATATTTACACCGCCCATTTCGAGATGGAGCCTTCGGTGAAATTCAACGGGCGTTGTTATATGGACCCCGCTGAGGCGCCGCAGCCCTCACATTCATCAATAGAAAAACACTCGGATTCCAAATATGGAAGACCCGTCCTCGAGGAAGAAACCGCATAACCTGCTCTGGCGTTACGCCGGACTCGCTTTTCAAATGATGGCAGCCATTGGTATCGCCTTATGGGGAGGCTATATGCTGGATCAGTGGATAGGGATGCGTTTCCCGCTCTTCATGATCATTTTTTCTTTACTCGCATTAGCCCTACTTTTGTGGCAAATTGTAAAAGATACCGGCAAGCATGACCGATAAGTTTATCCAATGGCTGGCAGTCGTTTTCATCCTGATCTCGGCGGCACTGTTTTTATTAAAGGGCTGGCTCCTGCAATCGCTGGGCGTGCAGTTTCCCGTGCTGATGGGCGGCAACGTCGCCCTCGCGCTCATTACCATGATCAGTTATTCACTGGGCAGCAAAGGGATGTCGGCAGACAATCCCAATGCCATGGTGCGTGCCGTTTATGCGGCCACGCTGGCCAAGCTGATGCTTTGTGTGGCATGTATTGCGGTATACATCTTCATGAACCGGCAAAACGTGAACAAGGCGACGATTTTCCTGTTCATGTTCTTTTACCTCGTGTACACGGTGTTTGAAACCATCCACCTGTACCGTAAAAGTATGCGGCAAAAGAAATCCTGAAGGCGTTGAAGCAAGAAGCACCTTTACATGCATTAGCGAGTTACCTGCCCGACGGTACGTTCGAGCAGGTGATCGCCTATATCACGGAATTCAAGGTACATCTCACCATCACCCGCGAAAGGGCCAGCGTACTGGGCGATTACAGGCACCCTTACGAAAACAAGGGCCACCGCATCAGCATCAACGGCGGGCTCAACAAATACGCCTTCCTGCTCACCCTGCTGCATGAAATCGCCCACCTGGTGACGTTCATGGTATACGGCAACCGCGTATCGGCCCACGGAAAGGAATGGAAACAGGAATACAGTAAAATCCTCCGCGAATTCGTTGGTAAAAATTACCTGCCGCCCGATGTGGAAGCGGCGGTGCGCGACAGCCTGCACAACCCGGCCGCCAGCTCCTGCGCTGACGAAGACCTGATGCGGGTGCTGAAGCGGTACGACCGGAAAAAGGAAAACCATTACCTGGTGGAGCAGCTGCCCCCGGGCCAGTTGTTCAGGACCAAGGACGGGCGCATATTCCGCCGCGGCGAGCGCATCCGTAAAAGATTCCGTTGCGAGGAAGTGGACACCCGGCGGGTCTATCTTTTCAGCCCGGTGTATGAAGTGGAACTGGTCAGCGAGTAAAATACACATTATCCCTGCGGCCGCCCGGCCGCAGCAGTTCACGGTAAAGCCCCTGCCGGAAAAATCACCCTGAAATCTCCATCATATTCAGCCTCACCGGCGTGCCGGCCCTGAGCGTATGCGGTATTTCCGCGATGTGGTCCGTGTGTTTGATCAGTTCTTCGGTGGCTTCTCTCGGCGCGTTCGACTGCACCTTGATGTCGTACCGGAGGTTGCGGGCCTGCGCCGGTTCCCCGCTCCAGTCGCCGTTGATGATGATCTCGACGTGCTGCAGCTCGATGCCGCGGATGGCCGCCTCCCTGTACAGATCGTTGCACAGGCTCGCCCCGATCGACATCATGAAGAGCTCTTCTCCGCTAAACCCGATGCCCAATCCGCCTGCCCTTGGCGTACGGTCTATCACCAGGCTCCTCGGCCCCGCCCAACCGGCGGCGGCACTGCTTTCGTGGATTGTTTTCAGGTGTACTTGCATAATATGTTTAATCTACGCAAAGTTGGGGTCATAAACAAATGTCCCGGGCCAATGCCCGGGACGGAGGGTTAACATGCATTACCAGTGAATGTGTTTTTGACCGGCCTGTATTGTACGCACAGGCCAGGGCAGGCTTATCTCCGCCGGACGTTAATCGAAGTTCACCACCTTGTCTTTGGGGAATTTCACCGCGTATTGCAACTGCATTTTTTTCTCTTCCCGCGAGGCAACCTGCAAATCCCAGGTCACCTGCTGCGTGGTTTCGTCGAGGCGCGCACCGGGGTAAGCCGTTTTGCTGATCTCTATTTCCTTCTGCGTGGAAATGGGCAGCTGATCTTCCACCAGTATCCGCACCGGTTCCCGTTTATTATTTTTTACGCTGATCTCCCAGTTGTGGGTAATGGTTTGCGCGCCGCTCAGGAACTGGTGCCGCGCATAGTCTTTTTGCAGTTTGCGGTTGATCACGATGTTCTTGTCTTTGCCGAGCGACACGAACAGCGTGTCTGACGCTTCCTGCAGGTTGAGCAGCGTTTTGCCGAGGTAAGCGCCTTCGTAATAAATGCTCGCCTCGCCTTCCATCAGGTTCAGTTCTTCCCAGCCCGTAATGCCCGCCAGCAGATAGGCGGAGAGGTCGGTCTTGGGTGCGGTGTGGTACTCGTAAATGGCCGGTATCTCCATATCGCGGATGGTAACGGTGTAAGCCTTGCCGTCCGAAGGGATCGTGTAAGGGTTGATGATTTCGAAGCTGACGGTGGTGGGCTTGTAAGTGGTGGTCACATCCAGCGGGATGGTGGGTGGGGGCGTCGTTTGATTCTTGCCTTTGATGTTGATGCCCTTGATGGCGCCGGCGAGGCTCGCCGACACTTTCCGTTGTGAACTATACCCTACCACCACCACTTCATCCAGCGTTCTTTTGCTTTCCACCATGGTGATGCGCAGCGGCGAGCCCGTTACATTCACCGTCTGGTTCGCAAAACCGATATACGCCACGTTCAGCGAGCGCACATTGGGCGGCAGCTGGAGGCTGAACGCGCCGTTTTCGTTGGTGGTGGTGCCGATGCTGCGCTCCGGCACGAATATCGACGCGCCGGGCAGGGGCTGCCCGCTGCCGTCCGTCACCACGCCGCGCGCCTCGCTGTTGCCGGTGCGCGATAACAGGGAACGGGCGTTCAGCATGTCCGCGCGGGAGTTGAACGTACGCATCTGCCAGGGCTGCAGTTCGGCCCGCTGGCCGCTTTCCGAAGGGTTGCCGCTGCTCAGGCGGAGTTTGACGTTCTTCCAGTCTTCCCCGCACTGCTGGTACACATTGGCTTTGTATTCCATCGCCAGGGGGCGGCTGATACTTTCTACCCGCAAGGCGTAATTGGGATACCAGCCGGCGTTTTTCACCAGGTAACTCAGGCTGAAACCGCCGCTGATGGCTTCTTTGGCGGATACGGTGATGAGCAGGTCGCTCGTGGAACTGTCGCTGCCCGCCATCAGTGCGCTTTGCTGCGCTTCCAGGCGGTCTATCTGGTCCGTGATGTCGCGGATATTCCTGCGGATGGCCATCTGGAGGTCGAGGATCTCCGTCAGGCGGTTGCGCTGGAAGTCCATGGCCTCGCGGAGATCCTGCGTTTTCAGGCCGGTGTTGGCGCCGCGGATCTCCTGGTTTTTGGTGAGCATGTTTTCTTCCTGCGTATATACTTTCAGGCGGTTGTTTTCCCGCGTCAGTTTTTCTTCCAGGGCATCCTGCTGTTGCTGCAGCTGCCGGATGTCCGCATTGGGGGCCTGGTTGCGCAGGTAGTTCCGGTCGCGCGCCACGGAAAGAATGGTGAACGCGCCGCGGCCTTGCACCTGGATGCTTTTTTCTTCCAGCTCCGGCGATATCTGCGGGAACACGAGCGTGGTGGTGCCGGCGGGAATAGACGTAGTGGCCGAGCGCTGCACCTGCGCGCCCTGCGTATAAACGGTCACGTGATCGATGGTGGAATGAACCGTCACTTTCTTCGTTTGGGCTTGCACGTTAGCAGCCACCACGATCGTGAGCAGGGCGTACAGTTTTTTCATATCAGGAATTTATGGAAGGATGCGGGCAGGCCGCCTGATTCCATAAATTCCTGTTAAAAAATTATACGATGGCCTGTTCCACCCGCTGGCCGGTGCGCATGGCGCCTTTGGCGATGCGCTCTTCGGTTTCCATGGAGAGGATGGCTTTCTTTTCCTTTTTGTGCATGATGAAGGCGTACTCGTGCTGTTCCAGCAGATCGTCGTATGGCCCGCGGGGAGAAATGAGCTTCACGAATACCGGCGCGGTTTCGATGGCGATGAACAGGAGGATGATAAACCAGTTGGCCCAACGGATGGGCTCGCTGTTTTGGGTGAGGGTGCCGAGCGCTTCGAGGCGGGAAGCGAGGCCGTCAAGACTGGTACGTTTCAACTGGGTAACGGCGGCGGCGGTCGTGGAGTCCTGCGAGGCCAGTTCCTTGCGGAGGTCGCCGTGGCGTTGCTGCAGAAGGGCGAGGGCGGCCGTGGCGCTGTCCGCATCTGCTTTTTTAGCCTTGTAGATGGGCCCCAGGTTTTTCACGCGGGAGCCCCCGGTACCGTCGGCTTCCTGCTGGGCAAGCAGCATCAGCGTATCGCGGCGGGCGGTCTGTGCATTGATCTGCTGCTGGAGGGTTTGCAGGCGGGCATTCAGTTCCTGGGTGCGGGACTGGTACCGTTCTTTGACCTTTTCCTCCTGTGTTTTGAACTTCTGCTGCTCCATGATCACCAGTTCCGCCTGTATTTCCCGGTCGAAAATCTGCAGTTCCAGGGGTTTGGAGATCACGATGGCGATGAGCACGGCCAGGATGAGACGCGGGGTGGCCATCCACAGCTCCTGCCCGAAGCGTTCCCGTTTTTTCATACTGGCCACGATGTAGCGGTCGAGGTTAAAGATCATCAGCCCCCAAACGAGGCCGAAGAGCACGGCCGCCCAGGGCTGGCGGAACACCGTCCATAGGGCGTACCCGCCAGACAGTGCGGCCAGCAGGCCGGTGAAAAATACGGTGCCGCCGATACCGGCGTACTTGTTGAGCTCGGCGGGCGCGCGGCGAAGCAGCGGCAAATGGGCGCCGGAACAAATGAGGAAAAACTGTCTGATTCTTAACATGAAATGGCTGTGTTAATGGGAAACCAATAACCGGTCATGTTTCGGGTAGTAAGGAGGATGGGCCATAAAGGTAAAGGTTTTTTATCATGCCATGTTGGAAATGGGATGAACAGCGGTGTTTTTGTGTTGAATCAGGGGTTTGCTATACTGATGTTTTTTTACCGGTTTTTGAGCAGGATGGTACTAATTTGACATTATCGGGGAAGTACCGTTGCTGCTGGATCTACGGTGTTACACAGGAGGAAAACACAGTGTAAACAAAGGGTTAATTGGGAGATAGGTGGACTTGATGTGGACATAACGTGGAGATGGTGTGGGGATGATGTGGAGTTGTGGTGGTTATATAGTATAAGTAAGTAATATTTGACATAAAAAAAGTGCCCCGGATCACCGGAGCACTTTCAAAATAGTATTATTCTTTTCAGCTTAGGCGCTTACTGCTTTGTTCACCAGTTCGGCCGCTTCGCTCAGCAGGATGGCGGACTGTACTTTCAGGCCGCTCTGCTCGATGAGTTGTTTGGCTTCGGCAGCGTTGGTACCCTGCAGGCGCACGATGATGGGCACCTTGATGGTGCCGATGGAGTTATAGGCGTCGATCACACCCTGGGCCACCCTGTCGCAGCGAACGATACCACCAAAGATGTTGATGAGGATCGCTTTTACTTTCGGGTCTTTCAGGATGATGCGGAAACCTGCTTCCACGGTCTGTGCGTTGGCGGTACCGCCTACGTCCAGGAAGTTGGCCGGTTCGCCGCCGGAGAGTTTGATCATGTCCATGGTAGCCATGGCCAGGCCGGCGCCGTTCACCATACAGCCTACGTTACCGTCGAGTTTCACGAAGTTGAGGTTGAATTTGCCGGCTTCCACTTCGGTGGGGTCTTCTTCGGTGATGTCGCGCAGGGCTACCAGGTCGGGATGGCGGAGCAGGGCGTTATCGTCGAGGTTCAGTTTGCAATCCACGGCGATGATTTTCTCGTCGCTGGTTTTGAAGAGGGGGTTGATTTCGAGCATGGCGGCGTCGAGGCCTACGTACGCGTTGTAGAGGTTGGTCACGAACTTCACCATGTTTTTGAAAGCTTCACCGCTCAAACCGAAGTTGAAAGCGATTTTGCGGGCCTGGAACGGCTGGAGGCCGCCACCGGGGTGAACCCACTCCTTGAATATTTTTTCCGGGGTGTTGTGGGCCACCTCTTCGATGTCCATACCACCTTCGGTAGAGTACATGATCACGTTCTGGCCTTTCGCCCTGTCGAGCAGGATGGAGAGGTAGAGTTCCTTGATGGGATTGGGGCCGGGATAGTACACGTCCTGCGCCACCAGTACTTTATTCACCACTTTACCGGCCTCGCCTGTCTGTATGGTTACCAGGGTGCCGCCAAGGATGTTGCCGGCAATGGTTTTAACGTCTTCTGAATTTTTTCCCACCGCTACACCGCGCTGTTCAGTACCTCTAATTTTGCCTTTACCACGGCCACCGGCGTGGATCTGAGCTTTAACTACGGCAAACTCGTTGCCAAACTGCACTTTCAGTTGCTTATAAGCTTCTGCCGCCGCTTCGGGAGTATCTACCGGGATACCTTCCTGTACCGGTACGTTATATTTTTTCAACAGTTCTTTAGCCTGGTACTCGTGTAAATTCATCGGTAATTAAATTTGGGCGCTAATTTAGTCATTTTATGTTTTATCCGTGTATTATTTATCTTACCGATTGCCGGGCGGAGCGGCCCCTGCGGCCATGGGAACGGATGGCGCCCGGTTTGGCCGGATGAATTCTTGGGGGCTGGCTGATGGTATGGTTTATAGAATTAACTTTGCCGGGCATAAAACTAGGCTAATGCTGGAACAGATCAGGGAAGCGACCGCTTACATACAACGGTCCGTCACGGAAACCCCCGTGGTGGGCATCATCCTGGGCAGCGGCCTGGGCAACCTGGCGGCGGATATTACCGACAAGGTGGAGATTTCGTATAACGACATTCCGCATTTCCCGCCGGCAACGGTGGAAGGGCATGCGGGCAGGCTCATCCTGGGCCGCCTGGGCGGACGCCCGGTAGTGGCTATGGCAGGCCGTTTCCACTACTATGAAGGCCTCAGCATGCAGCAGGTGACCTTCCCGGTCAGGGTCATGAAGGCCCTCGGCATTCATACCCTGCTGATCTCGAACGCGGCCGGCGGCATGAACCGTCATTTCAAGGTGGGCGACCTGATGGTGATTACCGATCATATCAACCTGCAGCCGGAGCACCC
This sequence comes from Chitinophaga lutea, assembly GCF_003813775.1. Taxonomy (NCBI): domain Bacteria; kingdom Pseudomonadati; phylum Bacteroidota; class Chitinophagia; order Chitinophagales; family Chitinophagaceae; genus Chitinophaga; species Chitinophaga lutea. The sequence goes on along the minus strand of NZ_RPDH01000001.1, from coordinate 625,175 downwards.
GCTGCGCGGCCGTAACATCGACGCGCTCGGCCCCCGTTTCCCGGACATGAGCGAGCCTTATACCAAGGCGCTGATCGCCAAAGCGGGGGACATTGCTGCCGCCAAAGGCATATCTTTACACAGCGGCGTGTATGTGGGCGTACAGGGGCCCAGCTTCGAAACCCGCGCCGAATACAAATACATGCACGTCATCGGCGGCGACGCCGTGGGCATGAGCACCGTGCCCGAAGTGATCGTGGCCGTGCACAGCGGCCTGAAAGTGTTCGCGATGAGCGTCATCACAGACATCGGCATACGCGAGGAAGAGAACGTGATCACCCACGAAGAGGTACTGGCAGCCGCCAAAGCAGCAGAACCACATTTAACATATATTTTCAGCGAATTGGTCCGACAATTGTAGAGAATTGCGGGCCCTACACGAATCATCAGGATGAGGCATTTCACGATCGTTTTTCTTTTGCTGGTATGCACCGGCGGCGCCCTGAAAGCGCAATTCAATACCAACCGCCTCCCGGTGGGCGGTGGTGGCGGAGGCAATTCCCGTATGCAGCGGGACACATCCTCCCATGATCACGAGCCGGACACGCTCACCATCCGCTACCGGTACCTCGGCGAGCCTACGGACTTCATGCTCGATTCGTCGGTGGCCGACTTCTCGCTGAACTACCTCGGGGTGCCCGGCTCCTTCATCAACCTGGGCAACAACGGCAGCGCCTCGCGCAACCTCATCTTCACGCCCCGGATGATCCCCGGTTTCGACCCCGGTTTCCATTCGTTCGACGTATACGGTTACAACCACCAGAACGCGCAGTTCTTCAATACCAACCGTCCGTATTCCGAACTGGGCTACCTCATCGGCGGGCAGCAGGAGCAGATGATCAACCTGATGCACACGCAGAACCGCGGAAACAAGTTCAATTTTCATTTCGCCTACCGCAAAATCAACTCGCCGGGTTATTTCCGCGCGCAGGCCACCAATCACGACAATTACAAAGTAACGGCCCACTACAACAGCCAGAATAAACGGTACCACATCCTCATGAGCTATTATCTCAACAAGCTCAACGCCGGTGAAAACGGGGGGATTGTGGACACGGTGTCGTTAAGCGACCCGGAGTATAACCGGCGCCGCCTCATCCCCACGAGAATGGGTGGCGGTACGGCGCAATCCAGTGCGTTTTTCAACACCAACATCCCCGTAAAGAACGATTACCAGGAAGCCAGCATTCTGCTGCGCCAGCAATTCGACTGGGGCAGGGGCGATACCGTGCATGTGAACGATACCACCGAGTATTATAAATTCGACCCGCGGTTCAGGGTGGAACATACGTTCAGCTACACGCAGAACACGTATGAGTTCATCGACCTGAACCCCGATTCGCTGTATTATGTCAATAACTACAAACTGAAGCTGTGGCCGGAAGCCTTTGGCCAGGACACGGTGCTTACCCGCCATCGCTGGCGCGTGCTCAGCAACGACCTTTCGCTGATCTCCTTTCCCGTACTGGGCAATATGGCGCACTTCATCCGGCTGGGCGCAGGGTTCGACTATATCCAGGGCGACTTCCTGACGGCCACCACGAAGTTTTCGAACATGCGGGTGCATGGCGAATACCGCAATAAAACCCGCAACCAGAAGTGGGACCTGTCTGCCAAAGGCGAGCTGTACACCCTCGGCGAAAACATCGGGGATTACGCCGTGAGCGGTGTATTGAGCCGGTACCTGAACGAAACGTTGGGCAACATCAGCTTCATGTTCAGCAACGTGAACAAGGAGCCGTCGTACGTAAACCGGTATTTCGGCACCAACCACTTTACGGTATACGAAAACAATAACCTCGGCAAGGAAAACATCACCCAGCTGCAGTTCAAGGCAGACAACCGCCGGCTGAAATACAATGTGGCCGCCAATTATTTCCTGTTCAACAAATACACCTATTTCAAAAGTTATACGGAAAGCGATCAGTTTGCCGGGCTGTTCAACCTGTTGCAGATCGTCGCTTACAAACGCCTCGACATCAAAAGTTTTACCCTGGATGCGAACTTCGCATTCCAGCGGGTGATCGGCGATTCGCCGCTGCAATTGCCGACCGTATGGGCCCGGGCACGCATGGCGTACAACGCGCGCCTCTTCAAAAACCTGAACCTTTACACAGGTATCGAGGCCAAGTACAACACGCCGTATTACGCGGACGATTATTCCCCGGTGCTGAGCCAGTTCGTATACCAGCGCCGGTATAATATTTCGAACTATCCCGACCTGGCGGCGTTCGTACATTTCCGAATCAAATCCTTCACGGCGTATGTGCGCACGGAGAACCTCAATACGTTCCTGTGGGACAATAACATGACGGCGCCGTTTTATCCTGCCAACAACTTTGCGTTGCGCATCGGGTTGAGATGGTGGTTCATCAACTAACAACATTAAAAAAAGCCTTGCGGAGTGCAAGGCTTTTTTGTTATTGAGTATTTATTTGCTTACAGAAACTTCAGCACTTCTTCGCCGATGGCCTCGGTACCGAGGATCTTGTCGGCCGGCGTCTGCTGGTCGGCGATGTCGCGGGTGCGGAAGCCGGCTTTCAGTACCTGGTCTACCGCGCTGATCACGGCTTCCGATTCCGCTTTCATGCCGAACGAAATGTCGAGCAGCAGGGCGGCGGACAGGATGGACGCGAGCGGGTTGGCTACGCCTTTGCCGGTGATGTCATGCGCGGAGCCGTGAATGGGCTCGTACACGCCGGTGCCGTCGCCGATGGAGGCGGAGGCCAGCATGCCCATGGAGCCTGCGATCTGGGAGGCCTCATCGGTCAGGATGTCGCCGAACAGGTTGGCGGTCACCACCACGTCGAAGCGGCGGGGATCTTTGATCAGCAGCATGGCGGTGGCGTCTACGAACTGGTGTTCCACTTCCACGTCGGGGTATTCGGGCGCGATTTTCTGGATCACTTCCCTCCACAGGCGAGATGTTTCGATCACGTTGGCTTTATCTACAGAGCAGAGTTTTTTGCGGCGGGTGCGGGCGGCTTCAAACGCTTTGCGGGCGATGCGCTCCACTTCGTAGCGGCTGTATTCGGCAATGTCGAAAGCGGTGTCGCCATTGTTCTTGCGGCCTTTTTCACCGAAGTAGATATCACCGGTCAGCTCGCGGAAAAAGAGGATGTCGGCTCCTTTCAGGATTTCCGGTTTGATGCTGGACGCGCCCAGCAGTTCGTCGAATAATTTGATGGGGCGCAGGTTGGCGTAAAGGCCGAGTTCCTTGCGCATTTTCAGCAGGCCCTGTTCGGGGCGCACTTTCGCGGAGGGGTCGTTGTCGTACTTCGGGTGGCCTACGGCGCCGAACAATACAGCATCGGATTTCCGCATTTTCTCCAGCGTTTCATCGGGCAGCGGGTTGCCGGTGGCCTCGATGGCTACGTGGCCGATCAGCGCTTCGTCGTAAGTAAAGGTATGGCCGAATCTGGCGGCTATCTTTTCCAGCACCTTTTTGCCGACCGCCGTTACTTCCTGTCCTATTCCATCGCCTGGAACAATTAAAATATGTTTCGTTGCCATTCGTATTGTGTGAGTGATAATTGAATCAGATTAAGTTGAGCATTTTTTGCGTGGCTTTGATGGCCGATACGGTCTGGTCGCTGTCCAGGCCGCGGGTTTTGAATTCCCGGTTGTTGAACCGCCAGGTGATGATGGTTTCGCAGAGGGCGTCGCTTTTGCCGCCGGGCGGGATGCGTACGGCATAGTCCGTCAGCACGGGCAACTCCTGCTTCTGCTTTTTGTACACCTTTTTGAGCGCGTTCATGAACGCATCGTACTGTCCGTCGCCCTGGGAATGTTCTTCGAACTGCTCGCCCTTGACGGATATGCGCAGCGTTACCGACGGTTTGAGATTTTTGGAGTGGGTGAGCACATAGTTTTCTATCCGCACTTTGTCCTCGATGGTGTTGCTGTCGAGGATGTCGGAAATAATATACGGCAGGTCTGCCTGGGTCACCATTTCCTTTTTATCGCCCAGTTCGATGATGCGCTGGGTGACCTTTTTGAGGTCGGGGTCGGAGAGCTGGATGCCCAGTTGCTGCAGGTTGTTTTCGATGTTGGCTTTGCCGCTGGTTTTACCCAGGGCGTATTTGCGCTGGCGGCCGAAACGTTCGGGCATCAGGTCGCTGAAATACAGTTTGTTCTTTTTATCGCCGTCTGCATGGATGCCGGCGGTTTGGGTGAACACGTTTTCGCCCACCACCGGTTTGTTGGCCGGGATGCGGAAGCCGGAGAAGGTTTCCACGAGCTTGCTCACGGAATACAGCGACCCTTCTGCCACGCTGGTTTTGATGCCGGGCATGAAGTCGTTCAGCACCGCGATGGCGCTGGCCAGCGGGGCGTTACCGGCCCGTTCGCCCATGCCGTTGATGGTGAGGTGCAGCCCGTGCGCGCCGGCTTTCACGCCTTCGAGCACGTTGGCGGTGCCGAGGTCGTAGTCGTTGTGCGCATGAAAATCGAAGTGGGCCTTCGGGTAGCGCTGCACGATTTCGGTGATGTATGCATGTACTTCGGAAGGAATGAGCACGCCGAGCGTATCCGGCAGCATGATGCGTTTCACCGGCTGCTGCGTCAGAAAATCGAGGTACTGGAACACGTAGTCGCGCGAGTGGCGCATGCCGTTGCTCCAGTCTTCGAGGTACACGTTGCACTCCAGTCCCTTTTTGCGGGCGAGGGCAATCACGGCGGCCACCTCGGCGAAGTGCTGTTCCGGTTTTTTCTTCAGCTGGTGCGTTAAATGATTGAGCGAACCTTTGGTGAGCAGGTTCATCACTTTAGCGCCGGCTTTCTGCATCCATTGTACGGACACGTCGCCGTCCACGAAAGTGAGCACCTCCACCTTGTTCAGGAAACCGTTGGCTTTTGCCCATTTGGTGATGGCCTTCACCGCCGCCAGTTCGCCGTCAGACACGCGCGCCGAGGCGATCTCGATACGGTCTACCTTCACTTCCGTGAGCAGCAGCTGGGCGATGGTGAGTTTCTCTGAAGGGGAAAAAGACACTCCGCTGGTCTGTTCGCCATCGCGGAGTGTGGTATCCATAATTTCTATATAACGCTTGTCAACCGGCATTTTTTAGTACATGCTTTTTGAAGCAAACTCCGCTATCTCGCCTTTCATGGCCTGGAGATAGTCGATGTCGTCGAACCCGTTGGTGAGGTTATGCTTCTTGTAAGAATTGATGTCAAAAGATTCCTGTTCTCCCGTAGCGGCGATGGTGATGGTTTGCGCGGGCAGGTCCACCACGATCTCGGCTTTCGGATCGGCTTCGATGGCGGTGAAGATTTTATCGAGGAACGCGGGGCTCACCTGAACGGGCAGGATGCCGATGTTGAGGGAGTTGCCTTTGAAGATGTCTGCAAAGAAGCTGGATACGACACAACGGAATCCGTAGTCGTAAATAGCCCAGGCCGCGTGCTCACGGCTGCTGCCGCTGCCGAAGTTCTTGCCGGCCACGAGGATTTTACCGGAGTAGATCGGGTTGTTCAGCACGAAGTCCTGCTTCGGTGAATTATCCGGGTTGTACCGCCAGTCGCGGAACAGGTTGTCGCCAAAGCCTTTTCTTTCGGTGGCTTTGAGGAATCGGGCAGGGATGATCTGGTCGGTGTCCACGTTTTCGATGGGCAGGGGCACCGCGGAGCTTTTTAAAATGGTGAATTTATCGTAAGCCATTGTTTGTGTTTTTGTTGCTGATAAAAGATTAGGCGATCAATTCGCGCGGATCGGTTACCACGCCGGTTACTGCTGCTGCGGCCGCCACGAGGGGGCTTGCCAGCATGGTGCGGGCGCCGGGGCCCTGCCTGCCTTCAAAGTTGCGGTTGCTGGTGCTTACCGCGTATTTGCCGGCGGGGATCTTGTCGTCGTTCATCGCCAGGCAGGCGGAACAACCGGGCTGGCGCAGCTGGAAGCCGGCTTCGGTCAGGATGTCGAGGATGCCTTCGTCTTTGATCTGCTGCTCAACGATGTGCGAACCGGGCACTATCCACGCAGTCACATGATCGGCTTTTTTACGGCCTTTGATGATGGACGCAAAAGCGCGGAAGTCTTCGATGCGGCCGTTGGTGCAGCTGCCGATGAACACGTAGTCCACTTTTTTGCCGAGCATCGAATCGTTTTCATGGAAGCCCATATAGTCGAGCGATTTTTCGTAGCTGCTTTTGCTGCCGCCTGCTTCCGCTGCGAGGGGGATATGCCGGGTGATGCCCATGCCCATACCGGGGTTGGTGCCGTAGGTGATCATCGGTTCGATATCCGCCGCATCGTAAGTGAATTCGGCGTCGAAAGCGGCGCCTTCGTCTGTTTTCAGCGTTTTCCAGTAGGCGAGGGCTTTGTCCCAGGCTTCGCCTTTCGGGGCTTTTTCCCTGCCTTTGATATATGCGAAGGTAGTTTCGTCGGGCGCAATCATACCGCCGCGGGCACCCATTTCGATGCTCATGTTACACACGGTCATACGGCCTTCCATGCTCATGTTGCGGAACACTTCGCCGGCATATTCCACAAAGTAACCGGTAGCGCCGGCCGTGGTGAGGCGGGAAATGATATAGAGGGTTACGTCTTTCGGCGTAACGCCTTTGCCCAGCTGGCCGTTTACGTTGATGCGCATTTTCTTCGGCTTGGGCTGCATGATGCACTGTGAGGAAAGCACCATTTCCACTTCGGACGTACCGATGCCGAAGGCGATAGCGCCGAAGGCACCATGGGTGGAGGTATGGGAGTCGCCGCACACGATGGTCATGCCGGGGAGGGTGATGCCGTTTTCGGGGCCTACCACGTGCACGATGCCGTTTTTAGGGTTGCCCAGCCCCCAGTGGGAAATGCCGTATTTGGCAGAGTTGGTTTCCAGGGCTTTCAGCTGGTTGGCGGAAAGCGGGTCCTGCACGGGCAGGTGCTGGTTGATGGTAGGCGTATTATGGTCGGCCGTTGCGAACGTCCTTTCCGAAAACATCACCTTCAGGCCGCGGTTTTCCAGGCCCAGGAAAGCCACCGGGCTGGTTACTTCATGAATAAAGTGCCGGTCAATAAAAAACACATCAGGCCCGTCCTGGATCTTCCTGACTACGTGTGAATCCCAAACTTTGTCAAATAATGTAGCGGGTACTTTGCTCATTTTTTATATTTTATAAACGTAACTACAAAATTGTTAAAATATATCCAGAAAATCTGCTTTTTTATCACGTTTTCTCTAATAAAATCCCCGGAATACTGACGGATGGGGCAGGGGGAATGTGCCCTGGAGCTTATTGAGTTGAAAATCAGGAGGTTGCCTGAAGACTCCCTCCTGACAGTCGTTATTTATTCCGCAGATGGTATAAATAAAAACCATAATCTGTGGGCACGCCGGCGTGGCCCAGCTGGTGCAGCATCGCCGAAATGTTGCCGCGATGGTAGGTGCCATGGTTGGCAATGTGCAGCATCACCTCGCCGAGCTGCATGGGCACTCCTGCGTACACGGCTTCTTCCGTGAGGGAGCGGCTGCGGGCGATGGCGGCAATCGCCGCGCATACCTGCTGCTGCCTGGCGGCCAGTCCTTCAAGGCTATCTTCCCGCGTTTCCCCCAGCAACCGGTCTATTTCCCGGCGGATGGTCCCGTAATCGTCCGCCGCATGCTGTCCGGTGAGCACGGCATGCCAGCCCGTGTCGATGATGTACACATGCACCAGCACGTCGAACAGCGATGGGAACACGCTTTTGACCGGCTCGTGCAGCAATAACGGGGGGAGGGTTTTCAAATGATCGTACACCCGGGCATGGGCCCAGACGTTATAATCGCAAATGGTCATGATATGAATTTTAGTCAGTAAAGATCGCCGTCAGTTCAGATCGGTGAATACGCGCACGGCCGGGGAACTGCCCCGGGAAACAACTGACCGGCACTGCAGGGTTTGCAGTTAAAACGATGCGCTATGGTGAATGTGGCTGTGCATGGTAACCTCCTTTTTTACGGTGAGCAAGGAAAGTTGACATCGTAAAAATAATATTTTTCGCTGTTTTTGTCCAATCCGGGAAAGCAAGCTCGTCATAAGAGCGAAAAACAAATTATTTTAACAATCTAAACGCAGTTACCATGACTGAATTCATGCTCATCTTCCGGCACCCCCAGCAACCTTCCCACGACGTATCGCCTGAACAGATGCAGGCCGGCATCAAGCAGTGGCGCGACTGGATAGGCGCCATTGCCGCCCAGGGAAAGTTCGTCAGCACCAACCGGCTCGGTTTTCAGGGCAAAACCCTCAAACCCGGCAACGTGGTGACCGACGGGCCATATGCCGAAGTAAAGGAAATGATCGGCGGCAACCTGATCCTCAAAGCGGCCTCCATCGATGAGGCGCTGCGGCTTGCAGAAGGCTGTCCCATCCTGCTGACCGGCGGGCATGTGGAAGTGCGCGATATTATGAAAATGGACTAAACCGTTACCCATGGAATTACCAAACATCTTCACCCAACCTGTGGCGCAGGATATAATCAGGCGCATCAACCTGCTACAGCCCGGCACCACGGCGCAATGGGGAAAAATGAACGCCGGGCAGATGCTGGCGCATTGCAATGTGCAATACGAACTGGTGTACGACGACAATCATCCCAAACCCGGATTCGTGATGCGGTTCATCCTCCGGTCGTTTGTGAAGAAGATCGTTACCAGCGCGCAACCGTACAAACAGAATGCACAAACTGCCCCTGCATTTATCATCAAAGGCGACCGGGATTTTGACCGGGAGAAAACCCGCCTGATCGGCTACATCCGGCAAACGGCGGAGCTGGGGGAACATGCGTTCGAGGGAAAAGTATCGCACTCGTTCGGTGCGCTTAGCAAAAACCAATGGAACAACCTGTTCTACAAACACCTCAACCATCACCTGACGCAGTTTGGTGTGTAACAGCGCATGCAGGAAAAGGAGCTCATTCCCCGCTTGTTTAAAACAGAGTACAGCAAGATCATTGCTGTACTCTGTAAATTATTCGGCAGCAACCATCTCGAAGTCGCCGAAGATATCGTGCACGACACTTTCCTGCTGGCCAGCGAAACATGGGGGCTGAAGAGCATCCCGGACAATCCCACCGCCTGGCTGTATACCGTGGCGAAAAACAAAACCATCGATTACCTGCGGAGGAATAAAGTGTTCGCGGAAAAAGTATCCGCCGTGCTCAGCAATTCGCAGGCCGGCGCCGCCGAACCGGCAATCGATCTCTCCGGGCCGAACATTGAAGATAGCCAGCTGCGGATGCTCTTCGTGGTATGTAACCCCGCCATTCCCAAAGAAGCGCAGGTGGGCCTGGCGCTACGCATCCTCTGCGGTTTCGGGATCGATGAAATCGCGGAGGCTTTCCTCTCCAATAAGGAAACCATCAACAAAAGACTGCTGCGCGCGCGGCAGAAACTCCGCGAAGAAAACATCTCCACCGACCTGCCGGCGGAAAAAGAAATGGGTGAGCGGCTGGAGGCGGTGCTCACCACCATTTACCTGTTGTTCAACGAAGGGTATTATTCTTCCACGCAGAACAGCGTGCTGCGGAAAGAGCTCTGTATGGAGGCGATGCGGCTGTGTTATTTCCTGTTGCAGCATGCGGCAACCAACACCCCGCCGGTGAATTCCCTGCTGTCGCTGATGTGTTTCCACGCTTCCCGGTTCGACGCGCGGCTGGATGCGGCGGGGGAACATGTTTTGTATGAGGCGCAGGACCGCGAATTGTGGAATGATGATCTGATAGAAAAAGGCAATTATTATCTGATCCAAAGCGCCCAGGGGCAGCAGGCGTCGCGGTACCATCTCGAGGCGGCCATTGCTTATTGGCACTGCCAGAAAACGCCGGTGCCCGGCAAATGGGAGGAGATACTCGACCTGTACAACAAACTGCTGATGCTGGAATATTCACCGGTGGCCGCCCTCAACCGGACGTACGCGCTGTCGAGGGTGAAAGGCAAAGCGGCCGCCATCAGGGAGGCCGAGCAATTGCAGCTGTCCGGCTCGCATTTGTACCATTCGCTGTTGGGGAATCTTTATACCGGGGTGGATGGAGGAAAGGCAGCGGAGCACTATCAAACCGCGTTGCAATTGGCCAGAACGGAGCACGACCGGGCGGTGATAATGCGGCATTTGAAGGCGTTGTGAGGTCGGGAAAAAGTTGTATATTTTGAATATGCGATTTATCCCTTTACTGTTGCTTGTTTTGCAGGCCTGTTCTTCCGGAACCGTTACGAGGGTGCCGTTGAAAAACAATCTCGGTGACATAACGATGGAAATGCCAGCCCGTTGGGATACCACCCTTCAGTGGACGGACTACAGTTGCAATGCTGAAAGCGACCGGATAAAATACCGTTTTCAGCAGCGGTCAAACCCCGTAGTGTTGGAAAGCGGGTTTATTTTTTCGAACTATCCCGAAGACTCCGTGAACCAATTGACGATTATGCATAGTGGCGCGGCAGCCCCTGGCCCGGGCGGTTGGAAAACCATGGCCGAAGTGCACGTCGGCAATAAATATTATTGCACACTTTTAGATGCAAACACCCAATTTTCGCTGGATACCATCATCCGGGCCGGCCAGGATAGTTTTTCCATACTTGCACCTGTATTTACGGATACGACTGCATACTATCATCGGGAGGTGCGCGTGGCAACCATCATGAATGGCCAGTTGCTGGAGTTTGAATTCAAACTGCTGTCGAAAACCCCGCAACCTGGTATGAACCGGTTCACCGGCGAAGCTCTGGGTATTATCCGGTCCACCCGCCTCAAATATCAGCGATAACCTCCACCGCCGGGGCCTTACCCCATTTTACAATATCTTCCGCCGTCAGGATCGCATAGCGCGAGCCTGCTCCGCCCAGTTCGCCGGAATACCTGCTGAAAACGACTTTCCCGATTTTATGATGCCTGATCACGTAGGAGCAAAGGATGCAGGGCTCCACATTGGTATAGAGGGTGGCCCCATCGCAGCTGCCGTGCCGTGCCAGGGCGTCCATCACGGCGAGTACTTCGGCGTGGCGGGTGATGTCTTTGAGCTGCCTGCTTTTTTCGAAGGCTTCGCCCAGTATTGTCCCGTCTTTCACGATGAGGCTGCCCACGGGGCTTTCGCCTTCGGCGGCGGCCATGGCGCCCAGTTCCAGGCAGCGCTGCAGGTATGGATGATGTTCGCTCATATTTCAAAGGTAGGCGAAAAAGAAAATGGGTTAACTTGGTACGGGGTTAACGGTAAATGGCACTGAGTTTGTCTCTACAGTTGCAACCAGTTTAAATCATCATCATGCAAATACGATTGATCGTTATCATCCTCCTGCTGGCCACACCTTTTGTAGGCGCGGCGCAATATTCCAGTAAAGGCATCATCACCGGCGCCGACCAGGTGAAGGCCTACCTGCCGTACCTCAAAGGTAAAAGGGTGGGCATGGTGGTGAACCAGACGTCCATTATCGGCAATAAGCTGAGCGTAGACAGCCTGCGTTCGCTGGGGGTGAACATCAAGGCGATTTTCGGGCCGGAGCACGGCTTCCGCGGCAACGCCAGCAACGGCGCCGAGGTGCACGACGAAGTGGATAAGGCTACCGGCATTCCCATTATTTCCCTCTACGGAAACAAAAGGAAACCGGCCAAAAAAGACCTCGACAATCTCGATATCATGATTTTTGACATCGCCGATGTGGGCTGCCGTTTTTATACGAACATCAACACCCTGCGCGACGTGATGGAATCCTGCGCGCAGTTCGGTAAAGAGCTGCTCATTCTCGACCGGCCCAACCCCAACGGGTATGTAGACGGGCCCATCCTGGATATGGAAAATAAATCCGGCATCGGCCAGTTCCCCATTCCCATCACGCATGGCATGACCATCGGGGAATTTGCCCACATGCTGAACGGCGAAGGCTGGCTGCAGAATAAAATGAAATGCAAGATCAAAGTGATACCGGTGGCCAACTACCGCCACGATATGGATTATGAGATGCCCGTGGCCCCGTCGCCGAACCTGAATACACAGCAATCGGTGATATTGTATCCTTCCCTCTGCCTGTTCGAAGGCACCATCCTCAGCCAGGGCCGCGGCACATACATGCCCTTCACCGTACTGGGCGCGCCCCGCCTGAAAGGGATCTACGATTTCACGTTCACGCCCGTGAGTATCCCCGGCAAATCCGAAACGCCGCTGCACCAGAACGATGCCTGCTACGGCCTGGACCTGCGCCGGTTCGATATTTCCCCGTTCCGCAAGGCCGGGAAAATCAATGTCGGCTGGATGATCGACCTGTACAAAGCGTACCCGGACAAAGCAAAATTCTTTGACCGTTCCTACAGCACCCAGATCGGCGACATCAACAAACTGGCCGGCGTTAAACAGTTCAGGGAACAGATCATTGCGGGTAAAAGTGAAGCGGAGATCCGCAAAAGCTGGGAACCGGGCTTAAGCGCGTACAAAAAAATGAGGACGAAATACCTGCTCTACAAATAAGCCGTCAGGTTTTGGATTGCATGCGCTGCGCGGCATAGATGCCCGTGTGGCCGCTGAAATAATACGCCGTAAAACACGCCACGGCATAATACAGTACATATTCCCCGCCGAATAATTCCACGCCCATGATAGTGCAGGCGATGGGCGTATTGGTAGCGCCCGCGAACACCGCGATGAAGCCGAGGCCGGCCATGAGGTCTACGGGCGCGCCTGTGAGCAATGCGATGGTGTTGCCCAATGCCGCGCCGATGAAAAACAGGGGCGTTACTTCGCCGCCTTTAAAACCCATGCCCAATGTGATGGCGGTGAACAATAATTTCCAGCACCAGCTCCAGTAACCGGCGCCGCCTTCGCGGAAAGAAGATACGATCGATACGCCGTCGGGATCGGGATTGGTGACGCCCAGCCCCAGGTAATCATCCGTGCCCAGCAACGCAGTCAGCGCGATGATGACGATGCCGCCAACGAAAGGGATGAGCCATTTGACGGGGATGAACTGCCCGCTGTATTTTTTAATGGTGTGCGACAGGGTGGAGAAAAGATAACCGGCCATCCCGAAACAAACGCCGCCCCCGATCACTTTCAGCAGGAGCCAGAAGTCAAAATGGATAAAGTCGACCGTGCTGCTGATCACTTCGTTGATGGCGATGTGATAATGGGTGTGCTGTATCTGCCAGGCGGAGCAGGTCACGTCTGCCAGCACGCTGGCCATCAGGCAGGGCAGGAGCGCTTTGTGGCTGATGCGGCCCACGGTGAGCACTTCCAGCGCAAACACGGCGCCGGTGACGGGCGTACCGAACACGGCCCCGAAACCTGCGGCGATACCGGTGGTGAGGATGATACGCACATCTTCTTTCCCCAGCCGGAACCATTTGCCGAGCTGGCCGGCCAGGCTGCCGCCGATCTGCACAGCCGTACCTTCCCGGCCGGCGGAGCCGCCGAAGAGGTGGGTGATGATGGTGGTGGCCAGCACCAGTGGCGCCATTCGCAAGGGAACGCCGCCGCCGGGCTCATGGATCTCGTTCATGATGAGATTGTTGCCGGCTTCGGCGTTTTTGCCGAGATACCTGTACAGCGCATAGATCAGCAACCCCGCTACGGGCAGTAAATACAGGAGCCAGGGACGCTGCTGCCGCAGCTGCGTCACTTCATCGAGCGACCATAAAAAGAATGCGACGAGAGAGCCCACGGTAAGCGCTACCGGAACGGTGATGGCGGTCCATTTTAACAAGTGAGCGGCTATGTGTACCTGTTCTGGTTTTTTCATACCTACAAATTGAAATGAAGGCCTTTTGCAAAGCCCCTGGTTTTGTAGGCGCCATCAGTCTTTCCGGGAGGAAGACGGTTCAGGTAGGAAGACACCATTTCCTTTTTTACGGAACAAATATAACGAGATCGGGGGAGTTTTTATATACCGGCGGAAAGTCGGCCGGCCGGGCAATTTCCCCGAACCGGTTTTTTTCGTTAAATTAATAACGCAGTTAATATTGTTTGGATAACCAGGTAAACCCGAATTTTTCACGTTCATGAAAACAGCACACCATGAAAGATCATCTGAAATCTGTCAGAGCAGGCATGATCCTGCTTGTACTATCCGCTGCAGCCTGCAGCAAACCCGCAGTAACAGACAATGAACTGCTTCCTGCAAATGAAAACACGCTATCGGTGACGGATATTTCCATCGCCGCCATCAACGGCTCTTTTTCCGAGAACTGGGACAGTTACACGCACGGAACCGCCTATACGCAGGCGCAGGCCGAAGCCGATTTCGGCAACATCACCGGCTGGAACAGTTCCCGCTCGATGATCTCCAACGGCAACCTGCGCGTGACGCTTCTTAAAGACGCGTTGGGCGGAGCCAGCGGCATCATTGCCCGCACGGACATTTCCGACGGCAGCGAATACCAGGTATCGTTCAGCATCCGGTTCCACAGCGCGTTCGACTGGAGCCGCGGCGGCAAGCTGGGTTTCGGTTTCCTGATCGGCGATGGCAATACCGGCGGCGACCCCGGCTGGGACGGCAACGGCGGCAGTATGCGCCTGATGTGGTATAATAACGGCAGCAGGGTGTACTTCCATCCCTACGTGTATTACCGCGACCAGCCCGGCGAGTTCGGCGACAACTTCGGTAAATCGTACCCGGCCACCGGCAGCCTCAACAGGGGCCAGACCTACCAGGTACAGATGTATGTAAAAAGCAATACCGGCACCAGCACCAACGGGCGGGCCAAACTGGTGATCGACGGCGTTACCGTGCTGGACACGGCCATCCGCTGGACCACCAACGACAGCAAGCGCCTCATCCGCAACCTCAGCTTCCATACTTTCCGCGGCGGCAGCCAGGCGCACTGGCAATCCACCACCGACGGATATATTTACTACGACGACCTGGTGGTGACCAAAATACAATAGGCCCCGCACGATATTAACTGCCGGCCGCAGCACGCATACCCGTGTTGCGGCCTTTTTTTGGCGCACCCACCCCTTCATATTGTCGCTTCCGCACCTGCCCGGAACGGGGAATAGGGCGTACGTTTGTACCGTTAAAACACCCCGCGTATGAAAAAGACGTTACTCTTACTGACACTGCTGTATCTGTTTGCATGGCAACGAAGCGCCGGCGGTGTGATCGTTCACCCTGAAAATCAAAATCATATGACAACAGACACTTCCAAAACGCGCGACCTGATCGTGACCCGCACCTTCGATGCTCCACTTGAAGAGGTATGGAAAGCCTGGTCGGATTCCGGTTATGTAAAACAATGGTGGGGGCCGAAAGTGTTTACCTGCCCGGTGGCCAAAATGGACTTCAGGGAAGGCGGGGCCTCGCTGGTATGTATGCGTACGCCGGACGGGCACGACCTGTACAACACCTGGAACTACCATAAAATAGTGCCGATGGAACTGATAGAATTCGTCATGCGCTTCTCGGACGCCGATGGTCAGGCCGTTGACCCCGCCAAAATGGGATTGCCGGCGGAACTGGCAGCCGGCGTACGGCACAAGATCACTTTCCGGCCGGTGGATGGGAAAACGGAAATGACCGTTACAGAGTTCGGGTATACGAACGATCAGACTTACGAGATGTCGAAAGCAGGGCTGGAGGAATGCCTCGATAAAATGGCCCTGATATTCAGCAAAAAATAAAGCATATGCCGAAACAAACCATCCGTTTAACCGCGGCCGAATTCCTGGAAGGTTTGAAAGCGCTGCAGTCTGATGCCGAACAGAAAAAAATACAACGCTATTTCAAGTCAGGCGAAGGTGAGTACAGCCAAGGGGATCAGTTCATAGGCGTGCGTATGGGGCAGGTGTTTCAGTTGGCCAAAGAGATGATGGACATGCCGCTTGCACAGATCGAAAAGTTGCTGGAAAGCCCCATTCACGAGGCGCGCGTGGGAGCGGTGAGCATCATGGACTTTCAGGCGCGCAGCAAAAAAACGCCCGAAAGCCGCCGGAAGGAATTGTACGAACTGTACCTCCGCCGGCATGACCGCATCAACAACTGGGACCTCGTAGACCGCAGCGCACAGTATGTAGTGGGTGGTTACCTGTACGACAAGCCGCGCGCCGTGTTGTACAAACTGGCGCGCTCTAAAAATATCTGGGAACGGCGCACGGCCATCGTGGCTACCAGTTATTTCCTCAAACACCGCGATCGCGCGGATACTTTCAAGATAGCGGAAATGCTGCTGAAGGATAAGGAAGACCTGATTCACAAGGCGGCCGGCGGCTGGGTGCGGCAGGCCGGCAAAGGTGACCGGGATCAGCTGCTGGCGTTCCTCGGCAAACACGCCGCCACCATGCCCCGTACTTTTCTGCGGTACGCTATCGAGCACCTCAGCGCCTCGCAAAAAGCGCATTATATGGGCCTGAAAAATGCCTGACGGTGGACTTCATCGCCGGGCAACAGCAGGCGGCAGGCAAAAAAAATAACGGGCCTTTCGCCCGTTACCTGTTGAAATAAATATCGCGGGAAAACACTGCTTACCGCAGTACTTTCAGTGCTATATCCTTATACTCCACTTTCATCGGCGGGCCCACATGCACCTGCATGCCGAGCATGCCCTTGTTTTTACCGTTCACCGTGTCATTGTCGGTGACGTCGCTCATCAGCACCCCGTTGATATAGTGCTGGAGGCGGTTGCCTTTCACAACGAGGCGGCAGGTGTTCCAGTCGCCGCTTTTGATTTTTTCTTTCAGCGCATCGCCGCTGCCCAGCGAGCCCGTTACTTTGGCGGGCGTCCAGGCGTTGCCTTTGCTGCCGTCTTTCGGGCTGAGTTTGGTGTCTGGAATGGTCACGATCTGCCCGCGGTAGGCGAGCGTGGTACGGCCTCTTTCTTCATAATTCTGGCCCGTATAACGATTGGCGCCGTCGATATCCGCCTGGTAGCCTTTGAGGGCGTGCGGGACGTCGCTGAGCTTTTCGCTGCGGTAGTTGATGCCGCTGTTGCCGGCGGCGGTGATCCTGAATTGCAGGGTCAGTTCAAAATCCGCGGGCGCGCCGCCCTGCCAGATGATGAAGCTGTTTGTTTTGAGGGGTTTGTCCGGCTTGATCTCACCCACCAGGCAACCGTTTTCCACGCGCCAGTATTCGGTGTCGCCTTCCCAGCCATTGAGCGTTTTGCCGTCGAATATTTTCACGGCTTTTTGCGCGCAGGCCAGCTGCGGCAGTAAAACGGCCAGCAGCAGCGTGTATTGGAGGATTCTCAGCATATGCTTGTTGTTATTTGATCGCAAAGTTTACGTTTTCCCATGTTCCCGCTGCGGCGGAGCTCAGCACAGCTTCGCATACGGCCTGCGTTTCGTAGGCCTCGCGGAAAGTGGGGGAGCAGGGGGTGTTGTTTTCCAGGCTGCGCAAAAAGTCTGCCACCTGGTGCACGAACGAATGTTCGTAGCCGATGCCCAAACCGGGTACCCACCACTTGTTCATATACGGCTGTTCGCCATCTGTCACATGGATGGAGCGCCAGCCACGCAGCTGCGAATCGTCCGAATTCTCGAAATATTCGAGCCGGTTGAGATCGTGCAGATCCCAGCGGATGGAGGCATTCTCGCCGTTGATCTCGAAGGTGTACAGCGCCTTGTGGCCGCGGGCGTAACGGGTGGATTCGAACAGGCCGAGCGAGCCGTTCTCGAAGCGGCAGAGGAAAGCACAGGCATCGTCGATTTTTACTTTTTCCACCTTGCCGGTGAGCTGGTGCATTCTTTCTTTCACGAACGTTTCCGTCATGGCCGTTACGTTGCTGATGCTGCCGTTGAGCCAGATGGCGGTGTCGATGCAGTGCGACAACAGGTCGCCGGTTACGCCGGAGCCCGCTACGTCCGCATCCATGCGCCAGAGGCCGGCGCCGCCCTGGGGCAGGTTGGCGTTGATCGTCCAGTCTTGCAGGAAGTTGGCGCGGTAATGGAAAATACGGCCCAGCTTGCCCGAGTCGATGATCTGTTTGGCCAGCGTTACGGCGGGCAGACGGCGGTAGTTATACCATA